>NZ_JBOFIN010000001.1:0-58104 GCF_051650185.1 Scandinavium sp.
GGTTGCGGAGGCAATGGCCATGGTGCGAGCGCTGAACAAAATGACGAAAGCAGGTATGCCAGAAAGCGTGCGTATTGCCTGAAAACACAACCTGCTTCGGGGAGACTTACCCGAAATCTGATTTATTCAACAAAGCCGAGAAGCCACTGCGACTTGGAACAATCAACATTGTGTTTGATAGCTGTGATGGCTCGCTAAATGATTATCTGCTGGTCGGGCAGGACATTTGTAATAAACCTGATTATCTTGCGGCTATTCAGGCGATGTATTTTGATATGAAAAAAATGGCGGCGTTTCCACACGACCCCGTGACGCATGTCGCCACCGAAAAAGAGATACCAGCTCAAGCGGCGGGTTTTATTCATGTGGAAAGTGACGTTCGCCTTGATGGTCAGCCATGTGTTTATTTGTATGCTGGCGACCAGAAAATCTGGATTGCTGGCGTCGTGGTGGAGGATGAGTAAATGAGTGGATTTCCAACGGTAAGCGCTCCGGCCTCTGGTCTTGCGGATTACAGCGGTTACACGATAGCTAATGAAAGTGTCGAAATTATCCCGGCGGATAAAAACACCCGGCTGGTTACTATTTATAACCTGAGTAACAACGAAACCATCTGGATAAACAAATTCGGCGCGAAAGCTGCTGCCAGTGTGCCAGGTTGTTATCCGCTGGAACCGGGCGACATGTACGAGTTTATTACGCCATTCGGTGTATCGTTGTTTTCAGCCGTTTCTGCCCCGTTTACTGCGGAGCGTTATTAATGCCTTTAATCAGACGTAAAAATCGTGAACGGCAGACCGGCTCTGTTGAAGTGCGTAACCTTCCGTCGTATTTTTCACGCCTCCAGCGCCTGCAACTGGTTCGCACCACCGCCGTTCCTGTAATGGTAAACCCACCCACTCCAACACTGGCACAGGGCCAGGGGTTAGTGAGTGTGACTATCGCCAACTCAGGGGCTGGCTATTCCGTTGGCGATAGCCTGACCCCAACCCGTAGCAGCGCTTTTGCCGGGCGTATCTATGTCACCGCCGTCAATGGTTCTGGCGCTGTCACCACTGCTGCGGTTATGTCTGGTGGCTGCTATTCCGACACCAGCGCGACCCCGATGTCTGTAACAGGCGGCAGCGGCAGTGGCGCACAGTTTGCGGGCGCTTTTAAACCAGTGGCGGCATCATCAATTTACAACCCGAAATTGTACGATCGCACCAACGAAGCTGCATTTCAGTTTACAGGCTATTCACCGCAGGACATCACCAGCGGGTATCGTGGTAACGGCGTGCAGAATGGCACGCAGATGATTATTGAGTTTCAAAGCGATACGCCAGTGCTTTATTTCCGTATGGTCGGTGGCAATTACCAGGGTGATTTATACGTTGATGGTCAGCGTATTTCAGGAACACCGATTAAAACCGACTCATCAGGTGCATCTTATATTTATCATGTCCAGTTTGGTGATGGTTCACAGAATTATGCGGCAGTGCGTCATTACGAGCTCAGGGGAATAAACACAGGGTTTGGTGGCGTGGCTGTGCCTCAGCAATATGGAATCTGGCGTCCTGACATGGTTCAGCCGCCGCTTGCATGGGTGTTAGGTGATTCTTATACCGTTGGCATAGGCGCGGTTCAGGGGTCTTTCAATGATATGCACATCATGGGGCAGTGTCTGGGGCTTCGGCTAATCTGTGATGGCATTAGCGGTGCAGGCTTCACCTCTATTCAGGATGGGCGCGTTCCACAGGATCGCGTGGCGTTAAAACTTGGCAGCATTACGGAAAAGCCGCAGTTTATCTTTTTGAATATGGGGTACAACGATGCTCCGGCAGGCCATATCGAACAATTTCAGACTAACTTCCGCGCAACCGTGGCAAAGTCGCGTGAGCTTTGTCCACTGGCACAAATTATTGTTATCGGGCCAGCAACGCCTTTAGGCCGTGTAAGTAACATCACTGCGATCAGACAAACGCTGATGGATTTGTGTAACGAGCTTGTCCTGCCGTTTGTGGATGTGGACGATCTGGTTAATGCGAGCAACAAATCACTCTACACAGGTGCGGATAACACGCATCCAACGCCAGCAGGACATGTGTTCAGGGGCGTGCGCCTGGCTCAGCTTGTATCGCGGATTATCTGACGAATACCATTGAATGGACGATCGATTTAATGGAATTGATCGTTTGTATCTATTGTAAGAAGCACAATAAACCCGGCGACATGATGAATCGACTATCCTCGGTGCAGGAGGTAGTCATGAATTATCGGTGTAAAAATTGCAATAAACTGTTGTTTAAAGGGGCTTTTGCCTGGGTTCAAATCAAATGCCCACGCTGTAAGCGCCTCATTTCAAATCTGAATGCCGTTGAGCATCCCACGATAAAGGAGAGTTATTGTGGGGAAGCAGAAAAAATCCAGAGTGTTAACGCCTCCCGCACCTGTAACCTATGACGGGAAAGTTGTCGGTTACGGTTCGCGGGAACTGCGGGTTGAAGTCATTTCCTGCTGGCTGGCCCGGTCTATTATTGCGACTAAACACTACTCCAAGCGCTTTGTGAACAACTCCTACCTGCATCTCGGCGTGTTTTCCGACCGTGATTTGGTGGGCGTGCTGCAATGGGGTTACGCGCTAAATCCCAACTCAGGCAGGCGCGTCGTGCTTGATACCGGGAATCGTGAATATATGGAGCTAAACCGGATGTGGCTGCACGATGATATGCCGCGCAACTCCGAATCCAGAGCGATCAGTTATTCCCTCAAAGCTATCAAGCTTCTTTACCCGTCGGTGCAGTGGGTTCAGACGTTCGCCGACTCCCGCTGTGGTCGTGCTGGGGTAGTGTATCAGGCGTCAAACTTTGACTTTATTGGGTCGCATTTCACAACGTTTTACGAGCTCGACGGCGAGTGGTATCACGAAATAGCTATGAATGCGATCAAGAGAGGCGGTAAGCGCGGGCAGCACCTCAGAGAGAACAGAGAACGTGCAGTAACGCACAAATTTGAGCAGTACCGCTATATAAGATTCATCAACAAGAAGGCAAAGAAGCGGCTCAACGCGAAATTTTTTAAAGTGCAGCCGTATCCTAAGATTGAGCACTAACAGCGGTATGATTCATTTAAAACGCGACAATTCATCTTGTCGCATCTTTTGTGAATCACTTTCGCGCTTTGGGTGAACCGCTACACCCGTAATTCCGAAGACTGCGCCACCTGCGCCACATACTGATTGATGTCTTCGTTGAGGATGGCCACCAGCGCTTTGATATGGAACATGTACCAGCTGATCGCCAGGTCGCTTTGTTCGAGCTGAAGCGAAAGCGGGGCGAGTTTTCGTAATTCCGCGCTGAAATCCGGCAAAATGAAGGCGATCAGCGGGTCAGTGCTTTGCATTGGTAAAGCAGGCATGACGTCATCAAGCTGGCGCACCGTGGAGCGTGGCATCGGCGTTTCAATCGAGGCGGTGATCAGCCTGTCCATTTCCAGCAGCAGACGCCCGTCCAGCGAACCTTCACCCTGACGCTGATTGATCTCCTCCAGATGACGCAAATAGCTCTGATTCTGGTAGAGCGAACTCAACAGCGCGTTACGCTCCAGATGGCGCTGTTGCCCACGTTGCAACATGCCCGCCACGCTCTGCTGAAGTTCATTGCTGCGCTGGATAATACGCTGCACCAGCTCACGCTCACGGCTGGCAAGCGGGGCCGTTGCCAGCTTTTCCAGCGAGCGTTTTAGCGACTGCTGCGTCGCCTGTAAACGCTCGGCTTCCCCTTTGTATTCCAGCGCACCGACCACCTGAGAGAGCCGCACCGCCGCCGTCGCCACGTTCGCCGTGTCGCGCGCCAGATTCATGCTGCCAGTCATGTCGTCGAACGTTTGTTGCTGCACCTGCTCCTGGATGCGGCTGGCGTGGCGAAAACCGAGCACGGCTGCGACGCAGACCATCAGCGTAACGGCCACCACCAGCAGATTGAAAAACAGCAGGCGGCCGCGAGCGCTGGCAAAGAACGACGGTCGGCGTAGTGGCATGGTGGCTCCCTTTGTGAATACGGTGATAACCCCTCACCCCTGCCCTCTCCCAAAGGGAGAGGGAGTAAAGAAAGCCCTCCTCCTTTTGGGAGAATGCCGATCGGTTCCCTCTCCCCGCGGGAGAGGGTTAGGGAGAGGGGCGCGCTGTGAGTCACATCAAACTCCCCGCAATATGACAAATATGAACGGCCTCTGACATTTTGCATTTACTTTCCTGTGATGGACTGCTGATATCGCCCCTTCTCTCAGGAGAATCACCATGACTCAGACGCCCGTGCTGGAGATGCGCAACATCGCCAAAGCCTTCGGCAAGTTCTACGCGCTGAAAGGGGTGGACCTGACGGTATATCCCGGCGAAATCCATGCGCTGATGGGGGAAAACGGCGCGGGGAAAAGCACGCTGATGAAGATCCTCGCCGGGGCCTATACCGCCACCAGCGGCGAGATCCTGATTGACGGTCAGCCACACCTCATCAAGGGCCCGAAAGACGCGCTCAGCGCAGGCATTACGCTGATTTATCAGGAGATGCAGCTCGCCCCAAACCTTACCGTAGCGGAAAACATTTTCCTGGGCAGCGAGCTTTCTCGCGGCGGTCTGGTACAGCGCAAAACCATGGTCATGCAGGCGCAGGAAGTGATTAACCGCCTGGGCGCTCAGTTCAAAGCAACCGATCTGGTCATGAAGCTGACCATCGCCGAGCAGCAGCAGGTGGAAATCGCCCGCGCGCTGCACCGCAACAGCCGTATTCTGGTGATGGATGAGCCCACCGCCGCCCTCTCCTCCCGTGAAACACACCGCTTATTTGAGCTCATCATGCGTCTTCGCGACGAAGGCATGGCGATCATCTACATCAGCCATCGCATGGCGGAAGTGTATGAACTCTCTGACCGCGTGAGCGTGCTGCGCGACGGGCAATACGTCGGCAGCCTGACGCGCGACAAACTGAATGCGTCTGAACTGGTGCGGATGATGGTTGGCCGCCCGCTAAGCGATCTGTTCAACAAAGAGCGCGATATCCCGCACGGCCAGCCGCGCCTCAACGTTCATCACCTGACGGACAGCGGCAAAGTGCAGCCGTGCAGCCTGCTGGTGCGCTCGGGTGAAATTGTCGGGCTGGCGGGGTTGGTTGGCGCAGGGCGCTCCGAGCTGGCGCAGCTTATCTTCGGCGTACGCAAGGCGACCGGCGGCGTGATTGAAGTCGATGGCGAACCGGTGCTTATCCACTCCCCGCGCGAAGCGATTGATTTGGGCATTGGTTTCCTGACGGAAAACCGTAAAGAGCAAGGGCTGTTCCTCGAACTGGCAGCGCAGGAAAACATCACCATGGCAACGCTGGAGCGCGATGCGCATTACGGCATGCTCGACCGCAAAAAGGCGCAAAGCATTTCTGACGACGCTATCAAACTGCTGAATATTCGCGTGCCGCACTCGCAGGTCCGGGCGGGCGGATTATCGGGCGGCAATCAGCAAAAGCTCCTCATCTCTCGCTGGGTCGCCATCGGCCCACGCATTTTGATTCTGGATGAACCCACTCGCGGCGTGGACGTGGGCGCGAAGAGCGAAATCTACCGCATCATGAACCAGATGGCGCGCCAGGGCGTGGCGATTTTGATGATCTCCAGCGAGCTGCCGGAAGTGGTCGGCATGAGCGACCGGGTGTACGTGATGCGTGAAGGCAGCATCGCCGGGGAACTGCTCAGCCACGACATCACCCAGGAAAACATTATGACGCTGGCTACCGGCGTGAACGAATCCCATCACCAGGCGGTGTCACCATGAGCAAAGAGAACTCCGTACCCACACCTCAGCAGGTCGCGAAAACCTCAGCCAAAAAAATGCTGATGGGGGATTTGATGCAAACGGTCGGCATCTTGCCGATCCTGATCCTGATTGTGGCGGTGTTTGGCTTTATCACGCCCAACTTCTTCACCGAAAGTAATCTGCTGAACATCACCCGCCAGGCGTCGATCAACATTGTGCTCGCAGCGGGCATGACCTTCATCATTCTGACTGGCGGGATTGATTTGTCAGTCGGCTCAATTCTCGGCACCACTGCGGTTGCCGCAATGGTGGTGTCGCTCATTCCTGAATTTGCCCTGTTATCGATTCCGGCGGCGCTAATGCTCGGGCTGGTGCTGGGCTTATTCAACGGGGCATTGGTGGCGTTTGCCGGGTTGCCGCCCTTTATCGTCACTCTAGGGACGTATACCGCCCTGCGTGGCGCGGCTTATCTGCTGGCAGACGGCACGACGGTTATCAACTCCGACATCAGTTTTGAGTGGATAGGCAATAACTACCTCGGGCCCATTCCGTGGCTGGTAGTGATTGCGCTGGCGGTGATTGCGGTGTGCTGGTTCATTCTGCGCCGCACCACGCTTGGCGTTCATATCTACGCGGTTGGCGGCAACATGCAGGCCGCACGGCTGACGGGCATCAAAGTGTGGCTGGTGTTGCTGTTTGTCTATGGCATGAGCGGCCTGCTTTCCGGGCTTGGCGGCATCATGAGCGCTTCCCGGCTTTACAGCGCCAACGGCAACCTTGGCGTGGGCTATGAGCTGGATGCAATTGCGGCGGTGATCCTCGGCGGCACCAGTTTTGTCGGCGGGATCGGCACGATCACCGGCACGCTGGTCGGCGCGCTGATCATCGCCACCCTCAACAACGGCATGACGCTGATGGGCGTCTCTTACTTCTGGCAACTGGTGATCAAAGGGGCGGTGATCATCATTGCGGTGCTGATCGACAAATACCGTACCCGACACCATCAAAGTGCATAACAACAAAACCCTACGACAGAGGATTACACTATGCGTTTAAAGCCACTCGCCATTGCACTCTGTGCTGGCACCCTGCTCGCCGCCGCGCCGTTTGTGCAGGCCAAAGAGCTGAAATCCATCGGCGTGACGGTGGGCGATCTTGCCAACCCGTTCTTCGTGCAAATCACCAAAGGGGCTGAACTGGAAGCCCGTAAGCTGGCGGGCGATAACGTCAAAGTGACGCTGGTGTCCAGCGGCTATGACCTCGGCCAGCAGGTGGCGCAGATCGACAACTTTATCGCCGCCAAAGTCGACATGATCATTCTTAACGCGGCGGATTCTAAAGGCATCGGCCCCGCCGTGAAGCGCGCGAAAGAAGCAGGCATCGTGGTGGTGGCGGTCGACGTCGCAGCCGAAGGCGCTGATGCGACCATTACCTCCGATAACACCCAGGCGGGCGAAATGGCCTGTAAATACATCACCGACCGTCTGAAAGGCAAAGGCAACGTGGTGATCATCAACGGGCCGCCGGTCTCCGCAGTGCAAAACCGTGTGGAAGGCTGCCAGACCGAATTCAAACGCCACCCGGATATCAAGGTGCTCTCTTATAACCAGAACGCCAAAGGCAGTCGCGAAGGCGGGCTGGAAGTGATGACCTCGCTGCTGGCAGCGAATCCGAAGATCGACGGCGTGTTCGCGATAAACGATCCGACAGCGATCGGGGCCGATCTGGCCGCGAAGCAGGCGCAGCGTAAAGAGTTCTTTATCGTCGGCGTGGATGGCAGCCCGGACGGCGAAGAAGCGCTGAAACGTCAGAACTCGCTGTTCGTGGCGACGCCAGCGCAAGATCCGCAGGTGATGGCGGCAAAAGCGGTGGAAATCGGCTATGACATTCTGCAAGGGAAGCCTGCGCCGAAAGCGCCTGTGCTGATCCCGGTGACGATGATCGATAAGAACAACGTCGGCAGTTATAAGGGGTGGACGGTTAAGTAAGGCTTGTGCGCGCCCCTCTCCCCGGACCGTACACCCAAGGGGAGAGGGAGAAAAGAAAGTTCCCTCTCCCCTTGGGAGAGGGTTAGGGAGAGGGGTCACCTCCGATGCCAAAGGAGAATCGATGAAACGCTCCGAAATTAACAACATTCTCGGCCACACGCGTCAGTTTTTCTCCCAGCACGACGTGCATCTGCCGCCGTTCGCCAGCTTCCCGCCGACGCAATGGCAGAAGCTTGATCCCGATGCCTGGCACGAAGTGTTTGCCCTCAAACTGGGCTGGGATGTCACCGCCTTTGGCGGCACCAATTTTCTCGCTCAGGGGCTAACCTTGTTCACTCTGCGCAACGGCTCGCCCAACGGTATGCCGTACGAAAAAAGCTATGCTGAAAAGATCATGCACGTTCGCGACGGCCAGGTGACGCCGATGCATTTCCACTGGCGCAAGCGGGAAGACATCATCAACCGCGGCGGCGGCAACCTGATTATCGAACTGTGGAACGCCGACGCGCTTGAACAGACGGAAAACACCGACGTCACGGTCACCGTGGACGGATGCAGCCAGACTCATGTCGCAGGCAGCCAGCTGCGTCTCACGCCGGGCGAAAGCATCTGTTTGCCGCCGGGGCTTTATCACAGTTTCTGGGGCGAGCGCGGGTTTGGTGACGTGCTGGTGGGCGAAGTGTCGACCATCAACGATGACGATCACGACAACCATTTCCTGTTCCCGCTCGACCGCTATAACAACGTTGAAGAAGACGAGCCGGCGCATCTGGTGCTGTGCAACGAATACCGCCTGTTCCGCAGCTAAGGAGAATGCTATGCCCATGATTTCTCTCGCCGAAGGATTAGCACACGCCCGCGAGCATGGCTATGCGCTGGGCGCGTTTAATGTGCTCGATTCCCATTTCCTGCGCGCGCTGTTTGCCGCAGCCGAACAGGAGCGCTCGCCGTTTATCATCAATATCGCCGAAGTGCATTTTAAGTATCTGTCGCTGGACTCGCTGGTTGAAGCCGTGCGTTTTGAAGCGGCGAGGCATGATGTTCCGGTGGTGCTCAATCTCGATCACGGCCTGCACTTTGAGGCCGTCGTGCGCGCCCTGCGTTTGGGCTTCAGCTCAGTGATGTTCGACGGCTCCACGCTGAGTTACGACGAAAATATTCGTCAGACCCGTGAAGTGGTGAAGATGTGCCATGCGGTTGGCGTGTCGGTGGAAGCTGAACTTGGCGCCGTGGGCGGCGATGAAGGCGGTGCGCTGTACGGCCATGCCGACGAAGCCTTTTTCACCGACCCGGATTTGGCTCGCGAATTTGTCGACAGAACCGGCATTGACGCGCTTGCCGTCGCCATCGGTAACGCTCACGGCAAGTATAAAGGCGAACCGAAGCTCGATTTCGCCCGCCTCGATGCCATTCGGCAACAAACCGGTTTACCGCTGGTGCTGCACGGTGGCTCGGGGATCAGCGATGCCGATTTCCGCCGGGCGATTGAGCTGGGCATTCACAAAATCAATTTCTACACCGGGATGTCGCAGGCCGCATTGCAGGCCGTTGAACACCGCATGGCGCACCGTCAGCCCATTTACGATGAGTTTGCGGAACTGCTGCTGGGCATCGAAACGGCCATTACCGACACCGTCGCCGAACAGATGCGTATCTTTGGCAGCGCAGGGAGACTCTGATGGAACGCCAGGGGATTATCGCCGCCGGGAATATGCTGGTGGATCACGTGCATAAAATCGTGCAGTGGCCGGAGCGCGGCTGGCTGGCGGAAATCACCCACAGCGAACGCTCCACGGGTGGCGCACCGCTCAATGTGCTGCTGACGCTGGCGAAAATGCGCAGCCATCTGCCATTGCAGGCCGTCGGGCTGGTGGGCGAAGACAGCGACGGCGATTACATTATGGCGATGCTCGACCAGTATCACGTCAATCGTCAGCACGTGCAGCGCACCAGTTTTGCGCCTACGTCGATGTCGCAGGTCATGACCGATCCCAGCGGACAGCGCACCTTTTTCCATTCTCCGGGCGCGAACCGCCTGTTGGATCTTCCTGCTTTTGATCGGCTGGAAGGCTCGATGAAGATCTTCCACCTCGGCTATCTGCTGCTGCTCGACAGCCTCGATCTGGCCGATAAAGAATTTGGCACCCGCGCCGCGCGCCTGCTGGCTCAGATGCGGGAAAAAGGGTACGAAACGTCGCTGGATCTGGTGTCACGTAAGGGCGACCCGCGCTATCAGCCGTTGGTACGTCCGGCACTCAAACACCTCGACTATCTGGTTATCAACGAGCTGGAAGCCGGAGAGTTTAGCGAGCTCGCGATTCGCGCTGATGACGGCGAGCCGATTATCGACAATATCGCCAAAGCTTCAGCGCTGCTGTTAAGAGCAGGCGTGAGGCAGCGGGTGGTTATCCACTGCCCGGAAGGTGCCTGGTGTGAAGCGCCAGACGAAAAGGGTCAGTGGGTGCCGTCGTGGCGGCTGGCACAGAATGAGATTGTCGGCAGCGTCGGGGCGGGTGATGCCTTTTGCGCCGGGTTCCTTTATGGCTGCCATGAAAAGTGGGGATTGCGTGAAAGCGTCCTTTTGGCGCATGCCTGTGCCAGAGCCAGCCTGCTGTGCGCCAACGCGATTGATGGCGCGAAAACGCTGGAGGAGTTGCAGATGTTTATCAGTGAAAATCAGGCAGCTTTATCACCGTGAACCACATCCGCGGCAAACACATAGCCAAGCCCGCGCAGGGTTTTGATCAGCGTCGGCTGATGAGGATTCAGCTCGATCTTGCGTCTCAGGCGCATGATCAACACATCGATGGTGCGATCAAACACTTCCATGCTTTCACTGTGAGTGAGCTCCAGCAGCTGTTCACGGCTCAGCACTCGGCGCGCGTTTTGCGCCAGCGCCTGCAATAAACCGTATTCGCCTTGAGTCAGTGGGATCACCTGCTGTTGCGGATTGATGAGCTCACAGCGCTGCGTGTCCAGCCGCCAGCCGTTGAACGTCATGCCATTCCCCTGCCCGCTGCTTTCCACGGCCAGCGCTCCGCTGCGCCGCAGCACCGCTTTCAGGCGTGCCACCACAATTCGTGGGTTGAACGGCTTACCGATGTAGTCATCCGCGCCCATTTCGAGCCCGACCACCACGTCAGCTTCGCTGCCCATCCCGGTGAGCATCACCACCGGCAGCTCGGGGCGTAATCGCTGTATCTGGGTGAGCACCTGCAACCCGTTGATATCCGGCAGCATCATATCCAGCAGCACCAGCGCGATATCTGGCCGCTCTGCTGCCATCGCCACGCCTTGTTGCCCAAGGTGGCAAACCTCGACGTCGAAAACATGCTCAACAAGCACATCCCGCAGCAGCTCGCAGAGGGCGGTATCGTCATCAATCACCAGTATGAGCGGTTTCATCCTCTGCCCCCTGCACAAGTGTCATAGCGTAAGTCTGGATGATTCTGCACCGGGCTCAAGCCTTTGCCACTTCGGGGTGATGAATCTTTAACCGCCGTCACATCCCGGCGACGTTCGACACGTCAAAACTGACGAGCCGTCTGATTTCGTCAGCCTGAAGGCCCTGCGGCCCGGCAAATACCCACACATTAAGGAGTGGCATAAAACCTGCATTGACGAGTGTTGAATGCATTTATGCGACTGTTTAAGTGGAGCGAAACCGATGAAAAAAGTCGTCACGGTTTGCCCTTATTGCGCATCGGGCTGCAAGATAAACCTGGTGGTGGATAACGGCAAAATAGTCCGGGCGGAAGCGGCGCAGGGGAAAACCAATAAGGGCACGCTGTGCCTGAAAGGGTACTACGGCTGGGATTTTATTAACGATACCCAGATCCTGACGCCTCGTCTGAAAACCCCGATGATCCGTCGTGAGCGCGGCGGCAAGCTGGAAGCTGTCTCCTGGGACGAAGCCCTGAATTATGTGGCAGAACGCCTGAGCGCCATTAAAGAAAAATATGGCCCGGACGCTATCCAGACCACCGGTTCCTCTCGCGGAACAGGCAACGAAACCAACTACATCATGCAAAAATTTGCGCGCGCCGTTATTGGTACCAATAACGTGGACTGCTGCGCACGCGTCTGACACGGCCCTTCGGTTGCAGGTCTGCACCAGTCGGTCGGTAATGGCGCCATGAGTAATGCCATCAACGAGATTGATAACACCGATCTCGTGTTTATCTTCGGGTACAACCCGGCAGATTCACACCCAATCGTTGCGAATCACGTGATTAACGCCAAACGCAATGGGGCGAAAATCATCGTCTGCGATCCGCGTAAGATTGAAACCGCGCGCATTGCTGACATGCATATTGCGCTGAAAAACGGCTCGAACATTGCGCTGCTCAATGCGCTTGGGCATGTGATCATCGAAGAAAATCTGTACGACACGGCGTTTGTCGCCAGCCGTACCGAAGGCTTCGAGGAGTACCGCAAAATTGTCGAAGGCTATACGCCGGAGTCAGTGGAAGCGATAACCGGCGTGAGCGCTCAGGAAATCCGCCAGTGCGCCAGACTGTACGCCAACGCAAAAACGGCGGCGATCCTGTGGGGTATGGGCGTCACCCAGTTCTATCAGGGCGTTGAAACCGTTCGCTCGCTGACAAGCCTCGCCATGCTGACGGGCAACCTCGGTAAGCCGAGCGTTGGGGTGAACCCGGTGCGCGGGCAAAATAACGTTCAGGGTGCCTGTGATATGGGCGCGCTGCCGGATACCTATCCGGGCTATCAGTACGTCAACAATCCGGCTAACCGTGAGAAATTCGCCAAAGCCTGGGGCGTGGAAAGCCTGCCTGCGCACACCGGCTATCGCATCAGCGAGCTGCCGCACCGCGCGGCGCATGGTGAAGTTTGTGCGGCTTATATCATGGGCGAAGATCCGCTCCAGACGGATGCGGAACTCTCTGCGGTGCGCAAAGGGTTTGAAGATCTCGAACTGGTTATCGTGCAGGACATCTTTATGACCAAAACGGCTTCGGCTGCGGATGTCATTCTGCCGTCCACCTCCTGGGGCGAGCACGAAGGCGTGTACACCGCCGCAGACCGTGGCTTCCAGCGCTTCTTTAAAGCGGTAGAGCCGAAGTGGGATCTGAAAACCGACTGGCAAATCATCAGCGAAATTGCCACCCGCATGGGTTATGCGATGCACTACAACAACACTCAGGAAATCTGGGATGAGTTGCGTCATCTCTGCCCGAGCTTTAAGGGTGCCACCTACGAAAAAATGGGTGAACTGGGCTATGTGATGTGGCCTTGTCGCGATGAGTCTGACGACGATCAGGGCACCTCGTATCTGTTCAAAGAGAAGTTCGACACCCCGAACGGCATGGCGCAGTTCTTTACCTGCGACTGGGTCGCGCCAATCGATAAGCTCACCGAAGAGTACCCGATGGTGCTTTCCACCGTGCGCGAAGTGGGTCACTACTCCTGCCGTTCGATGACCGGGAACTGTGCAGCCCTGGCGGCGCTTGCGGATGAACCAGGCTATGCGCAGATCAACACGGCGGATGCCGCAGAGCTGGGCATTGAGAACGAAGCCCTGGTGTGGGTCAATTCCCGCAAAGGCCGGGTGATCACTCGCGCTCAGGTCAGCGACCGCCCAAATAAAGGCGCCGTGTACATGACCTATCAGTGGTGGATTGGTGCCTGTAACGAGCTGGTGACCGAGAACCTGAGCCCGATAACGAAAACGCCGGAGTACAAATACTGCGCCGTTCGGGTGGAGCGTATCGCCGACCAGCATGCCGCCGAGCAGTACGTTATTGACGAATATAACAAGCTGAAATCCCGTTTACGTGAGAGTGCACTGGGTTAAGGCTGTTTCGTTAATGGCTATTTTGGGGTGAGCTTGCTCACCCCTTTTTTCTGTTCCGCTGCCGGGCGCTACGTACGAAATCATCATGTTTTTCTTTCTCCGCGCCCCTTATACTGCAACCCCTTACTGATGCGGGTATAAACGGATGATCAAACGCTGCGGTTTATTGTTGTTACTCCCTCTGCTGGCCCACGCCGATGAGATTGGCAGCCAGTATAAGGCGCAGGCCGAAGCGGGTGACAAACGCGCGCAATACTATCTGGCGGATACCTACTTCAGCTCCGGGGATGAGGCACATGCGCTCTACTGGGCGGATAAAGCCGCGCAAAGCGGCGATCCCGATGCAGTCGCGCTGTTGGCGCAGATGATGATGAAAACGGACCTGCCCAATGCCCGCAAACTTGCCGAACAGGCCACGCTGGCTGGCAGCACGCGCGGTGTAATTACCCTGGCGCACACCTTGCTGAATACTCAGGCTGGCAAAACGGATTATCCGCGTGCCCTTGAGCTGTTGAAGAAAGCGTCCGAAAACAGCGACAGCGATACCGCCGTTGACGCGCAGATGCTGCTCGGGCTGGTTTATGCCAACGGTGGCGAGATGAAAGAAGATGATACGCAGGCGACGTTCTGGTTTAAGCGCAGCTCTGCGCTGTCGCGCTCCGGCTATGCCGAATACTGGGCGGCAAAAATCTTCGAGCTGGGTGAGCCGGGCTTTATTCTGCCGAATAAACAGAAAGCGTTGAACTGGTATAACGTCAGCTGTCTGGAAGGGAATGATGAAGGCTGCGAGGATTTTGATCGGTTGAGCGGCGAGTAACAAGCCGGGCGGCACTGCGTTTGCCCGGCCTGCAAAATATTCGCAATTCGTGCAATGAGCAGGCCGGGTTAGCGTTAGCGCCACCCGGCTTTTTCTTTTACCGATCGGCGGTCTTATCAAATTTCCCCAGCATTTCACGCTCATAGGCCAGCGCTTTTTTGCGGTCGAATTTGTGTTCCCACTTGGCAATCACCAGCACTGCCAGCGCATTCCCTACCACGTTCAGCGCCGTACGCGCCATGTCGAGAATACGGTCCACACCGGCGATAAACGCCAGTCCTTCCAGCGGAATGCCGACACTTCCAAGCGTTGCCAGCAGCACCACGAACGAAACGCCCGGCACGCCCGCGATGCCTTTCGAGGTCACCATCAGCGTCAGAACCAGGATGATTTCCTGGCCGAGAGAGAGATCGATACCGTAGAGCTGGGCGATGAAAATCGCGGCGATACTTTGGTACAGCGTGGAGCCATCGAGGTTAAAGGAGTAGCCGGTCGGCACCACGAAACTGGTGATTGCAGGTGGCGCACCGTAGGCTTCCATCTTCTCAATGATACGCGGCAGCACGCTCTCTGAACTCGCGGTGGAGTACGCCAGAATCAGTTCGTCTTTGAGGATACGGATTAAAATCCAGATGCTCAGTCCGCACATTTTTGCCACGGCACCCAGCACCACCAGCGCAAAGAAGACGATCGCGGCGTACACCAGAATCACCAGCTTGGCGAGCGGCAGCAGCGAGGCGAAACCGAAGTTTGCGACGGTGACAGAAATCAGCGCGAACACCCCAACCGGCGCATAACGCATCACCATGTGAGTGACTTTAAACATCGTTTCCGATACGGAACGGAATACGGTGACCAACGGCTCACGATGCGTAGCAGGCAGTGAAGAGAGTCCCAGGCCAAACAGCACCGAGAAGAAGATGATCGGCAGCATTTCACCTTTCGCCATGGAGGCGAAGATATTGGTCGGCACCAGCGACAGGATAGTGCCCATCAGGCCATGCGCGTGGCTTGCCACTTCTGCGGTTGTGCTCTGATACTTTGAGATATCAGCGGTCGCCAGATGCGACATGTCAATGCCAGCGCCTGGCTGGAAGACGTTCGCCAGCGTAATGCCCAGCACGATGGCAACAGTGGTAATCACTTCAAAATAGATAATGGTTTTCGCGCCAATACGGCCCAGGGACTTCGCATCCCCCACGCCTGCAATACCAACCACCAGCGTCGAAATAACAATGGGCACCACAATCATTTTGATCAGGTGAATAAAGATATCACCCGCCGGTGACAGCAAATTGGCAATCAGCCATTCACGGCTGTCACTCTGATAATGCAGATAGCTACCCAGAAGAATACCCAGCACCAGCGCGAGCAGAATTTGCCAGGCCAGGCTGACTTTTGCTTTTTTCATCACTACAAACTTCCTCGATACACCACTAAAAGGGGGGATGATTTGTGTTGCGTTTGTAAGGGGAGTTTTTTAACGCGCCGTATCAGTACCACCTGTACGGCCTGCTGCGCAACCCTTTCAGAACAGGGCTTTGGGCTGCCAAAAGCGGGATGAGCGCGAATTAAGTCTGATTAGCAAAAATAACCTTTTGTTATGCAAAACTTTTTTAAAGGTGAAAAACGATAAATTCATTACCGTTATTATTCGCGTTAAAAGATTCATTTGATGGATTTTCATCCATGGCGATGAATGCGTGATCTGTCGCCCAAATAATAAACAAAGCCGCTAAAAGCCCTATTATTAACTTTTGTTTGACATATATTTAACATTCTAATAAGGAGAGCAAAAGCCATGAGCCAGGTCCATAAACACTCTATTCCCGCAAACATTGCGGAAAACTGCCTGATTAACCCGGAACAGTACCAGGCAAAGTATCAACAGTCCGTCAGCGACCCGGAGACCTTCTGGGGCGAGCAGGGCAAAATCCTCGACTGGATCAAGCCTTACAGTAAGGTCAAAAACACCTCTTTCGCACCGGGCAACGTCTCCATTAAATGGTATGAAGACGGCACCCTCAACCTGGCGGCCAACTGCCTCGACAGGCATCTGGCCGAGCGCGGCGACCAGACGGCGATCATCTGGGAAGGCGACGACGCCAGTCAGAGCAAACACATCACTTACAAAGAACTGCACCGCGACGTTTGCCGCTTCGCCAATGTCCTGACCGATTTGGGCATTAAGAAAGGTGACGTGGTGGCTATCTATATGCCGATGGTGCCGGAAGCCGCTGTCGCGATGCTCGCCTGCGCGCGCATTGGTGCCGTGCACTCGGTTATCTTCGGCGGGTTCTCCCCGGAAGCCGTGGCGGGTCGTATCATCGATTCCAGCTCACGTCTGGTGATCACTGCCGATGAAGGCGTGCGCGCTGGCCGCTCCATTCCGCTGAAGAAAAACGTCGATGACGCCCTGAAAAACCCGAACGTCAAAAGCGTTGAGCACGTTGTGGTGCTCAAGCGTACTGGCGGGAAAACGGAATGGCACGAAGGTCGTGACCTGTGGTGGAGCGACCTTATCGACAAAGCAAGCGATCGCCATCAGCCAGTAGAAATGGGCGCTGAAGATCCGCTGTTTATCCTTTACACCTCCGGTTCAACCGGCAAACCGAAAGGCGTGCTGCACACCACCGGTGGCTATCTGGTGTATGCCGCGACCACCTTTAAATATGTCTTTGACTACCATCAGGGCGATATCTACTGGTGTACGGCAGATGTGGGCTGGGTCACCGGTCACAGCTATCTGTTGTACGGGCCGCTGGCCTGTGGCGCGACCACGCTGATGTTCGAAGGCGTGCCGAACTGGCCGACGCCAGCGCGTATGAGCCAGGTCGTGGATAAGCACCAGGTCAATATTCTCTACACCGCCCCTACGGCCATTCGAGCCCTGATGGCGGAAGGCGACAAAGCCGTCCAAGGCACTGACCGCTCTTCCCTGCGTATCCTCGGTTCTGTAGGCGAGCCTATCAACCCGGAAGCCTGGGAGTGGTACTGGAAGAAAATCGGCAATGAAAAATGCCCGGTGATGGACACCTGGTGGCAGACCGAAACAGGTGGTTTCATGATTACCCCGCTGCCTGGCGCGATTGAGCTGAAAGCCGGTTCTGCAACGCGTCCTTTCTTCGGCGTACAACCTGCTCTGGTCGATAACGAAGGTAAACCGCAGGAAGGCGCGACCGAAGGCAACCTGGTGATTGTCGACTCCTGGCCAGGCCAGGCGCGTACGCTGTTTGGCGATCACGAACGCTTCGAGCAAACCTACTTCTCCACCTTCAAAAACATGTATTTCAGCGGTGACGGCGCTCGTCGTGATGAAGACGGTTATTACTGGATCACCGGACGCGTGGATGACGTGCTGAACGTCTCCGGCCACCGTCTGGGCACCGCCGAAATTGAGTCAGCGCTGGTGTCACACCCGAAAGTCGCGGAAGCGGCAGTGGTGGGTATTCCGCATAACATTAAGGGTCAGGCGATTTACGCCTATGTGACCCTGAACCATGGTGAAGAACCCACGCCGGAGCTGTATACGGAAGTACGCAACTGGGTGCGCAAAGAGATTGGTCCGCTGGCCACGCCAGACGTGCTGCACTGGACTGACTCGCTGCCGAAAACCCGCTCCGGCAAGATCATGCGCCGCATTCTGCGCAAAATCGCCGCCGGGGATACCAGCAACTTTGGCGATACCTCGACGCTGGCCGATCCGGGCGTGGTGGAAAAACTGCTCGAAGAGAAGCAGTCCATTACGATGCCTTCTTAATTCAGTTCTGTACGCAGGTAGGCCGGGCAAACGCAGTGCCACCCGGCAATACTATCCGATCCCCTCTCCCTTTGGGAGAGGGTCAGGGAGAGGGGAATACGCTACGGTGCCAGCCCCTCTCCCCGTCCCTCTCCCGCAGGGAGAGGGTGAACGACCCTGGCCCGCTATTAAAATAAGTCCCCACAATACCTCTGGAGAAACTCTGTGATGAATAACGATATTTGTCAGCAGATAGAAGACAGTGCGCATTTCAGGGAGTTAGTCGAAAAACGGCAACGGTTTGCCACGCTTCTGTCCATTATCATGCTGGTCGTCTACGTCGGTTTTATTTTGCTGATTGCTTTCGCCCCAGGCTGGCTCGGTACGCCGCTGCACGCCGGAACCAGTGTCACACGCGGCATTCCTATCGGGATTGGTGTGATTGTGATTTCTTTTGTGCTCACGGGCGTTTACGTCTGGCGGGCAAATGGCGAATTCGACAGGCTGACGAAGTCGGTTATGCGTGAGGTGAAAGCATCATGAAAAAGCTAATGACGGCACTCGCCGCCACGCAGCCCCTGGCGGCTAACGCCGCTGATGCAATTACCGGCGCAGTCGAGCGTCAGCCGACAAACTGGGAAGCCATCATCATGTTCCTGGTCTTTGTGCTGCTGACGCTGTACATCACTTACTGGGCCTCAAAACGCGTGAAATCGCGTAGCGATTACTACACCGCGGGCGGCAATATCACCGGTTTCCAGAACGGGCTGGCGATTGCCGGTGACTTTATGTCTGCGGCATCGTTCCTCGGCATTTCCGCACTGGTCTACACCTCTGGCTACGACGGCCTGATTTACTCGCTCGGGTTCCTCGTCGGCTGGCCGATTATTCTGTTCCTGATAGCCGAACGCCTGCGCAACCTTGGGCGCTATACCTTCGCCGATGTCGCCTCCTATCGCCTGAAACAGGGGCCGATTCGTATTCTCTCCGCCTGCGGTTCACTGGTTGTCGTTGCGCTGTATCTGATTGCGCAGATGGTCGGTGCGGGCAAGTTGATTGAGCTGCTGTTTGGCCTGAACTACCACGTTGCGGTGGTGCTGGTTGGCGTGCTGATGGTGATGTACGTGCTGTTTGGCGGCATGCTCGCCACCACATGGGTACAAATCATCAAAGCCGTGCTGCTGCTGTTCGGTGCAAGCTTTATGGCCTTTATGGTGATGAAACACGTCGGCTTCAGCTTCAACAATCTGTTCACTGAAGCGATGGCCGTCCATCCGAAGGGCGCGGCGATCATGAGCCCCGGTGGCCTGGTGAAAGACCCGATATCCGCGCTCTCGCTCGGTCTTGGCCTGATGTTTGGTACCGCCGGATTGCCACACATCCTGATGCGTTTCTTCACCGTGAGCGATGCACGTGAAGCACGTAAGAGCGTGTTCTACGCCACCGGTTTTATGGGTTATTTCTACATCCTGACCTTTATCATCGGCTTTGGCGCGATCATGCTGGTGGGCGCTAACCCGGCGTTTAAAGATGCCGCAGGCCAGCTGATTGGCGGCAACAACATGGCGGCAGTGCACCTGGCAGATGCTGTCGGCGGTAACTTGTTCCTTGGCTTCATTTCCGCAGTGGCATTCGCCA
Source organism: Scandinavium sp. (assembly GCF_051650185.1). Taxonomy (GTDB): domain Bacteria; phylum Pseudomonadota; class Gammaproteobacteria; order Enterobacterales; family Enterobacteriaceae; genus Scandinavium. Next base: position 19,777 of record NZ_JBOFIN010000001.1, read on the forward strand.
CCATCCTCGCGGTCGTGGCCGGGTTGACGCTGGCGGGCGCATCGGCGGTTTCGCACGATCTCTATGCCAACGTGTTCCGCAAAGGCGCGTCTGAGCGTGATGAGCTGAAAGTGTCGAAAATCACCGTGCTGGTGCTGGGCGTGGTGGCGATATTGCTGGGCATTCTGTTCGAGAAACAGAACATCGCCTTTATGGTGGGTCTGGCGTTCTCGATTGCCGCGAGCTGTAACTTCCCGATCATCCTGCTTTCCATGTACTGGTCGAAGCTGACCACGCGCGGGGCGATGATTGGCGGGTGGCTCGGCCTGCTGACAGCGATCATTCTGATGGTCCTCGGCCCAACCATTTGGGTGCAGATCCTCGGTCACGAGAAAGCGATTTTCCCGTATGAGTACCCGGCGCTGTTCTCCATTGCCGTGGCCTTCATCGGTATCTGGTTCTTCTCAGCCACCGACAACTCTGCGGAAGGTCTGCGCGAACGCGAGCAGTTCCGTGCGCAGTTTATCCGTTCACAAACCGGCCTCGGGATCGAACAGGGCCGCGCACACTAAAGAGCTGCCCGGTGGCGCTGATTGCCAGGTGGCGGCTAACGCCTGACCTGGCCTGCACACCGGGCCTGCCTCTGACTTGTAGGCCGGATAAGGCGTAGCCTCATCCGGCAATTCGGACTTCAGAACATGATCCATGCCAGCAGCGGCGCTGCCAGCACCGTCGCCACGCCGGATAACATCATCACCAGGCTGGCAACGACGCCTTCCTGCGGCCCTAGCTCGTAAGAACGCGCAGTCCCTGCTCCGTGTGATGCGGCACCAAAACCTGCACCTTTTGCCATCCCTTCACGAATCGCCAGACGCATAAACAGCATATCGCCCACCGCCATGCCGAACACGCCGGTGATCACCACAAACAGCGCCACTAACTCTGGCTGCCCGCCAATGGGTTTTGCGGCTGCAAGGGCAAACGGCGTGGTGATGGAACGCACCGCCAGGCTGCGCTGAATTTCATCCGGCAAGGTGAACAGACGGGCCAGCCAGACAGAACTGGTGACGGCAACAACAATCGCCGTTGTGACGCCCGCCGTCAGCGACATCCAGTGACGTTTGATGACGGCCAGGTTGTCATACACCGGCACCGCAAACGCGATGGTCGCCGGGCCTAACAGCCACAGCAGCCAGTGCGCTTCACCCATGTAGTTTTGGTAGGAAATGTGGCCAAAGACCAGCATCAGCACCAGCAAAATCGGCGTGAACACCAGCGGCATCAGCGGCAATTTGCGAAAACGGCGATACAGCCGTTTGTTGGCGTAATAAAGCCCCAGCGTGATGGCAAGGCACAGCACGCTGAGCAGGAAGTTATTCATGGTTCATCCTGCGCAGCTCATAGCGATAGACTTTATCGACCACCCAGGCGGTGGAGGCCAGCACCATCAGGGTGCTCAGGGCGATAACCAGAAAAATGCGCCAGCCATCAATCATCAACAGTTGCGCGTAATTCACGACCGCGACCACCGCAGGAACGAAGAACAGCAGCATTTCAGCCAGCAGCCAGCAGCCAGCGAGACCCGGCGCGAACCCACTTCAGCGGCACGACACGACAAACAATCAGCGCCAGCAACAGCACCATCCCCACCAGATTGGCGGGCAGCGGTAAATGGCACCACGCGACCAGATGTTCAGCCAGGACAAACAAACCGGCATACAGAACCACCTGCACCGGAACCTGAAGATGATGCAGGACAGCAGGCGTTACGCGCCCTAAGGCCACAGCCATGAAAGGAATTCCTGAAAAAAGTGAAGGCGCTCAGTATAGTGAGACGCCGACCGTGACTGAAATGAATTAAAATCATTGAAGGTATAGTTTCGAGGAATAATCATGGACATAAGAACGCTGCGCTATTTCGTCGAAGTGGTTCGCCAGCAGAGCTTTACCCGCGCGGCAGAGAAGCTGTTTGTCACCCAGCCGACCATCAGTAAAATGCTGAAAAATCTGGAAGATGAACTCAACTGTACCCTTCTCATTCGTGACGGTCGCAAACTGCTGCTGACCGACACCGGGCGCGTGGTGTTTGAACGAGGTGTCGCCATCCTCACCGAATTTCGTCAGCTGGAAGCCGAGCTCAGCGACATCAACCATCTGCATAAAGGCCTTCTTCGTCTGGGTATTCCGCCGATGGTCGGCATGCTGATGGCCGGCCCCATCAGCCTGTTTCGTCAGCGTTATCCTGGCGTAGAGTTGAAAATTTCAGAGTTTGGCGGCCTGACTGTTCAGCAGGCGGTGATGAACGGCGATCTGGATGTGGCGATGACCGCGTTGCCTGTCGATGAAGAAAGCGGGCTCTCCACGCTGCCGCTGTTCAGCCACCCATTATGCGTGCTGGTTCCGCGCTCAGGCGTTTGGCTGGACGTGGAATCAATTAGCCCCGAGCAACTGGCGGCACACCCGCTGCTAATCTACAACGAAGATTTTGCTCTGAGCCGTCAGCTCATGCAGTTATTCACTGATCATAACGTCAAACCGCGCATCGCCGTACGCAGCGGCCAGTGGGATTTTTTGGCCGCCATGGTTCAGGCGGGTGTCGGCGTCGCTATTTTGCCCGAGCCTATCTGCCAGCGGCTGGATAAAAACACCCTGCGCTGGATCCCGCTTAACAGCGAACTGAACTGGCAACTGGGCATGATCTGGCGCGAAGGCTCCTATCTTTCACACAGTGCGCAGGCGTGGCTGAAATGCTGTGAGGGGTTTTGGGTAGGAAGTGGCGATCAGGCTAAATAACAGAGGATTAAGTGTAAAATAAACGTAGCTTACTGGCGTTTATCTCCTTATTTTATTATTCAGTGATAATATCCAGCGAAGGGATTATCTTAGTCTGAATAATAGCGAAGGATTCGCATGAGCAAATCGTCAGTAATTTACCTTAAGGTCCGACATTTTCGTGCAACAAAAAAGTATAGCACATAACTAAAATCAGTCGTGCCGCGCGCAACTGAACGCTAAAAAGCTATACCCTCGCTCCCGTACAATTTATTTCACGTCTATACTTTAGCGTGGTTACTATGAGCATACCGGACAGCACAATGCCTAAGTCGTTATCACTTCAGGATATCGAAAACCTCAGCCATTTCGATCTGAATCTTATTATTATTTTTGAGCTTATCTATCGCCATCGCAGCATTGCCAAGGCTGCGGTGTCTTTGGGCGTTTCCAGTCCGGCAGTCAGCCAGTCACTGAAGAAGATCCGTGAATATTTTCATGACCCGCTGTTTATTAAAAGCAAAAATACGCTGATGCCGACTATCCTTTCAGAACATATTCACGCCAATGTCATGACCAACCTCTCTTCGCTGAATAATGTTATTCGTGTGGGAACGCATGAGTCAGAGCGTAAGACATTTTCTATTTATTCGCCTCCCAGCATAATGTCCTTAATGATGCCTCGGCTAAACAGCTTTTCAAAACAGGAGGGCTATCATTATGAAATTGCCCACCACAATATTTACTCTGCCGATTGCGATATCGAAGATTTATTTAATTATCGCAAGGCAGATATTGCGATCTCGATGACTCCGGTCTTTAATTCCTATCTCACTTGTGAATCTACACAAAAGAAAGATTTGATTCTGGTCTGTAATAATAACTATCGACAAGTCGGTGACAGCATTACCGCAGAAGAGCTAACCCAGCATCGCTGGATTACCAGCCTGGCCAATGACGCCATGGTGCAAATGGAAATCGCCAATTTCACCAGAACGCTGCTGCGCAACGAACGCAATATTGTCTTTAGCAGCGACTCGATTCTGCCTGTGTTAACCGCGCTGGAAAGTTTCGAAGGGATCGGGGTTATCTCTGAAGATATGTTTACGGTTTTCGGCAGCCGCTTTAACCTGCGCAGAATTTCAACTGACTTTCCCTTCTCCTTTTCCTCTTATACCTACAATATTATCTACCGCAGTACGATGGTGAAGGATGCTTCTTTTATCAAAATTAAAGAGTTAATAAAAAGTGCTCTGAATTCATGCTATCACCCTCCTTCCACCTTATGACCATGGCTGTTCGCCTATAAATACCAGGTGCTGCCGCTAACAAGAAACCAGGACATTTCTCATCACACCTCTTTCCTTATTACTGTTACGACCTGCTTTTTACGGAAAAAACGACCCTTTCACCCCTAAATTTCTCAGAGTATCCTTGTGTTTTTAAGTGCTAATTTTGAACGTTTTCACAAAAACCATAATGGAATAAAAAATTACATTGATACTTAATTTATGGAATGATTAATTCCAATCCTGTTTTTTTTTACTCATTTGCACAGGGATTGGTTTCGTGAAATTTAAATTTAAAACGCTCACAGCACTGTTCTTACTGGCCGCCAGCAACGCTGCGGTTTCTGCCCCGATTTACCAGGCTGACGATGGCTCATTCATCGACCTGTATGGCCGCTTAGGTTTCAACGTTTCAGACAAAAAAACCGGCAATACTTCTGGCGATTTTGACGCTCGTCTGGGCTTCTCCGCACGCCAGGCCATTAACGAGAAAATGGCGGTGATTGGCCTTGCTCAGTATCAGGTGAATGCGGCCGAATATGCCAATAACGTGGCGGAAAACCCAAGCGACTTTACCGCGCGTTACGTCTGGGCCGGTCTGGATTTAGCCGAGTACGGTAAAATTACCGGCGGCCGTGTGTCCTCCGGCCTGATTATGTTCACCGATATCGGTGACGTCTTTGCCAGCTCGGATGTAGCCATGGCTCGCCAGGCAAACTTCGTTGATCCGACGGCCGTACAGGTATTCCGTCAGGATGGCACCATCCAGTATCAAAATACCTTTGGTGATGTGGATGTCTCCGCAGCTTATATTCTGGGAAATAACACCTCTGACCTGGATTACGGCTACAACGGGGCAGTCCGTTATACGCTGGATATGGGTGATGCGGGTAAATTGCAGCCGGTTATCGCCGCGCAGAAAGAAAAATCCCGTCATGACACAACCTCCACGCTTTATCACGACATGAGCGACGAATACTCATTCTGGGGCATCGGTACGCGCTATTACATTGGCGATGTGATGCTGGGCCTGCTCTACGCACAGGATCGCGTGACCTTCCTCGACGGCTCTTCTGACAGCGTGGATAAAGATTACGAAGCAACGCTGGTGTGGAACCTGAGCCCGGACTGGGCGCTGCGTACCGGCTATCGCCATCTGGATAACGAAGACGGCGACGGCCTGCAGCTGCGCGATACCACCTTCGAAGTGCAGTACAAACTGACTCAACGCAGCTCCATTTACACCTCCTACTCCTGGCGTAACGGGAAAGAAGGCACCAATAAATACACCCACAACCGCGTTTCCTTTGGCGGCAGCAATCCGGCAGATGATTACTTCCACCTTGGTCTGCGCTACGAGTTCTGAGCATGAAAAAATTACTGTTAGTGTCTCTTCTGTTCTGCGGCGGCCAGGTGATGGCCGCCCCCAAACTCACCGTTGGAGATAACCTGACGGTGCTGGCCGCGAAATCGGCAGATGTCAGTATTTTCAGCGACGATATCGCGCTGAAGGACGGTGAGCAGAAGGTTGTCGTGAAATATGACAGCCCGGAAAACCCGTCCTCCACCAACCAGAGCAATGGTCGCGTGACGTCAAAGCCTTATCTTTTGACGTTTAACGCCACCGGCGACGAAGACATTGAACTGACCACCAAAATGGCGGCTGATACGTCAGAAGTGCGGGCGCTGGCGAAAGAGCCGGTCTTTATCCTGACGGTGAACGGCAAAGCGGTGCCGTTCAACCATTCGCCGCTGATTCGGAGCAGTTCGTTTGGATCGATTAGCACGTCCTGGGATTCAGTGGTCAATGGCGCGCCTGCGCCAGCCGCTCCGGTGGCGGCAGCGGCTCAGGCGGAATCAGACACGATGAAAGCGATGCAGAAGCTCTATTTACAGAGTGATGCGAAACAGCGAAAAGCGTTTCTGAAGTGGGCGCTGGACGTGCAGTAATGCTCTCGTTGACCGATTGCCCGGCGGCACTTCGTTTGCACGGGCCTACAGATCGCGTAGGCCTGCACTCGCCACCGGGCAATAATTAAAGCTTATTCACCAGCTTACGGCTCTGTTCGATCAGCTCGCGACGATCTTCCTCACCCTGCTGCAACAGGCAAACAAACAGCAAATCAATCAGCGTATGCTGCGCGGTGCGCACGGCAATGGAAGAACTGTGGGTTTTGCTGCCATCGGCAATGGTGTCCAGCGTCACATCTGCCACCTGGCGCAGCGGCGACTGGTGCAGCGAGGTCAGTGCGATGATTTTTGCGCCTCGCGCTTTGGCTGTTTCTGCCGCCACCTGAACTTCCCGGCGGCTGCCGGAAAAGGAGATAGCAATCTGTACGTCGGCAGCGGTCAGCGACTGTGCAACGGTAATCTGCACGTGGCTGTCCATTTCATTCATCACCGGATAGCCAATTTTCATCAGCTTATAGGCCAGGTCTTTGGCAATCAGCGATGAACCGCCAATGGCGGTAATTTGTACGCGTCCGGCCTGGCGAATCAGTTCGACAACCTGCTGGAGCTTGCTGAAATCCAGACCCTGAGTGGTGTCGCGCAGCGCCTGCTGTTTTTCCAGCATCAGCTTCTCGGCGATATCCGGAAAGGTGTCTTCGCTGTTGATTTCGTTATGAATGTAGGCCACGTCATTCTTACGTTCGACGCTTTGTTGGCCCCACTCTTCCACCAGCGCAATTTTGAAGTTGGTGAAGCCCTTAAAGCCCAGCTTCTGCGTGAATTTAATGATGCTCGACTGGCTGATGCCAAGCACTTCGGCAAGCTCCGGGGAAGAGAACTGCTTCACGCGCCCCGGGTTTTCGATGATGAAATCCGCGATCTTACGTTCGCCGGGCGTGAACAGGTCTTTGTTATGCAGAATAGTGTTGATGTGTTTCATATAACGGCAATCAATCGCTCGGGTCGGCTGGCTCAAACTAGGTTTAAAATGATAAGGCATTCCCCCACACATGGCACCCTTTCATCTCGTTTCGGCGTTTGAAGGCGACGATCGCGGCCTTTCAGGTTGACCGTGATCACAGTTTACCGCTGAGGGATAAAATATTACTTCTTATCGAGATTATTGGAATATATTATTCCATCCATGAAATACATTATTCATTGAGGCCGTTATGAAAATTGATTTATCCACCCTGACCACCGAAAGCCGCAACCTGGCCAGCGAAAATATCGATAACCTGTCGACCCTGGACATGCTGAAGGTGATCAACGAGGAAGATAAAAAAGTCGCTCTGGCGGTTGAAGAACAGCTGCCTGCCATCGCAAAAGCGGTGGATGCCATCACCCACGCGTTCGCCAACGGCGGCCGTCTGATTTACTGCGGCGCGGGGACTTCCGGCCGCCTGGGTATTCTGGATGCAAGTGAATGCCCACCCACTTACGGTACACCACGTGAAATGGTTATCGGCCTGATCGCTGGCGGCAAAACGGCCATTTTGCAGGCGGTTGAAAATGCAGAAGACAACGTTCAGCTAGGTGAACAGGATCTGCGCGACCTGGCCCTCAACGAGCGTGATGTGGTGGTTGGCATCGCCGCCAGCGGCCGTACGCCTTACGTGATTGGCGCGCTGAATTATGCCCGTAGCGTCGGCGCGACTGTCGGCGCTATCGCCTGTAACCGCGGCAGCGAAATCGGCAAAATCGCCGACATCGCCATCGAACCGCTGGTCGGCGCAGAAGTGGTCACCGGCTCTTCCCGCATGAAAGCGGGCACCGCACAAAAACTGATCCTTAACATGCTGACGACCGGCGCGATGATCCGCTCCGGTAAAGTCTTCGGCAATCTGATGGTGGACGTGGAAGCCACCAACGCCAAGCTGCTGCAGCGTCAGGTCAACATCGTGGTGCAGGCGACCGAGTGCACTCCGGCAGAAGCAGAAAATGCGCTGAATGCCTGCAACCGCCACTGTAAAACCGCCATTGTGATGCTGCTGGCTGGCGTCAGCGCGGCTGATGCCAGCGAGATGCTGTCCAGCAATAACGGCTTTATCCGTAGCGCCATACAAGGTATTGGGAGCAACTAACTGATGGCTAAAATAACAAGCTCAATGATTGAGCAACTGCTACACCTTTCTGGCGGGAAAACCAATATCAGCGTCTGCGGCAACTGCATGACGCGCCTGCGCCTGACGCTGGTTGACCGCGATGCGGTGGATATCGACGCGCTGAAAGCGGTACCTGGCGTGATGGGCGTCATTAACGGCGACGATCAGCTGCAAATCATTCTTGGCCCGGGCAAAGCGCAAACGGCCAGCGAAATGATGAATGAGATGATAAAAGCAGAAGGTGGTGAAGCTACCGCGCCTGCGACGGACGCCAATCTGAAATCTCAGGCCAGCGAGAACAAAGCGAAGATGAAGGGCAAGCAAAACAGCGCTGTTCACAACTTCCTGACCAAATTCGCCACCATCTTTACGCCACTGATCCCGGGCTTCATCGCTGCGGGCCTGCTGCTGGGTATCGCGACCCTGCTGCAACAGATTTTCGACACGCCAGCCAGCTGGATGGTCGAGCTTATCGCCTACATGAAAGTGTTCAGCATCGGCCTCTTCACCTTCCTGAGCATCCTGATTGGCTTCAACACCCAGAAAGCCTTTGGGGGTTCCGGCGTTAACGGGGCCATTATCGCGTCGCTGTTTATTCTGCGCTACGTGCCGGAAGGCAAAGTGGGCTACTACGCGGGCATGCAGGATTTCTTCGGCCTGACGATCGACCCGCGCGGCAACATTATCGGCGTGCTTCTGGCCTGTATTCTGGGCGCATGGATTGAGCGCCAGGTGCGTCGTTTCATTCACGACGATCTGGATATGATCCTGACCTCAGCCATCACGTTGCTGATTACGGGCGCTATCACCTTTACCGTGATTATGCCGATTGGCGGCGAGCTGTTTAAAGGCATGTCCTGGCTGTTCCTGCACCTCAACGGCAACCCGTTTGGGACTGCACTGCTGGCAGGTCTGTTCCTGATTGCGGTGGTCTTTGGGATCCACCAGGGCTTCGTGCCGGTGTACTTCGCGCTGATGGATGCGCAGGGCTTTAACTCCCTGTTCCCGATTCTGGCGATGGCCGGTGCGGGCCAGGTGGGGGCTTCGCTGGCGCTCTACTTCCGCGCTAAGCAGGGTTCCGTTCTGCGTGGTCAGATTAAAGGCGCTATCTTCCCGGGCCTGCTGGGTATCGGTGAGCCGCTGATTTACGGCGTTACCCTGCCGCGCCTGAAACCGTTTATCACGGCCTGTATCGGCGGCGCTGTCGGCGGCTTCTTTATCGGCCTGGTTTCCTGGCTTGGCCTGCCTGTTGGCCTGAATACCGTGTTCGGCCCGTCCGGCCTGGTCTCTATTCCGCTGATGACCTCTTCTCAGGGCATCTTCGCCGGAATGGCCGTTTATGTGGCGGGTATTTTGATTTCCTATCTTGCAGGGTTTGTATTGACCTGGTTCTTTGGCAGTAAAAACGTTGACCTTCAGTAACGGGTAACGTTACCCCCCCTTTTAAGCCGCCTTGATGGCGGCTTTTTTTAAGGAAATGGACTACTGATCTTCAATCAGTAACGCTTCCAGCAAATCGAGGTCATGCAACAGTTTTTGCAGCGTTTCGTTGCTGATTTGGCGTGTGGCACGAAGATGGTAAAGCTCACCGCGTTCTGAGCGTAATGCTGCGAGACGGAAGCGCCGCTCCAGCGATTCTTCCAGCATTGACGTTTCCACATCATTTCGCCCGTCCGCGCGGCGACGCAGATTACCAATCACTCGCGAGCTGACTTCGGTCAGAAGCTGATTGTCGATGTTCTCTTCGGTATCAACCGCCATGCGCTCCACTTTTTTCTGAATGGCGACAATCGCCACTTCTGCGGTCGCGGCTCGTGCCAGACGCTCTTCTTTATGCTGCTGAGAGTGATCGGCCACCTCGATGTGCTGAAGCAGGATCGGCATCACCACCACCGCCACAAACAGCGAGAAGAGGATCACCCCGGCGGAAAGGAACACCAGCTCATAACGTGCCGGGAAAACATTGCCATCCGGCAGAAGAAGCGGGATCGACAGCACACCGGCGAGGGTGATTGCCCCGCGAACCCCGGCGAATGAAGCAATGAGTAGCTCGCGCGTGCTCCAGCTTCCGAACTCCATGGGCTTTCTCTTCAGGAAACGCTGGCTGAAGCGCTGCATCGTCCACAGCCAACCGAAACGGACGAGCATTAAGGCGGCGTAGATAAGGATAATATCGGCGAACAACATCCAGGTTTCGACATTCGGATCGGCCTCTGCTGCCACCAGCGACGTCTCGAGGATACCCGGCAACTGCAAACCTAACAGCAGAAACACCATGCCGTTAAAGACGAATTCAAGCATTGCCCAGGTGCTGTTTGCACGCAGACGCATCGCCAGCGGCGCAGTACGCATCACACCGGAACGGGTGATGGTCATCCCTGCCGCGACGGCGGCGAGAATGCCGGATACCCCGATGTGTTCCGCAAACAGATAAGAGGCAAACGGCAGAAGGAACAGCAACACAATCTGGGTTGCCGGTTCGTCACCACCCCATCGGCTAAGAAAACGCATCGAGCGGCCATACAGCCAGCTCACCGCGAACCCGGCAAGAATGCCGCCAATGGCGACTTTCAGAAACTCCAGGCTGGCGCCCCCGACGCTGAACACCATGGTGCCCATCGCCACCGCCACGGCAAATTTCAGCGACACCAGGCCAGACGCGTCATTCATTAACGCTTCGCCCTGTAAAATCCCCATTATTTTCTTAGGAATGCGCCCTTCGCCAACAATGCCCGAAAGCGCAACGGCATCGGTCGGTGACAGCACGGCCGCCAGCGCAAAAGCAGGGATCAGAGGGATGCCCGGTACGACCCAATAAATCAGGAAGCCGATACCGACCACGGTGACTATCACTAACGCCAGCGCAAGACCGAATATCTCTCGCCCATGCTCGATAAACTCGCGTGTCGGCGTCTTCCAGCCGTCAGCAAACAGCAGCGGTGGAATAAACAGAACGAGGAACAGTTCCGGATCAAACTCGACGTGCAGCCCAAACGTCGGCCACGCCAGAAGCGCGCCGATGGCGATTTGCATCAGCGGCAGTGGGATCTGGAAGGGTAATACACGGGTGATCACCCCGGAAAGGGAGACCAGCAGAATCATGATCAGTATTGTGAAGAAAATTTCCATGCTATCCCTGTATGCGATATCTTAGTGCTAAAGCTGTGTCGGATAATACGTCATCCAGCTTATCGCAAAGAACGGCAGGATGTGCCCTAAAATGCAAAATGTCAGATAAATCATTGCGTAATAACATAAATGCGATAACAGCATTCACTCCCGGTCTACCCTCCCTTTCGGAATTCCCCCTTTTTAGAAGCACGCTCGCAAAAGAAGTAAGTCACCCCGTCACGCTGCAAATTATGCTTGCTGCCACCAGAATCCAGGTGCTTTATTGTTGAAAATTTACTCGCTGCGCTTTATATTTTTGTACGGAATAAATCCGTACACATACACATCCAGCACAACGAGAACGACAGCCGCTTTGTAAAGGCTGCCGAGGAGCAGAGAATGCCAGCCCTGAAAAAACAACGTATCGATCTCAGGCTGACCGATGAGGACAAAAGCATGATCGAAGAAGCGGCAGCAATGACCAACCAGAGCATCACCCAGTTTATGGTGACGAGCGCTTCAGAGCGTGCCGCTGAGGTGATTGAGCAGCATCGTCGTCTGATTCTGAATGAGGCCTCCTGGAACCAGGTGATGGAAGCCATTAGTCATCCACCAGCCCCTAACGACAGGCTGAAAAAAGCAGCAAAACGCCTCAAGGACAAGGAGTAAGCGGTGGATCATCTGAAGATAGAGATTTTCTCTGAAGAGGCTGAGTATGATTTTACAGGCTTCGATTGCGGCGAAGAAAATCTCAATATTTTCCTTAAAGACCACCTGTCCCGGCAGCATCGGGGGCGCATTTTACGGGCTTACCTCCTGCTTACGCCGCATCCGTTACCCAAAGTATTGGGCTACTACACGCTGTCCGGGAGCTGCTTTGAGAGAGCTACCCTCCCCTCCAGCGCACAAAAACGCCAGGTGCCTTACGTCAATGTACCGAGTGTCACATTAGGTCGCCTGGCTGTGCATCGTGACCTTCAGCGCCAGGCATGGGGATCAACGCTTGTCGCACATGCAATGCGGGTTGTTTACCGGGCTTCGAAAGCTGTTGGTGTACATGGTTTGTTTGTGGATGCTCAATCAGAGAAGGCGAAACAATTTTACCTGAAGCTCGGTTTTATCCCCCTGGTGGGGGAGAACGCCAGCTCGCTTTTTTTCCCGACAAAATCAATTGAAAAGCTGTTTGAGTGACATAAAAAAGGTTCAACGCAAAGTAGTGTGAGCACGTGTGAAACCTGCGCTCATGCCGGGTGGCGGCTTTGCCTTACGCCGGCCTACGGAATGCCCTGTTTTGTAGGCCTGGCAAGCGTAGCGCCGCCGGGCAATCAACAGGCATAAAAAAGCCCCTCGCAAGGGGCTTCATACTACACAGCGTCAGGCTTAAATCGCCCAACCACCTGCATAGAACGCGACCAGCGCCAGGGCAATGATCACGGTGCCGATGTTCAGCTTGCGCCATTCACCTGACACGATGCGGCCAATCACCAGGGTCGCAAAACCAATCATGATGCCGGTCACGATGTTACAGGTCAGCACGATGAAGACCGCCGTGATCAGGCCTGCCATCGCATCAACGAAGTCGTTGAAGTCGATTTTTGCCACGTTACTCAGCATCAGCAAACCCACGTACATCAACGCCGGAGCGGTTGCGTAGGCGGGAACCAGATAAGAGAGTGGCGAGAGGAACAGGATCAGCAGGAACAGCACACCCACGGTAATGGCTGTCAGACCGGTTTTACCGCCAGCCGCCGTACCCGCAGCCGATTCGATATAGACTGCTGCCGGGGCCGCGCCCACCAGACCTGAGAACACGCTGCTCAGGGAGTCGGTGGTCAGCGCTTTACCGCCGTTAATGATCTGCCCGTCTTTATCCAGCAGGTTAGCCTGACCGGCGACCGCACGAATGGTACCTGTCGCATCGAAGACTGCGGTCATGACCAGCGCAAGGACGCTTGGCAGAACAACCGGATTCAGCGCGCCCATGATGTCGAGGCTGCCAATCAGGGAATTGCCGTGCTCATCGCTCAGGGAAGGCATCGCAAAAATACCGGAGAAATGCACGGAGGGGTCGAAAATCAAACCAACCACGGAAACGCCAATGATGGTCAGCAGAATGCCGCCTGGCACTTTGAGTTTTTCCAGGCCGATGATCACCGCCAGACCAATCAGCGACATGATGACCGGGAAGCTGGCAAAGTGGCCCAGCGTGACTGGCAGACCGTCCAGCGGGTTTTTAATAACCAGGCCCACGCCGTTTGCGGCAATCAGCAGCAGGAACAGGCCGATACCAATACCTGTGCCGTGCGCAACGCCCTGCGGCAGATTGCGCAGGATCCAGCTACGAATACCGGTGGCAGAAATCACGGTGAACAAAATACCCATCAGGAATACCGCGCCGAGAGCGACCGGAATGCTGATGTGCTGGCCCAGAACCAGGCTGAACGCCGTGAATGCGGTCAGTGAAATCGCGCAGCCAATGGCCAGCGGCAGGTTAGCCCACAGGCCCATAACCAGAGAACCGACACCCGCGACCAGACAAGTCGCCACGAAGACGGCAGCAGGTGGGAAACCGGCTTTGCCGAGCATGCCTGGTACCACGATAACGGAGTACACCATCGCCAGAAAGGTGGTTAACCCGGCAACGATTTCCTGACGAACCGTGCTGCCACGGGCTGAAATTTTGAACCAGGCGTCGAGTGAACCGCCGGTACGCGCTGAAGGCGTAGACATAGCAAACATCCCCTGAGAGTTTTTTATCATTCGTCCGTCTGCGTGGTGGACAATCCACTGCCAGCTAAGCGTCATCTCCCTGTGCTACATCGCGACTAAGGGGAGCCGCAAAAAAGCAAACGTTTAACTCCGCGCAGACAAAAACGGTGTTCAATGTGACCCGCCACTGAGTTTACGCAAGACAAAAACAGGGCCGGCAAAAAAGGCAAACGATTATCTGGCTTTTATACTGCCCTTTTCAACTGATGTTTATGCGATTTGGCTAAATTTCGCTTATGACGGCGAAGAAATCGCCAACGTGTGCGCAAACGTTATCGTCTATGCGCAATCTGGCAACAATTTTGTGGAGGAATATTTTCATTCCTGTCCGTCATCGGTTTTTATGATGGCGAATTACGTGCCAGGAAAATCGAGTGGGCCACCCTGTTGAATCGCTCTTTGCCAGGCAGGACGCATTTCGACCCTTTTTTTCCACGCAGTGAGGTGCGGCATTTCACCCTGCTCGCCACGAGCCAGAAGCGCCAGCGCCGGATAACTCATCTGAATATCCGCCATGCTTAGCGTTTCCCCGGCAAACCACGGGTTTTGCGCAAGATGTGATTCGATAAAAGCGGCATGCGTCGCCAGTTGCTTGTTGAGATAAGCTTTCTGCACGCCCTTCCCAAGGAGTTTCCCCACTGTTCTTATTCCGATAGGGACAGGCGGTTTTCCCAGAGAGCCAAAGACCAGCTTCATCAGCAGCATCGGCATCAGCGATCCTTCGGCGTAATGAAGCCAGAAGCGATACTGAATACGCGCCTGTGGGTCAGAAGGTTTTAGTTTCTGCTCTGGGTCACGCGTTTCCTGGAGGTATTCGAGGATCGCCCCGGATTCCGCCAGCACCGTCCCTTCATCTTCCAGCACCGGAGACTTGCCCAGCGGGTGAACTTTTTTTAACGCTTCCGGCGCCAGCATGGTCGGTTCGCGCTGGTAGCGCACGATTTGGTAGGGCAATTCCAGTTCCTCCAGCGCCCAAAGCACGCGCTGGGAGCGGGACAGATTGAGATGATGCACCGTCAGCATGGCGGTCTCCTGTGAGTTGTTCAAAATAACTATAGGAACTGTGGCGTAAGGCGGGAAAAAATTCGGCTAAAAAGACGCCCGGTGTACTGGCAAAAGAGCGTGCCCGGCATAGACTTAAAGTGTCAGCACAAACCGGAACCTCCAACCCATTTGATCGACTGAGGCGTACTGATGTCGGGGGAAACCCTCCCGTGAACCAGCGGGATAGAGAGAAAGACAAAGACCGGAAAACAACTAAAGCGCCCTCGTGTGGCGCTTTAGTTTTTTCTATTCCATATCACCCGGGAAATGCGCGCCCGGCCCTTTCTCGCCAAGCATGTCGCCTGGGTTACGCAGCGGACAATCACGATGGGATAAGCAGCCGCAGCCGATGCACCCATCTAACTGATCGCGTAGCGCCACTAGCGTACTGATACGGCTATCCAGCTCTTCACGCCATTGTGACGAGAGCTGTTTCCAGGCCTTCGGGCTCAGGTTGTGCCCTTCCGGCAACACACCCAGCGCATCGCTGATGGTCGACAGTGGAATGCCAATTCGCTGGGCAATCTTAATGATCGCCACATAACGCAGCACATCACGACGGTATCGCCGCTGATTGCCACCGTTACGCGTGCTTTCGATAAGCCCTTTGCTTTCATAGAAATGCAGCGCCGAGACGGCAACGCCGCTACGTTTTGCCACTTCACCAGGTGTAAGCAGCGTTTTAATGCGGGGAGATTTCTTTTCCATAAAGCGCTTTACCTCAAGTTAACTTGAGGAATTATACTCGCCCGCAGACAAAACGACGAACCGAGAAGGTGAAAAAGAGGCCGCTTATGTCCCATCAGCAAATTGTTCAGACTTTAATTGAATGGATTGATGACCATATCGATCAACCCTTAAACATCGACGTTGTCGCGAAAAAATCAGGTTATTCAAAATGGTATCTGCAGCGAATGTTCCGCCAGGTCACGCATCAGACACTGGGTGATTACATTCGTCAGCGTCGGCTGTCGATGGCGGCAGAGGAACTCAGAACCACTCAGCGCCCGATTTTTGATATCGCGATGGATTTAGGGTACGTCTCGCAACAGACGTTTTCACGGGTATTTCGCCGCGAGTTTGACAGAACGCCAAGTGATTACCGCCATCAGATCTCAGCCTGAGTGACCTTGCGCATGACCGATTGGGTTGAGCGTTGCTGCCACTGGATAAACTCCTGCGGCGGCATCGCTTTCGCAAAGTGCCAACCCTGACAGTACTCCACTCCGCGTTTTAACAGCCAGCTCACCTGCTCAGCCGTTTCCACCCCTTCCGCGATCGTTTTCAGCCGCAGGCTTTGCGCCATTTCAATGATATGCTCTGCAATCAAATGACTGGTGCTGTTAGTGGTCAGCGTATCGACGAACGACTTATCGATTTTGAGAATATCGACGTTCAGCGAGTAGAGGTTATGCAGGTTGGAATAGCCAGTGCCGAAATCATCAATGGCCACTTCGTAGCCCGCCTGGCGAAACGCCTGAATAACGGGCGTCGTTTTCGGCACATCAATAAACCCACGCTCAGTCACTTCAATTTTAATCTGCTGCGCACGCACCCGATAATGTTGGGCTTTGTCAGAAATCATCGCAATCAGACGCGAAGAGTGGAAATCCGATGCCGAGAGGTTAATCGAAACATAAAGCTCAGGCTGACTTTCCAGAAAATGGCCTAAATCCGTGAAGACATGCTCCACCACGTAGTCCGTGACTTGCTCAATCAATCCTTCTTTTTCTGCCAGCGGAATAAATTCGGCCGGGCTCATGACCGGGCCATCAAAGCCAGGCCAACGCAGAAGCGCCTCAGCGCCAACGCATTGATTATTTTTAATATCAATAATGGGCTGATAATGCAGGCGCAGCTGGTGTTTGCTGAGCGCCCGTTGCAGCAGACGCTTAGGAGAATTGAAGCGCTGCCGGGTACGCGTCCAGACCAGCAGAATAAGGATGCTGCAGATTAAGCCCAGCGGCAGCGTTAAGGTCGCCTGATGGCGGAAATTGACGAGATAACGAGACACCGACGACGAGATAATAATGGCGATTGGTCGCTTGTCAGAGAGCGCTATGGTGTAAAAACGCCCATCATGCTGAAACGCATAGTTGCTGTCGCGGATTAAGGGCTTCAGGGTGGCCAGATTGGTATTTTCGCTGAGGGAAAAGAATTCATTGGTTTTGGTGTCAAAGGCACCAAAAGAGATCGTGTCATCGTCAGTCACCACTTCACTGTAAGAGAGTGGATTGATCACCGCGACATAATTCCCCCGCTGCATATAGGTCATGTTATAACCCGGGTAAAAGGGGGTATCACGATAATAATAGATAGCAATATCAGGGTGACGCCGATAATTCGGTTCAGGCATTCGCCATGCTTTGTCGGGATGCACCGCCGTCGAGCATAAAAACTGATTATCGTTGGCATATATTAAATCCTGCACGTATAAACGCCCACGAACAATATTTAACATTTGCTGCTGATGTTCCGGCGAACACACAACACCGGTAAAGCGTTCTGCTGCATCGTGCGCGAGATCGGCCTGGCGGATAACCTGTTCTGTTTTATTTAGCGCAATATGGGCGAAGTTTTGCAGCTGGCTGTGGGTTTCAGACTCGGCACGCAGCTGTGCAAACCAAAGCGCAAGCAGCACCGGCAGGAGCACGACTACGATCACCCCCAAGCCCCTCAGCACGTTGCTTCGCGCACTCTGATTCATATTCAGCCTGATATCCCTGCATATAATGTGCCTGCTATTCAGGCTGGATGCTTTCCGACAGGTGATTACGTTGCATGAATCAATCAACATTAGCAACCGTCTTTTGCCAACAAAAACCTAATATTTGTTTATGACGATAATATTTGCCCGTAAGGCAAACTAAAAGTGAAGCTGTCGTTTTTATTAAGTCTGCTATTTATTAAGGTTTGTTAACCCTATTGTTTAAAACTGAACCAAACAATCCTTTAAGCAAACCCCAATAAGAATAGCAGGCGATGAGGTCATCACCACCTGTTTACTCACTCAGAAGGAAGCGAGGCGACCATTGTTTTACCGCGGCCGGTACGTTTCGCCTCGTACAAGGCATTATCGACAAGCTTTAATAACACAACGGCTTCGTGGTTATTATGGAAAATTGCAATCACGCCCGCGCTAAAAGATAAGGTAATGGAGGCATCACCCATGCAGAAAGGCTGATGCTGCAATTGCGCACGCAGTTTGTCCGTAAACGCAATGGCTTGCTGAGGATCGGCCACAGGTAACAACAGTAAAAACTCTTCACCACCCAGGCGGCCAAATATCGGCGGCTCTTCACATTGGGAACGAATGCGCTCGCAGAAATAAATCAGCGCTTCGTCACCGATGTTGTGTCCCCAGCAATCATTAATCTGCTTGAAATGGTCAAGATCAATCATCACCAACACAAAATGGGTATCGTGCTGTTCCTCATCGCATTTTTCCAGTGAGTGCTGCAAGCGTTCCAGAATGGCCAGACGGTTATAACAACTGGTCAGCGCATCCGTGGTAGCCTTTAATTCCAGCAGATGTTCAGCCCTTTTGCGCTCGGTAATGTCGACACCAATGTTCAGTATTTCCCCGTCGGGAAGCATAATATTTGACCACAATGTCGCCAGGATCGCGCCATCGCGACGGCACGGGTGCCATTCATTCATCTCCAGGCTGGGAGAGACGTTGACGGAATCACGAACTCTTCGCCTGACCTCAGGATCGGGGTAAAACAGTGCCAGCGGATCAGGCCTTTGATTAACCTCCTCCAGCGTCCAGCCAAAAACGCGCTCACATTCGCCGTTCCATAAAATACAGCGATTATGTTTGTCGAAAGAATTCATTAATACCGGAGCGCGATCAAAAAGAATACGATACTGATTGACGATATTCTGCAATTCCAGAGCCGTTCTTTCTCGCGATATTAATTCCGTAATGTAATCACGTAATTTGTCAGCAATAATCAATGCCACGCTACGTAAAATGGCTGGTGCGAATAAAGGCTGATCAAAGGCTAAAAATAGAAACGCTTGCGAATTATCCTGTAGCGGGGTTATTCGGCAAAGCACGCCGCATTCTAATTCCCTTGAGAGAAAATTATCGTCGCAATAGAGTAGCTTACCCACATCCTTGTGCCAGCATTTAACGCGCCAGTGCACCTGCTGCTGCCGCAACAAGTCGAGTAATCGTTGCGCCCCGCCGTTGGCATTGTCCGGGTCGCCCAACACTTCCAGCTGACAGCTCTCCTCATCTTCCAGCATTATCCAGGACAGACGGGCGTCCATCACATGATGAATGTGGTTCAACACCTCACTCAGTGAATGCCGGGCCGTTAACCCAGGCATAAGTTTTGCCACCCGGTGCAGGCTACGCTCTGCATCGTTGATTGCTGTGTGTAATCTCTCTTTCTTCATTTTTTCAATCACAGGTTTGTTAATGACAAATCCTGCAATGAATAAATCAGATACCGATTCGCATGATTAAGCACAGGTTAATCATGAAGGTGTACGCTCAGAAAAACAAAAACACGCTGTGTTGTCTTAATAAAATGACAAAAAGTAAAATAACCAATGAAATCAATAGCTGATTAATTGATCGCAAGTAAAATAAATTGTCCAGAAAGCATAATCCATGGCGTTAGTGCTGTAAATAATGTACAGACGCTAAACTTTAGGGTTGACGGCTATCTCACTGAAATGTCGAACAACCCGGCCCTGCGCTCGCCACGGATATATTCTTCAAATCAATATTTCATCGCTTTACGCACCAAAAAACAGATAAAAAGATACGCTCTACCCATGGCGAATAAATCCACAAATGTGATATAGTTCACACATCTTATGAAACACAAAACATTGTTTCATTATGTCGTGAATGCCTGCTGCTAGCCAAATCGTGATGCCACCGATGAGCAACACCGAGCTACCGCCGGCTTAGTCTCTCAGAGGATACGTTTCATGGTTTCTGTCACCACTGGCGTCGTGCTTTTGCGCTGGCCCTTAGTGAGCGCTGTGCTGATGTTTCTGGCCAGCACGCTGAATATTCAGTTCCGTAAATCAGATTACGCCGGTCTGGCGGTCATCTGCAGTCTCTTCGGCCTTGCTGCCGCCTGTTGGTTCGCGACAGGCTTATTAGGCATCACGCTCATCGACATGAGCCTCGTCTGGAACAACATTAAAGACGTAATGATGGATGTGATGAGCCAGACGCCACCGGAGTGGCCGGTCGTCATGACCTGATGTGGTCCTCTGTCGACTGAAAGCGCTTCCCAAACGGGAGGCGTTTTTTTTCGCCCTAATTTTGTGCTCCTTCCCCCTCCATTTCCTGCCCTTGTCTTCGACATTGACTAAAATAAGAACAGTTCCCCTCTGGAGCGTTGCATCATGCACAGGCTCACTCTTCAGCGCAGTTTTATTGCGCTACTCACTTTTCTTACCACGCTGCTGGTTGTTGCCCCGACTTGTGCCGCAGACTCAAACACTCCAGCCGCAAAAACAGATGGCTCCCTCCCGCTTGAAGTCAACATGGACGAGATGCTGCAACCGTGGAAAGGTGATTTGCAAGGCATGCTTGATCGTCGGGTGATCCGCATCCTGACGACCTACAGCAAGACGTTTTTCTTCATCAACAATGGGACGCAGCGAGGGTTGACCCATGATGCGTTTATCCAGTTCGAGCAGGCTTTAAACCAGCAACTGGCAAAAGAGGATAAGCTCGAGCATCGTCACCTCAAGGTGCGGATCCTCTTCGTGCCCGCCTCTCGCGATCAGCTGTTCACTGCACTGAATGAGGGAAAAGGTGACATCGCGGCTGCCAACCTTACCGTGACGCCTTCCCGGGAGAGTCAGGTCGCTTTTACCCACTCTTTATACCCAAATGTGAAGGAGCTGTTGCTTTCTGGCCCCTCTTCACCGACGGTGCAAAACCTGGATCAACTTTCAGGGAAGACCGTCTTCGTTCGCTTCTCTTCCAGCTATTACGAAAGCCTGAAAGCGCTGAACGATCGGTTTGCCAAAGAGTCACGTCCTCCGGTCAAACTTGAGGCCGCGCCAGAATCACTGGAAGATGAAGATCTGATCGAAATGTTGAACGCGGGGCTGATCCCCCTGATCGTCGTCGACCGCCACAAAGCGCTATTCTGGAAACAGGTATTCCCGAAAATTCAGGTGCATGAAGACGTCATCCTTCGCGATCACGCCGATGTTGCCTGGGCCGTGCGCAAAGACGATCCCCAGCTACTCGCCCTGCTGAACACCTTTGTTGATAAGAATAAAAAAGGCAGCAAACTCGGCAACACCCTGCTGCTGCGCTATCTGAAAAGCGCCGAATACGTAAAAGATGCTGCGTCAGAAAAAGAGCGCCGCAAATTCCTCACAATGGTGGATTTATTCAAAAAGTATGGCGAACAGTATCAGGTCGACTGGCTGCTGATGGCGGCACAGGGTTACCAGGAATCACGCCTGAATCAGACCGTGCGCAGCCCGGTGGGAGCCATTGGTGTAATGCAGGTGATGCCGCGAACGGGCAAAGAGCTGGCCGTGGGCGATATCCGTAGCGTCGAGCCGAACATCCATGCCGGCATTAAATACATGCGCTTTATGATTGACCGGTATTACGCCGATGAACCGATGACGCCGCTGGACAAGGCGCTGTTTACCTTCGCCTCTTACAACGCAGGCCCGGCACGCATCGCGCAGCTTCGCGCCGAAACGAAAAAACGAGGTTTTAACGAGAACGTCTGGTTTGGCAATGTGGAGAATGTGACGGCGGAAAAAATTGGTGCGGAGACGGTGACCTACGTCAGCAACATCTACAAGTATTATGTCGCCTATCGATTGATCATGGACGAGGTCGCTCGCAAGAAACTGGCCACCAAGCTTCCACCCGCTGCGCCGCCTGCGGCTATAAAAGCAAAAGCCTCGTAAACGAGGCTTTTGTTCATCAACGGATAGCTCTGAGCGTTAAATCAGAACGGGATATCGTCGTCGAAATCCATTGGCGGTTCGTTAGACGGAGCCGGAGCAGAAGACTGCTGAGGACGAGCCTGCGCGCCGCCGCTGAACTGGTTGCCGCCCTGTGGCTGCTGAGGCTGACCCCAGCTTCCGCCCTGCTGCTGGCCACCGGCTGCTGGTGCACCGCCGCCCTGACGGCCGCCGAGCATCTGCATGGTGCCGCCTACGTTAACCACGACTTCAGTGGTGTATTTTTCAGCACCGGCCTGATCGGTCCATTTACGGGTACGCAGCTGGCCTTCGATGTAGACCTGAGAGCCTTTACGCAGATATTCACCGGCTACTTCAGCCAGTTTGCCAAACAGCACAACGCGGTGCCATTCAGTCTGCTCTTTCATTTCACCGGTCGCTTTATCGCGCCAGGATTCAGAAGTAGCCAGCGTAATGTTGGCAACTGCACCACCACTCGGCATGTAGCGTACTTCCGGGTCCTGGCCCAGATTACCGACGAGAATCACCTTGTTTACGCCTCTGCTGGCCATGACTGTGTCTCCTGAAAAGAATATCTAAATAGTTTAAGCCGGGGATTGTAGCATTACAAAGTGCCTGTTTGATAGTTTGCGAGTCTGATTCCAGGTTTCATTTATGGACAGACTTTGTTGCAGTGAAACCCTGAAGCACGATTCCAGTACTGTATATTCATTCAGGTTAAACTGTGTCATAATTAGCCGTTTCTGCCGTTTGTCCTTCAAGCAAACCAGGCATGCCGAGTCTCTACCGGGAAAGGTGAATGGATAAGATCGAAGTTCGGGGCGCCCGCACCCACAACCTCAAAAACATCAACCTCGTCATCCCTCGCGACAAATTAATTGTCGTGACCGGGCTTTCGGGGTCAGGTAAATCTTCGCTGGCGTTCGATACGCTGTATGCCGAAGGGCAACGGCGCTATGTAGAATCGCTGTCCGCTTATGCGCGTCAGTTCCTGTCGCTGATGGAAAAGCCGGACGTTGACCACATTGAAGGGCTGTCACCCGCCATTTCAATTGAGCAAAAATCAACGTCGCATAACCCGCGTTCTACCGTGGGGACCATCACTGAAATTCACGATTACCTGCGTCTGCTGTATGCCCGCGTGGGTGAACCGCGCTGCCCCGACCACGACGTCCCGCTGGCTGCGCAAACCGTCAGCCAGATGGTGGATAACGTCTTGTCGCAGCCCGAAGGCAAACGCCTGATGCTGCTGGCACCGGTCATCAAAGAGCGTAAAGGCGAGCACACCAAAACGCTGGAAAACCTCGCCAGTCAGGGCTATATCCGCGCACGTATCGATGGTGAAGTCTGTGACCTTTCCGATCCACCGAAGCTGGAACTGCAGAAGAAGCACACGATTGAAGTGGTGATTGACCGCTTTAAGGTGCGCGACGATCTCACCCAGCGCCTGGCAGAATCGTTTGAAACCGCGCTGGAGCTCTCCGGCGGCACCGCTGTTGTAGCCGACATGGACGATCCGAAAGCCGAAGAACTGCTGTTCTCGGCTAACTTTGCCTGCCCGATTTGCGGCTACAGCATGCGTGAACTGGAACCGCGTCTGTTCTCGTTCAACAACCCGGCGGGCGCTTGCCCAACCTGTGACGGTTTGGGCGTGCAGCAATATTTCGATCCGGATCGCATCATTCAGAATCCTGAGCTGTCCCTTGCAGGCGGTGCCATCCGCGGCTGGGATCGCCGTAACTTCTATTATTTCCAGATGCTTCGCTCACTGGCGGAACATTATGAGTTTGATGTGGAGGCCCCGTGGGGCAGCCTGAGCGCACATGTGCAGAAAGTGGTGCTGTACGGTTCAGGTAAAGAAACCATTGAATTCAAATACATCAATGACCGTGGCGACACCTCGGTACGCCGCCATCCATTTGAAGGCGTGCTGCATAACATGGAGCGTCGCTATAAAGAGACCGAATCCAATGCGGTGCGCGAAGAGCTGGCGAAATTCATCAGTAATCGCCCGTGTACCAGCTGTGACGGCACACGTCTGAATCGCGAAGCGCGCCATGTGTTTGTGGAAAACACCGCGCTGCCAACCATTTCAGACATGAGCATCGGTCATGCCATGGATTTCTTCAACAACATGAAGCTTTCCGGGCAGCGTGCAAAAATTGCCGAAAAAGTGCTGAAAGAGATTGGGGATCGCCTGAAGTTCCTCGTCAACGTTGGCCTTAACTACCTGACACTTTCCCGTTCCGCAGAAACCCTCTCCGGCGGCGAAGCGCAGCGTATTCGTCTGGCAAGCCAGATTGGTGCGGGCCTGGTTGGGGTGATGTACGTGCTGGATGAGCCGTCCATCGGTCTGCACCAGCGCGATAACGAACGCTTGCTTGGCACGCTTATCCATCTGCGTAATCTCGGCAACACGGTGATTGTGGTTGAGCACGATGAAGATGCGATCCGCGCCGCAGATCATGTTATCGACATCGGCCCAGGCGCTGGCGTTCACGGCGGTGAAGTGGTTGCCGAAGGCCCGTTAGAAGCCATTATGGCGGTGCCGGAATCGTTGACCGGCCAGTACATGAGCGGCAAGCGTAAGATCGAAGTGCCGAAACAGCGCGTGCCAGCCGATCCGGAAAAAGTCCTTAAGCTGACCGGCGCACGCGGCAACAACCTGAAAGATGTCACGCTGACCGTGCCTGTAGGCTTGTTCACCTGCGTGACCGGGGTGTCCGGCTCCGGGAAATCGACGCTGATTAACGACACGCTGTTCCCGATAGCTCAGCGCGCGCTCAACGGCGCGACCATCGCAGAACCTGCGCCCTATCGTGATGTCTCTGGCCTTGAGCATTTCGACAAAGTTATCGATATCGACCAGAGCCCAATCGGCCGCACGCCGCGCTCTAACCCGGCAACCTATACAGGCATTTTCACGCCTGTTCGCGAGCTGTTTGCTGGCGTGCCGGAATCCCGTGCGCGCGGTTATACGCCGGGCCGCTTCAGCTTTAACGTGCGCGGCGGACGCTGCGAAGCCTGTCAGGGCGATGGGGTTATCAAGGTTGAGATGCACTTCCTGCCGGATATCTACGTGCCGTGCGACCAGTGCAAAGGCAAACGCTACAACCGCGAAACGCTGGAGATTAAGTATAAGGGCAAGGCCATCCACGAAGTGCTGGATATGACCATTGAAGAAGCACGCGAGTTCTTTGATGCCGTACCAGCGCTGGCGCGGAAGCTGCAAACGTTGATGGATGTCGGCCTGACCTACATTCGCCTGGGGCAATCCGCAACAACGTTGTCCGGCGGTGAGGCTCAACGTGTGAAACTGGCACGTGAGCTGTCAAAACGCGGTACGGGCCAGACGCTCTACATCCTCGATGAGCCGACCACCGGTCTGCACTTTGCGGATATTCAGCAACTGCTGGACGTCCTGCATCAACTTCGTGACCAGGGCAACACCATCGTGGTGATTGAGCACAACCTCGACGTGATTAAAACCGCGGACTGGATTGTCGACCTCGGTCCGGAAGGCGGCAGCGGCGGCGGCGAAATCCTGGTTTCAGGCACGCCAGAAACCGTGGCAGAGTGCGAAGCCTCGCACACGGCACGCTTCCTCAAACCTATGCTGTAATCAGTCTGCAAGCTGCTGTCGGACCGCTTCCGGCAGCAGCCCCATCGCCTGCTGATATGAGGCATCCACCAGGTAGTAAATCTGCGAATCCGGCAGCGTGCCGTCAAGATACACGGTGCTCCAGTGTGCTTTATTCAAATGCTGACTTGGCCGGACGTCACCGTGCTGTTGACGCAGCAAGTCTGCCAGTTCAGGGCTGGTTTTCAGCGACGTCGCCGGGCGGCCTTCCACCTCTTTCACCATCGCAAACAACACGTCTGAGACTTTAATCTGCGTGGCTTTCCAGTCGCTGTGAACGCTCTGTTCCGCACCGGGCTTGCTCATGCAATATTGCAGTAACTCCGAAATGGTCATCGTTATTCCCCTTGTAGCCCAGCGGCACGATGCCGCGTTCTGCCATGAAGATCTTCTGACTAAGTGTGCAGCAAGTCGGGGGAAAGGGGAAACGAAACTGATTAAAAAAACGGCAGACCTGGCGTCTGCCGTTTTCAGCGATCAATATTCAGAATTAACGATGACTTCTTCGCCGTACGCACCGGCATTGGGCAACGGTTTGTAGGTTGAGTTCGAGGCGCGTAAAACGCGGATTCCGCGGGCACCTACGTCATGGGCGGCGGTGATGTCGTTATCAGAGTCACCGTAAAACAGCTTGATGTTCTTGCTCTGCAACCACTGCGTTTTGGTGTTTTGCCCAGGCTCATCCCCGGCAAAAATCACAGGGTTCATGTTAGCCGCAGGGATCAGGAAATCATCCTGCAGGGTTTTGGTGACGGTTTCGGTTTTGGTCTGGCTACGGCCAGTCACAAAGTAAATGCTGTCGCCGCGCTTCACGTGCATCGCAATCAGCGAGCGAGCCACTTCTTTCGGAATGCTGAACTCGTCCCAGCCGTTGTTCATTTTTTCCCAGAACTCCGGGTTCTTCAGATAAGCTTCACTGTCTGGTGAATACGTTTTTTTACCGCGCCAAAAACCTGGGCTTGAGAACAACACGGTGTCATCAATATCGAATCCCACGGCCATCGGCGGGCGGCCCAGCAGAGTGTTTTCAATTTGCGCCACAGAAACCCAATGAATGGGCGCTTGTTCGGCAAGTTTCGCAACATTTGTCCCCACATACAGCGGAGATGGCGAGGAAGCATGGGCATCGACAACAGCGCTGTTTAACGTAAACAGCAAACAAGCGGCGCCAAGCGCCAGGCTAATTTTGCGCATTTTTATCCCTGAATGAGCCAGTTTTTATTTTTTCGAGGAGGAGGACTGATCAGCAGTCAGGTTGACCTTAACCGCGCAAACACATGAAGGGAAGGAATATTGACGATGAATGTCATAGAAAAGGGTGATGATCACAAACCCTCACTTTCGCCATGGCTTTAAAATCGCTGGCCTTGCCTGAGAGCAAAAGCCAGCGTAAGTGAGTACTTACATAACAGCAGAGAACGCCTGGGCGACACGCTGAACGTTACGCGAGTTGAGCCCCGCCACGCACATACGCCCGCTGGCAATCAGATAGACGCCGAACTCTTCACGCAGACGATCGACCTGAGCGGCGCTCAGCCCGGTATAGCTGAACATGCCGCGCTGCTTCAGCAGGTAATCAAAATTCCCCTCCGGCATCGCCTGCTTCAGCGCAGTGACCAGTTCCTGACGCATCGCCAGAATGCGGGTGCGCATGGCTTCCACTTCCGCAAGCCAGGAGGCTTTCAGATCAGCATTGTTGAGCACGGCCGACACCACCTGCGCACCAAAATTAGGCGGGCTGGAGTAGTTACGACGTACGGTCGCTTTCAACTGACCAAGCACGCGGCTGGCAACGTCGCTGTCTTCACACACGACAGAAAGCCCGCCGACGCGCTCGCCATACAGAGAGAAAATTTTGGAGAATGAGTTGCTGACCAACACCGGCAGGCCTGCGCTGGCAATGGTGCGAATGGCGTACGCATCTTCTTCCATGCCTGCGCCAAAGCCCTGATAGGCGATGTCGAGGAATGGGATAAGGTTGCGTGCTTTCAGGACTTCCGTCACCGCATCCCATTGGGCATCGGTGAGATCCGCACCCGTCGGGTTGTGGCAGCAAGGATGGAGCAGAACGATATCTTTTTCTGGCAGGCTGTTGAGCTTCTCCAGCAATGTTTCAAAACGCACGCCGTTGGTCTCATCGTCAAACCATGGGTAAGTACTTACTTCGAAGCCAGCCCCTTCAAATATGGCGATGTGGTTTTCCCATGTCGGGTCGCTGACCCACACTTTTGAACCTGGGAAGTAGCGCTTGAGGAAATCAGCCCCCACTTTCAGCGCGCCGGAACCGCCCAGCGTCTGGATAGTCGCCACGCGATTTTGCTGCAATACCGGGTGGTCGGCACCAAACAGTAAAGGCGCGATACCGTTGCGGTAAGTGTTCAGACCTTCCATCGGCAAATAGACCGAAGCCCCGTGCGGTGCGGCGTTAAGGCGCGCCTCCGCTTCAGCAACCGCCTGTAATTGCGGGATAATGCCGTCTTCATTGTAATAAAGACCGATGCTGAGGTTCACTTTGTCACTACGGGGATCTTCTTTGAATTTTTCCATCAGCGAAAGGATGGGATCGCCAGCGTAGGCGTCAACTTTCTGAAACACGCGATGATTCTCCAGGGTTACACAGGGCAGGAATCACCACAATAAACCGCAGCCGCCCTAAGATCGAGAGGTGAAGGCAAAAAGACTCTGCCATTTGTCATCGGCCTTCTTCCGCCCGCCGTTACGCCATCCGCCAAATAGTGCAATCCCTTGTATCTCCGTAGGTTAAGAGCTGCGCAACCGCGCAATGACTACGTTGAGGAACACACTATGGATTTACAATTTATTGGTTCAGTGATTAACGCCTTGCCGTTGGAACATATGATTGGCGGCCCACTGCAGGCGATGATCAAAGCGCAGGTTCAGGCCAGCAAGTCCTACACCGACTTCCTGCTGTCGGTCTGTATCAAAGATGGCAAAGCCGTGGCGATTGAATTCGACTACGACGAAACCGTGGTTGACGAGCAAGGCGTCAGCAAAGGTGTGCTGACGAAAAAGATGTCCATCCCCCTGCTGGCCGCCATTTCTCACCCGATTATTTCCATTGAAGAAGGCACCATCGACTTCGAGCTGGAAGTGAGTCAGAGCGAAGCCAGCTCCAGCAGCACCGATGCAGAAGCCTCTACTGAAGTGTCGTTGGGTTGGGGCCCGGTCAAAGCAAAACTTTCCGGCAAGGTCTCTCACAAATCCGAGCAGACTCGCTCTACCGATACTCGCGCCAAATACTCAATTCACACCCAGGTAAAACGCCAGGATCCGCCGGAAGCCCTGATGCGCGTGATTGATTATCTGACCGAAGCCAAAACCAAACCGGTAACGGCTGCCGCTCCGGCGCAGCAACCGCAGACGAAATAATTCTCCCAATTACCGCGGATAAGGCCACCTCTGGTGGCCTCTTTTCAGGAGAGAGATATGCCGTTCAAAAAATGGTTACAGGGTGGAAAGGAGAACGAACCAGAGGCAACCCCGTCACAAGGAAGCGAAGAATCCCCACCCGCGCCACCGCCCCCGCCGCCAGAAAAGGGGAATCGCCCCCCTCTGCCGCCTTCCGGCGGATCCAGTGCGCCGGTGACGCTGGAGGACATTACCCGGGGAATGCAATACGCCGCGACAGCGGCAAACGAAATGATTGCCCAGCAGTATATGAAAGCATTGGATCCCTTCTTCGAACCTGCCGAAGACGGCTCGCTCCAGCCGCGTACAGTGCAGCTTGGGCTTGATGATAAGCATTATTTCAATCTCCCGCTTATTGCCTTGTCTACGCCGCGCGGGCTGATGCTGGAAAAAATGAAGGTCAATCTGACTATCCGTACCGAAGGCGTGCAAACCCCCGCTCAGCAGAACGGTGAAAACGAGTTTGGTCGCTTTCACGTCAGCATGTCCCCTTCAAGCGACACGCAAGGTGGCCGTGACAGCCGACATGTCGATGTAGAAATGCAGTTTACGGTGCTCGAACCGCCAGAGAGCGTGATGCGGTTAATTGACGAGTACACCAACAAAGTGGTTCCGATTGCCAAACCTGAGGAGACAGCATCATGAGTGCCAAACCTGAAAACACTGGTGAGAAAGGTATCAAGCTGATTTGCGAGTACGAAGGGCTGAAGCTGGAGCGTTACCGTGATGCTGTCGGTTTATGGACCATCGGCTACGGCCATCTCATTCTCAAAGAAGAGATGAATACTCTGGTGAAAGTACCACCGGCGAAGCCAAAAACCTGCTGCGCAAAGATCTGCGACGTACCGAAGAGGGCGTCAAAAAATTACTGAAGGTCAACGTCACTCAGAACCAGTTTGATGCCCTGGTCTCGTTCGCTTTTAACCTGGGCGTCGGCAGCCTGAAAAAATCGACGCTGCTGAAAAAATTGAATGCCGGTGAGACTCAGAACGCAGCGCTGCAATTTAAAAGCTGGAATAAAGCAGGAGGCAAAGTGCTGGCGGGTTTAACGCGTCGGCGTGATGCAGAAATGAAGCTTTTCCTCAGCTAGATCAACCTCAACTCCACAGGAATAACCCGATGAAATCAGTGCATAAAACAGCATTAGCCTTTGTCTTATCAGGTGTTTTTATTTGTCACGCCGCCACGGCAGCTACGTGCGAAGACGAAGTCAGCAAACTCAATCAGGAGCTTGCCGATCATGGCGCGGCGAAAATTCTTGATACGGCAAAGCTCGCGACCACCCTGCGTTCGTTAAACCAAAACGGTCGGCTGCCGGGCGGCTATATCACCAGCGATGAGGCAAAAAAACTCGGCTGGTCAGGGAAAGACGATGAGACGCTGTGGGGGGTAAAACCTACAAACGGCAAGATGATTGGGGGCGACAGCTACCGTAATTCGGCTCTGCCCGCTGCACAAAACTGGTACAGCGCGGATATTGATGTCAGCCGCGGGTATCGCAGCAACAAGCGTCTGATTTATAGCCAGAGCTCGGCGACTAAGTTTATTTCGCCAGATAAATACCAGAACTTCCTGGAAGTTGAACCCTGTCAGTAATCAACTGCGCCGTACGCCAGGTTTGTGTACGGCGCAGGATTTTCCTGAGGAGTGTCTCATGAGCGATGTGATTAACACGACGCTGATTAACGAAGGGCTCCTGGCCGTCGCCGGGCTTTTCGGTGGCGTTAGCGTCTCTTTTTTCTGGCAGCCGCGAAGATTGCAACAGCACAGCCGGTTTATTGCCGGCGTCATTATCGGCAGCATCAGCATGTGCGCCGCTTTTGCACTCGGCGGGTTTACCGCTCGCTGGCTTAAAATCGATCTCAATGAATCAGATTTGACGTTAGGCCTGGGTTATATCGTCGGCGCGATGAGCAATGGGCTGATTGTCTGGCTGGCGAATTTTTTCCGTCGTCATGAACAACAAGATATCTTTGATGTTGCCGGAGAACTCAAAAAGCGAGTCAGCCGCGAAAGTGTCCCGACGCTCGCCACAAATAGCCGCAATAAAAATGAGGAATAATAATGAACTCACTGACAGAATGGTGGCTGCTTTTTTTCACCATCATGGTTGATCTGAGTACTTCCCTGGTTATCCTGTTTTGCGCCTACAGCCGAAGAATTACCCATCTGTCTGTCGTCTATAAAGTCGGTCTGGCGGCGCTCGCTTTTGGGTTATTTGCACAGAGCGGAATTAACCTTAACATGCTATTTTTTGGCGTTGAGGATATTGCCGACAGCATTCCTTTTTGGCTACTTCAGGATTTTGGCACATTGCTTATTGTGTGTGGTTATTTTATCGCTAAGATCTGACAATAAAAGCGCGACGGACATTCAGCCATTCGCGCTTTTATTCAACCACAGATTAATAACCCGATGGCATAAAAACGACTCATCACGATCTCAGTAATGGCCCATATATTTAAGCCAGAGCCGCGCGGCTTGCGTTCGATTATGAACCTGAAGGCGATTAAAAATAGACTCAAGATGCACTTTTACCGTACCTGCGCTGATATTCAACTGTCGGCCAATCTGCTTGTTGGTGCCGCCATTTGCCAGCAGGCTCAACACCTCCTTTTGCCGATGGCTCAGCTGACCCAACGTGTTATCGGATTTCTCCGTTAAGGCAACAACAGTCTGCTCCGGAAAACAAACATGCCCGGAAAGCACCATTTTTAAAACAAGGCTTATTTTTTCAACCGACTGGCCTTTCGTAATAAGCCCCTTAACATTCTGCCGTATGTAATAGCTGAACAACTTCCCGTCCATTTTCCTGAGCATAACCACGACAGGGATCGTCGGGTAATGCTGAGACAAAAACAGGATGAAATCGGTGCACTCCATCTCCCCATCCAGCAAAATAAGCGAGACTGGAGAATCATAGATAATATTAATGGCATCACTCGAATTATTAGCATCAAGAATATGACAATCCGGCATTATTTTACCAAGCTCGACCCGCATACCTTGAATATATATAGGAAGCTCATCAACCATCAAAATATTCATAACAACGCAACCTCTTGCTGTGTTTATTTTCTCACGTTCTCATACCTACTGTATCAAAGCGTTTTTAGTATGAATCCTAAAAACAAAGGGTGAAGACAGCATTTGACCTATGATGAATATCATAGAAAGAGGCAATATTTAAGCACTGCTAATATACAACGTTATTCAAATTAACATAACGCCCACCTGCATATTCTGAACGACCTATGATCACGTCCATATTTTCAGCCGTCACCAGGCCGATTAATGTTGAATGGCATTTACAACGAAATGCATTCACTCATTCCCTGTAAATTAAAAAAGGTAGGCAATATGTGTATCTCCTGGTTTACTCAACCTGCAAATTCATTCGCGTCCTGCTATTTATACAACCGTACAACTCACGAATTTTGCCGCGTCCGCATTGAGCTCGGCCGCGCGCCCAGCGATCACGATAACGGCGGAACGATGGTCTCCTATCGCGCAACACGTGCGGTCGGTTTCGTAGAGAATGGTCAGGATTACCGCACCAGCCAACTGCAACGCTGGAGCATCAACGGGACACACCGCTTGTGTTACAACGGAGAGCCGTTGCCGCAAGATCCTGTCGTCGGCTACACCGTTTTTGACAGCACGACGCCGGGCGAATTTGTTCATCGTGGCAATCCCATCACCGATAATCCACGCCTGCCGGCGGGTGTCACCCGTGAGGACATGATCATGCTGGCACGCCTGGTGATGGAAAATGACAGAGCGCGGGTACCGCTGACGTCGCGAAATGCAACGGAAGGAGAGCTACGTGACGCTATTTTGCAAGCCATTCACCAACGTCGCTAGGCTCTGGTAAACAGCTTCAGACCGGTGTACGAGTCAGTACACCGGTCTGGGTTTTAGTCGAGGTACTTCATCGCAACCCTTGAAGTCAGGCGCGTGATAAGTTCGTAAGCACTTACTTTTGTGATTTCTGCGATACGTTCAACCGGCAGGCCTTCGCCCCACAGCACGACGCTATCACCTGCTTTCTCTTGAGCTTCTGGCCCCAGATCGACGCAAATCATGTCCATTGCCACACGGCCGACAATCGGCACTTCACGTCCGTTGACCAGCACTGGCGTGCCTGTGGGTGCCGCGCGTGGATATCCGTCGCCATAGCCCATCGCCACTACGCCGAGACGGGTATCGCGTTCGCTGGTCCAGGTGCCACCATAACCTACGGGTTCCCCTGCTTTATGTTCGCGTACGGCGATCAGGCTGGACGTCAGTGACATCACCGGCTTGAAGCCAAAATCCTCACCCCACGGTTTGCCTTCCAGCGGCGATACACCGTAGAGAATAATGCCCGGACGAACCCAGTCGAAATGCGACTGCGGGAACAGCAGAATGCCGCCGGAAGCGGCAATGGAGCGCTGGCCCGGCTTGCCTTCAGTAAAGGTGGTGAAAATGTCGAGCTGCTGTTCGGTCGCGCCACATTCAGGTTCATCTGCGCGCGCAAAATGGCTGACCACGTTTACAGGCTGACGAACGTTTTTACACTGGCTCAGACGCTGATAAAACGCCGTGGCCTCTTCCGGGCGAACGCCGAGGCGGTGCATACCGGTGTCGAGCTTCATCCAGACCGTGATGGGTTCAGGCAAATCAGCCTGCTCCAGCGCTTCCAGCTGTTCAGGGTTGTGGACAGCCGTTTGAAAACCCTGTGCGGAAATCAGTGGCAGATCGCTGGCATT
The DNA here is from genome assembly GCF_051650185.1 of Scandinavium sp. Lineage (GTDB taxonomy): Bacteria > Pseudomonadota > Gammaproteobacteria > Enterobacterales > Enterobacteriaceae > Scandinavium. Next base: position 53,552 of record NZ_JBOFIN010000001.1, read on the forward strand.
GAAAAAGCCTTCCAGCAGGAGCACAGGCTGGCGAATGCCGCCTTCTCGCAGGCGCACAGCCTCTTCCAGGCGGGCGACACCGAAAGCATCGGCATCGGGGAGCGTTCGCGCGGTCTCCAGAAGACCGTGTCCGTAGGCGTTCGCTTTCACGACTGCAACGAGCTTACTGGCGGGAGCCAGTTCACGCAGGCGTTGCAGATTGTGTCGCAGAGCGCGGCGGTTAATGACTACAGTTGCCGCTTGCATTTGAATTCCTTAGAAATTACTCATCATCATACTGAGGGCCTGCGTAGTTATCGAAACGCGACCATTGTCCGTTAAAGGTCAGGCGAACTGTACCGATGGGGCCGTTACGCTGCTTACCAATAATGATTTCCGCGATCCCTTTCAGGTCGCTGTTTTCGTGATAAACCTCGTCACGATAGATAAACATGATCAAGTCGGCATCCTGCTCGATGGAACCCGATTCACGCAGATCCGAGTTCACCGGGCGCTTATCCGCACGCTGTTCCAGGGAACGGTTAAGCTGTGACAGCGCCACAACCGGCACCTGGAGCTCTTTGGCGAGCGCCTTGAGGGAGCGAGAGATCTCAGCAATCTCGAGAGTACGGTTGTCCGACAGCGACGGCACGCGCATCAATTGGAGGTAGTCAATCATGATGAGCCCGATACCGCCGTGCTCACGGGCAATACGACGCGCGCGCGAACGCACTTCCGTTGGCGTCAGGCCGGAAGAATCATCAATGTAGATGTTTCGTTTTTCGAGCAAGATGCCCATGGTGCCGGAGATACGCGCCCAGTCTTCATCGTCGAGCTGCCCGGTACGAATACGGGTCTGGTCAACGCGCGACAGCGAGGCGAGAGAACGCATCATGATCTGTTCGGAGGGCATCTCAAGACTGAAGATAAGCACCGGCTTATCCTGCAACATCGCCGCATTTTCGACGAGGTTCATCGCAAAAGTGGTTTTACCCATCGACGGACGAGCCGCGACGATAATCAAGTCCGACGGCTGCAAACCAGCGGTCTTTTTATTCAGATCGTCATAGCCGGTGTTAACGCCAGTGACGCCATCGTGCGGCTGCTGGAACAGCTGTTCGATACGGGCCACGGTGGCGTCGAGCACTTCGGCAATATTTTGCGGCCCTTCGTCTTTATTGGCCCGGCTTTCCGCGATTTTGAAAACGCGCGATTCGGCCAGATCCAGCAGGTCTTCACTGGTGCGCCCTTGGGGGTCAAAACCAGCTTCGGCGATTTCATTCGCCACCGAGATCATCTCACGCACAACGGCACGTTCACGCACGATATCGGCATAAGCGCTGATGTTCGCCGCACTTGGCGTGTTTTTAGACAGTTCTGCCAGATAGGCAAACCCGCCGACGCTGTCCAGTTGCCCTTCCCGCTCCAGCGATTCCGCGAGCGTAATCAGGTCAATCGGGCTGCCGGTTTCCTGCAATTTCGCCATTTCGGTGAAAATATGGCGATGCGGACGGGTATAGAAATCTTCCGCCACGACGCGTTCAGCAACGTCGTCCCAGCGCTCGTTATCCAGCATTAAACCGCCCAACACCGACTGTTCCGCTTCAATCGAGTGCGGCGGTACTTTCAACCCGGCGACCTGTGGATCGCGCTCGCGGGGTTCAGTCTGTTGTTTGTTGAAGGGTTTATTTCCTGCCATAGTGAATGGAGTTACCGGGTTAAAGAGTGGGCCGTAAGATTATCATATCTGATGCTCCTAAACGATATCTGGAGGATAGCATGGCAACGCGAATTGAGTTTCATCAGCACGGTGGGCCTGAGGTACTGAAGCCCGTCGACTTCACCCCAACCGACCCCAAAGAAAACGAGATTCAGGTGGAAAACAAAGCCATCGGAATCAACTATATAGATACCTATATTCGCAGCGGCCTTTACCCACCACCCGCGCTGCCGAGCGGTCTTGGTACCGAAGCGGCAGGGGTGGTCAGTAAAGTCGGCAGCGGCGTAAAACACATCAAAGCGGGTGACCGCGTGGTCTACGCACAGTCTGCTCTCGGTGCTTACAGTACCGTGCACAACGTGCCCGCCGATAAAGCCGCCATCCTGCCCTCAGCCATCTCTTATGAACAAGCGGCGGCCTCTTTCCTGAAAGGGCTGACCGTGTTCTATCTGCTGCGTAAAACGCATGAAATCAAACCAAATGAACCGTTCCTGTTTCATGCGGCTGCCGGTGGCGTGGGGCTGATTGCCTGCCAGTGGGCGAAAGCGTTGGGCGCGCAGCTGATTGGGACTGTTGGCTCAGCACAGAAGGCGCAGCGCGCGTTACAGGCCGGAGCCTGGCAGGTCATTAATTACCGCGAGGAAAATCTGGTTGAGCGAGTGAAAGAAATCACTCACGGCAAAAAACTGCGGGTGGTGTACGACTCGGTCGGCAAAGACACCTGGGAAGCGTCGCTCGATTGCCTGCAGCGTCGCGGGCTGATGGTGAGTTTTGGTAATTCCTCCGGCGCAGTGACGGGCGTAAATCTGGGGATCCTGAATCAGAAAGGTTCACTGTACGTGACACGCCCTTCGCTACAGGGTTACATCACTAACCGCGAAGAACTGGCCGAAGCGAGCAATGAACTGTTTTCGCTGATAGCCAGCGGGGTTATCAAAGTGGATGTGGCCGATGCGCAGAAATATCCGCTGAAGGATGCGCAGCGAGCGCATCAGATTCTGGAGAGTCGGGCGACGGAAGGGTCCAGTTTGCTGATCCCTTAAGCGTGGAGATCGGCACAAATTATTAGGGCTTCCCGAAGGAAGCCCTGTTTTTTTATCGTTCGCTGTATGTAGGGTACAGCGCGATGAATTCGTTAGTCTGGTAAGCATGACAGAGTTATGACGCGCTGCCTATGCTGGCCTTTCCAGGTTGTGACGAACTCCGCAAACCCTTAATAACGCCACCGATCGTCGCGGCGATACTGCGGCACTTTTGGCGCTTTCACCGCTCTGATAATCCACACCACGGCGACCGCCAGCAGCAGCCACGGCAGCAATTTGATCATCAGCGCTATCAGGCCGCCGAAGAACATCAAGACGGTAGCCACCACAATCGCTGCCAGAATGCCCAGCACAGACACGCCAGTCACCAGCAGCATGACAAAAAATCCAATGATAAATAACAGTTCAAACATGGCTATGCCCCTCAAGATAACGCAACCGGGATAACCATTACAAAAATTATGCCAAAATTAACTCATTGAATTAATACAAAAACGCCTCGCAAGGGGTTGCAAGGCGTGGTCAATTTGACTAACTGTTAGCGAATTTCTAACGCTTATTCGCCACCAGTTGCAGTGCCTGCTCCAGCACTTCGATATCGGCACCCGCTTTGTGGGCGTTTTCACTGAGATAGCGACGCCATTGACGAGCCCCCGGAATCCCCTGGAACAGACCCAGCATATGACGCGTGACGTGGCCCAGATAGGTGCCGTTGCTCAGCTCACGTTCAATATAGGGGTACATCGCACGAACGACGGCGACAGGGTCGACATCAGCGCCTTCAACGCCGAAGATTTCACGGTCAACGGTCGCCAGTATGCCTGGGTTTTGATACGCCTCGCGCCCGACCATCACGCCATCCATGTGCTTAAGATGCGTTTTCGCTTCTTCCAGCGATTTGATACCTCCGTTAATCGACATCGTCAGCTGCGGGAAATCACGCTTGAGCTGATAAACAAGTGGGTAGTCGAGCGGCGGAATCTCACGGTTTTCTTTCGGGCTCAGGCCAGAAAGCCAGGCTTTACGCGCGTGGATAATAAACATCTCACATTCGCCGTTACCGGAAACGGTATTGATGAAATCGCAGAGAAATTCGTAGCTGTCCTGGTCGTCAATGCCAATACGCGTTTTGACGGTGACAGGAATGGAAACCACGTCGCGCATCGCTTTTACGCAATCGGCCACCAGTTGAGCATTCCCCATCAGGCAAGCACCGAACATGCCGTTTTGCACACGATCGGACGGACAGCCGACATTCAGGTTGATCTCATCATACCCGCGCTCTTCAGCCAGCTTCGCACAGTGAGCTAAAGCAGCCGGATCGCTTCCACCAAGCTGTAACGCCAGCGGATGCTCTTCTTCGCTGTAGGCCAGATAATCGCCTTTACCATGAAGGATCGCCCCGGTGGTCACCATTTCGGTGTACAGCAACGTGTGGCGCGAAAGCAGGCGCAGGAAGTAACGACAATGCCTGTCCGTCCAGTCGAGCATCGGTGCGATGGAGAAGCGGTGTGCAGGAAAAGCGGTGGATTGTGTTTCTGGCAGCATGGTGAAAGTTTGAGCGTCCGGTTAAAAGGGGGCGCTACTATAGCACAAAGCAGGCGCCGGGGAATTGCCCGGCGGCGCTACGCTGGCACGGGCCTACAAGGGGACGCAAATGCCACCGGGCAATGTGTAGATACTGTTATGCCACGCAAGCATTTTCCATATGCTGAGTGGCATCGAAAGGGCGTCCTGATTTCAGGACGCCATACGCCACCTGCGCCAGCTTCCGCATCATCGCCCCGATTATTAGCTTCCCATTTTTCCCG
>NZ_JBOFIN010000002.1:0-20328 GCF_051650185.1 Scandinavium sp.
CATTACTGCATGAGGCACTAATATAAGGTTCGGCAGAGAAGCGGTATTCAACGACAACGTGTTTACTCAGGACTTCTTTACTGAAAATGCCACACATAGACAGAACTGTACCTCGTTTAACCCAAAACGTGTTATCACATACAACGTTAATAATGGCAAGCCATTTTTAAACGTGACTCGATCGGTCGCACAAATCCCAAAACAAAGTTTGTTTGTCTGCACATTTATGCGCCTCTTTCCCTCTTCTATCTGCTGCGCTGGACAACCTGTGACAGTAGTCGCACACAGCGTTTCTAACACTTTTTTACCCTAGCTCAATACGTTTAGATCTGTCGAGGACGCTCCGCGCAAACCCGACATTTTTCTAACCTTCGAAAGAATCCTGCATAAATATGCTTCAGACTGAAGTGACCATACTTATAAAGTTCAGGGAATATATCAGCGTTAAATATGAGCGATGATGCACCATAATAATGAATCTCGTATGACAACGCCTCATTATGGCGCAATAAAAACGTTTCGCTGCGTTTAGGAATCTATCTTCTAAAAAAGCAAAGACATTATTAAAAAAATTTTGCAAGTGGAGTGCGGAGAATAGTCAGGGAGGTCAAGACTGATAAGTGATAATTAAGAAGAAAAGAGTATAGCGTTGGGGTTATGCCCTTCCCGGTAGTCAAAGGCCACCGGGAGGAGTGCTGACTCAACGTTCCGCCACCAGACGGATAAAATCGTCACCTTCTTCCTGAGCCTGTTCTTGCTCTACGGGTTTTGCCGGTTCAACTTTCTCCGGTTCGTTCGCTTCACAAAGACGACGCAGTAAGGCCGTTTGACGCTTTTGCTGATCCAGAAGTGCTTCCAGAAGTTCAATCTGCTCATTGCTGCGGGAGCTTGCACGGTTTACAAAGAACCACAGCACAAGACCGATGACCAGTACCAGTAAAGAAACTGCCAGCGAGGCCAGATTAAGCATGCCGGAATTCATCAAATCAATCATTTCACCACCTCAAATTGAAGCCTTCATTCTACCACTCAGCCTGAGGAAGGAAATCATCGGCAAGAAAAAAGCTTACCAGGGAATGAATTTATTGATGGTGCAAATACCGCTGAAAAACTGAACATCCTGATCGCACAGCACGTTAATCATCTGGGTCCACAGCAATGTACATACCAGCAGAAGGATAACAATCAGAATGACCCACCGTAACTTTTTCACTCCACACTCCGGGTAACCACATTTGCCAACAGATTAGCACGCTAACCTTAAACCGCGGCTAACTGTACTGGAGACTGTTCATTTTAGGAATCATCGACTTGTTTCAGAGCGTGAACAAACTACTCTTATGCACGGAAGTCAAAATAATGAGGCATATATGCGCTTGATGATTCGTACAATTATTGTACTCGCGATTGTTTGGATCGCACTGCTTTTAACGGGCTATGGAGTACTTATTGGCAGCAATGAGAATGCCGGTGGACTGGGATTACAGTGTAAATATGTCACCGCGCGTGGCACAAGTACCGCACAATACATTCATTCAGACAGTGGCATTATCGGGTTAACTAACTGCCCTGTACTGCGCAAAAGTGAAGTGGTTGTCGACAAAGGATAACGGCAACGTAGCGATACAAAAACGCCGCATCAAGTGCGGCGTTTTTTGTGGTATCAGCTATCAAAATGGATAGTCGTTGTAACCCATCTGTTCTGAAATTTTGCGCGCCGCGGTGTGCAGCATGCTGACATATTCGTGCAAACGTTCTTCGGAAAAACGCAGCGTCGGGAAGGAAATACTCAGACCTGCAATCACCACGCCAAAACGGTCGAAGACCGGCACGCCGATACAGCGCAAACCTTCTTCCTGCTCTTCGTTGTCCTCACCATAGCCTTGCTCGCGCACCAGATCGAGCAACGGCAGCAGCTCTTCGGTGTCGCTGATAGTACGCTCTGTGCTGCGCTTATACTCCACATGCTCCAGAATCTGCTTCACTTCTTCGCGGTCACGCCACGCCAGCAGCACTTTACCAATCGCGGTGCTATACAGCGGGTTACGGCGCCCAATCCGCGAATACATACGCAGGTTATACATCGAGTCAATTTTGTGGATGTAGACGATGCTGTCTTCATCCAGTGCGCCAAGGTGGATGGTCTCTTTGGTCAGGCGAGACAGCTCACGCATCTGAATATCGGCGCTGCGAATCAAATCAACATTTTGCAGAGAGCGCGCACCCAACTCGAACAACTTGAGGGTCAGCGAATACTTCTCTGATTCGCCTTCCTGCGCCACATAACCCAGCGATTTCATGGTCTGCAAAAAACGATACACCGTGCTTTTCGACATCATCACACGCTGTGACAACTCGGTGATCCCTATCTCACGCTCTTCCCCAAGGGCCTGCAAAATGCCGAACACCTTCAATACAGAAGAGACAGAATCTGGCTGTTTATCCAAATCCGCAACTGCCATTCATCACCTCATCGCGACTGTTTTATAAAAATCAGAACCGGTTTTTATTATAATTTCGCGCGGCTTTCACCGCAATCACTCTTCTCTCGCTTCGTTACAAATCTGCGACATACTGCTGAATAATCAATGCTAAGATAATTATCTGCATAATGATTTCAAGAAAGACCTATTTTTCACATGGATAAAACAGCCCCCGACGGCTTGCCGCTCCCGCAGCGCTACGGCGCAATACTCACGATTATTCTCGGCATTTCAATGGCTGTGCTCGATGGCGCGATTGCCAACGTGGCCCTGCCGACCATAGCCAGTGACCTGAACGCTTCACCCGCCGCCTCTATCTGGATAGTTAACGCCTACCAAATTGCGATTGTTATCTCGCTACTCAGCCTCGCCTTTTTGGGTGATATGTTCGGCTACCGACGCATCTATAAATGTGGGCTGGTGGTATTTACCTGCACTTCGCTCGTCTGCGCCCTGTCGCATTCACTGGAAATGTTGACCCTGGCGCGTGTCGCACAAGGGCTTGGCGGCGCTGCACTAATGAGTGTCAATACGGCCCTCATTCGTCTGATTTATCCTCAGCGTTTTCTTGGCCGCGGAATGGGTATCAACTCCTTCATTGTGGCGGTGTCTTCCGCCGCAGGCCCGACCATTGCAGCGGCAATCCTTTCTGTCGCCTCGTGGCAATGGCTGTTTTTAATTAACGTACCACTGGGGATTATCTCGTTCGTTTTGGCGATGCGTTACCTGCCAGCAAACCCAGCTCGCAATCAGGCCTCACGCTTTGACCTGCCCAGCGCGGTGATGAATGCTTTAACGTTTGGTTTGCTGATCACGGCGCTGAGCAGCTTCGCTCAGGGGCAATCCCTTCAGCTGGTTCTGGCTGAAATTGCTACCATGTTGATAGTCGGGTTCTTCTTTGTCCGGCGTCAGTTGAAGCTGCCAGTTCCGCTGCTCCCGGTCGATTTACTGCGCATCCCGATTTTCTCGCTCTCCATCTGCACGTCCATTTGTTCCTTCTGTGCGCAGATGCTGGCGCTGGTTTTTCTTCCCTTCTTCCTGCAATCCATGATGGGGCGTAGCGAAGTCGAAACAGGATTGTTGCTGACTCCGTGGCCGCTCGCCACCATGGTAATGGCACCTCTCGCCGGTTATCTGATTGAGAAAGTTCACGCAGGGCTGTTGGGTGCGTTGGGCCTGGCCGTCATGGCCTGCGGGCTGTTTGCATTGGCTTTGCTGCCCTCATCGCCGCACGACCTGGATATTATCTGGCGGATGATCCTGTGCGGCGCAGGTTTTGGCCTGTTCCAGTCGCCCAATAACCACACCATCGTATCTTCTGCCCCGCGCAACCGAAGCGGTGGCGCCAGCGGGATGCTAGGCACCGCGCGTTTGCTTGGACAAAGTACCGGGGCCGCATTGGTGGCACTGATGTTCAACCTCTTTGGGACGCACGGCACTCATACGTCGCTGCTCCTCGCAGGCAGCCTGGCGGTGGTAGCCGCTATTGTCAGCGGTCTGCGCATCACGCAACCGCGCGCTGGCGCATAAAAAAAGCGCCTCAAATGAGGCGCTTCGCTTAGGGTCGTGCTGTGAATGTGTTATTTCAGATACTCGCCGCTGCGCAGCGCTTCGATGCGTTTGTCCAGCGGTGGGTGAGTCATGAACAGCTCGCTCATAGACTTCGCCTTCCCGTTGATGCAAAACGCCATCATGCTGCTGGCTTCCTGCGGCTCATAGCTGGTTTTCAGGCGCTGGAGCGCGGCAATCATCTTCTCGCGGCCAACCAGTTTGGCTGACCCCGCATCCGCGTGGAATTCACGGTGACGTGAGAACCACATGGTGATGATGCTGGCCAGAATACCAAACACCAGTTCCAGTACCGTTGCGACGGCGAAGTAAATCAGCGGGTTGCCGTTGCTGGATTCCCCTTCATCGCGGTTGCCACCAAGGAAACCGGCTGCAATCTGCGCGATAACGCGGGAGATAAAGATAACGAAGGTGTTCACCACCCCCTGAATCAGGGTCATGGTCACCATGTCACCGTTCGCGATGTGGCTGATTTCGTGCGCGATAACAGCTTCCGCTTCGTCACGACTCATGTTTTGCAGCAACCCGGTGCTGACAGCCACCAGAGAGGCATCACGGCGAGCACCGGTAGCAAACGCGTTGATGTCCGGCGCGTGATACACCGCAACCTGCGGCATGGCGATGCCTGCCTGACGTGACTGCTGTGCCACTGTGTTCATCAACCAGCGTTCAGTCTCATTACGTGGTTGCTCGATGACTTCCCCGCCCACGGACTTCAGCGCCATCCATTTCGACATCATCAGTGAAACGATGGAGCCACCAAAACCAAAGAGCAGCGCCATGATGAGTAAGCCGGTCATGCTGCTCGACTGAATTCCTGTCAGGCTTAGCACCAGCCCAAACACCACCATAACGGCCAGGTTGGTCATCAGGAAGAGCGCAATTCGCATCATAATTTTATTAACCTCGTTATAACAATACGCACTATGCGATACCCCATATCGTATGGGTATTACGAGGATTTTCAACTATCGGAGGCCGCTAAGTCACGAGAAAAACACAACTTTACATTAACAGGCAACTCGCTGACGGGCTGAAGAGGCAGATAAAAAAACAGGCACAATTTCTTGTGCCTGTTGGGGGATTACTTGGTGGCTTTCGGATCGGCCGCCGGTCTGTCTTTTTCCATATCCGCTAAATCGACGGCAATATGAACAGTTTCATCCAGATACGGATCCGGTTCCTGATAATCCTTCGGCAAATCGTCCAGTTTCTTCAACGGTGGTTTGCCTTCACGCTTGTAGCGATCGTTGATACGAGCCAGACGTGTAGCATCATCTTCCTCATTCTCTTTCTCACGCTGAGCGTAATTCAGTGAGGCAATATTGCGGCGCTCTTTGAGTGCATTAAAGCGAGCAATATCTTTCATGATGTACTGGAATTCTGGATCTTTGGCGATACGATCATTATGCGCTTTCAGCAATTCTGGGCCAAATGGCGTCAGATCACCTGATTTGACGTAGGTCGCAGCATTAATGCTATCCCACGGCAGCGCATTATCTTCAAACTTCTCGCCCGTTTCCGTCTCTTCGCTGCCTGTCGGCATCATGATATCCGGCGTGACACCTTTACGCTGAGTACTGCCGCCATTAATGCGATAGAACTTCTGAATGGTGTACTGAACGGAACCCAGAGCAGGCCATTCGGGACGCAGCATCTGATCGTAAATACGGTTCAGTGAACGGTATTGCTGAACGGTGCCTTTGCCGAAGGTTGGCTCACCCACAATCAGCGCACGACCATAGTCCTGCATTGCTGCGGCAAAGATTTCCGACGCAGAAGCACTGAATCTGTCGACCAGCACCACCAGCGGGCCTTTGTAATAAACAACGCCGTCGGTGTCGCTGTCTTCGCGAACTTTACCGTTGTTATCACGCACCTGAACCACAGGGCCGGAAGGGATAAACAGGCCAGAAAGCGAAACCGCTTCTGTCAGTGCACCGCCACCGTTACTACGCAGGTCAATGATAATGCTGCTGACATTCTGTTTATCCAGCTTCTGCAGTTGCGCTTTGACGTCATCCGTCAGACCGACATAGAAACCAGGAATATCCAGCACGCCCACTTTTTGCGAACCTACCGTTTTAACGGACATTTTCACAGCGCGGTCTTCGAGACGAATACGTTCACGCGTCAGCGTCACGATACGTGTTTTCGTGCCTTTGCCCGCAGGCAAAATTTCCAGGCGAACTTTACTGCCCTTCGGCCCTTTGATCAGCGCCACCACGTCATCAAGACGCCAGCCGATCACATCGACCATTGCCTTGCCTGTCTGGCCTACACCGACAATACGATCGCCTACGCTAATCGCTTTGCTCTTCGCAGCCGGGCCGCCAGCCACCATGGAGTTGATGACGGTGTAGTCATCGTCCATTTGCAGCACAGCACCGATCCCTTCTAAAGAAAGGCTCATTTCAGTGTTGAACTGCTCAGTGTTACGCGGGGAAAGATAATTGGTGTGAGGATCGATTTCGTGGGCAAACGAAGTCATCGCCAGCGAGAACACATCTTCACTGTTAGTCTGGGCCAGGCGACGAATCGCGAATTTATAACGACGAGTCAGCGTATCGCGGATCTCTTTGTCGTTTTTACCTGCCAGCTTCAGGCTCAGCTCGTCATACTTCACTTTGCCATCCCACAGCGCATTCAGCTCGGCCTGACCTTTCGGCCAGGGTGCTTTGCTGCGGTCCAGATTGAAGCTGTCGTTGCCGGTGAAATCCATCGGGCGCTCAAGCACTTTCAGCGCATACTGATAGCGCTCAAAGCGGCGTTTTTGCGCCAGATTGTAGAGATCGTAAAAAACATCCAGCTTACCGCTGCGCAGCTCGTCGCCAATCTGCGTTTTACGCGGTTCAAACTGCGCGATATCACTTGCCAGCAGCACGTTGTGACTGTAATCCAGCAGGTTGAGATAGCGGTCAAAAATTTTCGCCGAGAACGCGTTATCAAGATCGAACTGGCGATAATGAGAACGGGTAAAGCGAGACGTGACACGCTCGCTCACCGTCGCGTGCTGCGCCTCTTCCTTAAGAACGGGAATCTGGGAAGCCTGCGTAATATCGTCCACGGCGAACGACTGGCCTGCCATTAACAGCATGCCAGCGAGCGCGGTGACCTTAAAGAGTTTGTTCATGCCTGGCCCGGCCTCCGTTTCAGAACATCAAATGTTCTGCGCGTACAATCATTGACATACCAGAAGTCAGCTGTACACGAACGCCATCTTTGGTGATTTCCAGAACCGTGGCGTCCATTGCATTGTTGCCTGCTTTAACTTTCAGGGCCTGGCCCACGGTCAATGCAGACAGATCTGATACAGGGGTAAAACGCTCTTCACGCTCCGGGCGTGGCGCTTTAGCAGCGGCCGGTTTGGCGGCATTGCGTGGCTTGGTTGCTCCTGCGTCTTTGCGCGGTGCAGCCGGACGCGGTTTGCGTTCACGACGTGGCGCATCGACAGGCTCACCCGCAGCAATGGCGGCTTCGCGTTTTTTCGCCTGCTGCTCAGCACGCTGGGCCTGCACACGCGCTTTGGCTTCTTCGAGCTGCTGGCGAGCGTGAGTCACATGCTGTTCATCCAGAACGCCACAAGGGTTACCGTCGAGATCAACACGGGTCGCACCCGCTTTGATGCCGTACAGGTAGCGCCAGCTGGACGTATAAAGACGTAAAGCGGAACGAAGTTGGGTTTTGCTGAGATTCATCTCACCCTCAACACGCGCCACCAGATCCTGAAAAATACCAATTTTCAGCGGGCGTGCTTCGCCTTCAGCACTGAAACACTGTGGGAATCGTTCGGCCAGAAAAGCGATAACTTCTTTACTGCTATTCAACTTAGGTTGATTTTCCATGAAATTTCCTGATTACAACGGACGTAGCCAACATACCGCGGGCATGAACAGGCGTCATTATAATGACGCCATCGGTAAATGCTACGTTATCCGTTGATTATCCTGCGACAGGCTGAAAGAATTTGTGATAATCGGTCGCACAGAGAACCTCTTCGAGGTGCTCAACCAGCTCGCGCAGGCCCTGTTCGTCTTCCGCTGTGAAGCGCGAATACTCAGGGCTGTCGATATCCAGAACCCCAATCACCTGGCCGTTTACAACTAACGGAAGGACGATTTCGGAGTTGCTGGCAGCATCACAGGCAATGTGGCCGTCAAAGGCATGCACATCTTCCACACGCTGAACACGATTTTGCGCGACGGCTGTTCCACAGACACCACGCCCAACCGGGATTCGCACGCAGGCAATCTTGCCCTGGAAAGGAGCCAGAACCAGCGTGTCGCCTTCAAGAAGATAAAAACCTGCCCAGTTAACCTCAGACAGGCGCTCAAATAACAGCGCGCTGGTATTGGAGAGAGTCGCTAAGAAACTGGTTTCACCTGCCATTAATGCCTGAAAATCGCGGTTAAGATCCGCGTAAAACTCTGTTTTGTTCATTATTCAATCACTTATTGGACATCTTCGATGCCGGTTAATGCCGACGCATAGCCTCTTTACATAAGCATTAAATGCGCTCAGGCTCAAGATGAATCCATTCATGGGTTAAGATAGAGTTATACATTCATTTCTAAAGCGAATAAATGGCACTACGAGCTTCTCAAATAACGCCTGCGAAAAAAATCACGGTTCATGCCATCGGCAATCCCATCGCACCGCCAGCGTTCCACCGCTGTCCGCAGTGTGACACGCTGTTCAGCCTGCCGGTGGTGAAGTCGCATCAGAGCGCCTATTGCCCCTGTTGCGATGCCAAAATTCGTGACGGGCGTGACTGGTCATTAACGCGCCTTGCCGCGATGGCCATCACCATGCTGCTGCTGATGCCTTTTGCCTGGAGCGAGCCGCTGCTCAGGCTTCATTTGCTTGGCGTGCGTATCGATGCCGATTTGATGCAAGGTATTTGGCAGATGACGGATCAAGGCGACCCTATTCCTGCCGCCATGGTGCTGTTTTGCGCCGTCGGTGCGCCGCTGGTGCTGGTTATCTCCATCGCTTACCTGTGGCTTGGCAATATTCTTGGCATGAATTTGCGCCCCGTGCTGCTGATGCTCGAAAGGCTCAAGGAATGGGTGATGCTGGATATTTACCTGGTCGGCATTGGCGTGGCGTCCATCAAAGTGCAGGATTATGCGTTCCTGCAACCGGGCATTGGGCTCATCGCCTTTATCTCCCTGGTGCTGCTGAGCATCCTGACGATTATCCACCTCAACGTGGAACAGCTTTGGGATCGTTTTTATCCCCAGCGCCCTGCCCTCCGTTCCGATCCCGGGTTGCAGGTTTGTCCTGGATGCCATCATACGGGCTTTGCGGATAGCCGCGGCCGCTGTCGCCGTTGCCACGTTCCGCTTCGCCACCGTCGGCCCTACAGTCTGCAAAAATGCTGGGCTGCGTTGATTGCCTCAATCATCTTTTTGCTCCCGGCAAACCTGCTGCCCATTTCGATTATCTACGTGAACGGCGCGCGTCAGGAAGACACTATTATGTCCGGCATCATGGGCCTGGCGAACAGTAATGTCGCGGTCGCCGCCGTGGTGTTTATCGCCAGTATTTTGGTGCCTTTCACCAAGGTGCTGGTGATGCTTACGCTGCTGATTTCCATTCATTTTAAGTGTGAGCAAGGCCTGCGAACCCGAATTCTGCTGCTGCGCCTGGTCACCTGGATTGGCCGCTGGTCGATGCTCGACCTCTTCGTCATCTCGTTAACCATGTCGCTCATCAACCGCGACCAGCTTCTTGCTTTTACTATGGGACCCGCTGCGTTTTATTTCGGCGCTGCGGTAATATTGACTATTCTTGCTGTTGAATGGCTGGACAGCCGCTTACTTTGGGATGCACATGAGTCAGGAAACGCCCGCTTCACCGACTGAAGCGAGAATTAAAACAAAACGCCGTATCTCGCCCTTTTGGCTGCTGCCGGTCATCGCGCTGATGATTGCCAGCTGGCTCATCTGGAACAGCTATCAGGATCGCGGCACCACCATCACCATCGACTTTATGTCCGCCGACGGTATTGTCCCCGGCCGCACGCCTGTGCGGTATCAGGGCGTGGAAGTGGGCACCGTCCAGGAAGTGCGCCTGACTAAAAATCTGAACAAAATTCAGGTCAGGGCCAGCATCAAAGGCGACATGAAAGATGCGCTGAAAGACGAAACGCAGTTCTGGCTGGTCACGCCGAAAGCCTCACTGGCTGGCGTTTCCGGGCTTGACGCGCTGGTCGGCGGGAACTACATCGGAATGATGCCCGGCGGGGGGAATCCCCAGGAGCACTTTACCGCACTGGATACCCAGCCGCGCTATCGGCTCAACAACGGCGAGCTGATGATCCATCTTCATGCGCCAGATTTGGGGTCACTGAACAGCGGCTCGCTGGTCTATTTCCGTAAAATCCCTGTCGGCAAGGTTTACGACTATTCGATCAACGCCAATAAGCAAGGCGTGACCATCGACCTGCTCATTGAACGTCGCTTCACCAGTCTGGTGAAAAAAGGCAGCCGTTTCTGGAACGTCTCTGGTATTAAAGCCGACGTGGATTTCAGCGGCGCGAAAGTCCAGCTCGAAAGCCTGGCAGCACTGGTGAATGGCGCGATCGCCTTTGACTCTCCGGCAGATTCCAAAGAGGCGGCACAAAACGATGAGTTTGGGCTGTACGAAGATTTGGCGCACAGCCAGCGCGGCGTGATCGTCAAACTGGATTTACCAGATGGTGCTGGCCTCAAAGCAGGATCAACCGCATTGATGTATCAGGGTCTGGAAGTGGGTCAGCTAACCAGGCTGAATCTCAATCCGGGTGGTGCTGTCACTGGCGAAATGACCGTTGACCCAAGCGTGGTGAACCTCTTACGTGAAAATACGCGTATTGAGATGCACAACCCTAAGCTGTCGCTCGATAACACCAATCTCAGTTCGTTGCTGACCGGCAGCACCTTTGAACTGGTGCCGGGTGAAGGCGAACCACGCGATCATTTCGTCGTGGTGCCAGCCGATAAAACGCTGTTGCAGGAACCCGGTGTGGTCACCCTTTCACTTACCGCACCTGAATCTTATGGCATTGATGCCGGGCAGCCAGTCATTTTACATGGCATCAAAGTCGGTCAGGTGCTGGAACGTAACCTGTCAAATAAAGGCGTCTCTTTCTCGATAGCGATTGACCCTCAGTATCGCGACCTGGTGCATGGCGACAGCAAGTTTGTGGTAAACAGCCGTGTCGATGTCAAAGTCGGCCTTGACGGGATTGAGTTCCTCGGGGCCAGCGCCAGTGAGTGGATCAGCGGCGGCATTCGCATTCTGCCCGGCGATAAAGGGCCGATGAAGACCGAGTACCCGCTGTTTGCCAATCTGGAAAAAGCGCTGGAAAACAGCCTGGGCGATCTGCCGACCACCACCATGACGCTGACGGCAGACACCCTGCCGGATGTTCAGGCGGGTTCCGTGGTGCTGTACCGTAAATTTGAAGTCGGCCAGGTTATCACCGTTCGCCCTCGTGCAAATGCGTTTGATATCGACCTGCATATCAAGCCGGAATATCGCCAGTTGTTGACGCAAAACAGCGTGTTCTGGGCTGAAGGCGGCGCAAAAGTGCAGCTGAATGGCAGTGGGTTGACCGTACAGGCCTCGCCGCTTTCACGTGCGCTACGTGGCGCAATCAGCTTCGACAACCTGAGCGGCGCAGGGGCTGGCGCTCGTAAAGGTGACAAACGCATTCTTTACCCTTCTGAAACCGCGGCTCGCGCGGTTGGTGGGCAAATCACGCTGCACGCCTTTGACGCCGGGAAGCTGTCTGCGGGGATGCCCATTCGGTACCTGGGCATTGATATCGGGCAAATCCAGACCCTGGAGCTCATCACCTCGCGTAATGAAGTCCAGGCGAAAGCGGTGCTTTACCCTGAATACGTGAATACCTTCGCGCGCGGCGGAACACGTTTCTCAGTGATCACCCCGCAGATTTCTGCGGCGGGCGTTGAGCATCTTGATACGATTTTGCAGCCGTACATTAACGTCGAACCCGGTCGCGGCGGCAATCCGCGCCGCGATTTCGAATTGCAGGAGGCCACCATTACTGATTCTCGTTACCTCGATGGCCTGAGCATTGTGGTGGAAGCGCCGGAAGCAGGCTCACTCAGCATCGGCACACCAGTTCTCTTCCGTGGCATCGAAGTCGGCACAGTAACTGGCCTGCAATTAGGTTCGCTGTCGGATCGCGTGATGGTTGCCCTGCGTATCAGCCAGCGTTACCAGCATCTGGTGCGAAACAACTCGGTGTTCTGGCTGGCTTCAGGCTACAACCTCGATTTCGGCATCATCGGCGGCGTGGTGAAGACCGGGACGTTCAACCAGTTCATCCGCGGCGGCATTTCGTTTGCAACGCCGCCAGGCACGCCACTGGCGCCGAAAGCGCAGGAAGGCAAACACTTCCTGTTGCAGGATACCGAACCGAAAGAGTGGCGCGAATGGGGCACCGCCCTGCCTCGCTGATCCCGCACGACTCCGGTTGTAAGAAGCCGGAGTCGGTGTGCTAAACTGCGCGCCTTCTCTTTTCAGATTTGGTGCGTTTAGTGGCTTACCTTCCCGATTCTTTCCTTGAGGTGATGCGTGCAGCAATGCCTGCTCATCTCTCCTTTGATGATTTCATCGCCGCCTGTCAGCGCCCGCTGCGACGCAGTATTCGCGTCAATACGCTGAAAATTTCCGTGGATGATTTTCTTCAGTTAGTCGCGCCTTATGGCTGGCAGCTGACGCCGGTTCCGTGGTGCGAAGAAGGATTCTGGATTGAGCGCGAAGACGAAGATGCCCTGCCGCTGGGCAGCACAGCGGAGCACCTGAGTGGCCTGTTTTATATTCAGGAAGCCAGTTCTATGCTTCCGGTCGCAGCGCTTTTTGCCGAAGGCCATCATCCTCTGCGAGTCATGGACGTGGCAGCGGCCCCAGGCTCTAAAACCACGCAAATTGCTGCACGCATGAATAATCAGGGGGCAATTCTTGCCAACGAATATTCCGCCAGCCGCGTCAAAGTGCTGCACGCCAACATCAGTCGCTGCGGGATAGCCAACGTCGCCCTGACCCATTTTGATGGCCGCGTTTTTGGTGCCGCCATGCCGGAAGCGTTCGACGCCATTCTGCTGGATGCGCCTTGCTCCGGTGAAGGCGTGGTACGTAAAGATCCCGACGCGCTGAAAAACTGGTCTGTCGACAGTAACAACGCCATTGCCCAGACCCAGCGAGAACTTCTCGAAAGTGCGTTTCATGCGTTAAAGCCTGGCGGAATACTGGTGTATTCCACCTGCACACTCAATCGGGAAGAAAACGAGGATGTGCTGGCCTGGCTGCTGGCCGAGTATCCGCAGGCTGTTGAAATTACGCCCCTGAATGCGCTCTTCCCGGAAGCGGATAAAGCGTTGACCGCCGAAGGTTATATGCACGTCTTCCCACAAATTTATGATTGTGAAGGTTTCTTCGTGGCCAGGCTGCGTAAAACCACCGCGATCCCTGCCTTGCCTGCACCGGGTTACAAAGTCGGTAAATTCCCGTTCGTGCCAATGAAAACCCGCGAAGCGGCCGCTGTGGTGCAAGCTGCACAAGCGGTTGGCTTGCAGTGGGATGAAACGCATTCACTCTGGCAGCGAGATAAAGAGATTTGGCTTTTCCCGACAGAGATAGAACCGCTACTCGGCAAAGTGCGTTTTTCTCGTATTGGCCTGCGCCTGGCAGAGACATTCAACAAAGGGTTCCGCTGGCAGCATGAAGCCGTTATCGCCCTCGCGGGTGAAAAAAGCGCACGTTTTGAACTCACCCAGGAAGAAGCCGAAGAGTGGTATCGCGGACGCGATGTCTGGCCTGAAACCCCGCCGGACCGTGATGATGTTATTGTGACGTTTCAAGGGCATCCGTTAGGGCTTGCCAAAAAAGTCGGTTCCCGGCTGAAAAATAGCTACCCTCGCGAGCTGGTTCGCGACGGCAAACTCTTCGCAGGCAAGGCGTAGCACAGGAAAAAATAAGCACGTTCTGACTGGCAAATTGCTCCGGCTTGTCTACGCTGAAAAATGGGCGACCTAACTGGTCGTACCACAACAAAGCAGACAACCGGAGAGCATTATGACGAAAACCAGCGTACGCATTGGCGCCTTCGAAATCGATGATGCCGAGCTGCATGGCGAGCAGCAAGGGGAGCGAACGTTAAGCATTCCCTGTAAATCCGATCCCGATTTGTGCATGCAGCTTGATGCCTGGGATGCCGATACCAGCGTTCCCGCCCTTCTTGATGGGGAACATTCTGTCCTTTACCGTCAGCACTACGATCGCCAGTCCGATGCCTGGGTGATGCGCCTCGCATAACCCAAAGAGAACCCGCCCGCAGGCGGGTTATTTATCCCCCGCTCCGCTTTGTCTACACTTACCTTACGTTGCACTAACGTGAGGACACGATGTTCGCTCTGGTTTTGTTTATCTGTTATCTCGACGGAGGGTGTGAAGATATCGTGGTCGATGTCTATAACACTGAGCCTCAGTGCGTACGCGCGATGGACGATCAGCGTTTGCGTCAGGGAGGATGTTTTCCGGTGGAAGATTTTATCGACGGTTTCTGGCGTCCGGCACAGCACTACAGCGATTTGTAATTACTGTAACTGCACCAGCGTTAGCTCTCCGCCGAACACGGCTCCGGTATCGATGTAATGCTGATTGCTGGCATCATAGCGATGTTTCAGTGGCGTGTGCCCAAACCAAAAGTGATCCGCGCCAGCAATGATTGAATGCCTGCCCTCCAGATGATCGCTCAGACGCTGTCTGTCCCATAACACCCGATGCCAGTCGACGTCTTTCTGCCAGTGATAACTGTCCGCCGGGTAGTCGGCATGCGCGATCACATGAACGCCAGAGTGCGTATCCACTTCGATGATGTAAGGCAGTTGATGACACTCCAGCAACAGTTGTCTGGCCTCCGCTTTAGCTTGCGCAGAGCCTTCTTCAAACCACGCGCCGCCGTTCAGGGCCCATAATGACAGCTGCCGATGCTCCAGAGCATCCATCGCCATTTGTTCGTGGTTACCACGAATAGCAAAAAACCATTTCTGGTGAATCAGTTCGAGGCATTTAAGACTTTCAGGCCCCCGATCGATAAGGTCCCCGACCGAAATAAGTAAATCCTTATAAGGATTAAATTTCAGCGCATTGAGCTTATTCATTAACACGCGATAGCAGCCATGCAAATCGCCGGTTAACCAGATGTGTTGGCACTGCGTACCGTCAATTCTCTGATACATAGTGATGCCTCCTGATATAAGTATAGGAGGTGGTGCTTAACGTGATACGGGTGAATAACTTAAATCAAGGATAAACAAACCCGGAATATACTTTCTCCGTCCATTAAGCTCAGCCCGCTACGCCGCTAAAATAGCCTCATAGCAATGATGAGGTTATTATCGTGTCGGACAATACACTGCATTCCGGGTATTCACCTGCGCCGCGCGCGCATCTTATTTCAGATTTAGTCAAAGGCAAGTTAACCCCTGCGCCAATCTGGAAAGAGGTGGACTACCGCCTGAAATTCTTACTGCGCACGGTGATTTTCTACTCAGCCACCCGGCGGATGCTGGACAGCCTGGGCAAGCGCCAGGACTTCATGCAGCTGTTAAAAGCTCAGGTGACGCTGCCGAGCAAAACACACCGTCAGTATCTGGCTCGTGGCCTATCCTCTACGCAGCGTGCAGATGCGATTATCGGGCATTACGAATTTATCGACTCAGTGCAAAGCCCGGCATTAGTGACTGCGTTGACGGCGACAGAGCCCACGGAACTGCTGAAGCTGGAAGGCAAAGATGGCGCAGTATTTACCCTGTATGCCTCCTGTGCACACAAAGCCGAGCGTGAAGGCGAAAGCACAGTGTGGTTCTGTGATGCGCAAAATACCGTACTTGCCAGCGCAACCTTCTGCATCACGCGCGGCAGCAAAGGCTGGGAACTGGTCGTTGGCGGGTTGCAAGGGCCACGTCGTGGCGTATCGCATGAGGTGATTAAGCTCGCGACTCGCGCCTGCTACGGAGTGTTCCCCAAACGCATCCTGATTGAGTTTTTTGGCCTGCTGGCCAGCCAGTGTGGAATAGCTACGCTTAGCGGCGTGAGCGATAACGGCCACGTCTTCCGCGCTCTGCGTTACCGCTTCAGCAAAGGCCGTCACTTCCATGCCAGCTACGATGAGTTCTGGGCTTCGATTGAGGGCGTAAAACGCAATGCGTTCCGTTGGGAGTTGCCTGTGCAGCAAGAGCGCAAATCGCTCGAAGAGATTGCCAGCAAAAAACGCGCTGAATACCGTCGTCGCTTTGCGCTGCTGGACGATATGGCCGTGCAGTTTGCCGCCCTGTTCCCCGCTACAGACAAATGAAACCGGATAATCTGCCCGCCAGCGGGCAGAGTCCTTCCCTTACACCGATTGCGTCGGACACAGAACTTTCGTTATCATCAGGCCACTCCCTTCCGTTTTTCCGCAGGCGAAAGAGTCTGGCTATGAGCAAAACCGAAATTGCCCTGATAATCATTGTGCTGCTTATTCTGGCGGTTTGCGTCTGGTTTATTTTCAGTAACCAGATTTGGGTGATGGTCAGTTATCTGGAGACACTGCTGTACCCCGAGATTGTCACGCCTGAGTAAAAGGTCACTTGTTGCGGATTAAAATGCAAAAAAAAACAAGTTGCCGTTTGAACCCACTCCACTTCCTCAATACCATGAATTCCGAAATGTAAAGCGATGTGCTTGCTCATCCCGGCGGCATTTTGAATTGCATTTCAGGTCTGTCTGAATCCATATTCCCTGGACGCGCAACTTTCAGACCCATCACCTGCGGTGCTGCATATCCCTGTAAGCCGTAAAGTGAGTCCGATACTATAATATTTATTGCAAGCTTTCCCCTTTGCCCTGCGAAGCGAAGGGGATTTTTTTTGCCTGTAACCGAGAATTTCAGGGCAAACTCGCTAATCGCACAATCACCAGCGAACCATTTCACGCTTTGCCCCCGATATCCATCACCAATCATTTATCTGCAGAATGCAAACTAATCACATATCATACTGATAAATATCTATTTTTCTGGACCCTCCTTCATAACAATTTTATAGTGGTTGTGCTTTTTTCACTCATATCATTAGCTTGAAGGATCAAACGAAATGGCTATACCAGCTTATCTGTGGTTAAAGGATGACGGCGGCGCGGATATCAAAGGATCGGTGGATGTATATGACCGCGAAGGCAGTATTGAGATCACCGGTTTTTCCCATAACCTGAGCATCCCCACTGACGGAATGACGGGGAAACTTACCGGAACACGCAAGCACTCAGCCGTGCTTATCCAGAAAGAATTTGATAGCTCCAGCCCCTACCTTTACAAAGCAGTTGCCACAGGCCAGACACTCAAAACAGCAGAATTTAAATGGTACCGCATCAATGATGCCGGTCAGGAGGCTGAATACTTCAATATGCTGCTTGAGAATGTAAAGGTTGTAGGCGTTTCACCAGTGATGCATGACACCAAAGATTCAACCAAAGAGAAGCATAACCACCTTGAGTGCGTTGAACTTCGTTATGAGCGAATCACCTGGAAGCACTGCGACGGGAACATTATGTTTACCGATAGCTGGAAAGAGAGAGCACAAGCGTGAGATGCCCAACATTAGCGGCCTCACCGCACCCGCCGTTCGATGTTTCCTCTTTCGCACCACCTGGGGTAAACATCGTCAGTAACATGATGATGGCTAAATTCCATCGTAGGCCATCAGCTCTGACATATGAATGGTTTTATCAGCAGGTAAGATTACATGGTCCTTGGGATTATAAAACACGGGTTGGTCGGCAATATGAAAATTTTGGCAATTTTCACTATGGCGCAGTCGGCACAGCCGCTGGCATAACTGAACCTGTTTTACTGCGGGCTGCCGGGTGGGCTCAATCCAGATCGGGTAATGGCAGGATTCGCGACGGGGTTTGGTATGGACAACCACCGTACGGTGACGATCCTGACGACCAATTCTGGATTAAATGCGGGATAGATTATGCAAAACGTACGGGTTTTTAAGAAACGTTATGTTCTGGTACCAATATTTTTCATGATCGTAATATTTGGGTCCATTTTCCATTTTCTTAACTTTCCTGTTAGCCAGGAACTGTATAAGAAGGTGAAAGTTAACAACCTGGTCGTCTTATACATTACGCAAGCCAGCGCTGGTGCGATGACATCGTTTTCGTATCACTATTATCTGTATGATGCGAAAAAGAGTGAGCAAGACTTCATGACGCATATTGAAGGTGAAACACCGTTCATGATTACTGCTGATGACAACGCGACTGTTACAGTCAGAGATGGACAGTTATATTTACAAGTTCGCGGGGAAATTTACTCTTTCAGAAATACAAGTTATCTGGCCGAGATTCATCTTGAGGCATCACCTTACTAAATTTCATGTAATCTTCGCCCGAGGCCAGTTACGGCTCGGGATTTTTTTCGCTCTCTACAAAAGCAATCACGTCAACGATCGTTTTTGACCAATCGATAAAACGTAATCGATCGATTATATCCATTCACTACCAGCAGCCAGACTCAGCCTACACAGCCCACTGTCACGACTCATCGCAGCATCACGTTGCCTGCGCCATTTAGCTCCATAGGAATTCTTGCCAGAAATTTTTTGCTTTCGGTGACGTGACCAGCTTTCGCTCTTGTGGTTTTCGCAGTAACCGGAGCGGTCGCTAACCAGCGCGTCGCAACCACATACACGGCATGGGGTGGGCGTTCTTGCGGGCATTTATATCTTGAGCCTTTCGTTTGCTCGGAGTAAAAAGTTGCATGTTGAAAACAACAAAATAAGGATAATTGTTATGCCAACTTTCTACACACTCGATAGACGCGGTGTACTCCGCGAAAATGAATCTTTTCAGCTAAATATCACGCCAGCAGCAAACCCTCATCAAAACCCCGTTTATGCTAATGGGTTATCGAATCATGGTTTGGCTTATCACTTAGAGTTTGGAATTCACAACCCAGCGAATAATGCATCAGGGGCAATTGAATACAGCCTTGAACTGGTTCGCCAGTTACACTTTCCTCAAAAGCCTTCCCGCCTCCAATCTATGTTTGCATGTGAAGAATTAGACCATGCAAAACACTTCCGTGGCATGAGCCAATCGAAAGTAAGTTCCCCAATTTTCGAAGTCACCACGGATGATTATCATCGTGGCGACATGAATATCTTCAACGCAGGATGCAATATGGCAGAGTTTCACCGCAGATTGATAGCTTACTGGAAAGGAGATACGTTCATGCTATCACCAGAATACGTTCCATTTTGGGAGGTAGTGATTCTGCTCCCGGTCACTATTGGACGCCAGGTCGCTTAATCATTCATCTCAATAGAGTCCTATCATTCCACAATGTGGTCGATAAGGGTAAAAGTAATTGGCAGTAACGGCGCCAACCGTTACCACAGATTCTTTGAGTTGAATACCAGTCTCGCGCGCTGCATTAATTGCTTCAGACTATTTCTGCAGTGCTTCTTCCTGGCTGTGTGCCTCAACGCTCAACGTGAATTTTTTAGTGTCGAAGCTACCTGACGTTAAGCCAGGTACCGAATGAGTGTGGCAACCTTTCTGCATGATTTAAATCATCTCAAATGCATATGACCCGATCCCTTCCCGACGCAGCGTACTTTCGCGGGTGTTGTGTTCCACTGGCGTGATGCCCTGCTCAGGTCACATACACGGTATCGGGTTGGTCTGCGTGCAGGCGTACCTGGCTCTATAAAAAAGGCCCTGCAAATTAAGCAGGGCTTACATATAAAAATCGATTACTTGATATCGCATTTCTTATTCAATGCATCCTGCGCATTTTGAAGAACTTTAGCGATAAGTTCCCCGTAAGGTGGAGGAACAAGAGCACATAATAAAATCAACACATTGAGAATTGGCTTCCCAAGCTCGTCGTATTTCTTGCAGTCTATAGACAGTGATTTGTCACCTTGATCCAACCCTTCAAGAAATGCTTTTAACTCGTCCAAACTATTAAGTGCTGCTTTATCTGACATAAATCCCCCTCGATTAAGCCATTCGTTGTTCACAATTGAATCAACGCCTTATCAAAGTAGGATTGATTTCCTTAACTGTGACTAAATAGCTGCGCCGAATAGTAGATCACTTAAAGGGAACTCAGCCCGGATTGTGCGATCTGATCAATCGCCAAACCAACCAAAATCACCAACTGGACTGAGCAATGCCGATCATAGCACCCATCCCCCGAAATGAA
>NZ_JBOFIN010000003.1:0-6730 GCF_051650185.1 Scandinavium sp.
GGTTGCGGAGGCAATGGCCATGGTGCGAGCGCTGAACAAAATGACGAAAGCAGGTATGCCAGAAAGCGTGCGTATTGCCTGAAAACACAACCTGCTTCGGGGAGACTTACCCGAAATCTGATTTATTCAACAAAGCCGACGTAAACGTTAATCTGTCGCCCGTCGATACGCGGTGATTTACGCTGATAACCACGCCCGCTAGATGGAGGTTTTAGCATCCCGGCATTTTTCAGAACTTCGGCGAACTGCGTCGGATTAAAGTTCTGCGCGATCTCCTTCTCGAATGCGCCGCGAAAGGTGTAGAAGATTACAGGGTCGCTGTCGTGGTTCCCCTTCTGACGATACCCCGCCAGATCCTTAACGGGCATGTCAGCAGAACTGTAGGGGAACGGCGCGAAACGGCTGAATCCATACGCATTAAGAAACGCCTCAGTCTGCTCGATGATCTGCTGGTGCTCTTTGTTGCCGGTGCCGAACTCCCGCAGCCAGGCGTTGTAGCTGTGCTGTATCGCATCACGACACGTCTGAGCATCCCATCCGGTGACAACTTCACCTAACAGCAATGCCGCCTCCAAAATGGCAAAGCGGGCGGCCACGCGGTGAACCTGCTCGCCATAGTCGGCAGGAATAAGGCTACGCCAACGGGCCTCACACTCGCGCACGGTATCAATCGCCTGCTGCTGGTGGTCTGCCAGCCACCTGATCCACCCCCGCCCGGCAGCGCCGTGATGGCGCTGGTAAGCATCTTTCAGCGCGTCGGCATGGTGTTTGCCGTTCTGGTGGTCGTGGAAGCGTACCGCCTTACTGAGCGGGATATTCAGCAGGCGCACCAGTTGCCCGGCTTTGGTCTTGCGTCCTGCGGTGGCGATGAAGGTTTCTAAGTCCATTTCTCCGGTACTGATCGCCACGGTGCGCCAGCGTTTTAAATCCCGGTTGCCGCCTTCCTTCGCCCCCTGTAATTTCCCCACGCCGTTAAACAGCGCGTAAGCAGACTGTGACACGCTTACCGGGTCTGCCCCTTGTCCGACTTCATCCAGTGGCATCAGACCGTCATTGTGGGCTGCGGCTTCGTTCGCCAGCCCCAGCGCAGTGCCGTACCACGTCAGGCGTAGTAAGTCCGGGTTGCCGTATAAGCTACTCGCCACGTTTGCCGTGGTGGTTTTACCCGCGCTCGACTGTTCATAGAAGTGAATGCCGAACCCGTCAGCGCCAGCCAGCCCGATTAACGGTGCTGCCAGTGCGGCGGCAATGCCTGTCATCATCGCGTAGTTACCGTATGCCAGCCGCGCAACACTCTTACGCCAGCTCTCTGAGGTTCCCGCAACTGTGTACCCGGCAGCAGCAGAACTGCGACCACTGAATAAAACAGGATGCTCAGGTGTGCCGATTATCTCCCCGTCCGGCATGATGTATGCCCCACACTGCCAGCCAGTAGCGTGAGCAACACGCCACAATTCACGCGAGCCGCTACGCTGTAGCCAGTCAGCCAGAATCGCCCGCAAGCTGCTTTTGGTGGTGACGTTAACCCCGCCCGCTTTCATGGTTCGCCAGCCTTCACGCTCGCCAATATCAGCCAGGGGGATAGCCGCTGTTGTCGGTATGCCTGCGCCAAAGGCCAGCCAGCGCAGTATCAGATACTGATCCTTATCGTCCCGCCCGGTGCCAATAACGTCCATCGGTGAGGCTAGCCAGCTTTCATTGTTGATAATCTCGCCGCTTTCCTTGTCCACCTTAGGCGTGATCCAGTAAACGCCATCTTTGCGGCTCTCAATGCGGGGTTTTAGCGGGTCTTTCTCTGGCTGGTCAGTTTTACCGCCCTCAATGGCCTGTAGTTGTGGTTTCACGCATTCCCCCTGCGGCTGGTACATCGAATCATTAAACGCAGCCGTAGCGACTTCCAGCCCGTGTTGATGGTGGTAGTCGTTCCAGTCAGCTTTGTAGTCTGTCGGCGGCACGGCAACATAGCCCGCCACGGCAGAAGCGGCTTTCTCCGCCCGTTCAGTGCCAGTATTGGGCTTGTCATCCAGTCGGTCGTTATCAGCGGCAATGATGATCTGCGCCTGTGGGTACTGCTGGCGCATAAACTCCGCCACTGGCAGCAGGTTGCCAGCATCAATGGCGCATACTGTCAGTGCGTCAGGCCGCATCAGGTGAGTAGATAAAGTCGTTGCCAGCCCTTCGGCAATGATCACCTTCTGCGGCTGTCCCGGTGCGTTAACGGCGTGATATGCCCCACGCTTTGCTGAACCTGTCAGGAGTCGTTTTTCACCCTGCGGAGTGATGGTCTGCGCCGCCACCACTGCGCCTGATTCATCCACCAGCGGCAGGAGTAACGAACCATCGGACATAACCGGGTAATTGAACCCGGTCAGCCCTTTTGATTGCAGGTAATCAGATTCGCCCTGTGTGACGTTCTGGCGCATTCCGGCATACAGACGGGTAAACGTTGCCCTTCGCTGCTCTGCGTCCTCTGCTGCCTGTTGCTGGCGCTCCTGCTCACGCTGCTGGCGGTCAGCCTCCAGTTGCTCCCTTCTCTGGCTCGCTGCCGCCGGGTCGGTTTGCTCTACCCGGTAATCAATACCCAGCACATCAGCGGCAAGCAGTGCCGCCTCCGTGGTGTCGCAGTTGTTCACCTTCTTAATCAGGTCTAAGCCGTCGCCTGCGCCGCACTGGTTACAGATAAAGCTACCGCGACCGTTGTCGTCGAACCGGAAGCGATCCGTACCGCCACATGCAGGGCAGGGAGCATGGCGGCGTGATGAATCAGGCACGTTGATAGACAGGCCTGCCAGCACATAAGGCCAGTTACCAGCGGCGGCGGCGGTCACTTCGCGGATAAGGTCGATATTACGCATGGTTGCCTCCTGCCACGGTCGCGCCCATATCATTAATCATGCTTTGCCATATCTCGCGCCCGGTATCAGTCAGGCCATCAGCATTGACGCATTTCTCCAGCATGGTGATCCCGACGCTTTCCCACTGAGGGTATGTCTCTTTGAGCGCTTCGAGCGCGTAACCATCAATAAGCTGGCGCGTGCCATTGACGCCGCCCACCAGTTCCACACGGATTTGCTGGCCTGCCGCGTCAACCATGAAGTAATTGATAGCCGTGATGTTGTTGTAAAGTGCCTCCGCGTACTGGTTCGCCAGCGCATTCAGTCGGAAGTTTTTGGTAATCATGTCGCCCCCTCAGTGCGCCGCTGGCATTTCAGGCCAGCCGTTTTCATCCAGATCGGCAATGAAGTAATCGTGTAGCTCTGCCAGCGTTTCACGCCCGAACGGGGTCAGCTCTCCGCGTTCCGCATCCAGCATGGCGCGGTAGAACAAAATGGCGTTCTCTGTTCCCTGATCAACACCATAGCGCTCAATAATTGCGCCCTCGATGTTGTTCGCCATCGCTAGCCGTTCAGCAAACGGGTAAACCACCATGCCCGCATTACCATTGGAGTAAATCGCCACCTGCGATGTTGTGCCGTCAGCCTCAGTGACGGCGGTTGTGCCGTTCTCACGCTTCATTTCGGCAACGAAACAGGCCGCAATCAGCCAGCGCCACATAGTGACGTTATGCTGCGCGGTGAAGTCGAACCAGCCACGCGCCCCGCCGTCAGCCACTGCAAAATGCAGGGCAAATCCTTCACAGGGCTTATTGTCATACTCACCCGCATCCAGACGTACTACAGCTTTTCCGTAGTTGATAAGAGCAACATGCTCATACATCCCGGCATCGTTGCGGGTCATGATATTGACGCCGTGCGGTGTGGCTTCGGCGTGGAATAAGTCGGGATTTCCCGATTTAAAGGTCAGTACGTTGCTCATGCTTTATCCCGCGCTTTTAAGTCCATGCCAGCCAATTCATCCTCTGCGAATCCATCAATTCGGGGATACCATCCAGAAGGGAAATGATTGCGCCAATTAAGTTAGCTGTGCCGCTATCGTTTTTATTCGTCGCTTCAAGCCAGAGAGACAGGACTTCCTGCGCCTGTTGGATACGGCAGGTTGAATCGGCCAGGGATACTTTGCTCATGCTGCCACCTCCAGACGGATACGGCCTGCAAAGAAACAGACGTGATCCCGCGCCAGAGTGCGGCGGGCTTCGCGCTCAGTTTCAGCAGCAATGTGATGGATTTTGGCGGTAATTGTCGGCATATCGCGGCGAACGGCTGCGATTAACCAGATGAATCGCGGATTTTGGGTAGGGGTAGTAGCCAGCATAGCGGCAGCCTCCTTGATCTGTGGAATATATCCACCACCGAAGAGACCAATCTTGTTGGTGGTGGACTGCGCAGAGTTGGTCTTACCGGTGATCAAGGAACCCGGCGCTTCCGAAGAAGCCCCCGCGCAGCCCACCATAATTTTGTGAGCGACACGGATTATACCCGCATCGTTGAAAAAGAGGTGTACTGAGCTAACGACACAAAAAAAGACGCTAGGCGCGTCGTGTATCGCCTTAATCATTTCCGGGAGACCAATCCCGGCACCAGATTTTGCTGGTGCGCTATAACCATAAACCGGGTTGGCGATAGTCGGCAAGCCCTTTTTTATGGACTCCAGAAACTCACCTTCGCGCACGCGCGTACTGGTCTCGAAACTCTCCTCGTCACCACGACGAGAAAATGAGGAGCTGGCATTAGCTGGCACTGTTATGCCAGCTTTACCCTCATCCGCGTACGCGATCCCGCGCAAGGCATACATCAGGCCAGCCAGGGGAAAGACTTTATTCTGGACGGCGGCATTAAGCATGATTAGCCCCCAGATGTTTAGCTAACCAGCGCTGAGAAAGGCGGATTAGCTCGGCTTTACGCTGGTCATATCCCATACCCATATCAATCAGCGTAATGTTGGTACTCTCCAGGTAGGTGAGGTGTTCCAGTTGCCCGGCGTTCATGCTGTCGCGTGGTTCGCCAGTAATGCTATTCGCCTGCGCCCACTGCTTCGCCGTCATGCCACCCAAAACAATGCGGGCGATCATGTTGCTCTCATTGCTGTAGTGGCGAGCCTGCGTCTGTTTACCCTGCTCTGCGCGGGCGCTTTCCAGTGCTACGCACATCGGTTTAAACAGGCTGGCGGCACCGATACGGGCTTTGAGCTGACGGCGATACTGAGCGGCAATCTCTGGCACGCTGCGCTGTAGGGCTTCTTCACACTGAATAAAGTAACGGCGAACGGCGCGACCTTGTTCGTTTCGCTCAACCATTGCCAGTTCTTTAGCCATTCCCAGAGAAAGGCCATAATCTTTACTGCGACGGTCGCCGCCACGCTTTGTCACCCATCCGGGGCTACACTGTTCAAAATTTGAACTTTGATTCCTGAAATCTGAGGAATCAAAAACCACGTAATCAGCACTCAGGCTAAAGCCATATTCATCAATGCGTAGTTTGATCCAGGTTGAAAAGTCGTTACCTACTCCAAGCGCTTTATGCAGTGCCTTAGCGCTAACAATACTGGCCTCACGCCCGCCAATTTGACCGGAAATAACGGGGACAATCGCGGCAAAGTCATTATTGCTATGTTCGCCTTGGCAAGTGTTGGATTGTGGGGCGGCCTCCGAATTGAATCGGCTTTTTTCGATAGTCATGTTTTCGGCTCCGTTATGCGGCGTTAAACGCGTTCGGGTAGAGGTTCAGAATGTCAGTAATATCCTGCTGAGATAACCCGTGATGTTCATTAATGGCGGCATTATGGTTCACAAGTTGGATCACCTTGAGAACGTCGCCACGGCAAGAAAAGCGGTAGCGCAGGTGTGCGCCGATACCATCCGGGTTTTTCTCGTCGATACGCTCTAGTTGAATATCAAGCTGGCGCTCCAACTCAGACGCATAATTACGCCCGGATGAAAGACGGCAATAGCGCAGGATGTCATTCTCTGTCCATCCCTCTACACCAGTGCGCAGCATATAGACGCGGGCGCGGTGCTTCTTTGGGATACGCTTAGTTACTTGTACAGGGCTGGTGATCGGCGTAATATCAGACGTGCGAATATCTGAGTTAGCCGCCTGCTGTACGGGGCGGTTTTTCTTTTCCATTACGCCACCTCGCCACGTGACTCAGTGATGCGCTGATTAATCCATTCGTCAATTTCACTTTCAATAAAAGCGATAGAGCGGGAACCAATTTTAATTGCTGCGGGGAAACGTTTCTCGCTCATAAGGCGATATAACCACGCCTTACTATAGCCAGTACGCTTTTGTACTTCATGAAAACGAATTAGAGACGGTTGTGACATGTAACCCCCAGTTTAACTGATGCGCCCTTGTTAGACGCTGATAGACAACGGGTGAAGGTTACCTTTGTAGATATCACGACTTCGGAATATTCCAACACACTCCTGGAATATTCCACTTTTCATTTCTTATCGAGATCGACGCCTCGTAGCCATTTGTCGATGGTTTTTCCTGATGGAAGTTTAAGCCCGAGCGTATCAAAATCCTTATTGATTTCACTTTGACTGTTATCAAAGTGCTTTCGGGGGTTGTTTATAACATCTTCATCTTTATAACAAAGATAAAGCAATGATTTAATCAGTTTAGCCATCGACGTTAATGTTTTATTTCCAACACTTTCCGTTACGACATTTTTAATCCGGGCAGATTCATCAGCTAAATAGCTGCGCCTAATACCGCTACACTTTTGCCTGACCATGTTTTCCTCCGGGGAATGGGCTGACTGTTTCCATAAAATGGTGAACTTTTCTCAGCAGCTGCCACATTGTCCGGCACTGATGGTTTCGGGT
>NZ_JBOFIN010000004.1:0-26886 GCF_051650185.1 Scandinavium sp.
TTAGTCAAATCCGCCATGAAGTCCCGATGCTGTCGCTGGATAACGTCTTCGATGAAGAGAGTTTTGTCGCCTTCAACAAACGCGTGCAGGACAGATTGAAAAGCACCGATGCGCTGACTTACTGCTGTGAGTTAAAGCTTGATGGTCTGGCGGTGAGCATTCTCTATGAAAACGGCGTGATGATTCAGGCTGCGACGCGAGGTGATGGGACAACGGGCGAAGATATTACCGCTAACGTGCGTACCATTCGAGCGATCCCGTTAAAGCTGCGTGGTGACAACATTCCTGCGCGTCTGGAAGTGCGTGGGGAAGTTTTCCTGCCTCAAGCGGGTTTTGAGAAAATCAATGAGGATGCGCGCCGTACCGGTGGGAAACTCTTTGCCAATCCGCGCAACGCGGCGGCAGGCTCTCTGCGCCAGCTTGATCCGCGCATTACCGCGAAGCGACCGCTTACTTTCTTCTGTTATGGCGTTGGCGTTCTTGAAGGGGGTGAGCTGCCGGGGAGCCATTTAGGCCGCCTGCAGCAGTTTAAAGAGTGGGGATTGCCGGTGAGCAACCGAGTGAAACTCTGCAGCTCGCCGGAAGAGGTACTCGCTTACTACCATCAGGTGGAAGAAGATCGCCCGCATCTCGGGTTTGATATCGACGGCGTGGTCATTAAGGTCGATTCGCTTGAGCTGCAGGAACAGTTGGGCTTTGTTGCTCGCGCACCGCGTTGGGCTGTGGCTTTCAAATTCCCGGCTCAGGAACAGATGACCTATGTGCGTGACGTTGAGTTTCAGGTAGGGCGTACAGGGGCGATTACACCTGTTGCTCGCCTTGAGCCTGTTCAGGTTGCTGGTGTGCTGGTCAGCAACGCAACGCTGCATAACGCTGATGAAATTGAACGTTTGGGCCTGCGCATTGGCGATAAAGTGGTCATTCGCCGTGCTGGAGATGTCATCCCTCAGGTCGTTAACGTGGTGGAATCTGAGCGTCCTGAAGACACTCGTGAAATTGAGTTCCCCACTCATTGCCCTGTATGTGGTTCAGACGTGGAGCGAGTGGAGGGGGAAGCCGTCGCGCGCTGCACCGGTGGCCTGATTTGCGGGGCGCAGCGCAAAGAAGCCCTGAAGCACTTCGTGTCACGCCGTGCGCTGGATGTTGACGGTATGGGCGATAAAATTATCGACCAGCTGGTCGAGAAAGAGTATGTCCATACGCCAGCCGATCTGTTCCGCCTGACGGCGGGTAAGCTCACCGGGCTTGATCGCATGGGGCCAAAATCGGCTCTGAATGTGGTCAACGCCTTGGAAAAGGCGAAAGAAACCACGTTTGCCCGTTTCCTCTATGCGCTGGGTATCCGTGAAGTAGGTGAAGCCACTGCGGCCGGACTTGCGGCACATTACGGCACGCTTGATGCGCTGATTGCAGCATCCATCGAGGATCTGCAGAAAGTGCAGGATGTGGGGATTGTCGTCGCGACACACGTCTTTAACTTCTTTGCGGAAGAGAGTAATCGTGAGGTCATTCAGCAGCTGCAAAATGAAGGTGTTCACTGGCCTGCACCGGTTGTTATCAATGCCGAAGAGATAGACAGCCCATTTGCCGGGAAAACCGTCGTACTGACCGGCAGCCTGAGCCAGATGTCTCGTGATGACGCCAAAGCACGGTTAGTCGCGCTGGGGGCAAAAGTTGCCGGCAGCGTCTCGAAGAAAACCGATTTGGTGATTGCGGGTGAAGCCGCAGGTTCCAAACTGGTGAAAGCCCAGGAGCTAGGCATTGACGTTATCGACGAAGCCGAAATGTTGCGCCTGTTAGGAGTCTGACGTGGAAAAAGAGCAGCTGATCGCGATAGCCAACACTGAAATGCCTTTTGGCAAATATAAGGGCAGAATGCTGATTGATGTGCCGGAAGAGTATCTGCTTTGGTTCGCCCGTAAGGATGAGTTTCCTGCCGGGCGACTGGGTGAGCTAATGGCGATTACGCTGTTGATCAAAACCGAGGGGCTGACGCATCTGGTGCAGCCCCTGAAGCGCGGGCGTTAAGCCTTGGCGGCATCAGCCGCTTTTTGGGCCTCACGCTCTTGGGTCTGACGCTTATAGCGACGTGCCAGCACCGCACAGACCATAAGCTGAATCTGGTGGAAAATCATCAGCGGCAGCACCATCACGCCGACCATCGCTGTCGGGAAAAGAATGTTGGCCATCGGGATGCCGTTGGCCAGACTCTTTTTCGATCCGCAAAAGACAATCGTAATTTCATCCGCTTTATTGAAGCCGCATTTGCGCGCCACCACGGTGTTCACCACGATAACTATCGCCAGCAGAATCAGGCTCACGATAACGATAAACAGCAGAGAACCCACGCCGACTTTGTGCCAGATACCGTTTACAACCGCTTCACTAAAGGCGGAGTAAACCACTAACAGAATCGACGTTTGGTCGGTTTTGCCAATCCACTTTTTGTTGCGTGCGACCCACTCGCCGAGCCATGGCCGAGAGAGATGGCCCAGCACAAACGGCAGCAGCAGTTGCAGCATAATTTTTCCAACCTGCTCCAGGCTGCCACCGGCACCGTGAAGGTGCATCAGCAGTCCTACCAGCAGGGGAGAGATGAAGATCCCAAGCAGGCTAGAGGCGGACGCTGAACAGACGGCCGCCGCCACGTTCCCGCCAGCCAGTGAGGTGAAGGCAATCGCCGACTGAACGGTTGCTGGCAAAATACACAGATAGATAAAGCCGCTGTACAGCGCAGGGTCAACGTCAATCGGTGCCCACAGCGCAAACAGTACGCCGAGAAGAGGGAATACGACGAAGGTGCTGCACATCACCCACAGGTGGAGGCGCCAGTGGCTGCCGCCAGCGATGATGGCCTCACGGGAGAGCTTTGCACCGTGCATGAAGAACAAGAGTGCGATGGCCGCTGTGGTTAATCCATCGAAGAACGGGACAAACCCGCCCTGTGCCGGAAACAGAGAGGCCAGCACAACAACCGTGATCAGCGTAAGCGTAAAGGGGTCAAGAATACGAAAAAGTTTCATAAACGCTCCAGAAAGTGAATGATGCTATTGTGCTTTTTTTGATTTGAGAAATAAAATTGATTTATTGCATCCATTAATGAATAAAACAGATGAATTATTCGCTGCGTCAGCTGAAAGTGTTTATTACCGTCGCACAGGCCAGGAGCTTTAGCCGGGCAGGCGAGATCATTGGTCTAAGCCAGTCTGCTGTCAGCCACAGTGTGAAAGAGCTGGAGCTGCAAACGGGCGTAAGACTATTGGACAGAACCACGCGGGAAGTGGTGCTAACGGAAGCCGGGCAGCAGCTGGCGGCAAGGCTTGAACGGTTACTGGATGAACTGAGCAGCACGCTACGTGATGCAGGACGAGTAGGGCAGCAGCTTAGCGGTACCGTACGGGTTGCCGCCAGTCAGACGATCTCGGCCCATCTCATCCCCCAATGTATTGCGGCCAGTAATCGGCGCTATCCGGAGATAGACTTTGTGCTGCATGACCGACCGCAGCAGTGGGTGCTTGAAAGCATTCGTCAGGGGGAAGTGGATTTCGGGATCGTCATTGATCCTGGTGCAGTCAGCGATTTGCAGTGTGAAGCCATCCTGTCTGAGCCGTTCTTTGTGCTGTGCCGCAAAGATCACGCTTTTGCCGCTCAGTCTGTTATCAACTGGCAGTCGCTTCAGGGAACCCGATTAGTTCTTCAGGATTACGCTTCCGGGAGCCGTCCATTGATAGACGCCGCGCTGATACGGCATGGGATTTCTGCGAGTATTGTTCAGGAGATAGGACACCCCGCCACGTTGTTTCCGATGGTGGAGGCTGGAATTGGGATCAGCATTCTTCCGGCATTGGCACTGCCATTGCCGCAGGGCAGTGAGCTGATGGTCAAGCGCCTAACGCCTGTCGTTGAGCGTCAACTGATGTTGGCGCGGAGGAAGAACCGCTCGCTATCCACCGCGACGCAGGCACTGTGGGATGTGGTCGGACAGCAGGCTAAAGCGCTGACCGCTGCCCGTACTCTCGATCCGCTCTATCAGACGTAGATATCGATTTGATGATCGTCAGAAGGGGTGTTCACACCGGTGACTTTTCCAGAGGATTTGTCCTGCTGGCTCTGCGCCTTTTCGGCCTGTTGATGCTGTAGCTCAGCCAACTGTGCTTCGAGCATCGCAATCTGTTCCTGAATCATTTCGGCTTGCTTCTGTTTGTCTTCCGTACTGCCGCTACCGTCAGCGATGGTTTTTAACTGCTGGGTCAGCTTGGTAATTTGCTGCGTAATACGTGTTATCTGTGAAGAGATGTCATTCCCCTGGGGGGCCGCGGTGCTGGTGGTCGTCTGTAACCCAGGGGCGGTGGAAGAGGGCATAGATATCGAGGCCATCATGAACTCCTTTTACGGGTGAAAAAGAGGTTATCGGCAGACAAAAGTAAGGCTTGAGGGAAACGTGATAGACAAGAATTGCAGATAGCAAAAAGGCGCCTTTAGGGCGCCTTTCTACATTGGTGGGTCGTGCAGGATTCGAACCTGCGACCAATTGATTAAAAGTCAACTGCTCTACCAACTGAGCTAACGACCCGAAGTGGTGGGTGATGACGGGATCGAACCGCCGACCCCCTCCTTGTAAGGGAGGTGCTCTCCCAGCTGAGCTAATCACCCACTTCGGTACTTCACAATTTAGTAAGAAATCCAGCTGGCGAGAAAGTGGTGGGTGATGACGGGATCGAACCGCCGACCCCCTCCTTGTAAGGGAGGTGCTCTCCCAGCTGAGCTAATCACCCACTTCTCAATTTCTTACTTTACACGGCGGAGACTACCTAAGTAGTGGTGGGTGATGACGGGTTCGAACCGCCGACCCCCTCCTTGTAAGGGAGGTGCTCTCCCAGCTGAGCTAATCACCCCCGCTGTGTGGAGTCGCATTATAGGGAGAGTTGAAAATGAGTCAACGCCTTTTCCAAAGATTTTATTTGTTCGTCGTAAAATTAAGCAAAACGATCGCAAATCAAACCATGGCGCATGATTTATAAACAAAATCGGCTAAGCGCAGCGTTTCGCAGGGAACAACATTGAGGATTCAGATGGGAGTGATAGAATATTGCCCACTGTTTTTTCCCAGGATTTGCCGGTGGTCGGCATCTTTCCAAACGTAAGGCCATTTCATGAAAATCAAAACTCGCTTCGCGCCAAGCCCGACAGGCTATCTGCACGTCGGCGGTGCTCGTACAGCTCTCTATTCCTGGCTTTTTGCACGTAACCACGACGGTGAGTTTGTGCTGCGTATTGAAGACACCGATCTTGAGCGTTCTACGCCGGAAGCTATCGAAGCCATTATGGACGGGATGAACTGGCTGAGCCTGGAGTGGGATGAAGGCCCTTATTTCCAGACGAAACGTTTTGATCGCTATAACGCTGTTATCGACGACATGCTGGTCGCAGGGACGGCGTATAAATGCTATTGCTCCAAAGAGCGTCTGGATGCCCTGCGCGAAGAGCAGATGGCTAACAATGAAAAGCCACGTTATGACGGCCGCTGCCGCCACGATCACAGCGAGCACGCTGCTGATGAGCCTTGCGTGGTGCGTTTTGCTAACCCACAAGACGGTTCCGTTATTTTCGACGACCAGATTCGTGGCCCGATCGAGTTCAGCAACCAGGAACTCGACGATCTGATCATTCGCCGTACTGATGGTTCCCCAACCTATAACTTCTGTGTGGTGGTGGATGACTGGGATATGG
Source organism: Scandinavium sp. (assembly GCF_051650185.1). GTDB lineage: Bacteria > Pseudomonadota > Gammaproteobacteria > Enterobacterales > Enterobacteriaceae > Scandinavium. Next base: position 5,731 of record NZ_JBOFIN010000004.1, read on the forward strand.
AAATCACTCACGTTATCCGTGGTGAAGACCATATCAACAACACACCGCGTCAGATTAACATTCTGAAAGCACTGAACGCGCCGGTGCCTGTGTATGCTCACGTTTCAATGATCAACGGCGACGATGGCAAAAAGCTCTCCAAGCGTCACGGGGCGGTGAGCGTCATGCAGTATCGTGATGATGGCTATCTGCCGGAAGCGCTGCTGAACTATCTGGTGCGTTTGGGCTGGTCCAGCGGTGACCAGGAGATCTTCTCCCGTGAAGAGATGATCAAACTGTTCTCTCTGGGAGCGGTAAGCAAATCTGCCAGTGCTTTCAACACTGAGAAGCTACAGTGGCTGAATCACCACTACATCAACTCTATGGCTCCGGAGTATGTGGCAACTCACTTGCAATGGCATATCGAGCAGGAAAAAATCGACACCCGCAATGGCCCTGAGCTGGCAGAGCTGGTGAAACTGCTGGGCGAGCGTTGCAAAACACTGAAAGAGATGGCGGCAAGCTGCCGTTATTTCTATGAAGAGTTTGATGAGTTTGATGCCGACGCGGCGAAGAAACACCTGCGTCCGGTTGCCCGTCAGCCGCTGGAAGTGGTACGTGATAAGCTGGATGCCATCACTGACTGGACGGCAGAAAACGTTCATCACGCGATTCAGGCAACGGCTGATGAGCTGGAAGTCGGTATGGGCAAAGTGGGCATGCCGCTGCGCGTAGCAGTGACCGGGGCCGGTCAGTCTCCTGCTCTGGATGTCACCGTGCACGCGATCGGTAAAAGCCGCAGCGTAGCGCGTATCAACAAAGCGCTGGCATTCATTGCTGAACGTGAAAATCAGCAATAACTAATCTTCAATGAGAAACGGCAGGTTTTCACACCTGCCGTTTTTTATTCGCTTTCGTCCGCTATTCGCAAACGTTCCAGGAATTGAGTCAATCCTTCCCGCACTAACAACTTATGCAGACGTTCTTTCTCCGTCGGCGACATCATCATCATAATGCCAAAAATCTGCTGCCAGACAGGGTCTTTATCCTGCGTGTGATAGCTATGAGCGGGTTCTGCCGCGCGTAATGAAAGCGAGAGATGCCGGAGTTTAGGCGTTGATGCCAGAAATTCTCTGACATCTGGTGTGATATGAATCAACCTTGCTCTTCCACCTTTTACGCCTGGCACCGGTTCGGTTATCCACTTTTGCTCACGGATCCAGCGATTGATCGTCTGGTTGGCCATGCCAACGCAACGCGCGAGTTCCTGCGTGGTCATTTTGCTATGGATAGGGAGTATGTTCATTGCGACTCTTGCGTACGAATGCCCAAACGAAGTAGCAAACCGGAGATCCCTTCACGAAGCAGCAGGCTGGTGAGCTGCTTTTGTTCGCCGTGTGACATCTCTTTTGCCAGTGACAACAGTAGAGCATCGAAACTGTCTTCTGCCGGAGTGGGGACATCTGCCGCGCGTTGCGCGCTATGAATAAACTCACGAACCTGTTCGTTGACATGCACCAGGCGGGCTTTTCCCCCCTGTACACCGGGACGAGGTGATGTTTTCCATCCCTCTTTACGCACCCATTTGTTGATAGTTTGGCGGCTATAACCGGTCAGATGGGCGAGTTCCTCCGGCGTCATTCGTTCCTTGATCATGCTATTTCCTGAGTGCCTGTGTGGAATTAGTGGTTCATCTTATAGCATCCTTTTAGTTGAAAACGTGACGGGTTTAACTCATGAATGCGAGAAGCCTCGCAATGTCATTTAGTTGCATGCTTTTTCATCGATTGAAAGAAGGGGGACTATTTTGCCGTTGACACCTGGCAAGGGAATTCATATTATGCCGCCCGTCAACACGACACGTTTTACGTTACGGGGCTATAGCTCAGCTGGGAGAGCGCTTGCATGGCATGCAAGAGGTCAGCGGTTCGATCCCGCTTAGCTCCACAAAATTCTGCACCCATCAGTATTTGGAACGTAAACAACATTGTGGGGCTATAGCTCAGCTGGGAGAGCGCTTGCATGGCATGCAAGAGGTCAGCGGTTCGATCCCGCTTAGCTCCACCAAAATTTAAACCCTCGCCCTGGCGGGGGTTTTTGCTTTTTAGCCTTCCCGTTTCGTCAAAAATCCGCGAATAAGGTCAGTTAATGTTGGGGTGTGAAAAACCACAGTAAGAATAGGATTTTTCGCTGAGCCTGTACTTGCTTCGCGCGATTAAAAAACATACTATGCGGCGGTTGAAGACTTGTGCCAGCCGGAATAGTATCCTGATCAAAATGACGTTAACCCTCCCTCCCGCAGCGAAAAAATTTGTGCTGGCGCTGAGCCTTAGCCTGTTTGCTATTCCTGTTGCTCGTTTCCTTTCTCCCGTCACGCAAATTGACGGTAACGCGATTTATCTCGCCTGGTTGCCAATAAGCGTCATGCTGTCGATGCTCCTGTTGTTCGGACGCCATGCCATCCTTGCTCTGATCGTCGGCTTCGCGCTGACCAATGCCTGGCTGCTCCCGCTGCCGTGGCTTCAGGGGGGCGTGCTGTTATTTTGTCAGCTCTTTGCGGTGTTTGTGTCCTGCGGCATTCTGCGATGGATGTTGGGCAAGCGCTGGCGGTTTGGCTTGCCGAATAAGAATATGGGCGTGCGTATTTTTTGGGGATGCTTTTTCGCGCCCTTTGCGCTGAAAGGCACGATGTATCTTGCCGGGCGTTTCTTTGATTTTCCCCTATCGGTGGCAGGGTTTTTTAGTTCTTCTTCAGTTATTTACAGTATTGTCGATATCCAGAGCCTGATCTGTTCGGCGCTGATTTTCACCATGCTGTTTTACTATCCGCTACGAATGATCCTCAATCCGCGTTATGCCAAAAAGTTCTGGCGGCGGAATATCGCACCGGCATTTTGTCATCGGAAGTGGTTGTTCACACTTCACTGGCTGCTTGGGCTGGCGGTATTCCTGTTGATACTGTGTGCACCGTTTGAATCGCGATTCATCGCCGGTTATCTCGTCCCGCTGATCTTCATTCTGTTCTTTGTTGCCATCAACCGCTTCAGCTATCCGCTGATAAGCCTCTTGTGGGGCATCAGTGCGTTTTTCCTCGTGGTGTATAACCGCAACTTCCTGCAGGGCGTAAGCACTGAATATGCGTTTTCGTTTGTGCTTTCGGTGCTTATTTCCTTCACCGTTTGCATGCTCTACATCGCGCAAATTTATGGCCGAAGCGATGCAATTAAGCAGAAACTGCACACTCAGGCCAATCAGGACCCGTTGACCGGGCTCCCTAATCTGCGTGCTTTTGAACACTATCTGGCGAAACATCCACAGGTCAGTGTGTGCTGCCTGAGAATGGATAATCTGGAATTTTTAAGCCGCCATTACGGCATGATGATGCGAGTGCATTGCAAGCGCAGCGTGACCCGTGAACTGCAGCCTCTGTTGTGCCAGGGTGAGAAACTTTTCCAGCTTCCGGGCAGTGAATTGTTGTTGGTGCTCCAGGGCGCAGAAACAGCGGCGAGACTCTCATCGATAGTCGATTTCCTGAACAGTCATAGATTCAGCTGGCAGGGCGATTCTCTGGATGTGGAGTTTGGTGCGGCCTGGGGCGTGATTGAAGGCGAGGGCGAAGCTCTGCACCACACGCTCGGGCAGCTGAGCTGGTTGTCGGAACAAGCGTGCACGGCTCGCCGCGTGCTGGCGCTGGATAACAGCCTTGCGACGGTATCAGACAATACGACAGAACGCGTGATGCAGCTCAGCCGGGTCAAAAAGGCGCTGGCAGAAGGCGAAATTGAGCTCTTTGCTCAGCCGATAGTCAATCAGCAGGGCGACCGCTACCACGAAATCCTGGCGCGTATGCGTTTTGACGGGCAGTTAGTGACCCCGGATAAATTCATCCCCATTATTGCGCAATTCAACCTGAGCAAACGCTTTGACCTGCTGGTGGTTGAGACGTTATTCAAAGCGATGCAAACCTTACCCGGTGAGCATTTTTCCGTGAACCTGATGCCGTTCACGTTGATGCAAAAAGAGAGTGCCAACAAGATTATCGATCTCTTCACTCGCTACGCCATTTCACCGCAAAACGTGACTATCGAGATAACTGAGCAGCAGGCGTTTGCGGGTTCTGAAAACAGCGTGTTGAACATTCAGCGTCTGCGGGAATATGGTTGCCAGATAGCGATTGATGATTTTGGTACGGGCTACGCGAACTACGAACGCCTTAAGCGCCTTGAAGCGGATATCGTTAAAATCGATGGCAGTTTCGTGCGAACTATCACCACAGACGTGGTGGATGAGATGATCGTCAAATCGATATGCGAACTGGCTCAGGTGAAGAAGCTAACGTTGGTAGCGGAGTACGTTGAAACGGAAGAACAGCGTGAACTGTTGTACCGACTCGGTGTGGATTATCTACAGGGCTATCTGATTGGGAAACCCCATCCGCTCAGCGAACTGAGAAAATAAAAAAAGCCGGGAATCCCGGCTTTTTCACATCTGTTTGGCTTACAGAACCAGTGCGGCGATAGACGCTGAAAGCACGCTCACCAGCGTAGAACCGTAGACCAGCTTCAGGCCGAAGCGAGAAACCACGTTGCCTTGTTCTTCGTTCAGACCTTTAATCGCACCGGCGATGATACCGATGGAAGAGAAGTTGGCGAAGGAAACCAGGAAGATGGACAGAATGCCCTCTGCGCGCGGAGAAAGCGTGCTGGCGATTTTCTGCAGATCCATCATCGCAACGAATTCGTTGGAGACCATTTTGGTTGCCATGATGCTACCGACCTGCAGCGCTTCAGCTGCAGGAACACCCATCACCCAGGCCACTGGCCAGAAGATGTAGCCCAGAATCCCCTGGAAGGAGATGCTGTGGCCGAACCAGCCGGTTACGGTCGCGAACAGGGCATTGAGGGCTGCGATCAGCGCGATGAAGCCGATCAGCATCGCTGATACGATAATCGCCACTTTAAAGCCTGCCAGAATGTATTCACCCAGCATTTCAAAGAAGCTCTGACCTTCGTGCAGATTGGACATCTGCAGGTTCTCTTCGCTCTGCTCAACGCGATACGGGTTAATGATGGACAGGACGATAAAGGTGCTGAACATGTTCAGAACCAGCGCTGCAACCACATATTTCGGGTCCAGCATCGTCATGTAAGCGCCGACGATAGACATCGACACGGTAGACATCGCCGTCGCCGCCATGGTGTACATGCGGTTGCGGGACATCTTGCCGAGAATATCTTTATAGGCGATGAAGTTTTCAGACTGACCGAGGATCAGGGAGCTTACCGCGTTGAATGACTCCAGTTTACCCATACCGTTGACTTTGGAGAGCACGGTACCGATGGCACGGATAACAATCGGCAGAATACGGATATGCTGCAGAATACCGATCAGTGCTGAGATGAACACAATAGGGCAAAGCACTTTCAGGAAGAAGAATGCCAGACCTTCATCGTTCATTTTACCGAAGACGAAATTTGTCCCTTCATTGGCGAAACCGAGAAGTTTTTCGAACATCTCGGAGAATCCTTTCACAAATCCCAGGCCGATATCTGAGTTCAGGAAGAACCAGGCCAGCAGGACTTCAATGACAAGTAGTTGAACAACATAGCGAATGCGAATCTGTTTACGGTCATGGCTGACCAGCAACGCCAGAATCGCAACCACAGCAAGCGCGAGGACAAAGTGTAGAACGCGGTCCATATTTGCTCCAAATATGAGGCAGGTTAAATTTCCGTGCACATTCTATGCAACAAGATAAAAGAAAACGAGATCTATGCCGCACTATAATCAGAAGCTGTGAGCAATCTCAAAAAAGGTGATCCATCAGACATTTCTGTTATGTTATGTAAAGGTGTTAAAAGTTACCTTTTTGTACTAGTCTGACTAAGGGGCAAACAGGCGCTCCACCTACCCACAAACATGGCCCGACACGGCTATCGTTTCTGTCTATCAGAGAAATCATTATCACCTCACCAAATGAACTTGATAATCATTCTCATTTTGATAGCATGAAACATAGCAAAGGCTATATTTCAGAGGCAGAAAATGACAAACAGTCGCGTTGAGAGTAGCAGCAGTCGCGCAGCGCGCAAGATGCGGTTTGCATTAATGGGGCCTGCGTTCATTGCTGCCATCGGGTATATCGATCCGGGCAACTTTGCTACCAATATTCAGGCGGGGGCCAGCTTTGGCTACCAGCTGCTGTGGGTTGTCGTATGGGCGAACCTGATGGCGATGCTGATTCAGGTTCTCTCCGCCAAACTTGGGATTGCCACGGGCAAAAACCTGGCCGAGCAAATCCGCGATCACTATCCTCGTCCTCTGGTTTGGTTTTACTGGGTTCAGGCTGAAATCATCGCCATGGCGACGGATCTGGCGGAATTCATTGGCGCCGCAATTGGCTTCAAGCTGATCCTGGGGATCTCACTGCTTCAGGGCGCTGTGCTGACCGGAATCGCCACTTTCCTGATTCTGATGCTGCAACGCCGGGGGCAAAAGCCGCTGGAGAAAGTGATCGGCGGCCTGCTGCTGTTTGTCGCTGCGGCCTATATTGTCGAGCTTGTTTTTTCCCAGCCTGCGCTTGCACCGCTGGCGAAAGGGATGGTGCTGCCTTCGCTGCCGAATTCTGAGGCCGTTTTCCTGGCTGCCGGGGTGTTAGGTGCCACCATTATGCCGCACGTAATCTACCTCCATTCTTCGCTGACACAGCATCTGCATGGCGGTACGCGGCAGGAACGCTATAACGCCACCCGATGGGATGTCGCCATTGCCATGACCATTGCGGGTTTCGTAAACCTGGCGATGATGGCAACCGCCGCCGCGGCTTTCCATTTCAACGGTCACACTGGCGTGGCCGACCTTGATGAAGCCTATCTGACGCTTGAACCGCTGCTGAATCATGCGGCGGCGACCATTTTCGGCCTGAGCCTGATTGCCGCCGGCCTTTCCTCAACGGTGGTGGGAACGCTTGCCGGGCAGGTGGTGATGCAAGGGTTTATCCGCTTCCACATACCGCTGTGGTTCCGTCGGGTTGTGACCATGCTGCCGTCGTTTATTGTCATTCTGATGGGGCTCGACCCTACACGTATTCTGGTTATGAGCCAGGTTCTGCTGAGCTTCGGGATTGCGCTGGCGCTGGTGCCGTTGTTGCGGTTCACCAGTGATGAAAAGCTGATGGGCGACCTGGTTAACACGCTGTGGGTGAAACGGGCGGGGTGGATAATCGTGGTGCTGGTGGTAACGCTTAATGGCTGGCTGCTGGTGGGTACGTTATTAGGTTTGTAAGGTAATTGCCGAATAATTGCCGGGTGGCGCTACGCTAACCCGGCCTACAATCTACGCTGGCACAGGCTCCTGGTAGGCCCGGTAAGGCGAAGCCCGCCACCGGGCAAAATCTGTCGGAATTAATGGCGATGACCGTGCCCATGATCGCCCCGGCCTGGGCCACGACCCCTGCCGCCGCGGTGATCGTCGCGGTCGTTCCAGCCTTCGCGATAGCCACGCTCATAGGCTTTGCGTTTATCCCAGCCGCGGTGCCAGCCGTTATCATGGCGATGCCAGCGTGCATCGCGCCACTCATAATTGCGGCGCCAGTAATCGTGGTCGCGCCAGCGGCCACCGTCCCAGTAGTTACCGTAATTATCCTGATCGCCAATTTGTAATTTCACAGAGGGCAGCAGAGTGAGTTCACCTGCATTTGCCACTATCGGGGCGCTTGCCAGAAGTACCGCAGCCAGAATCAGTGACCTGAACATTTCTTTCTCCTACGTTCGAAGCCTCAGTGGGCCTGTTAACGCAATCTTACGGGGCGTTACAACCCTGTAAGATTGGAGCAACTCCTAAATACCCGGCCACAGCACTTTTTGCTAAAAGTGATGCTAATTTGCGCGATTCAGAATGGCGTCAATGGCGGTGCACTCCTGCGAGGTAAACTGGCGTTGTTTGAGCATGCCAACGGCATCATCAAGCTGCGCTGTTTTGCTGGCACCGATTAACACCGATGTCACTTTGTCATCAAGCAGCACCCAGGCCAGCGCCATCTGTGACAGCTTTTGCCCACGGCTTAACGCGATATCATTCAACTGGCGAATTTTCGCGATTTTCTCCTCAGTCAGATGGTCCGGCTTCAGGAACTGGCTGCCGCTGGCGGCACGGGAATCGGCAGGAATGCCATTGAGATAGCGGTCGGTCAGCTGTCCACCTGCCAGAGGTGAAAAGGCAATCGAACCCACGCCTTGTTCTTGCAGGAGAGCAAGCAGACCGTCTTCTACCCAGCGTTCAAACATGGAGTATTTGGGCTGATGGATAAGACAAGGCGTGCCGAGATCCTGCAAAATCGCCAGTGCTTCGCGTGCGCGGTCGGCCGGGTAATTGGAAAGCCCGACGTACAGCGCTTTCCCCTGGCGCACCACGTGGTCTAACGCACGCATCGTTTCAATCAGCGGCGTTTCCGGGTCCGGGCGGTGGTGATAGAAAATGTCGACATACTCCAGCCCCATGCGTTTCAGGCTTTGATCAAGGCTCGCAATGAGATATTTGCGCGAACCCCAGTCGCCGTACGGGCCATCCCACATGGTGTAGCCCGCTTTGCTGGAGATGATCAGCTCGTCGCGGTACGGCAGGAAGTCCTCTCGCAAAATACGCCCGAAATGGCTCTCCGCCGAACCTGGCGGTGGGCCATAGTTATTGGCGAGGTCAAAATGGGTGATCCCGAGATCAAAAGCGTGGCGCAGCAACTGACGGCTGGTTTCCACCAGAGTTGCGTCGCCGAAGTTATGCCACAGGCCCAATGAAATGGCCGGGAGCTTCAGTCCACTCTTGCCACAGCGTCGGTATTCCATTGTTTTATAACGCTCTGGGTTTGCCTGATAAACCATTAAAACCTCCAACAGGGGTGAGTGTGTATACGTTTACACTAATCTATGCACTCGCCGACGTATACTCCCCAACGCTGTAAATTCTGCTTTCCACTATGAAATTCTTATGCTTCTGGACAGCCAGCGCGCATCTCTAATACTCAGAATATCTATGCGGCGAAAGGAAGTTGGCTATGCAATCTCAATACACTATTGCTGATTATTTGGTGGATCGTCTTGCCGGATGCGGTATTGACCACATGTTTGGCGTACCGGGTGATTACAACTTACAGTTTCTCGATCATGTCATCAGTCATCCCTCGTTATGTTGGGTCGGGTGCGCAAATGAACTGAACGCCGCCTATGCCGCCGACGGTTATGCCAGAGTCCACGGGGCTGGTGTGTTACTCACGACCTATGGCGTTGGTGAACTGAGTGCGCTTAACGGCGTAGCGGGAAGCTTCGCAGAATATGTGCCTGTTTTGCATATCGTTGGGGCGCCTGGTACCGGCAGCCAACAGCGTGGGGAGTTGCTGCACCACACACTGGGCGATGGGGAATTCGATCATTTTTATGAGATGAGTCGCCCAATCAGCGCAGCCCAGGCAAAGCTCACCGCCAGCAATGCCTGCCAGGAAATTGACCGGGTACTGAGGGAAATGCTCACAGAGCACCGTCCGGCCTACCTGATGCTGCCTGCTGATGTGGCGAAATGCCCGGCCAGCAAGCCTGTAAACGCTCTCACACTTTTACCTGCGCCTGTTGATGAGGGGGCGCTGAAGGCGTTTTCCGAGGCAGCCAGAGCAGTATTGCAACCCGCTAAGCGTGTGGCGATGCTGGCTGATTTTTTGGCTCACCGTTATGGGTTGCAGTCTTCCCTCAGAGAGTGGGTCGCTTCGCAGCCCATCGCTTTCGCCACGCTGCTGATGGGCAAAGGGCTGCTGGATGAGCATCAACAGGGGTTTGTGGGCACTTACAGCGGTGCCGCCAGCGATGAAAGCACTCGTGCGGCGATTGAAGATGCCGACGTAACGTTATGTATCGGAACACGTTTCACTGACACCATCACCACAGGATTCACGCATCAGCTGGCAGTGGAAAAAACAATAGAACTTCAGCCGTTTTCCGCACGTGTCGGCACTCGCTGGTTTAGCGGGTTGCCCATGCAGAAGGCTGTTGAGGTATTAAGAAGCCTTGGCGAAGAGTTCAGCGGAAACTGGCTGATGCCTGAATCGCGGGCGCGTGTCACGCCTGCGAAAACCAACGGTACGCTGACACAAAGCAGTTTCTGGCAGACGCTCCAGCAGGCGCTACAGCCCGGTGATATCGTGCTTGCTGATCAGGGCACGGCGGCGTTTGGGGCGGCTTCTTTGGTGCTTCCGTCCGATGCCTCACTGCTCGTGCAGCCGTTATGGGGATCGATTGGCTATACCTTCCCGGCGGCTTTTGGCGCACAAACCGCAGCGCCTGACAGGCGAGTGGTGCTGGTGATTGGTGACGGTGCGGCACAGCTGACGGCGCAGGAGCTTGGGTCGATGCTTCGGGATGGGCAGCGGCCACTCATTTTGTTGTTAAACAACGAAGGGTATACGGTCGAAAGAGCGATTCACGGGCCGGAGCAACGTTACAACGATATAGCGTTGTGGAACTGGACGAACCTGCCGCAGGCGCTGAGCCTTGAATGCCAGGCGCAAAGCTGGCGGGTAACGCAAACGGTGCAGCTTCGTGAGGTGCTGGAGCTGGCCTTACAGCGGCAGCACCTGGCCTTTGTTGAGGTCGTGCTGCCGAAACAGGAAATCCCTGAGCTGCTCAGAGCCGTCACTCAGGCGCTGGAGGCCCGCAACAACACTCAATGAGGCGGTTTGACCATCATCACCGGTCTGCCCGCCAGCAGCAGCCAGGCGGGCAGCATCACGATGCATAACAGCGGAAGCAGCGTAGTGTCTGGCACAACCACGGCGGCCATAAACAGGCTCAGCCAGCCATCACGCGTCACCACCAACACCATGCCAAGGATGGCGCAGGAAACGGTAATGGCCAGCGGGACGGTATCGACATGGGCATGAAGCATCAGCCCAAGCGCGACGGCGACAAATACTGTCGGGAAAATGCGACCGCCGCGAAAACCAGCGGCAGTGGCGACCACCAGTGCCGCCAGTTTCATCAGGGCGATAAACAGATAATCGGATGCGGTGAGCGTCTGACTAAAGGCCATTTGCTGCATTTCGCTCAGCCCTTTAAAGAGCGTAATGTGGCCGCCCATCACACCGATGACGCCAAGCAGAAAACCGCCCATCCCTAAAATCAGTACGGGATGCTTCAGCTTGTGCAACAGAGCGTGCAGGCGAGGTAAACACCAAACGGCGACCATCCCGACGGCGATCGCAATGGCTGCGACGACAGCGCCGCTGAAAATGTCGACCAGTTGCATCTGGTGATAGTGGGCAATCGGCAGTGAAAACTGAGGATGGAAAAACAGGCTGGTGGTCATTGCGCCTGCGGCGGCGGCGAGCAGTGGGGCAAATAAACGGTCCCACAGCGGTGTTTCGTCTGAACTATTAAGCGTCTGTGAGAAAATCAGCGCAGCGGCGACAGGCGTACCAAACAGAGCACCAATCGTTCCCGAGGCGGCAAGAATCGTCCAGTCGAGCTTATTCACTCCCGGCAGAAGGCGTGAGCCAAGTGCGACGGCGAGCGCAATATTCACCGACATAATGGGATGCTCAGGGCCGAGACTCACACCGCCAGCCAGCCCCAGAACCAGTGCCAGAATTAACCCTGGAAGCGCAGAAAGCGGGATCGGCGCGCCAATCAGCGGTTCCGTTGACGGGTCCGGGCCTGCATGACCTGGGCTGTAACGAATCACCAACCCAACCGCAATGCCGGTTGCGGTCAGTATGACCATCATCCAGCCGCTGGAATCCAGGCTAATGCCAAACTGGGCGGGTAGCGCGGTCCATAAGATCTGCTGAAGCAGGTCGGCAACTTTCATCACCACCACCAGAATCAGACTGGAGGCGATACCAATAATCAGGGCGGGAACCGATAACATCAGCATGGTTCTGGCTCGCGGATGGAGCATAATGATTTCCTTTTAACGCTTAGCGCGCAACACTTTGCCGATTAACCGCAAAGCCTTCATTGCAATTGATGCTGAAACGGTAAAGTTATTATGTGACCGGGATCGACAATTCACGGGCGTTGCAGCGTTGGTCATTGTTGTTAAGCCTGCATGAACTTACAGTGTGCCAAAGACTTATTCTGACTTTAGTGGAGCCGTTACAGAATGACAAAGTTTGCATTAACAGGTGATGTCGGTGGGACCAATGCACGACTGGCGCTGTGCGATCTGGCCACCGGTGAAATTTCCGAAGCGAAGACTTACTCCGGGCTGGATTACCCAAGCCTTGAGGACGTCGTTCGCGTCTATCTTGACGAAAAGCAGGCTGACGTTAAGCAGGGGTGTATTGCCATTGCCTGCCCGATTACCGGTGACTGGGTGGCAATGACCAACCATACCTGGGCATTTTCCATCGAGGAGATGCGAAAGAACTTAGGTTTCACGCACCTGGAAATCATCAACGATTTTACCGCCGTGTCGATGGCTATCCCGATGCTGAAAAAAGAGCATCTTATCCAGTTCGGGGGAACTGAACCGGTTGAAGGAAAACCAATCGCTGTTTACGGTGCGGGCACAGGGCTTGGCGTGGCGCATTTGGTCCACGTTGATAAACGCTGGGTCAGCTTGCCGGGTGAGGGCGGTCATGTTGATTACGCGCCAAACAGTGAAGAAGAAGGCATTATCCTGCAAGAGCTGCGAGCTGAGCTGGGGCATGTTTCCGCTGAACGTGTGCTTTCCGGGCCGGGCCTGGTCTATCTCTATCGCGCGATTGTTAAGGCTGATGGGCGTTTGCCGGAGAATCTGCAGCCGAAAGATGTCACTGAACGTGCGCTGGAAGATACCTGCATTGACTGCCGCCGCGCGCTGTCGCTGTTCTGTGTGATCCTGGGGCGTTTTGGCGGCAACCTGGCGCTGACGCTCGGCACTTTTGGTGGCGTGTATATCGCAGGCGGGATCGTGCCACGCTTCCTCGAGTTCTTTAAAGCTTCCGGCTTCCGCGGAGGTTTTGAGGATAAAGGGCGCTTCAAATCTTATGTGCAGGATATTCCTGTGTTCCTGATCGTACACGACAATCCCGGTCTTCTTGGCTCCGGGGCGCATCTGCGCCAGACGTTAGGGCAGATTCTGTAAACCCTTTCTGCCCGGCGGCACTACGTTTGCGCAGGCCTACATTTTGTAGGCACGGCAAACGTAGTGCCGCCGGGCAAAATCGTCACAAATGCATCAACTGGCGAAATTCCTTCACCTTGCTGCGGCTGACCGGCACCTGAAAATCCAGATCGCGCAGGCGAAGGATATAGGTGTTATTGAACCAGGGCTCAATTTCACGGATCTTACTGAGATTGACGCACCAGGAACGGTGGCAGCGGAAAAAGTGAGCTGAGGGCAATTTGCTGCAAAATTCGGTGATATTCATCGGCATCACCCAGGACTCTTTGCGGGTATAGACGAAGGTCATTTTCTCATGGGCTTCGGCGTAATAGATGTCGTGAATGGACGTGACGAAAATCTTCTCATCGCGAACCAGGTTGATGGTGTCGTTTTCGCGTTGCGGGCTGGCCGAACTGTTGCCACCGGACTGCAACTGCCAGGCATTTTCCAGCTTTTGCAGCATAGTGACGATGCGCGACTCCTGATATGGCTTCAAAATATAGTCGAAGGCTTCCAGCTCAAACGCTTCCACCGCATGCTCCTTCCACGCGGTGATAAACACAATAAACGGCTTATGCGCAAACTGGCTGATGTTCTGAGCCAGCAGCACGCCGTCCAGCGACGGAATGTTGATGTCGAGAAAAATGGCATCGACCCGGTTGTGCTGCAAAAATTTGAGAACATCCAGCCCGTCATCAAACGTGCCCACAATCTCCATCTGGCTGTGCTCTTTAATCAGCCAGGTCAGTTCCTGTTGAGCCAACACCTCATCTTCAACAATGATGACTTTCATCCTGATTTCCTTATAGCTGGAACGGTACGGCCGCCGTGACGGGCACCCGCTGGTTTGGGACGTAAAAAGCAATCTCGGTGCCAGGCTCCAGACGCTGGATATGCAAGCCTTCGCCGTACAGTAATGTCACCCGGTGGTGAACGTTCAGCAGGCCAATTTTGTTGCCTGGCATTTCATTGGCTTCGACGCGGGCGATCACCGCGGGATCGATGCCGTTGCCAGTATCACGAACGCTTATCCGCACGCGATTCCCGCTTTCCGTAATACTGAGCGTCACCACGCCTTTCCCTTTGCAGGGCTGGATACCATGGACGATCGCGTTTTCAACCAACGGCTGGATCAACAGGCTTGGGATCACGCAGTTCACCTCATCATCAATATCGTAAATCACCGTGAGCTTGTCGCCGAAGCGAGCCTGCTCGATGGCGATATAGTCCTTGATTTGGTAAAGCTCCTTGCGGATATCAATCTGTTCATCGTCCTTTAATTCAATGTTATAGCGCAGGTAACGAGAGAGATTGAAAATCAGCTGCCGCGCGGTGTCCGGATTAAGGCGAATCGACGAAGAGATCGCATTCAGCGCGTTGAATAAGAAATGGGGATTAATCTTGCTCTGCAACGCGCGCAGTTCTGCCTTATTTGCCATCTCCCTGAGCTGCTCCGCACGGGAGACTTCAAGCTGAGTCGAAATAATCTGTGATAGCCCTACCGCCATTTCCTGTAGCGAAGAGGTTATCTGGTGTGCATGGCAGTAATAGATTTTCAGCGTCCCGGTGACGATGCCTTTTTCCCATAACGGAATGATGAGAAGCGAGTGGATCTCAGGCGTGCGATAAGCCTCGTCGTCATTACGAATAATGATTTTGCCGTCCCGTAACGCTTGTTGAGTTCGCGGGCTGATCCCCAGATCGTTCTCCTGATAATTTTTCTCACCCACGCCGACATAAGCCAGAACTTTGTCGTTATCAGTAATGGCGACCGCATCCGCATGGATATCGTGGCGGATGATATCGCAGACCTGTCGCAGGGATTCGCTGTTGACGTGGCGAAACAGCGGCAAGGTTTTATTGGCAATATCCAGCGCCAGTCTGGCCTGTCGTCCGGCCATGTCTTCTTTTTCTTTTTCGACGCTTTGCACTAACAGGACGATAAACCCAATGCAGACGCTCCCCAGTATCATCGGCACGCCGATTTTAGAGACAATATCGAGGCCCAGCGCCAGAGTAGGTGCCCACACCACGACGAGGATCATGGTCAGCGTTTCACACACCATGCCTGCCAGAATGCCCGCGCGCCAGTGCTGCGCTTTGGGGATTTTTCGGCTGATCCAGCCTGACATCAGCCCGGCGATAATGCTGGTGATAAAGCACGGCACGGCAGTGACACCGCCGATATCGATAAGATAACGGTGCGTGCCGGCGATGAGCCCGGTGATGGCACCGACCCAAGGGCCAAACAGGATCCCGCCGGACATCACGGCGATAATGCGCACGTTAACGAGTGAGCCTTCGACAGGCACGCCAGACCAGGTGCTGAACAGGGCAAACAGCGAGAAGATGGCAGTGACGGCCAGCAGCTCTTTAGGCGTGTGGGCGGATTTATGCAGCAGTTCGCGAAACAAGCGGATGCGAATAAGGAAGAATAAACAGATCAGCATCAGGGCGGCTCTGTCGAAGACCGCCAGCAGCATAGTGAAAATTTCGTGCATGAGAGAGCCGTGGATTGCGCGGGAAAGGCCTATGATAAAAAACCTGACGGCCGAGTGCCAGTTATCCTGTCGTCCGCATAACAGGGAAAAACCACGATTTTAAAAGGGGATTGATATCGATTTCCTGAATCCTAAGCAGGTTAAGCATTTCAGAGGGAAATGTTGGTAAATCAAATGATATCAATTTGTTGTTTTGTCTGTGCGGAATAATCGAATCAGGGAAGCCATGTTCTCTCCTTTCCGGTCATCATTTCCTCTTTTAATCCGCCCACTATTTTTAATTTCGCCTCTCGACAGCAGGAAAACTTTCGGGTTATTTATTATTCATGCCACACAAGTGGCGGCGTCGCTCGGACGGTCCGGGCGCTAACGTAATCCGAGGATCCTATGGCTGAGTTCAAACCTGAACGCCGTTTTACCCGTATCGACAGACTTCCCCCTTATGTATTCAATATCACGGCTGAACTGAAGATGGCTGCGCGTCGGCGCGGCGAAGATATTATCGACTTCAGCATGGGTAACCCGGATGGCGCGACCCCGCCGCACATTGTGGAAAAACTTTGCACAGTGGCTCAACGGCCAGATACGCACGGGTATTCCACGTCTCGCGGTATTCCTCGTCTGCGTCGTGCCATCTCTCGCTGGTATCAGGATCGGTACGATGTGGAGATCGACCCGGAAACCGAAGCGATCGTGTCGATCGGGTCGAAAGAAGGGCTGGCGCATCTGATGCTGGCGACGTTGGATCATGGCGATACCGTGCTGGTGCCGAACCCAAGTTACCCCATTCATATCTACGGTGCGGTGATAGCCGGGGCGCAGGTACGCTCAGTTCCGCTGGTGGAAGGCGTCGATTTCTTCAATGAACTGGAGCGCGCGATCCGCGAAAGTTACCCCAAACCGAAAATGATGATCCTCGGTTTCCCGTCTAACCCAACCGCACAGTGCGTAGAACTCGATTTCTTCGAGAAAGTCGTTGCTTTGGCGAAGCGCTATGACGTGCTGGTGGTACATGACTTAGCGTATGCCGATATCGTGTACGACGGCTGGAAAGCCCCTTCCATCATGCAGGTGCCGGGTGCTAAAGACGTGGCGGTGGAGTTTTTCACCCTGTCGAAGAGTTACAACATGGCAGGCTGGCGCATCGGTTTTATGGTGGGTAATCCGCAGTTGGTTAACGCGCTGGCGCGCATCAAAAGTTATCACGATTACGGGACGTTCACGCCGTTGCAGGTCGCGGCGATTGCTGCTCTGGAAGGCGATCAGCAGTGCGTACGGGGTATCGCCGAACAGTACAAACGC
The DNA here is from genome assembly GCF_051650185.1 of Scandinavium sp. Taxonomy (GTDB): domain Bacteria; phylum Pseudomonadota; class Gammaproteobacteria; order Enterobacterales; family Enterobacteriaceae; genus Scandinavium. The sequence continues at coordinate 22,641 of NZ_JBOFIN010000004.1, forward strand.
CGCCGTGACGTGCTGGTAAAAGGGCTGCATGAAGCGGGCTGGATGGTGGAGATGCCGAAAGCCTCCATGTATGTCTGGGCGAAAATTCCTGAGCAGTATGCGGCGATGGGCTCGCTGGAGTTCGCGAAGAAATTGCTGCAGGACGCGAAAGTCTGCGTATCACCAGGCGTAGGTTTTGGAGATTATGGCGACACTCACGTGCGCTTTGCGCTGATTGAAAACCGGGATCGTATTCGCCAGGCCGTGCGAGGCATCAAAGCGATGTTCCGCGAAGATGGGCTATTGCCTGCGCCGTAGGTCGGATCAGGCGTAGCCACCCCCTACACGCCGCTATCCAGAAACGCAAACAGGAGCCCATCGGCTCCTGTTTTTCGTTGCAAGCTCAAGCTAAATCATCAGGGCGAAAGTACCGGCCCATACGATGACCATAAAAGAGATGCCCATCAAAAAGTATTTCACGTCTCATCACTCCGCGTAGCCTTGCCACGCCCAAATGAAAAATATCCTGACTGAGTATAGAGAGCTGACACCGCCTCGAATAAACATTGGGATTTTTCCCTTTTGCTGTTCGGCATCACCTCAACATTCTGTGCTTCAAGTGCTCCAGACGGCGCTAATGTACGCTTAAAAAATGGGGGTGACAAGTGGGATTTTTTTATTAATTTTTAGTTACTTACAACTGTCGTGAAACGGCGACACAATAATTTCGAAGGGGTATAAATCTGTTCCCGGCGACGCCTGGCGAAGCAGCAAAATGGCAGGTAGTACCCTGTTGAAACTATAGGGTTTTTGGGGAAAGAAGAGAAAGCAGGCCATCCATAAAGGTGAGCACCTGCTTTTTTGGGAAGGATTAGAACTGATATTTGTACGATAGCTGGAAACGCTTCTCGGCATCTTCCAGATACGTATTGTTGTCCTGAATGTAGGTAAAGCCGCTCACGGAATTGTGCTTATCGAACGAATAGCCCAGGCCAATCCCCCCGAAGTAACCTTTATAGTTATCACCGTCGTCATTTTTTGAGCCGTAGGACATGCCCATAAAGCTCAGCAGACGGAGATCGGCGGTCAGCGGTTTCAGAATAAAGGCGCCCAAATAGCCGCTACTTCCGGAAGTCTCCATCGAGTGGAAGCCATTTTCCGGGGAAGGCGAGCCAGTAAAGCCAGGCTGGGAGCAGGCAGAGCGTTCGTCTTTATCACAGCCAATATGATCGCCAGTGTTATAGGTGTAGCCCGCCATTGGGAAGATCTGAAAACCGGCCGGTTCGATACCGAAGTAGCTCAGGGGGATAAAGGTACCGACAGAGTAGTTGGTTTGCGAAGCCCCGTTCGGGTAATCGTTTTTGCCAAAATTGAAGTTAACGATACCTACGGGGAACAGCCAGGAGCCGCCGACACGCCATTCGGTCGCATCACTGTTCACCTTGAGGTTAATTTTGCGAGCTTCATCTAATGCCAGAGAGCCTGAGAAAGCAACGTTGCTGTCGTTCATGTCGTAATTGTCTGACCACGCCACGCCGACTTTGGTGGTGACTTTGGTCGGATCGTCGTCGGATTTTTCTTTATTAGTTTTGACTGTGCCAGTTTGGGCTGAAGCCAGTACAGGAGCCATTCCCAGGCACAGAATAAACAGGGAAAGCGGTTTAATTTTCATCATTTTTCCAGAGGCCGAAAGTGAAACAAACAAGCGAAAGGCCGCGATACTACCCTGGGAAATGAGGCGCACCTGAGGTTTAGATTTAAATTTGGGTTTAGATTTGGATCTTTTATACCGCCGGGAAAGGGCGTTAACTCTCAGAAAACAACGGATAACGATACGAAACCGTTATCCGTCATTCGTTATTAAGAAGGGATTTGCTGGGCGTTATAGGCAAACAATGAATAGTCGACCAGCATATTTCCGGTTGTATCCGGAATTCCATCACGCGACCGTTCTCCGTAAGGATAATGTTGCTGTCGAATAAAGGACTGACAGGCACTACCTAAAATGTCATCCGGTTTTGTAGAAAGATGCTTTGCTGCTTCGCCAGCCACCAGTCGGGTGACTGCGAGCGCGAGGTCTATAGCTGGGTTAGCCTGCAAAATCACCGACAGTGCTTGCGCTAATGTTTTGCTTTCTGAGCTGGTAATCGTATTTTTTATCTCTGTCCAGACGATTCTGTTTTTGTCATTGTTTTTGATAGCTAAAAATATCCAGCTTAAATCATCAGGGATCGTCTCTGAACGATAAAGTAAATAGCCGGTATCACCAAAGGTAATCGATGCATCGGTATTATATTTCACACTTATATCTGGAATGTCTACCATCATAATATTGTTGTTGATGATAGCGTCTAAATTGGTTTTTTTCTTTACTGGGTCAGTTTCTTTAATCCAGTTATCAAGGCTAACAGTGTCTGCGGTTTGAGTTACTATAAAACTAACCATATTGATTGTGGGCTTTTCAGCCCATGGGAAAAGGGAGCTGCTGTGTGTATCATGTAAACGAACACGATTTATTTTAAAATAAAACATATAAACCTCTCAGGTGCTTATTTGATAGTGATTTTAGTTATTGCTGAATTCCCGGAGTCATTGGCTACAAAAGAAATATTTGTTGTACCTGCGGCTATTCCAGTGATTAAGCCCGAGTCTGGATCAACAGTCGCTACTGTGTTGTCTTCACTTGACCATTTCCCTGTTTTGTTAGTTGCATTTTCTGGCGTAAATGAGGGGGCCAGAGTTAACGTTTTCCCAGTTTCTACCCAGTATTGTGAGTTCAGAAAACTAACGCCTGTGGAAGGGGTATTTCCCTGAGTTGCACGATTAATGACAAGACCCGCAGTATTCTCAACGAAATCTGCACCAGCATAACCCGCTGCTGCAATGGACAATAGTTTAGCAGTGTCAAATGCTTTTGGTGCAGCAGAGGGATCAATTATTCCCATCATAAAGCCGACTGCAATGCCTGCAATGGCGCCAATCATGAGGCTAATAAGCATAAATGCAGCATCAAAGGTACTTTTCGTATCAGCCTGAGATAATCGCCCGGCTTTTTTTAGGCCAACAATAACTCTGACACCTTGGCCAAATAACCCCATGGTTGCACAGAGGAGTAAGATTGTGGCTGATTGGGTAAGTGGTTGCATGGCTTATACCGTGAAGTGATGAACGATGTTTTCATTATGTAAGGCAATAAAAACGCATCTATCATTAAAAAAGGTGGTGTGGGAAAAAGTATTTAATGATAACGAATGAGTGGTGGTGATGGTTTTAGTTGGTATCTTTATTTACAACATAACCTCCCTTGTGAGTTAAGTGGGGTTAAATAATTATTCAGTCTAGCTTAAGTTACAAACAAATATGAATAAGGGGCATCTATGGCAACGCTGGGTATTATCACCAATGACGCTTATTCCTGTGAAATCTTTGAAGATGACGATGGGCGTGTTTACTTCAAAGCAGGGGCGGCTATCGACGCTGATGGAGCAAATGGGCAGAACCAAAAACCAGCAGCTTACAAATCTGACGATTCCGGTACGGAGTATCTGGCGAACGGTGGAATGAAGATTGTGGCAGGAAAAGTCGTGTGTGCTCATGAATGGGCGCGAAGTATCGTTGTACTGGATAGCAACAATGAGCCCAAAATATTTCCCGGCGGTATTATTGCATCGACAACCTGGTATCGGATCCCCGGTCTGGCATCTGACGTTCCAGAGGCATATGTCGATTCGGAGTGCGTTCCTTACGTTGTTGTACCCTCGTTGATTGTCCAGAAAACGAAAGGTGTTGTGAGGGGGTGTAAGGCCCGAGTCACCTGGAACGGAAATTCCGTTGATTGTGTCGTGGCGGATTTAGGACCGAAGTCAAAAATTGGCGAGATTAGCATTGAGGCTGCAAGGCAGCTCGGCATTCCGGAAAGCCCCAAAAACGGTGGAATTAAGGCGGCAGAAGTTTTTTACGAAATTTGGCCGGGGATCGTTGCTCCAGGATTTGTATTGCAGCCTGCATGAAGCAGTGATTAACAGGGAGGGTGAGGGCAAATGGTGTCCCCTGCATGAATGAAACCTGATTGTTAATGCTTTGAAATATATAACTATATAATTTTGTGTTGTTTTAAACTATACACTTAGATATACACATGCATTAAAGCTTGTGTTTTCACTAGGGCCGGAGGCATTCTGCAACGCCTCCAGCCTCCAGCCTCCAGCCTCCAGCCTCCAGCCTCCAGCCTCCAGCCTCCAGCCTCCAGCCTCCAGCCTCCAGCCTC
>NZ_JBOFIN010000005.1:0-3482 GCF_051650185.1 Scandinavium sp.
CGCAGAGAATCGTAACGGGATACCAAATCAAGTGCCTGTCCAATGAGCATAAAAAAATCCGGAAACGAGTGAGCGTTTCCGGATTCTTACACAGCCACTGGATCGGTCAACTGATCCTTAACTGATCGGCATTACAGCACCAGGGCTGCGGTTTTCGTGACTGATTCAGTCTTAAGGCAGGATCGAAGGCTGATCGGCGCCTTCTTTCTCCACTTTCTGTACCAGCAGGTGCTCGCGTTTCATCCCGAGCTTCAGCGCCAGGGCTGATGCCACGTAGATGGAAGACGCAGTACCGATGGAGACACCGATAAGCATGGTCAGCGAGAAGCCTTCCAGCACCGGGCCACCAAACAGGAACAGCATCAGGATCACCATTAAGGTGGTTCCTGAAGTGATCAACGTACGGTGCAGCGTCTGGGTCAGGGACACGTTAAAGATTTCGTAAGGTGTGCCGCGACGAATCTTGCGGAAGTTCTCACGAATACGGTCCGACACCACGATGCTGTCGTTCAGCGAGTAGCCGATAACCGACATCAGCGACGCCACAATGGTCAAATCAATCTCGATGTGGAACAGCGAGAGAATGCCCATGGTGATCACCACGTCGTGCGCCAGAGCAATAACCACCCCCGCCGCCAGACGCCACTCAAAGCGGAAGCCGACGTACACCAGGATAGAGATCAGCGCTGCTAACAGCGCCATCGCCCCGCTCTGCGCCAGGTCTGCCCCAACGCTCGGCCCCACGAACTCGATGCGCTTGATCGCCGCGTTCTGTTCAGAGGACTGGTTAATGACGTCCAGCACTTTGCTGCCTAACTCCTGGCTGCCGCTTTCGGTTTTCACCGGCGGCATACGCACCATGATGTCGTGGCTGCTGCCAAAGTTCTGCACCAGTGGCTCAACGAAGCCCGCTTTCTCGAGAGAGGCGCGTGTCTGCTCCATATCCACTGGTTTTTCCAGCGTAATTTCAATCACCGTACCACCGGTGAAATCGAGACCCCAGTTGAAGCCGCGCACGCCAATAATGACGATGGAAGCCACCAACAGCAGGCCTGAGATAGCAAAGGCCCAGAAGTCCCAGCGCATAAAGTCATAGACTTTACGGCCGTGGTTTAATTGTTCAACAGTATATTCCTGTGCCACAACGCACTCCTCAGATAGACAGCTTGTTGATGCGTTTGCCGCCGTACAACAGGTTTACGATGGCACGGGTGCCGACGATCGCGGTAAACATGGAAGTCGCCACACCGATACCGGTGGTGATGGCGAAGCCTTTGATGGCACCAGTACCGACCGCGTACAGGATGATGACTTTAATCAGCGTGGTGATGTTCGCATCAAAGATGGAACTGAATGCGCCACGATAACCTTCGTCAATCGCCTGCTGTACGGTACGACCGTTGCTGAGCTCTTCCTTAATACGTTCGTTAATCAGTACGTTAGCATCGACCGCTACCGCAAGGGTTAACACGATACCCGCTATCCCCGGCATACTGAGCGTTGCCCCAGGCAGCAGCGACATGATCCCAACAATCAGAACCAGGTTCGCCAGCAGCGCAGAGGTCGCAATCAGGCCAAACTTCTTATAGAAGAACAGCATGAACAGAATAGAGACCACCAGACCGGCCAGACACGCTTCCAGACCCTGCTTGATGTTTTGCAGACCCAGAGTTGGACCAATCGTACGCTCTTCCACAATCTGGATTGGTGCAATCAGCGCACCGGCACGCAGCAGCAGCGACAGCTGACGGGCTTCGCTCGGGTTACTGAGACCAGTAATTCGGAAGCTGTTACCCAGGCGAGACTGGATGTTAGCGACGTTAATCACCTCTTCCTGTTTCACCAGGACTGCACGGCCTTTGGCATCTTTCTTACCGCTGTCTTTATACTCTACGAACAGGGTCGCCATCGGTTTACCGATGTTGTCCTTGGTAAAGTTAGACATGATGTTACCACCGGCGCTGTCGAGCGAGATGTTAACCTGCGGCTGGTTGTATTCATCCTGGCTGGAGGTGGAGTCGGTGATATGGTCACCGGTCAGGATCACACGCTTGTACAGCACAATCGGCCGGCCTTCGCGGGTGTCTTTCACCTCAGAGTCGCCCGGTACGCGGCCAGAAGTGGCAGCAGACTGATCGACGTTGGTATTCACCAGACGGAATTCCAGAGTCGCGGTTGCGCCCAGAATTTCTTTCGCACGCGCGGTGTCCTGAATACCAGGCAGCTCGACGACGATGCGATCAGCACCCTGACGCTGTACCACCGGCTCGGCAACGCCCAGTTGGTTAACACGGTTACGCAGGATATTGATGTTCTGCTGAACGGCATATTCGCGCGCTTCTTTCAGACGCTCATCGGTCATCGTTGCCCGCAACTGGTTGTTGCCCTGGCTTGTGATAACCAAATCACGGTGGCGCGGAGTGAGGTAGCTGATAGCCTGGTCACGAGCCGTGCTGTCACGGAACGTGATGCTCAGACCGTAGTTATCGGCTTTCTGCACCGTGGTATAGCCGATGCCCTTCTCACGCAGATCGCTGCGCAGGCCATCGATATTTTGTTCCTGCAGTTTACCCAGCGCAGTGTCCATGTCGACTTCCATCAGGAAGTGCACGCCGCCGCGCAGGTCAAGGCCGAGCTTCATCGGCTCAGCCTGCATCATGGCCAGCCAACGCGGGGTGGCCGGTGCCAGGTTAAGCGCCACGACATACTTGTCACCCAGCACGCTAACCAGCGCTTCACGCGCACGCAGCTGGATGTCAGTGGAGTCGAAGCGAGCAAGAATTGCGCCCTCTTCCAGTGCCACAGACTTCGCGGTAATTTTTTCTTCTTTTAAAGTGTTCTGGACCTGGATCAGCGTTTGCTCACTGGCGGCGTTACCACGCACGCCAGTGATTTGAACAGCCGGATCCTCACCATACAGGTTGGGAAGTGCGTAAAGCAGGCCGACGAGTATCACGACGACCAGCATAATGTACTTCCACAAAGGATAACGGTTTAACACGGCAGTTCCCTTTGGGAAAACAAGAAATTACAGCGCCTTCATCGTGCCTTTCGGCAGAACGGCAGCTACGAAGTCACGTTTGATGACCACTTCAGTGGTGTCGTTCAGCGCGATAGCAATGTAGCCTGCTTCAGCTACTTTGGTTACGCGACCCACCAGGCCACCGTTAGTCAGCACTTCATCACCTTTAGCGATGGAGTCCATCAGCTTTTTATGCTCTTTGGTGCGCTTCTGCTGTGGGCGCAGGATCATGAAATAGAAAATCAGACCGAACACCACTAGCATCAGGATCAGAGACATCGGGCTGCTTTGTCCCGGTGCACCAGTAGCGGCTACCGCATCAGAAATAAAAAAGCTCATTGAATTTCCCTCATTATTAAAATTAATCAACGTTCAACGGTGGGACATCCCGACCCTGACGTTGGTAAAACTCCGTCACAAAGCTCTCTAATTTACCCTCTTCGATAGCCTTGCGTAAACC
>NZ_JBOFIN010000006.1:0-13111 GCF_051650185.1 Scandinavium sp.
ATGAAGTGTGGTGGTACAGCACGAAAGTGGGGGTTATCGACCTGAAGAAAAGGTCGATAACCATGGGTAAAGGATGTTAAATAGTGTTCACCATGTCCCCGAACACCTGTCTACCATGTCTCCGGACCGTACACCCCAAAGGGGAGAGGGAACTGGAATGGAGCGGTCTTTTCTCCCTCGCCTCTTTGGGGAGAGGGCCGAGGTGAGGGGATTAATTACAGATTCTCGCCGTTGCTGGCGATCACTTCCTTGTACCAGTTGAAGCTCTTCTTACGGGAACGAGACATATCGCCGGTGCCGTCATCGTGCTTGTTCACGTAGATGAAACCGTAGCGTTTGCTGTACTGGCCGGTGGTGAAAGAGACGCAGTCGATGCAGCCCCACGGCGTGTAGCCCATCAGTTCAACGCCATCGTGAGTCACCGCTTTCATCATCTCTTCAACATGCGCACGCAGGTAGTCGATGCGGTAGTCATCGTTGATGCTGCCGTCTGCTTCGACTTTGTCATAAGCGCCAAAACCGTTTTCCACGATGAATAGCGGCTTCTGATAGCGCTCATAGAGTTCACACAGAGCGTAGCGCAGGCCAACCGGGTCAATCTGCCAGCCCCAGTCTGACGCTTTCACGTGTGGGTTTGGCACGCTGCCTTCGAAGCCTGAGATTGCATCACCGCTGCCGCCATCCGCTTTTACCGCGTTCGTCATGTAGTAGCTGAAGCCGAGATAATCGCAGGTGCCATCACGCAGAATTTGCGTATCGCCTTCTTCCATCCTGATGGTAAAGCCACGACGTTCCCATTCATTCAGCACGTAAGTCGGGTAATAGCCGCGCAGCTGCACGTCGGTGAACACGTAGCGCTCACGCATCGACTCCTGGGCAAACATCATATCTTCCGGTTTGCAGGAGAACGGATAGAGCGGCACCATTGCCAGCATGCAGCCAACCTGCATCTCAGCATTGATGCGACGGGCGGCTTTCACGGCCAGAGCGCTGGCAACAAACTGATGATGCAGCACCTGATACATCACTTCTTCCGGGTTATCGTGCTCGGTATACACCACGCCGGAGCAGCAGTAGCCGAACAGCGGCGCACGCCAGTTACGCTGGTTGTTGATCTCGTTGAAGGTCATCCAGTATTTGACTTTGTGCTTGTAGCGCTCAAACACCACTTCGGCGAAACGCACAAAGAAATCAACCACTTTGCGGTTAGTCCAGCCGCCATACTCCTGCACCAGATGCAGAGGCATTTCAAAGTGGGAAAGGGTGATCACCGGTTCTATGTTGTACTTCAGCAGCTCGTCGAACATCTCATCGTAGAACCTCAGGCCTTCCTCATTCGGCTGGGTTTCATCGCCTTTCGGGAAGATCCGCGTCCACGCGATCGAGGTGCGGAAGCATTTGAAGCCCATTTCGGCGAACAGCTTAATGTCTTCTTTGTAGTGGCTGTAGAACTCAACGGCTTCATGGTTAGGGTAGTATTTCCCAGGCTCCACCTGCTGAGTGATTTCGCGCGGCACGCCGTGAGCGCCTCCGGTCAGCACATCACAAATGCTTGGGCCTTTGCCGCCTTTGTTCCAGCCGCCCTCAACCTGATGCGCGGCAACGGCGCCGCCCCACATAAAGTCTTTTGGTAGAGTCAGTTTTTTCATTTTTGCTCTTCTCGATAATCAGATTAATTGTTATCGAGTCTAACAAAGGGGAATAAAATGTCACGATATAACAAATTCATGTTCTGGTAATTTGTTACATGCAAAAAACAGGCTGTTTTTTTACGCCAGTTTTTTAGCCAGCTTACGGCCAAGTGTTTCAAGAATATAAATAACGGGGATCTGAGTCGTAATATCGTAGACGCCGCCAATACGTGTCTGAGAAATATGCCAGGAGAGATTGAAATCGGCAAGCTTAGCCAGCCGTGAATGTTCGTGACTGGTGATAGACAGCACTTTGCAGTGGTGCAGGCTGAACTGACTGGCGAAACGCAGAATTTCTTCTGTTTCACCAGAAACAGAAAGCACAATCGCCAGGGCATTTTTCGCCATATCATTGGTGACAGGGAAATAAGGATCGTCAATGTGATTGCTAAATTTTCCGACATTAGAAAAGAAACGCGCGCCATATTTTGCTAAAGCACCAGAGGTGCCTGCGCCGACAAATATGATACGTTCAGAGGCCAGAATAATATCGACGGCTTCATCCGCCAGTTTCTCAAATTCTTCATTATTGACGCTTTTAAAGAAACTGATAATTTCACTCGCACCAAAGTTGCTCTGCTGCGGTTCATTTTGTTCCAGATAGAGCTTAAAACGCACCCGAAACTCAGAGTAGCCGTCACAGTTGAGCTTTCGGCAAAAACGCAGCACGGTGGTGGTGGAAACGCCTGCCGCTTCCGCCAGCTCACGAATGGTCATATACATGACTTTGTCACGATTTTTAATGACATACTGGTAGACCATCATCTCAAGATTGTTAAGACTGGCGATGGCGGCGTGGGAGAACATACTCACGTTGGCAGGCACTCACAAAGCAATTTCAATACAGGAATCATACCATGGCCCCGAACGACATCACTTTTTTTCAGCGCTTTCAGGACGACATTCTGGCCGGGCGCAAAACCATTACGATCCGCGATGCCAGCGAATCCCATTTCAAAACGGGTGACGTCCTGCGAGTGGGTCGCTATGAAGACGATGGCTATTTCTGCACGCTGCGCGTCACTGCCACCTCTGAAGTGACGCTCGACACGCTCACGGAGCTTCATGCTCAGCAGGAAAATATGACCCTGGATGAACTCAAAGCGGTGATCGCCGAGATTTACCCGGATCAGCAGCAATTCTATGTGATTGAATTTGAGTGTATTTAGTCTCAGGAAACATCTGTGAGGTGAAATTTTAAAGTAACCCTATGATTATCTTTGTTAAATTTAAATTCAGATAATTATTTTAGCTAACAGGTGTTCACTGAAATCATTCTCAGTTAGGCTAGACGTGCGCTATCGTATTTTTGTCCTTCCGGAGTCCAGCATGGTGAGCAAACCCTTAATTGCACAAGGTTATTCATTGGCAGAAGAAATTGCCAATAGCATCAGCCACGGGATTGGGCTGGTTTTCGGTATTGTCGGGCTGGTGTTGCTGCTGGTGCAGGCTGTGGATGCCAATGCCAGTGCAATGGCCATTACCAGCTACAGCCTGTATGGCGGCAGTATGATCCTGCTGTTTCTTGCCTCGACGCTCTATCACGCCATTCCGCATCAGCGAGCGAAAATCTGGCTGAAAAAGTTCGATCACTGTGCGATTTACCTGCTGATTGCCGGGACCTACACGCCGTTTTTGCTGGTGGGTCTGGATTCCGCACTGGCTCGTGGGTTAATGATTGTCATCTGGAGCCTGGCGCTGCTCGGTATTCTGTTTAAGCTGACCATTGCGCACAGGTTTAAAGTCCTTTCTCTGGTGACATATCTGACAATGGGCTGGCTGTCGCTGATTGTGGTGTATCAACTGGCGGTGAAGCTTTCTGCGGGTGGGGTTACGCTGCTGGCCGCAGGCGGCGTTGTTTACTCTCTGGGCGTTATCTTTTACGTCTGCAAACGCATTCCCTACAACCACGCTATCTGGCACGGTTTTGTCCTCGGCGGAAGCGTCTGTCACTTTCTGGCGATTTACCTTTATGTCGGCAAAGTGTGAGTGTTAAAGGCGAAAAAAAACCTGATCGTCAGCCGTATACTACCGACGATCAGGCGGTCAATGACCATTAACAACACCAGGGGTTAATGCCTGCCGCACAAAGGCCGAAGGCATTAATTTGCACCTCTCTCGAGGGTTAATTCAGGCGATACTCCAGATGGTCAATCTCCACTTCCGCTTCCTTGCTCAGGGAACTCAGCACGTAATCCAGCGCGTTATGCACACCCCAGATATCGATATAGTCGTAGCGCTCTTCAGCCGATAATTTCTGCGCGTGGATCTCGCGCAACCGCGCATAGTCATACCATTGACGCACGCTGCCGTAACGGTGATGCCAGTCGTGGCAAACCAGAGAGCCCTGGACAAACAGCATCCGGCACGGCAGATGCACAAAAAGATGCATCACTGTCCATTTCGCCCAGCTTGCCAAGTACTGAGGCGCGAAACCTGCCGGACACGTCGAGCCGCAAAAGCGGGCCAGGCAGTTGTTGATATGGCTGTCGCGCACCGATTCACCCTCTTTGCGTACCAGCCAGACGTGTTCAGTCAGCAAATGGACCAGCGAGGCCATCTGATAGAGGATGATGAAAGGCAGAACCATCACCAACAGAGTGAGCTTAAGTCCTGCGAGGTGCCCAATGGCAAACAGAGAGGCAAACCAAATCAGGGACATCACTAACCGGTAAAACGGTACGCCGATCAGATTGGATTTCAGACGACCATAGAAAAATACCAGGTGGAATTTCGGGCTCAGTAAGGTCCAGATGAAGCGAGCATACAAAGCCGATTTGCTTTTCCCCGGCGTGAAACCCAGTTGATAAATCGCCGCCAGATCTTTGTCTTCAAACGTTGAGAATTCACGGCCATGATGCTCATAGACGTGGAACTGACGATAGGACTCGTAAGGCTGAACGATAAAAACGGTAGAGAGAATTTCACACAGCGCTTTGTTGATTCGCTGGGATTTGTACAAATGACCGTGAACGCCATGGTGAATAATGGTCGCAACGATATAACGAGCGCCGGAGGTGGCGAACAGGGCGCCACTAACCCAGCACAGAATTTGCGATGTTGTGCTTTGAAGGTAAGTTGCCGCTAAGGATGTCAGCGCAACCCCGAGAACGACCCACGCCAGCGCCCAAAAGACTCGCTCAGTTGAATTGCTTTGCCACATCTCTTTTCTGTCTGGTAATTCTTTTCCGGTCAGCCACGTCCACACCCCCTGAAAAGGCAGTATTTCGTAAGAACGCCTTATTTCCGTTGACTGGTGATATCCTTTAACTGGACGGCGCATAGTGGCTCCTGTAGCGACTTACTGTAGAAAATGATTGATGAGGTAAAAAACGGCCAGGCTCAATAAAACTGCCGTGACAATATTGCGAATAAGCAGGGCAATAATGACGCTGAAAACGGCGCCGAGAAAATAAGGGTTCATCGGGAACTCTCGCACCACACCGTGATCCATCAAAATAATCGGCCCACAGATGGCAGTTAGCAGACAAGGCGCTGAGTATTTTAAAGCTTTATTAATGATCCCCGGTATTTTAAGTGGGACGTTGGGCTCAAGGAAAACGTAGCGGTTAAAAAAGACAATCGCGGCCAGCGTCAGAATTAATATCCAGCTCATTTATTTTTCCTTGATAATCCCGGCAATCGCCACGGAACAGAACATGCCCGTCAGGCCAGCCAGCACCACAGCACCTTCGAACTGACAGAAGCTCAACACCATTGAGAGCACCAGCGAGATGGCGACCCCGGCCAGCGTGCTTATTTTTTTGATCATCGGCACCACGATGGTGATAAATGTGGCAACGATAGAATAATCGAGATGGTATTTATCGAGGTCAGGCACAGAAGAGGCCATTAAAATTCCCATCAGACTGAACACATTCCAGGAAAGATAAAACGTCAGGCCAGCGCCAATCATATAACCGGGCGTGAGTTCTGTACGTTTATCTTTCGTTTCGCTCAGGGCAAATAATTCATCAGTCAGTAAAAAACCGATCGGCAGACGTAATTTGGTTTTCAGGCAGGAAACAAATTCCCGCAGCGTCAGGCCATAAATAAAATGCTGAGAGGTGATAAAAAAGACCGATATCACGACGGTGAAAATACTGGCACCGGTCATCGTCAGGCCTAATGTCACCAATTGCGCTGCACCTGCAAAAATGATCGCTGACATGCCAACGCTCTGCCAGAACGTCAAACCTGCCTGAATCGCCATGGAGCCCGCCAGAATTCCCCAGGGGATCACGGACACGCAAAGGGGCAGCATTTCTACAGCGCCACGCATAAACGAAGAGCGCGATGAACGAGTGAGATCGGTACAGGTGCTGGATTCAGTCATGGGATACGTCAACGGGCATTACGAACATGCCTTAACGCTATCGAACCTGGGCAGGGGTGTATTGAATGTTATTGCTGTGATTCTGGCTTACGCTTTGACAAATTCGCCCGGTGTCAGGCCCACGGAGTTTTTGAAATGGCGATGGAAATGGCTCTGATCGGTAAAGCCGCAAATGATGGACGTGTCGAGGATCGGGATGCCCTGGCGCAGCAGAACCCTTGCTTTACGCAAACGTGCCTGAACCAGATACGCGTGTGGCGTCATCCCCGTAACTGCTTTGAATTGCCTGAGAAAATGCCAGTGGCTGAGCCCGGCCAGCTCCGCCAGCCGTGTCAGGGTATGGTCTTCTTCCAGGCAGCTATCCATAAAATCTTTGGCGCGCAAAATGCGGTGAGTGGCGGCAGGCAGTTCTAAGGGGGGTTTACGGGTGCGGCTATAGCGCACGCTGAGTAACGTCAGGGAAGAGAGCAACAGCGTTTCTTTCAGCAGGTTGTTCCCTTCTTTATCCAGCATGTCGAAGGTCAGCAGAAGTTGTTCTGACAAACCGGGATCGTGAATGACGGCATCCGGAAACCAGGGAATAAAATCTTTCCCGTCAGGCACCTGGCGAAGAATATTGTTCAGCATGTCCGGGTGAGGATAGATAGCCCGGTAAGCCCAGCCATTCTCCAGTTCTGAACTGCCGGTGTGCACATCGTCAGCATTGACGATAATGATGTCGCCGCGGGGCGCGACGTGCTCTGCGCCTGAACGGTAGAAGCGCTGGGCCCCCTGATCGATAACGCCAATACAGAAGGTCTCGTGGACGTGGCGAGCAAAACGCTGCTTGTAATAACTCGCCTGAAGCATGTCGATGCCTCCTAACGCGTCAACGCGATGGAAGTGGGTTTGCTCTTTGATTTTCACGGTCATGAGAACCCCAACGATGCTTTGTATAAAATTGCTGTCGCCGGGCAAAACTTTCCAGGCGACAGATCCGTTACGCTTCTTCCAGAGAGTAAGGCAGAGGTTCGATACGCAGAGAACCTGCGTCATCGCGAACGCGGAACACGCTGTCGGGCTCCATATCGTTGTTCATCACCACCTGAACCAGGACGCGGCCATCGTCAAGTTGGGCTGCGGCCAGAACGGTGCCGGTACGACGCCAGTTCTCGCCCATCTGCATTTCCAGATCTTCGCCCGCTTCCGGGACACGGCTTGCGCTACCCGCTAAAGACCACAATGCGCGTTTGTTGGCTCCGCGGAATTTAGCTCGTGCCACCATCTCCTGCCCGGTATAGCAACCTTTCTTGAAGCTAATGCCACCGAGCGCCTGCATGTTAGTGGCTTGTGGAATAAACTGCGCGCTGTTCGCGCTATCAATTATGGGTAAACCGGCTTCAATATTGAGTGCCAGCCATTGCTGGCTGTTGTTCAGTTCAGCTTCGCCGCGAAGGGCTTCAGTCACGCGCTGTGCCGTTTCTTCGTTGACGACCAGAATGAAGCGCTCGCCCGGATGCTCCAGCCAGAGCAGGGTGTTTTCGCCATCACGCACGGCCTGATTTTCGCTGTCTGGCTGAGCGGAAAACAGATTGGCGAGTGCCGCACGTGCCTGAAAACCGGCAACGCCAAGCAGCACACGGTTATCGTCCGGGTTGATAGTGACTTTGGCAAAGACGGCATACTTTTTCAGCTCAGTCAGTTGAGCATCGCGAACATTGCGGCGCTCAATCCACGCAAAGCCTTCTCCGTCACGGAACAAACGCAGGTTGCTCCACATTTTTCCTTTGGCATCACAGTGGGCGACCAAAAGATGTTGGTGTTCGGTTAATTGCGCGACATCTGCCGTCACCT
Source organism: Scandinavium sp. (assembly GCF_051650185.1). Classification (GTDB taxonomy): domain Bacteria; phylum Pseudomonadota; class Gammaproteobacteria; order Enterobacterales; family Enterobacteriaceae; genus Scandinavium. The sequence continues at coordinate 7,861 of NZ_JBOFIN010000006.1, forward strand.
GGCCCTGCAGATAATTTTCACTGTCTTTGCCCGTGATGGTGGCAAGCGCCCAGTCATCAAGCGTCATCAGCGTTAATGGCAGGCGTGCAGCAGCCGAGGGTTGGCGTGGTGGAAAAGGTGTAAAAGCCATAGTCATGTCCCAAATAGCGTAACGCAATATTAATGACTAATGGTAAAAGAGCTATTGCGCATTGCAAGCGCTTTCCGAAGCCCATTTGTGCCATTATTCTGTTTTACGAGGCGCTGTGAAAAATAATGCAATACCCTGCACTGAATAAGGTTTTTCTCTGAAGGTAAGCCGCATTGCGTAATATTCCTGTAAAGTAAGTGCATAAAACGCGTTAAACTACTCTGTATCGATATTCAGGAAGGACAACATGGACATCAACAATAAAGCCCGAATCCACTGGGCGTGCCGTCGGGGAATGCGCGAGCTGGATATTTCCATCATGCCGTTTTTTGAGTACGAGTACGACACGCTGAGCGACGAGGATAAAAGCCTCTTTATTCGCCTTCTGGAATGTGATGACCCGGATCTGTTCAACTGGTTGATGAATCATGGCGAGCCAGCAGATACGGAATTGCAACGGATGGTCCACCTTATTCAGACACGGAATCGGGAACGTGGTCCTGTGGCAATCTGATTTGCGCGTCTCATGGCGCTCGCAATGGGTTTCTCTGTTACTCCACGGTCTGGTGGCGGCTTTTATATTGCTGATGCCCTGGCCGTTGAGTTACACGCCATTATGGTTGCTCCTGCTTTCACTGGTGGTCTTTGACTGCGTGCGCAGTCAGCGTCGCATTAATGCTTCGCAAGGGGAGATCAAACTGCTGATGGATTCCCGGCTACGCTGGCAAAATCAGGAGTGGGATTTACTCGGCACGCCGTGGGTGATGAACAGCGGCATGATGCTGCGCCTGCGTCGGGTGGATGGTCGCAAGAGAACGCACTTGTGGCTGGCCGCAGACAGTATGGATGCCGGGGAGTGGCGAGATTTGCGCCGGACGATTTTACAACAACCGGCGCAGCAGTAGCGGGTCAGGAGAACTGTTCGGCCATTTCGCCAAGGATTTGCTCGCACCAGGTTTGCAGGCGCTCTTCGCTCAGGTCGTACTGGTTGGTTTCATCGAGCGCCAGGCCGACAAAGAGCTGCCCGTCTGCAATCACCGGTTTCGGGCTGGTAAATTCGTAGCCTTCTGTAGGCCAGTAACCAATAAACTTCACGGCTTTGGTTGCCAGTCTGTCATGCAGCATGCCCAGTGCATCAAGGAACCACTCGCCATAGCCCAGCTGGTCGCCCATGCCGTACAGCGCAATGATTTTGCCATCCAGATTAAGCGCATCAAGCTGTTCCCAGACCGCTTCCCAGTCTTCCTGGATTTCACCAAAATCCCAGGTCGGAATACCGAGGATCAGCACATCGTACTGCTCCATCAGCTTGGGGGAATCGTCCTTCAGATTGTGTAACGTCACCAGCTCTGCGCCGATAATGTCGCGGATTTTCTCCGCCGCCATTTCGGTGTAACAGGTACTGGAACCGTAAAACAGACCAATTTTCATCGCGAAAACTCTCAGTGCTGACTATGACTTTGCGCTAGTGTATCAGAAAGGTATTGCCTTAAGGCATAATGAGCCGTACTGCCGCTTCCAGGAGGCTATGTGGACAAGGATCTCGCACAAATCGAACAATTTCTTGATGCGCTTTGGCTTGAGAAAAATCTCGCCGAGAACACGCTCAGCGCCTATCGTCGTGATTTAACGATGCTCGTCGAGTGGCTGCATAAGCGCAACCTGGGGGTAGAAACCGTTCAGGGCAGTGATTTGCAGCAACTGCTCGCAGAGCGTGTTGAAGGGGGCTATAAGGCCACCAGTTCGGCGCGCTTTTTAAGTGCGATGCGTCGGTTGTTTCAGCACCTGTATCGGGAAAAGATCAGAGCTGACGATCCGTGTGCTCAGCTCGCGTCGCCAAAATTACCGCAACGATTGCCTAAAGATCTCAGTGAAGCGCAGGTCGACAGGCTGCTTCAGGCACCATTAATTGACAACCCGCTGGAACTCCGGGACAAAGCGATGCTCGAAGTGCTGTATGCTACCGGGCTGCGTGTGACGGAACTGGTTGGCCTGACGATGAGCGATATCAGCCTGCGTCAGGGCGTGGTTCGCGTTATCGGTAAAGGCAATAAAGAGCGCCTGGTCCCGCTCGGTGAAGAGGCCGTGTACTGGCTGGAAAATTACCTTGAGCACGGCCGTCCTTGGCTGCTGAACGGCGTCTCGATAGATGTCCTGTTCCCAAGCCAGCGGGCGCAGCAAATGACGCGACAGACGTTCTGGCATCGTATCAAGCATTACGCGGTGCTGGCGGGTATCGACAGCGATAAGCTGTCACCGCACGTGCTGCGCCATGCGTTCGCCACGCATTTACTCAACCACGGCGCGGATTTGCGCGTGGTGCAGATGTTGTTGGGTCACAGCGACCTTTCAACCACTCAAATTTATACGCACGTCGCCACGGAGCGGCTGCGCCAACTTCATCAACAGCATCACCCGCGTGCGTGAGCTGAAATCGGAATCGACAGGAAAGGTTATGAAAAAAGGTTTAGTGATGTTCTCTCTGCTGGCTGCTGCGTTCTCCGGCGTGGCCCATGCAGATGATGCTGCCATTCAGCAGTCGCTGGCGAAACTCGGCGTTCAGAGCACCGAGATCCAGCCTGCACCCGTTGCGGGTATGAAAACGGTACTGACCAATAGCGGCGTACTGTATGTCACCGAAGACGGTAAGCACATTATCCAGGGCCCGATGTATGACGTGAGCGGCGCAGCGCCCGTCAACGTGACCAACAAGCTGCTGATGGGCAAGCTTAACGGGCTGGAAAAAGAGATGATCGTCTACAAAGCCGCGCAGGAAAAACATGTGATTACCGTGTTCACGGACATCACCTGTGGCTACTGCCACAAGCTGCATGAAGAGATGAAAGATTACAACGCGCTGGGGATCACCGTGCGTTATCTGGCCTTCCCGCGTCAGGGTGTGCAAAGCCAGGCTGAGCAGGACATGAAATCCATCTGGTGCGCGAAAGACCGCAACAAAGCCTTTGATGACGCGATGAACGGTAAAGGCGTACAGGCCGCCAGCTGCGACATCAACATTGCCAACCATTACGCGCTGGGCGTGCAGTTTGGCGTGAACGGGACACCGGCCATCGTCCTTAATGACGGTTATGTCGTGCCGGGCTATCAGGGGCCGCAAGAAATGAAAGCGTTCCTCGATGAGCACAAAAAACAGACCAGCGGTAAGTAAGCGGCGTGAAACAACAGATCCAACTTCGCCGCAGAGAGGTGGGTAACTCAGCGGAGCTACCGGCTGAGTTACCGCCTCTGTTACAGCGGTTATACGCGAGTCGTGGCGTGCGTTTTGCCGCCGATCTTGAGCGTAGCGTGAAGGGCATGCTGCCCTGGCAACAGCTGAACGGCGTCGAAAAAGCCGTTGAAATCCTCTACAACGCCTTCCGCGAAGGGCTACGCATTATTGTGGTTGGCGACTTCGATGCTGACGGCGCGACCAGTACAGCACTTAGCGTGCTGGGCTTGCGCCAGCTCGGTTGCAGCAACATTTCCTATCTGGTGCCTAACCGTTTTGAAGATGGTTATGGCCTGAGCCCGGAAGTCGTTGACCAGGCTCATGCGCGTGGCGCACAGCTTATCATGACGGTCGACAACGGCATTTCATCTCATGCGGGCGTTGAACGCGCACACGAGCTGGGCATCCCGGTGCTGGTCACCGATCACCACCTGCCAGGTGACACGCTGCCTGCGGCTGAAGCCATCATCAACCCGAATCTGCGAGAGTGTGATTTCCCGTCCAAATCCCTTGCTGGCGTGGGCGTTGCCTTTTATCTGATGCTCGCTTTACGTTCCCACTTGCGCGATCAGGGCTGGTTTGAGGCTCAGGGCATTGCGATCCCAAATCTTGCTGAATTGCTGGATTTGGTCGCGCTCGGTACGGTGGCGGACGTCGTGCCACTGGATGCCAATAACCGGATTCTGACGTGGCAGGGCCTGAGCCGTATTCGTGCCGGAAAGTGTCGTCCGGGCATCAAGGCGCTGCTGGAAGTCTCCAATCGTGATGCGCAGAAACTGGCCGCCAGCGATCTTGGATTTGCTCTCGGCCCGCGTTTGAACGCGGCGGGGCGGCTCGATGATATGTCCGTAGGCGTGGCACTGCTGTTGAGCGATAACATCGGCGAAGCACGTCAACTGGCTAACGAACTCGACGCGCTGAACCAGACGCGCAAAGAGATTGAGCAAGGCATGCAGGCCGAAGCGCTGACGCTGTGCGAGAAGCTTGAACGCGGCAGCGAAACGCTGCCTGGCGGTCTGGCGATGTATCATCCGGAATGGCATCAGGGTGTCGTCGGTATTCTCGCCTCCCGCATCAAAGAGCGTTTTCACCGCCCGGTCATCGCGTTCGCCCCTGCGGGTGATGGCACTTTGAAAGGCTCAGGGCGTTCGATTCAGGGTCTGCATATGCGCGATGCGCTGGAGCGTCTGGACACGCTGTATCCCGGCATGATGATCAAATTCGGCGGCCATGCGATGGCTGCGGGGTTATCGCTGGAAGAGGCGAAGTTCGATGAGTTCCAGCAGCGCTTTGGCTCTCTTGTCACCGAATGGCTGGACCCGGCGCTGCTGCAGGGCGAAATCGTTTCTGACGGGCCTTTGTCTGCGGCGGAGATGACCATGGACGTGGCGCAAATGCTGCGAGATGCTGGCCCGTGGGGCCAGATGTTCCCGGAACCGCTGTTTGATGGGCGTTTTAAACTGCTGCAACAGCGGCTGGTGGGCGAACGCCATCTGAAAGTGATGGTGGAGCCTGTCGGTGGCGGTCCGCTTCTGGATGGTATTGCTTTTAACGTCGACACCACCTGCTGGCCGGATAACGGCGTGCGTGAAGTGGAACTGGCCTACAAGCTGGACATTAATGAGTTTCGCGGCAACCGCAGTCTGCAAATTATCATTGACAACATCTGGCCGATTTAGCATCAGTAATCGCTATAAAAAAGGGCGGAGATCCGTTAAAATCCCGCTCTTACACCGCATTTAGACAAGCCCAGAAAAGATAATCGACCATGTTTGAAATTAATCCGGTAAAAAATCGCATTCAGGACCTCACGGAGCGCTCTGACGTTCTTAGGGGGTATCTTTGACTATGATGCCAAGAAAGAGCGTCTGGAAGAAGTAAACGCCGAGCTG
>NZ_JBOFIN010000007.1:0-38792 GCF_051650185.1 Scandinavium sp.
TCATTTCGGGGGATGGGTGCTATGATCGGCATTGCTCAGTCCAGTTGGTGATTTTGGTTGGTTTGGCGATTGATCAGATCGCACAATCCGGGCTGAGTTCCCTTTAAGTGATCTACTATTCGGCGCAGCTATTTAGCATAACGGCATACATAGAATGTTACACAGAGGTTAACTGTGAGTGATGTTTTGGTTTCAGAAGGGCTTGGGCAGAGACAGCACCCCATTCGGGAAGACGATCTCGCGGCAAGAATCGATGCGCTGCCAGCCAGCGGAGGGCTTTGGGGCTTCATTGTTTTGCTCTCCCTCGGGGGTTTTTTTGAGCTCTACGATCTGTTTCAGACGGGCTATATCAGTACTGGCCTGATTGCGGAAGGGATTTTCCATACCGGCGCTCAGGGCGTGTTTGGCATAGCCGACCAGGCTGCCTTTGCGTCAGCCACCTTTCTTGGCCTCTTTCTGGGCGCTAGTCTGCTCAGCCCCTATGCCGATCGTATTGGTCGCCGGGTGACCTTTATGTACGCGCTGCTGTGGTATGGCGTTTTTTCTTTGGGGATGGCGTTTCAGCATCACGCGGAAGGGGTCATTTTCATGCGCTTTATGGTGGGGATTGGTCTTGGCGTGGAGCTGGTGACCATCGACACCTATCTGACCGAATGGGTCCCGACTCATCTGCGTACCCGGGCTTTTGCTTTTGCCTTTTTCATCCAGTTTCTCTCTGTGCCCGCCGTTGCGCTGATGTCATGGTGGCTGGTACCGCAAACCATTCTGGGCCTTAGCGGCTGGCGGTATGTCGTCATTGCGGGGGCAATGGCGTCGTTAATTATCTGGCTGGTTCGTAAAGGGTTGCCGGAGTCGCCCCGCTGGCTATTGCAGCAGAAGCGCTTTGGGGATGTGCGCACGGTCATGCAGGCTATGGAAAAGCGCTGCGGCATGGGTGAGCAAGCCGATTTCCCGCAGCGAGAGAGACTGCCGGGGACTCACCCGTCGGGACGAGGCCGGTTCAGGGATATCTGGTCAGTGCAGTATCGCGGTCGCACGCTGATGCTGGTTGTCATGAACTTCTTCCAGGCGATTGGCTTTTTTGGTTTTGGCAACTGGCTGCCTGCGCTGCTGTCCGGCAAGGGCGCTTCGGTCACCCACAGCCTGCTGTATGCCTTTTTCATTACCCTGGCTTATCCGCTGGGGGCGCTGATCTGTAGCCGCTATGCCGACAGGATGGAAAATAAATGGCAGATTGTGTTCTCCTGCCTGACCACCGTCATCTTTGGCTCGCTGTTCGCGCTCCAGAATAATCCTGTGTGGTTGATCCTCTGCGGGTTTTTCATTACCTGGTCAAATGCCTGGTTAACCTACAGCTATCACTCGTATCAGTCAGAGGTCTTCCCGACCCACATCCGGGCGAGGGCCGTCGGGTTTTGTTACTCCTTCAGTCGGCTGTCGACGGTATTCAGCAGCATTCTTATCGGCCTGATCCTGCAGTACAGCGGCTCGGTGGGGGTGATTGCTTTTATCGTGGCAAGCATGGTTATCGTGATGCTGACCATCGGTCTTTTTGGCCCCAAAACCCGGGGGATCGATCTCGAAAATATCTGATCGCAGAGGCCAGGATGCAGATGGAGAGCGTGGGGCGGATGAATCGAACAAAATTACAGGTATAATCCCCCTCATTATCCAACAGGTTCAGAGTCGATTATGTCAAAACTCACCCTACAAGAGCAGATGCTCAAAGCTGGCTTAGTGAGCAGCAAAAAAGTGGCCAAGGTTCAGCGCACCGCGAAGAAATCCCGCGTGCAGGCGCGTGAAGCACGCGAGGCGGTGGAAGAGAATAAGAAAGCCCAGCTTGAGCGTGACAAGCAGCTCAGCGAGCAGCAAAAACAAGCGACGCTGGCGAAAGAGTATAAGGCGCAGGTGAAGCAGTTAATTGAAATGAACCGCATCAGCGTGGCGAAAGGCACCATCGATTTCAACTTCACCGACGGCACGCTTATCAAGAAAATTGCGGTCGATAAACTGACCCAGACTCAGCTCATTAATGGCCGTCTGGCGATTGCTCGCCTGACAGTTGATGGCAGCAGCGACCCACAGTACGCCATCATTCCGGCAAGCGTGGCAGAGAAAATCGCGCAGCGTGATGCGGACAGCATCGTTCTGCACAGCGCGTTAAGTCAGGAAGAGCAGGACGAGGACGATCCGTACGCCGACTTTAAAGTGCCTGATGATTTGATGTGGTAAACCGCTGTTAAAACGCCAGTCGCTCAGAACGGGCTGGCGTTTCTGACATTCATCTTCTCGCCAGTGATGGGATGAACAAAGTGTAAAGCGCTGGCATGCAGCATCAGCCGTGGTGCTTGTTCTGTACCCGGCAAATCAAGCCCACCGTACAAATCGCAGCCCAAAATCGGGTGGCCTAATAACTGACAGTGAATACGCAGCTGATGCGTGCGCCCGGTTTCCGGAGTGAGCCGGACGCGGGTTATGGGTATCCCTTCACGCGTCATTCGTTCGATGACCTGATAGCGGGAGCGCGCGGGCTTCCCTTCTTTTTCGCAAATCTTCATCAGCGGAAACAGCGCCGGATCTTTGGCTATCGCCGCATCGATAATTCCTTCGTCATCTTTCAGATGCCCACAGAGCAGAGCGCTGTACTCTTTCGTCACGCTACGCTCGCTGAACTGCTGGCAAAGAGCGGCATTGATGGCTTTGTTGCGAGCCACCACCATCAGGCCGGAGGTGCCGAAATCAAGACGATGCACCAGGGTACAACCGGGAAATAGCCGGACTAACCGATAATGCACCGAATCCAGATTTTGCGGGTTTTTCCCTGAAAGGCTAAGCAGTCCGGTGGGTTTGTTGATAAGCAGCAGATGGTCGTCCTGCCAAAGAATCTCGATTTCGTCGCGGCACGGCGGAGCAATAAAGGTATCGATAAGAGTAGACATCAGGCTGCCCCGGGGAAGTGTGGGGGCGGATGATAACGAATTTCGGGCCGTGTGAAAACAAAACGCCCAGGCTTAGCCCGGGCGTTACAGGATTAAGACTTTTTATCCTTCGGCCAGTCGTCGTCATCGTCCCACTTGTCGTTGAAATCACGGTGTGGGGGAAGGTCTGGCTTGTTTGCCATATACTTCTTCGGGTCGACGCGCTTGAGATCTTTGATAACGTTAAGAATAACGCCTAACAAAAACACCAGCACCAGGATCCACCAATATTTTGCCAGCCAGTCCATGCCTGATACCTCTTCAAATGAGGCCGCTTACGCGACCAGTTGTTCCATAATCCGCTGATACATTCGGGCCAGAAGCTGCAGGTCGGCGGCGTTCACGCATTCGTTGATTTTATGAATGGTGGCATTCACCGGCCCCAGCTCCACAACCTGAGCCCCCATTTGCGCGATAAAACGCCCATCTGAGGTGCCGCCCGTGGTCAGCAGCTGCGGTTTAATTTCATTATAGTGCTCAATGGCATTCACCACCGCATCCACCAGTTTGCCGCGTGCAGTCAGGAACGGCTGGCCGGAGACCCACCAGTCCACGCTGTAACGCAGTTCGTGTTTGTCGAGCAGGGCGATAACTTTCTGCTTGATGGCGTCGTCTGTCAGCTCGGTGCTGAAACGGAAGTTGAACTGCACAAACAGGTCGCCAGGGATAACGTTGTTGCTGCCCGTGCCTGCCTTGATATTGGCAATCTGCATGCTGGTCTGCGGGAAGAACTCGTTACCTTTGTCCCACTCGATACCCACCAGTTCGTTAAGCATCGGTGCCGCGCGGTGAACCGGGTTATCAGCCAGATGCGGATAGGCCACATGGCCCTGCACGCCGTGGATGGTGAGGTTACAGGTCATCGAACCACGACGACCGTTCTTAACGACATCACCCACGACTTCAGTACTGGACGGCTCGCCCACGAGGCAGTAATCCAGACGTTCGTTGCGCGCCATCAGCGCTTCGACGACTTTCACCGTGCCGTGTGTGGCACTGGCTTCTTCGTCAGACGTTATCAGGAACGCAAGACGGCCTTTATGGTTCGGGTGCTGAGCAACAAAGCGCTCGGCCGCAACAACCATCGCCGCCAGGGAACCTTTCATATCCGCGGCGCCCCGGCCAAACAGCATGCCGTCACGAATGGTCGGTTCGAAAGGAGGGTTGATCCAGCGATCGGCATCGCCCGGTGGCACCACGTCGGTGTGCCCGGCGAACGCGAGGGTTTCCCCTTTACCGCGCCAGGCCCAGAAATTTTGTGTATCGCCAAAATCCATGGCTTCTACGGTAAATCCAATCGCGCGCAGGCGCTCAATCATCAGCGCCTGGCAGCCCGCATCGTCGGGGCTCAGGGAAGGGCGGCGAATAAGCTGTTGAGCCAGCTCAATGACCGGGCATGACATACACTACACCTCGTTATACGTCTGGTAACTGGAATCACTAAAGCCCAGCAGCATAGGCTTACCGGGCGCGCAGAGCAATGGGCGTTTGATGATTGCTGGCATTTCGAGCATCAGCGCAGCGGCGGCCTCAGGGGTGTTAATGGAGGCACGTAAGGATTCGTCCAGTTTGCGCCAGGTGGTGCCGCGAGTATTCAGCAGCGCTTCCCAGCCCAGTTCGGCGATAAAAGTGTCTAATAATGCACTGTCGAGGCCATCGGCACGGTAATCATGAAAGCGATACTCCAGCTGGTGCTCTTCCAGCCAGCGGCGTGCCTTTTTAATGGTGTCGCAGTTTTTAATGCCATACATCGTTATCATGGTTAATCCTTTTGCGTGAAAACAGGTGAGTCGCTCAGTTTTTTAGAATAGATTTTTTTTGGTTTCAAATCATACGCGAAATAAGCATCCAGCCCTACCTCTGAGACGACGAAATATCTGAAGCACTCATCTGAATGAAATGTCATTCAGCCTGCATAAGTTTGTGAAATCATGCAGAAGTATTACTGTTTCTAAATGTTGCTGCAAGTCACATTAAATTAATGGGGACTCGACCATAGTTACCTCAAGCCCAGCTACACGGTACCCGGAGGCAGGTGTCGCAGCGATTGGTTAAAGCATCTTCACATCACCAGGCTATTTTTATACACTAACCATAATAATAAGAGAGGTTGTTATGATCGAACGTGAACTGGGAAACTGGAAAGATTTTATCGAAGGTATGCTTCGTAAATAATTCCACCGTGAGCAAATGCGCTAACTGTTTTCAGGTTTTATCCTTGCAGGAGCGATAAAAAAGGCGACTAAATAGTCGCCTTTTTAGTGCCTGAAATTCTTATTCCGGCTTCGGTTTCAAGGGTTAATTTATGGTCAGGTCCAGCGCCAGACGGTACTCAAACGCATAGCTGGTATTCCAGTCCTTCCCCATAAAGTGAATAAGCCCGGTATAGTGCCCGGCAGGCAAGTCTGCGTTGTCGGCACGGTCGTAGGTGAATTTTGCGCTCATTCCTCCGGTCGTCGATGAGCAACCCACAGCAGCATTCAAGGGACGCTGGGAGCAGTTCGACTGACGATACCCCTTCAGATTAACCGAATATTGTTGCCCGTCCTGGCCCGTCAGGAGTACCGGGGTGGACACCGCAGCATAGCCAGCGGGAGCCCATTCGAGGGCAGTCGGTCCTGTTGTGGGCGACACGGTGACAAACCCCAGTGACGGATAGCCTTTGATCACCGCAGACGTATAGCTCGCTGTGTTGGCGTTCACCACCCAGGTGGCCTCAATGGTGTTGATAAACTTCACTTTTGCATTGGCGAGTGTGGAGCCGTTCACCTCTGCCGTCACCGTAGCCATCCCCATTTCGCTCCCGGCAAGGGACACCGTCGCCATGCCTGAGGCGCTGGTCTGCGTGCTGGAAGCTGAGAGCTTGTTCAGCGTGGTTTGCCAGCTCACCGGCACATTCGCCACCGGGTTATGGTTCGCATCTTCAATCTGAACGGTATATTTTGCTTGATCTGAGCCGTTGCCGAGCACAACGTCTTTGTCGGCGGTGAGCGTGGCTGGCCGGGCGGTTTTCGCATCGCCGAGGAAACTTACTTTCGTTGCCGTAAACGAACGGCCGTCGGGCAGCGTTGCCGTCATGATGACGTCGCCTGCTTTAGTCGTTCTGCCGCTTACTGATGCCACCCCTTTTTCATCCGTTACGCTTCCTGGGTTGGTGAGCGTCATCGCAGCGTTGTTGCTGCTCCAGTTCACCGTTACGCCTGGCAGAAGATTGCCATTGGCGTCTTTGGCTGTGGCAGACCACATCACACTTTCGGTGTTATCCGCGATAGCGCTGGGTTTATCCGCACTGGCCATGGTCAGGGCGGCGCTCTCTGAGTTGCCGATATAGCTGATGGTCAACGTTTGCTGAGTATGGTTAATCCCCGCTCCGATGAGGGTTGGCCGGGCTTTGGTCGCCATAAACGTGATTTCTGCGATACCCTCGCTGTTGGTTGAACTGCTGTCGGCAGGCGTAAAGACGCCGCTGTCATTGTCCGTTCCCCAGTGAACCACGGCATCGCTGACCGGGTGACCGTTGGCATCCTGAACCGTCGCCTGAAGGGTAATAAGATCTTTTCCTGCGATCACATCGGTCATTTTACTGGCGGTGACTTGAGTCACTTTCTCTGTCGCCAGATCGGCCACGTAACGCAGCGTGGTGGAGGCTTTTCTCGTTCCGTTGAAGGTTGCCACTGCCTTGCAGGCGGTTACATCCGTCGTCGCGAGCGTGACGCTCGATTTCCCTCTCTCATCCGTGAGCTGCTCGCTGGCTGAAAGCTGCGAGTTGCCCGCCGGGAGCACCTTCCAGGCGACATTCGCCTGAGCGACGGCATTCCCGTAGCTGTCTTCTACCGTAGCAGTTAAAGCTATCCGATCCTGACCGTTGGCCGTCGCACTGAGCTTGTCGGCGTTCACGGTGACCGGGGCCGCGCTCTGGAGATCGGGGACGATAGCTAGCTGGAGTGTTTTCTCGCGGCCGCCATTGAGGCTTGCCGACACCAGGGTCTCTTTGGCCAGCGTTGTGCTGAATGCGGTTGTGGCTTTGCCTTCGTCGTCAGTCAGCGTCCGGTTTTCAGCAAACACGCCCTTTGCGTTGTCGCTCTGCCACTCGATCTCCACGTCAGGCAGGGGATGGTTGTTTTCATCCAGCACCGTCGCTGTCAGCGTCACCCGATCCCGACCCGCGCTGATATTGCCATTTTTATCCGCGTTCAGCGTACGAATGGCTGCGGTCGCTGGATCGGCGGCAAATGAGACGCTGTCTGAACTCTCGCTGTGGCCGTTGACGATCGCCGTAACGCGGTAACTGGCCACCTGCCCGGAAGCCAGACTCACAGAGACTTTGCCCTGTTGGTCTGACGTTGCAGTAGTCGTTGACAGCTCGCCAGTGGCTGGCGTGACGGCCCAGGCCACAGCTATCCCACTGAGTGGGTTGCCGTTTTTATCCGTAATCTCACCGCTAAAGGTGATGCTGTCGCGCCCGTTCGCCAGCGCTTCTGTTTTGCTGGCTGTTAACTCGCCGATCTGCGCCGTTGCGGCGTCGGCGTTAAACATGACCCCAGGGGCATTCCTGGCCACCCCCGTTGCGGCCTGAGCTGAGGTATTCACTTCGCCAGCTTTCAGCGCCGTCACGTCGACAGAGGCCTGACCGTCGGCTCCGGTTTGTGAGGTTGCGGCGGATAGCCGGGCGGAGGAGGGCGCCACATCCCACTTCACCTCTGCGCCCGGTACCGGGTTACCGCTGGCATCGGTAACCCGGGCGGTATAGGTTACGCTGTCCTTACCGTCGGCAACGGCCTGCCGTTTGTTCACCGTGACGAGGGAGACTTTGGCGGTGGCGCTATCGGCCAGGAAAATTAGCTCAGGCGATCGCACTGCGGAACCTGCCGCGCTCTTCACCGCAACCACGATGCTTCCCTGCTGCGCGGTGGTGAGCGTCACGCTTCCTTTTCCGGTGGTATCGGTGGTGCTTTGCGCGTGGCTTAACGTGCCCTGACCCTGAACAATGGACCAGTTCACCCCTGCGTCGGAAACCGGATGCCCGGCGGCATCCTCTACTTCGGCTGTTAAGGTAATACGATCGTTGTTATTCGCCGTCGCCTGGGTTTTGTCGGCATTGAGCGATTTCACCGTCGCAGTGCTGTTGTCCACCACAAAGTGCAGCTGCGGGGAGGTCTGGCTCTGTTCTGCCATCGTGGCCGTGACCTGAAGGTTTTCAACTTCTGCTGAGGTCACGATGACGCTGGCAATCCCCTGTCCGTTGCTTCTGCTCAGGCTCTGCGATAAGAGGGCTGACGGGCTATTTGTCGTCCACTCGATCGCCATGCCCGGCAGCGGGTTATGGCTATCGTCTTCCACTTTGATCTCAAGGGTGACCGCGTCCAGCCCGTTGGCCAGCGCGCTGGTTTTATCCACGATGAGGTTGCCCAGAAAGGCGCTTTGCCTGTCGCCAACAAAGGTCAGCCTCTCTGATTTTACCTGCTGGCTGCTGCCCGATCTTACCGAAACCACGCCCTGCGTAGCTTTCGCTGAAATCAGCGACAGCGTTGCCACCCCGTTTTCATCGGTCGTGCTCTGCCTGTCGCCAAGGTGCGACCCGCTGCGGGTCGAATCCAGCGCCCAGTTTACCGGCTGTTTCACCAGAGGATGCTGGCTGGCGTCGGTGACGACGGCGCTCAGGGTGATCGCATCCTGATGGTTCGCCCGGGCGACTTTTTTATCGGATTTCAGCTGGCTCACCACGGCGGAATTCACGTCGGCGATGAAGTGCAGCGCGGGGCTTTTGAGGCTTTCACCACTCCCCAGGCTGGCGCTCACTACCCCATCCGTCACCTCTGCGCTGGTGACGGTCACGCTGACTCTGCCTCGGTCGTCGCTGCGGCTTTGTGAAGCCGACAGCCTGGCGTGGCGGTTGTTGGTCTGCCAGTTGACCGCAGTTTCCGGCACGGGTTTCCCGTCAGCATCGAGCACCAGCACCGTCAGCGTAATGGCATCTTTGCCATCAGCCAGCGCCTGCACTTTGGTGCTGGTGAGATGATCGAGATGTGTTGCCGTAGTGATGGCATCCAGGGTGACTGTCGCCGTACTCAGCTTCGTCATTTCGTACATCGGCTGGAGAGTGAAGGCTCCCGGGAAGGTGCCGCTGGTCAGGGTACTCACATAGATACCGGGCGAGCGCTCTTTGAATGCGCTCATTGTTGGTGCGATGGAAGCGCTGCGCTTGTTTGCTGCCGACGTCTGAATGACCTGGCTGCTCAGGTGGCTGGCGAGTCCGGTGACTTTTTGCCCGCCCGCAGAGGTCAGGGTGAGAGTGACTGCTGCGGTGCTGGTTCCATCGGCAGGCAAATGCGATTTTTCTGCGACGGTGCCTGAGGCCACCGTCGCCACGTCAAATCCGTTGACCGTCACGGTCATGTATTCGGTCTCTGACTTATGCCCTTTTTTATCGTAAGCGGTGGCGGAAACAACGTAAGTGTTCTCATCGCCGCCATGCTGAAGATAGTGCGGCAGAAGGATGGACCAGTTGCCCTGATTTTCAACGATTTTTCCGCCGTTTTTAATCAGCTTATCGTCCTGCCAGACAAGCTTTTCGAGAGGGTATTTGGTTTTCACCCGAAGCGTTACCGGCAGTATTTTGGCTTCTGTGCCGCTAATCCGTTCCGGCAGCGACAGCGCGATAAGTTCCTGTTGGCGATAGTCGAGAACGAGAGTGTTATTTCTGTCGACCAGTGCCATCCGGCTGCCGCGTAATGAACGCTGCGCTTTGACTTGCGCAGGATCTAATTGCGCCGAAAGCGGAACGCTGGGAGCCCAGTTCAGACTGAGTTCAAACTGGGTATCGTGTTTTTCACCTTTCCCTCTCTTTTCATTCAGACCCAGCGAAAGAAGCGGGAAAGGGGTGTAGCTAATGCCGAAAGTGGCGGCCCAGGGATCCTTCTGACGCTCATCGTCATCGTCTCCGAACAGCGCGACGCTGTCGCCATAGTAGCGTTCCCAGATAAGCTTTGCCCCCAACTGCGGGTAAGCGGGCAGATAGCCTTCGGCGCGGATGTCATAGCCATCGGCAACGCGTTCTTCGTAGTCCTGGTGATTGCCGGAGGCTTCCCAGCCAGACAGCCGCTTGTAGCCGTTGGCGCTGAGTGTAAAGTAGTCCCATCCCAGTTCACCGCCTACCCCAAGGCGTCGGTGGCTGCTGCCGGTTATCTGCTGGTCGTAGAAGGCGTTGACTCCCCACATCCAGCTGTCGTGGAAGTGGCGGTACCCCAGACCTGCGTTGATGATGTTGCGATCGTCATCCCGGCGCGCCCCTAACTGAGTGAAAAGCAGGTTGCTCTGGCGATCGTCATACAGCGGCAGCAGCAGATCGAGGCTGGCGCTGTTAAGGGAAAAATCATTATCGAGCCCAAGCTTGACCTGAGCGGTGCCAAACTGCTGCAGCCACTGCTGTACCTCGCTGCTTGCCTTACTGGTTCCACGGTTAATGAGCGAACCGACCATGGTTTCAGAAGGGTTCTCCTGACTCAGGGTCGATCCCATGCCGGAAAGGGCGGTGGCCCATTTTTTTTCAGTCTCAGCCGATTCAGTATTCAGCGCAGGTTGTTTATTTTCATTGTTAATAAAAAAGGCGTGAGGTGTTTCAGCAATAACCGGAAAAGAGAAAATAAAGGTATTGCAAAACAGCAGGTTTAAATAAAAAAACAACTGAAGCCAGACAACCGCTTTTTTATTAACAAACATAGGAATATAGACCTGAAATTATAGGTAACTGTATGAAATAAATGGAGTAATGCAGAAGTAATCGCCTGAGGCGTAATCAGCGGCGGAATTGTATACAGGCCGTATAGCAGGGTAAATATAAATATTGTGAATATCCAAAAAGGGATTTATTTGCTGCGTGGATGTTTAAGAGGGAGGTAAATAAGGGAAAAAACGTGCCGGGGGAGAATATGAGTACCGTGTTGTTTTCAGACAAAATTTCAGGCACTAAAAAGGCGACTAAATAGTCGCCTTTTTAGTGCCTGAAATTCTTATTCCGGGCGGGGCTTCAGCGGGAAGCGACGACGTACCAGCACAAAGAACAGCGGCACGAAGAATATCGCCAGCACCGTCGCGGAAATCATCCCGCCCATTACGCCGGTACCCACCGCATGCTGACTGCCGGAACCCGCGCCCGTGCTGGTGGCCATCGGCAGTACGCCAAAGATAAACGCCAGCGAGGTCATCAGAATAGGGCGCAAACGCTGGCGACAGGCGTGCAGCGTCGCCGACAGCAGATCCTGGCCCTTCTCATTCATCTCGTTAGCAAATTCCACGATAAGAATGGCGTTCTTCGCTGAAAGCCCGATAACCGTTAGCAGGCCCACCTGGAAGTACACATCGTTCTCAAGCCCGCGCATCCACGTTGCAAGCAGCGCACCGATTACCCCAAGCGGCACGACTAACATTACTGAGAACGGTACTGACCAGCTCTCATAAAGCGCCGCCAGACACAAGAACACCACCAGCAGCGAAATAGCGTACAGGGCAGGGGCCTGAGCGCCGGAGAGGCGTTCCTGATAAGACATGGCTGTCCACTCCAGGCCAAACCCTGTCGGCAACTGGCTAACCAGTTTTTCCATTACCTGCATTGCTGTACCGGTACTGACGCCCGGAGCGGCTTCACCGATGATTTCTAGCGCGGAATAGCCGTTGT
This sequence comes from Scandinavium sp., assembly GCF_051650185.1. Classification (GTDB taxonomy): domain Bacteria; phylum Pseudomonadota; class Gammaproteobacteria; order Enterobacterales; family Enterobacteriaceae; genus Scandinavium. The sequence goes on from NZ_JBOFIN010000007.1 coordinate 11,653, forward strand.
AACGCTCCAGACGCGGGGAACCTGTTTGCCAGCGCGACGTGGCGAAGGCAGAGAACGGCACCATTTCCCCGCTGCTGTTACGCACATACCAGTAATTGATATCGTCCGGCAGCATGCGATACGGCGCGGCGGACTGTACGTACACTTTTTTGGTACGCCCGCGATCCATAAAGTCATTCACATAGTCCGAGCCCCAGGCGGTCTGCATGGTGTCGTTGATGTCGTCGATAGACACCCCGAGCGCCTGCGCTTTACGCTGGTCGATATCAATCTGCAACTGCGGGCTGTCGTCGAGACCGTTGTGACGCACGCGGGTTAGCTGCGGATCTTTATTCGCCAGATCAAGCAGCTGATCTCTTGCCGCCATCAACGCCGTGTGGCCTAAACCGGCGTGGTCCTGAAGCTCCATATCAAACCCGGCAGAGCTGCCCAGGCCGCTGATGGCCGGTGGGTTGTTGGCAAAGACGCGGGCTTCGTTGATTTTGTTAAACGCTTTAGTGGCGCGTTCGATAATGGCGAAGGACGTGCCGGTACTCGAATCGCGATCGTCCCAGTCTTTCAGGCGGATAAACATACGCGCCACGTTCTGCCCGTTCCCGCCAGGGCCGGAACCGATGGTGGCAAAAATGGACGCCACGTTGGCGCTTTCATTTTTGAAGAAGTAGTCCTCGACTTTCTCAACAACTTTCAGCGTTTGCTGCTGTGTAGAGCCGCTTGGTAACTGAATGGAGGTGAGGAACATCCCCCGGTCTTCCTGTGGCAGGAACGAGGTCGGCAGCCGGAGGAACAGGAACACCATGCCGCCCAGCAGCAGGACGTAGATCAGCATCCAGCGCAGGCTGCGGTGCAGAATTTTGCCGACGCCGGTTTCGTAACGTTCAGCATTGCGGTTAAACATGCGGTTAAACCAGCCGAAGAAGCCTTTCTGCCCGTGTTGTTCACCCTTATGTAGCGGCTTGAGCAAGGTAGCGCACAGCGCCGGTGTCAGGATCATCGCCACCAGTACCGACAGCACCATCGCCGAGACAATTGTCACCGAGAACTGGCGGTAAATCGCACCGGTGGTGCCGCCAAAGAACGCCATCGGGATAAACACCGCCGACAGCACCATCGCGATGCCCACCAGTGCGCCCTGAATCTGACCCATCGATTTGCGTGTCGCTTCGCGCGGCGAAAGCCCTTCTTCGGTCATGATACGTTCGACGTTTTCCACCACCACGATGGCGTCATCCACCAGCAGGCCGATGGCGAGCACCATGGCGAACATCGTCAGGGTGTTTATCGAATAGCCGAACGAGTAGAGGATGGCGAACGTACCCATCAATACCACGGGCACGGCGATGGTCGGGATCAGCGTGGCGCGGAAGTTTTGCAGGAACAGGTACATCACCAGGAACACCAGCAGGATCGCTTCCAGCAGCGTTTTCACCACATCGTGAATCGAGGCTTTAACAAACGAGGTGGTTTCATAGGCGATTTTGTATTCCAGCCCGTGCGGGAAGTAGTGCGAGAGCTCGTCGAGGCGTGAGAGCACAGCTTCCGCCGTTTGCATCTCGTTCGCGCCCGAAGCCAGCTGCACCCCAAGCCCGGACGCCGGATTACGATTATAGCGGCTCAGGTAGTCGTAGTTTTCTGCGCCCAGTTCGACGGTGGCGACATCCCCGAGGGTGACAACAGAACCGTCCTGATTCACCCGCAGCGTGATATCGCGGAACTGCTGCGGCGTTTGCAGCAGCGACTGCGCGTTGACGGTGGCGTTCAGCGCCTGCTTATTCACCTGTGGCGTGCCGCCTAACTGCCCAACGGCAACCTGAGCGTTCTGCGAGCTGATGGCATCCGTCACATCTTTGGTGGTCATCTGATAGCTATTGAGCTTTGCCGGATCCAGCCAGATACGCATCGAATACTGCGAGCCGTAGGCGGTGATATCACCCACGCCGTTCACGCGGCTGAGCGGTTCCTGCACGTTACTGGCGACGTAGTCGGCGATATCCTGTTTATCCATGCTGCCGTCCGTTGAGACGAAGGCGATGGTCAGGATGTTGGTATCCCCGGTTTTACGCACCGTCACGCCCTGATCCTGCACAGCTTGCGGCAGTTTCTTCAGCGCCGATTGCAGCTGGTTTTGGACCTGCTGCATGGCTTCATTCGGGTCAGTGCCTGCGGTGAACGTGAGGGTGACGGTGGCTTGCCCGGCGGAGCTGCTCTGGGAAGACATGTACATCATGTTATCGAGCCCGGTCATGTTCTGCTCGATAACCTGAGTCACCGTGTTCTCAAGCGTTTGGGCTGATGCGCCGGGGTAGTTCGCGGTAATACGAACATTCGGCGGGGCTAAATCAGGATATTGCTCGACGGGCAGCGACAGAATAGCCAGCGTACCGGTCAGACATAAAAGTATGGCCAGCACCCAGGCAAAAATGGGGCGATCGATAAAGAAATTCGCCATCGGAATCAGGACCTCATTACGCGTATTTTTTTGTTATGGCAGGCTTTGAACACTGTAACGGCAAGGCCTGAGCGAAACGTGGAGAAATTAAGGAGATAGTGTAAATTATCATGCCGCTTTCATGCATAAGAATACAAAAAACAAGACAGAAGTGCGTAACGACAAAAAGATTCATGGAGGGTAAACTTTAACGCTCCTTCGAACGCTGTGGAGCCTGCATGTCATTCAACATTGAAATCATCAAAGACAAGATCCTGTCGGAAAACTACTTCGTTTTACGCAATATCACCTACGACCTGACGCGCAGCAACGGCGAGGTCATTCGTCATAAACGTGAAGTCTATGACCGTGGCAATGGCGCGACCATTTTACTCTATAACCCTGGCAAACAAAGTGTGGTACTGGTGCGCCAGTTTCGCGTGGCGACGTGGGTTAACGGCAATCACGATGGTCGATTAATCGAAACCTGTGCTGGCCTGCTGGATGACGACGAACCTGAAGACTGCATCCGCAAAGAAGCGGTGGAAGAAACGGGTTATCAGGTCAGCAACGTCCGTAAAGTCTTCGAACTGTACATGTCGCCGGGCGGCGTGACGGAACTGGTGCATTTCTTCGTCGCCGAGTATGACGACAGCCAGCGAGCCAACGCGGGCGGCGGCGTAGAAGATGAAGACATTGAAGTGCTGGAAATGCCCTTTGCGCAGGCGCTCGCGATGGTGAAGCGAGGCGAAATTCGTGATGGCAAAGCCGTTATCCTGCTGCAGTATCTGCAAAGTGCCGGTTTAATGGACTAATCCGATTGAGCGAGCCGGTCCGCCAGGTGAGGATACGCCCCAGTTGCTGGTGATTTTTTCTTCTGGGGTCGTCTCGTGTCTTACCGTTTGTTTTTCCTCATGCTGCTTATCGGGCTGCCGTTAACGCCCGGCTGGGCTGCGCCCGTCCAACAGGAATTCAGCGACTGGCAGGTCACCTGTAATAACCAAAATTTTTGCACCGCGCGTAACGTCGGGCAGCATCACGGGTTGGTGATGACGCTCAGCCGCAGCGCGGGTGCACATAACGACTCTTCTCTGCGTATTGAGCTCGGCGGGCCGGAGAATCTGCTGCCGAAAATCCCTGCGATTGGGACTCGCCTACAGCTCGACGGAACCCCGCTGAAACTGACGGGGGAACACTGGCAACTCACGCCGTGGCTGTTGACGACCAGTGACACGCCGACCATCACCTCTTTCTTGCAGCATATCCAGGAAGGCCAGGCGTTCACGCTGAGCGACGGCAGACAGGTGATATCGCTGGTCGGGCTGAAGGCCGCATTGCTCTTTATCGATGACAGACAAAAGCGCGTCGGCAGCGAAACCGCGTGGATCGGTAAAGGGGATGAACCGCCGCTCAGCGTTCCCCCGGCACCCGCGCTAAAAACGGTAAAGAAGGTCAATCCAACGCCGACGCCTTTTAGCCGCGAGGAGTTTAACGACCTGCTCGATTACGGCACGTTAAAGATGAGCAACAGCCAGTGCTCGCTTGATCCACAGCGCCGTGAAGTGTGGGTCACGCCGTTGACCGACGATAAAGCGCTGCTGATGGTGAGCTGTGAATCCGGGGCGTACAACACGATTTACCGCGCATGGCTGGTGTCACGCGCGAAACCGTTCAGCGCTCAGTCGATACGATTACGGCTGCCGTTTCAGGCACCGGACAGCGAAGAGCGTGAAATAGAGCTGGTGAATCTGAGTTTCAACGATAAGACCCGCGAACTCATCACGCTCGATAAAGGGCGCGGGCAAGGGGATTGTGGAGTGCAGACGCGCTGGCGCTACGATGGCCAACGTTTCCGGCTGGTGCGTTACGCCGGGCAGCCGACCTGTGATAACTGGAAGGGGCCAGAAGGCTGGCCCACTTTATGGATCACAAGATGAGTTTTGCCCGATGGCGCTTCGCTTATCAGGCCTACAAACCGTAGCTCCGTAGGCCCGGTAAAGCGTTTCGCCGCCACCGGGCAATCTGCATTATTTCCCGAGAACCTTCTTCGCCTTCCCGACAATGTTCTCCACCGTAAAACCAAAGAACGGGAACAGCTTATCGGCAGGCGCGGATTCGCCGAAGCTGGTCATCCCGACAATCGCGCCTTTCAGCCCAACGTATTTGTACCAGTAGTCGGCAATACCAGCTTCCACCGCCACGCGAGCGGAAACGTTCGAAGGCAAGACAGATTCTTTGTACGCCTCATCCTGCGCATCAAACACATCGGTAGAAGGCAGGGAAACTACTCGTACGCTATGCCCTTCACCGGCTAACTTCTCTGCCGCCAGCACCGTAATTTCCACCTCTGAACCTGTAGCAATCAGGATCAGATCCGGCTTGCCGCCTGCGTCTTTCAGAATGTAGCCCCCGCGCGCAATCTCTTTCACCTGATCCGGCGTACGTTCCATCTGGGCGAGGTTTTGCCTGGAGAGGATCAGTGCGGTCGGCCCTGTGTGACGCTCGATAGCCGCTTTCCACGCCACGGCGGTTTCTACCTGATCGCAGGGCCGCCAGGTACTGAAGTTTGGCGTCAGGCGCAGGCTGGCAAGCTGTTCAACCGCCTGGTGCGTTGGCCCGTCTTCACCCAGCCCGATGGAGTCGTGCGTATAGACCATAATCTGCCGGGCTTTCATCAGCGCCGCCATACGCGCCGCATTACGAGCGTATTCGACAAACATCAGGAAGGTGGCGGTATAGGGCACAAAGCCGCCGTGATGGGCTATCCCGTTGGCGATAGCCGTCATGCCAAACTCGCGCACGCCGTAGTGGATGTAGTTGCCGGCATGATCTTCTTTCAGCGAAACGGACTCTTTCCAGATGGTCAGGTTACTTGGCGCGAGATCTGCGGAGCCGCCGAGCAGTTCCGGCAGCAGTGGCCCGTAGCTGTTGAGTGCATTTTGCGACGCTTTACGGCTGGCAATTTTGGCCGGTTCGCCCTGCAATTTCTCGATGTAGTGCTGAGCGGTGGTTTGCCAGTTTTCCGGCAGCTCGCCGCTCATGCGCCGCACGAACTCAGCCGCCAGCTCCGGGTGGGCTTTCTGGTAGGCCGATAGTTTCTCTTTCCAGCCTTGCTGCGCTTTTTCGCCTTTCTGGTGAGCGTCCCAGGCCTGATAAATTTCTTTCGGGATTTCAAACGCCGGGTATTTCCAGCCCAGCTGTTTGCGTGCCAGCGCCACTTCTTCTTCACCCAGCGCCGAGCCGTGCGACTCCTCTTTCCCCGCCTTGTTTGGCGAGCCAAAGCCAATCACTGTGCGGCAGATAATCAGCGACGGCTTATCTTTCACGCTTTGCGCTTCAAGGATCGCTTTTTTCACGGCTTCAGGATCGTGCCCGTCGATTTCATGCACCACGTGCCAGTGATAGGCCTCAAAACGCTTGGCGGTGTCATCGGTAAACCAGCCGTCTGTTTCACCATCAATGGATATGCCGTTGTGGTCGTAGAAACCAATCAGCTTGCCGAGCCCCAGCGTGCCTGCCAGGGAACAGGCTTCATGAGAAATGCCTTCCATCAGGCAGCCGTCGCCCATAAAGACGTAAGTGTAGTGGTCGACAATATCGTGTTCGGGCTTATTGAACTGCGCGGCCAGCGTGCGTTCGGCAATCGCCATCCCAACCGCATTTGCCAGCCCCTGACCCAGCGGCCCGGTGGTGGTTTCAACGCCTGGCGTATAGCCAATTTCCGGGTGCCCTGGCGTTTTCGAGTGCAGCTGGCGGAAGTTTTTAATCTCTTCCATCGGCAGGTCATAGCCGGTCAGGTGCAACAGGCTGTAGAGCAGCATTGAGGCGTGCCCGTTCGATAAAATAAAGCGGTCGCGATCGTACCAGTGCGGATCGTTCGGGTTGTGTTTGAGGAAATCATTCCACAGCACTTCGGCGATATCGGCCATCCCCATCGGGGCGCCGGGGTGACCGGAATTGGCTTTCTGCACGGCGTCCATACTCAGGGCGCGAATGGCGTTGGCGAGCTCTCTGCGGGACATAGTTCTTCTCCGTGGCAAAAGTTACAGTTTGGCGGCAAGTAAGTCTTCGAGTTTGCGCTGGTCGACGGCGAACAGGCGGATGCCTTCAGCCAGTTTATCCACCGCCATCGGGTCCTGATTGTGTTCCCAGCGGAACTCCGCTTCGGTCAGCGGGGCGGGGCGATGAAAGAACTGGGAGGCCGGGATCAGTTTGCGGGTCACAGGCGCTTCGTTGTCCTGCAACTCTTTGAGCAATGCTGGCGCGATGGTTAAACGGTCGCAGCCTGCCAGCGCCAGAATTTGCTCGGTGCGGCGGAAGCTGGCCCCCATCACCACGGTTTCGTAGCGGTGCTGTTTGAAGTAATCGTAGATATTACGTACTGATTTCACGCCTGGATCTTCATCCACCACGTACGGGTCCATCGGTTCACGTTGTTGATACCAGTCGTAAATACGCCCGACAAACGGGGAAATCAGGAACACGCCCGCTTCGGCGCACGCCCGGGCCTGCGCGAAAGAAAAGAGCAGCGTCAGGTTGCAGTGAATGCCTTCTTTTTCCAGCACCTCGGCGGCGCGGATGCCTTCCCAGGTGGAGGCCAGCTTGATCAGAATTCGCGATTTGTCGATGCCCTGAGCGGCGTACAGCTCAACCAGGTGGTGGGCTTTGGCAATGCTCTTTTCTTTATCAAACGACAGACGGGCATCCACTTCGGTGGATACGCGACCCGGGATACTTTTCAGAATTTCTGCGCCGAAATTGACGGCCAGCTTGTCGCAGGCATCAATGACCTGCTTTTCCCGGCTGCTCTGCTTTTTACCGAAGGCCACGGCATCGTCAATCAGGTGAGCGTAGTGCTCAAGACCCGCAGCTTTCAGCAGCAGTGACGGATTGGTGGTGGCATCTTCAGGTTGATAGTGGCGGATGGATTCGATATCGCCGCTGTCGGCGACCACGGTGGTAAATTTTTTAATGCCTTCTAGCTGGTTCATGAAAAAAGCTCCTTACAAAGCAAAGCGTTAGTCGAATGCGTTCGCCCGCGCTTTGGGGATAATTTCGCTCTACCTGACTCAAAAGCATAGCAGACCGCACTCGCCTTGCTTTACGAGAGCCCTTAACATGAGTGTTAAAAATTAATAACAGAATCGCTTTTCATTGACGAGAGTATGGCGGCCTTCAAAGTTTACAGAGCGGCAAAAGGCGATACTCACCGGTTAGCACCGGGAACAGATTTCTCCTGACAAAAACGATACGTGAAAGGAACATCAAATGGACGACCAGTTAAAACAAAGCGCCCTCGACTTCCATGAATTCCCGATCCCAGGGAAAATTCAGGTCTCTCCAACCAAGCCGCTGGCGACTCAGCGCGACCTGGCGCTCGCTTATTCACCCGGCGTTGCCGCCCCGTGCCTCGAAATCGAAAAAGACCCTTTAGCAGCCTACAAATACACGGCCCGTGGCAACCTGGTCGCCGTCGTTTCCAACGGTACGGCGGTACTTGGTTTAGGCAATATCGGCGCGTTAGCCGGTAAGCCGGTCATGGAAGGGAAAGGCGTACTGTTCAAAAAATTTGCCGGCATTGACGTGTTCGACATCGAAGTCGACGAACTCGATCCGGACAAATTCATCAACGTGGTGGCGGCACTGGAGCCTACGTTTGGCGGCATCAACCTCGAAGATATCAAAGCGCCAGAGTGTTTCTACATTGAGCAGAAACTGCGTGAGCGCATGAAAATCCCGGTCTTCCACGACGATCAGCACGGCACGGCGATCATCAGTACCGCAGCGATTCTCAACGGCCTTCGCGTGGTGGAGAAAAATCTCTCTGACGTGCGCATGGTGGTCTCTGGCGCCGGTGCCGCAGCCATCGCCTGTATGAACCTGCTGGTGGCGCTTGGGATGCAGAAACACAATATTGTGGTCTGCGACTCGAAAGGCGTTATCTATAAAGATCGCGAGCCGAACATGGCGGAAACCAAAGCAGCGTATGCGGTCGAAGATGACGGTAAACGCTCGCTGGATGACGTTATTGAAGGTGCGGACATCTTCCTTGGCTGCTCAGGCCCGAAAGTGCTGACTCAGGAGATGGTGAAGAAAATGGCTCGCGCGCCAATGATTCTGGCGCTGGCGAACCCGGAACCGGAAATTCTGCCACCGCTGGCGAAAGAAGTGCGTCCGGATGCCATTATCTGCACCGGGCGTTCGGATTACCCGAACCAGGTGAACAACGTGCTGTGCTTCCCGTTCATCTTCCGCGGGGCGCTGGACGTGGGCGCAACGGCGATCAACGAAGAGATGAAGCTGGCCGCCGTCCACGCGATTGCGGAACTGGCCCATGCGGAACAGAGTGAAGTGGTGGCGTCTGCCTACGGCGATCAGGACCTGAGCTTCGGCGCGGAATACATCATTCCGAAACCGTTCGATCCGCGTCTGATTGTGAAGATTGCACCAGCCGTGGCAAAAGCGGCGATGGACTCCGGTGTGGCAACGCGTCCGATTGAAGACTTCGCTGCTTACGAAGAGAAGCTGAGCGAGTTCGTCTACAAAACCAACCTGTTCATGAAGCCGATTTTCTCTCAGGCGCGCAAAGAGCCAAAACGCGTCGTGCTGGCGGAAGGAGAAGATACCCGCGTGCTTCACGCCACGCAGGAGCTGATCACGCTGGGGCTGGCGAAGCCGATTCTGATTGGTCGTCCGAACGTTATCGAAATGCGTCTGCAAAAACTGGGGCTGCAGATGAAGCCGGGCGTCGATTTTGAAATCGTCAACAATGAGTCCGATCCGCGCTTCAAAGAGTACTGGATGGAGTATTACGCCATCATGAAGCGCAAAGGGATAACCCAGGAGCAGGCGCAGCGTCATGTGATCAGCAATACCACCGTTATCGGGGCGATCATGGTGCAGCGCGGCGAGGCGGATGCCCTGATTTGCGGGACCATCGGTGACTATCACGAGCACTTTACGGTGATCCAGCAGCTGTTCGGCTATCGCGATGGCGTGCATACTGTAGGCGCCATGAACGCGCTGCTGCTGCCAAGCGGCAACACCTTTATCGCCGACACCTACGTCAATGACGACCCAACGCCTGAGCAACTGGCGGAGATTACGTTGATGGCGGCGGAAACCGTGCGTCGCTTCGGCATTGAGCCGCGCGTGGCGCTGTTGTCGCACTCTAACTTCGGTTCATCAAACTGCCCGGCAGCGACCAAAATGCGCAACACGCTCGACCTGGTGCGCGCCAGCGATCCGGAGCTGATGATTGACGGCGAGATGCACGGCGATGCGGCGCTGGTGGAAAGCATCCGCCACGAACGTATGCCGGACAGCCCGCTGAAAGGTGCGGCTAACATTCTGGTGATGCCAAACATGGAAGCGGCGCGCATCAGCTATAACCTGCTGCGCGTGTCGAGCTCCGAAGGGGTGACGGTAGGGCCAGTGCTGATGGGCGTGGCGAAACCGGTGCATATCCTGACGCCGATAGCTTCCGTGCGCCGTATCGTCAATATGGTGGCTTTGGCCGTGGTTGAGGCTCAGACTCAGCCGCTTTAATTCTGTTCGACGAAATCTGGCGCGGGTAATCCCGCGCCTTTTTTATGACTTCATAAATTGACTTCATTCCGATGGCTGCTATTATGACTTCATAATTTGACATCACGGATGTGCTCATGGACGAGAGTACTGTTTCACTTAGCACACGCCACCGTGCCACGCTGGAGCTGATTTTCCGCGTGCCAACCTCTTCCGGGCTTAAATGGAACTCCGTTGAGGCACTGGTTGTTGCGCTCGGTGGCGAGATTAAGCAGGGCAGTGGATCCCGGGTTCGCTTCCTGCTCAACGGCAGTATCGCACGGTTTCATCGACCGCATCCGTCGCCGGATACGGATAAAGGCGCAGTAGCCAGTCTGAGAGAGTAGCTGGAAAGTACGGGAGTTAAGCCATGACCAAAGCACCAAATATCCTCAATATTATGACTATCGATGGCCAATCGGCGATCATTACTTACGTCCCTGAATTAGGGATGTTCCGCGGAAAATTTCTCGGACTAACGGGATACTGTGATTTTGTCGCGGACAGTATTGAAGGGCTGAAGTCGGAAGGGCAGATTTCACTGGCGGAGTATCTGGAAGACTGCCGGGAAAATGGGATTGAGCCGTATGAGCAGGATGAAAAAGTAAAAACATTCACCCTGCGTTACCCTGAGTCTTTTGGTGAAAGGCTCAGCATTGCGGCAGCGGAGCAGCAACAGTCGGTCAATGCCTACATTGTTGAAACCTTAGCCGAGCGGATGAAGCGTGGCTAAACCCACTCCCGTACCCGAATAAACTCACTCAAGGCAGCCTCCGGGCTGCCTTCTTCTGGCTGGTAGTTGTATTCCCAGCGCACCAGCGGCGGCATCGACATTAAAATCGACTCTGTGCGCCCACCGGTTTGCAGGCCGAACAGCGTGCCGCGATCCCACACCAGATTGAATTCCACATAGCGCCCACGGCGATAGAGCTGGAAATCCCTCTCGCGCTCGCCATAGTGCATCGCTGTGCGGCGTTCAACAATCGGCAGATAAGCTTCTGTATAGCCCTTGCCAACGGCCTGCATAAAGGCGAAACAGAGGTCAAAATCTGGCGTGTTCAGGTCGTCAAAGAACAGGCCGCCAATGCCGCGCTGCTCATTGCGATGTTTGAGGAAGAAGTAGTCGTCGCACCATTTTTTGTAGCGTGGATAGATGTCTTCACCAAACGGCTGGCAGAGATCTCTCGCCACGGTATGCCAGTGCACGGCGTCTTCCTCAAAGCCGTAATACGGCGTGAGGTCAAAGCCGCCACCAAACCACCACACCGGATCGGCACCGGGTTTCTCGGCGATGAAGAAGCGCACGTTGGCGTGGCTGGTGGGGACATAAGGATTGCGCGGATGCACAACCAGCGAAACGCCCATCGCTTCAAAGCTGCGGCCCGCCAGCTCAGGGCGATGCGCAGTTGCTGAGGCTGGCATAGCGTCGCCATGCACATGGGAAAAGTTAACGCCAGCTTGTTCGAACACGTGGCCATCGCGCAGTACGCGGCTACGCCCGCCGCCGCCCGCTTCACGCTGCCAGTTATCTTCGACAAAGCTTTGCCCGTCTACGGCTTCAAGCTGCTGGCAAATCGCGTCCTGAAGGGAAAGTAAAAAGGCTTTTACCTGCTCGATATCGGGTTTCATTAACGTCTCTTCACATGCGCTTTCTGATTATCGAACCAGTTGAAATAGCTCACGATGCCGGAAGCAATCGCGTTAGCAATCTTCTGGCGGAAGGCCGCCGTACCCAACAGCTTTTCTTCGCCAGGGTTGGTGATAAACGAGGTTTCCACCAACACGGAAGGAATGGAAGGGGACTTCAGCACCACGAAAGCGGCCTGTTCTGTGCTGCGGCTGTGCAGTTTATGCACCGGCTTAATCTGCTTAAGGATATGCGATCCCAGCGTCAGGCTGTTTTTGATAGTGTCGGTTTGCACCAGATCGAACAGTACCTGTTGCAGCAGATGGTCTTTATCCAGGGCTTTTTTACCGGCCAGCTCATCGGCGGCGTTCTCTTTATCAGAGAGATATTTCGCCATGGCGCTACTGGCACCACGGTTAGATAAAGCAAAGACAGAAGCCCCGGCGGCACTTGGGTTCGTGAAGCCATCCGCGTGGATGGACATGAACAGGTCTGCGCCGTGCTTGTGGGCGATTTCAACGCGATCGTAAAGCGGGATGAACGTATCGCCGCTGCGGGTCAGACGGGCATCAATGCCGTGACCTCGCAAAATGGAACGCACGTTTTTGGCAATCGCCAGCACGACGTGTTTCTCTTTTGAACCGTTGTGACCAATCGCGCCGGTATCAATCCCGCCGTGGCCCGGGTCGAGCATCACGATACGTTTTCCGCCGGCCTTTTTGGCGGCAGGTTTGCTGTGACCGTTGCTGGTTTTCAGCGTTTCTTCTTTAGCGATGGCTTTGGACATTCCTGACAAGGTCAGTGCGGCCAGCCCGGCTTTCAACACCTGACGGCGTGAAGCAAGTGTTTTTAGGGGTTTAAAAGTGCTCATGCGGCCTGAGTGGTAAAAAATAATGAGTCCATGTGTTATATCGTATCGTCTTTTCCGTTACGACAGCCCGTGTTGAGAATTGTTTTACTTTTCATTTCAATACGTGACAAACGCTTATTATGCCATTTTTTTGACCTCGATTGGTCAGATCTTGGATAATTCAGACGATCACGCCATAATCACTGTTTACTCGTTCAAAAAGATGGGCAATACCATGGAGATACGTGTTTTTCGCCAGTCCGATTTCGAAGAGGTTATTACGCTCTGGGAGCGTTGTGATCTGCTACGCCCGTGGAACGATCCTGAAATGGATATTGAGCGAAAACTTAACCATGATGTGAGCCTGTTTCTGGTGGCGGAAGTCAACGGCGAAGTGGTCGGCTCGGTCATGGGCGGTTATGACGGCCATCGCGGGTCTGCTTATTATCTGGGCGTGCATCCGGAATACCGCGGTCGTGGCATTGCCAACGCGCTGCTTAATCGTCTCGAAAAGAAGCTGATTGCCCGAGGTTGCCCAAAACTTCAGATCATGGTGCGCGAAGATAACGACATGGTGCAGGGCATGTACGAACGTCTGGGCTACGAGCATTCTGATGTGGTGGTGCTCGGTAAACGCCTGATTGAAGATGAAGAATATTGATTTTCCGCTGTCGGCCTATGATGCCCACGGCCGGCTGAAGCTTCCGTTTCTGTTCTGGTGCATCCTGCTGCTACAGGCGCGAACCTGGGTGCTGTTTGTGATGGCCGCAGCCTCACGTCAGCAGGGAGATACGCTGCTCAATTTGTTCTATCCCGATCACGATAACTTCTGGCTGGGTTTATTGCCGGGCGTCCCCGCTGTGGTGGCATTTTTAGTCAGCGGCCGCCGTTTCCAGCTTCCTCGTTTTTGGGCTCTGATGCGCTGGGCGCTGATACTTGCTCAAACGGCGCTTCTGCTCTGGCAGCCTGTTGTGTGGCTTCAGGGCGAGCCTCTCTCAGGCACGGGTCTGGCGCTGGTTATTCTTGATGGTTTCGCCCTCTGGTGGCTGCTTGCCAACCGCCGTTTACGCGCCTGTTTTTCCCCGCATGAGGATTAATGGCACTTTTCTGCCATTCTGCACTCCAACAGGCGTTGCTTTGACATAGAAAGGATCCTGGAATGAAATCAATGCGTTTATTGCTCTGTGCGCTTCCTCTGGCGTTAACCGGCTGTTCTACGCTCGGTTCGGTTCACTGGTCTGCCGCTTATCCGTGGAACTGGTTTGGCTCCTCAACGGAAGTTACCGAGCAGGGCGTGGGCAAGCTTACTGCCAGCACACCTCTGGATGAAGAAGCCATCAATGATGCGCTTAACGGTGACTATCGCCTGCGTAGCGGCATGAAAACCGACAACGGCAGCATCGTGAAGTATTTTGAAGCGCTGAAAGACGACAAAGTGGCGCTGATCGTTAATGGCGATGCCGGCACCATCAGCCGTATCGATGTGATGGACAGCGACATCGCTGTTTCTGGTGGCGCGAAAGTCGGCACGCCGTTCAGTGACCTGTACAGCAAAGCATATGAAAATTGCCAGAAGGGCAGCGGTGATGATGCGGCTGGTGTGGAGTGCAAGGCCAAAGACAGCCAGCATATCAGCTACTTGTTCAGCGGAAGCTGGAGCGGCCCGCAGGATCTGATGCCGCCTGATGATTCCCTGAAAAACTGGAAAGTCAGCAAGATAATCTGGCGCCGTTAATTTGCGTCTGAGCAAGCCGCTGTAATGAAAAAGCGGGTACAATAGCCGCCATCAATGCCACGACGTCGTGGCATCTTTATTTCCAGGAGGAGCGATGTCTCAGGTTCAGAGCGGCATTTTGCCGGAACATTGCCGCGCGGCGATTTGGATTGAAGCCAATGTCAAAGGGGATGTGAATGCCCTGCGCGAGTGCAGCAAAATTTTCGCGGACAAACTGGCTTCTTTCGAAGCAGCATTCCCCGACGCGCATTTAGGCGCGGTGGTAGCTTTTGGGCATGACACCTGGCGTAGCCTGAGCGGCGGCGTCGGTGCTGAAGAGCTGAAGGATTTTGTCCCTTACGGTAAAGGTCTTGCACCAGCCACCCAGTATGATGTGCTGATCCACATTCTCTCCCTTCGCCATGATGTGAACTTTTCTGTCGCTCAGGCCGCGATGGCAGCGTTTGGCGATGCCATTGAAGTGAAAGAAGAGATCCACGGTTTCCGTTGGGTGGAAGAGCGTGACCTCAGCGGTTTCGTTGATGGCACCGAAAACCCGGCGGGCGAAGAAACGCGTCGAGATGTGGCTGTGATTGCCGATGGCGTGGATGCGGGCGGAAGCTACGTGTTCGTGCAGCGTTGGGAGCACAATCTGAAGCAGCTCAACCGCATGAGCGTGCACGATCAGGAAATGATGATTGGCCGCACCAAAGAAGCCAACGAAGAGATCGACGGCGATGACCGTCCTGAGACCTCGCATCTGACCCGTGTTGACCTGAAAGAGAACGGCAAAGGGCTGAAGATTGTGCGTCAGAGCCTGCCGTACGGTACTGCGAGCGGCACTCACGGTTTGTACTTCTGCGCTTACTGTGCGCGGCTTTACAACATTGAGCAGCAGCTGCTGAGCATGTTTGGTGATACCGACGGTAAACGTGACGCGATGCTGCGCTTCACGAAGCCTGTGACCGGTGGTTACTACTTCGCACCATCACTGGATAAGTTGATAGCGCTTTAATCGTTGTTGTGCCGGGCGGCGCTTCGCTGGCACCGGCCTACAAAACCGTAGGCCCGGTCAGGCATCGCCGCCACCGGGCAATAACGATTTACAACAATCCCTTATCGATAAACGTCTGACGCGTCGCCACGTTCAAATCGTACTCGCCCAATTTCTCCGGGCTGACCCACGCCACAGCCTGAAACTCTTCGTTAAACGTCACGTCACGGTTCGCGCTAATGCAGTCGAACATCAGGTAAATCATGTAGATCTCTTCTTTGCTGCCGTCAGCATAGGTTTTGATGCGGGTGTCATCGCGGAAATGCCAGGGGGTGATGTGGGTAATTTCAAGCCTGTCGCCAAGCTCTTCGGCAATTTCACGCAGTAACGCCTGTTCCATGGTTTCGCCGAGCTCCATTCCACCGCCGGAAAGCGCCCACTGGCCGGGGAATACGCCCCGGTCGTCAGCCATTTTGCACAGCAGGTACTCGCCGTTGTTCTGAATGATGGGGCAGACAATCGTCCTTTGGCGCATCTTAACGTTCCTCATTAGGGTTTGGCTTACTGTAACAAATCGGTCCCGGAAAGAACCACGCCGATGCCTTATTCTCTTTTCAACTTCCAAATCACCAAACGGTATATAAAACCGTTACAGCTTTCATCCTCGTTATAAATATTATGACCATAAGATAGTCATCACATTTATAAGGGTTCGCAATGGCCGTTACATCACTGAAGAAAGGAACACTGGCGCTGGGCGTGTTGCTGCTGGCGGCACAAGCGCAGGCGACCGAACTGCTTAACAGCTCCTATGACGTGTCCCGTGAGCTGTTTGCGGCCCTTAATCCGCCATTCGAACAGCAATGGGCGAAGGATAACGGCGGCGATAAGCTGACCATCAAGCAGTCTCACGCGGGGTCATCCAAGCAGGCGCTGGCAATTTTGCAGGGGCTGAAAGCCGATGTGGTGACTTACAACCAGGTCACCGACGTGCAAATCCTCCATGACAGAGGCAAGTTGATCCCGGCTGACTGGCAAAGCCGTCTGCCAAATAACAGCTCGCCATTCTATTCGACTATGGCGTTCCTGGTGCGCAAGGGCAACCCGAAGAATATCCACGACTGGAACGATCTGGTGCGTTCAGACGTGAAGCTGATTTTCCCGAATCCGAAAACCTCCGGTAATGCGCGATACACCTATCTGGCCGCGTGGGGCGCTGCTGCGAAGGCAGATGGCAACGATAACGCCAAAACCGAACAGTTCATGACCCAGTTCCTGAAAAACGTGGAAGTGTTCGATACCGGCGGCCGCGGCGCGACCACCACCTTCGTCGAACGTGGCCTGGGCGATGTGCTGATCACCTTTGAATCCGAAGTGAACAACATTCGCAAGCAGTACGAAGATCAGGGCTTCGAAGTGATCGTGCCGAAAACCAACATTCTGGCGGAATTTCCGGTGACGTGGGTCGATAAAAACGTCAAAGCCAACGGCACCGAAAAAGCGGCAAAAGCCTATCTGACCTGGCTCTATAGCCCTCAGGCGCAGACCATCATCACCGACTATTACTATCGCGTGAACAACCCGCAGGTGATGGACAAACTGAAAGATAAATTCCCGCAAACCGACCTGTTCCGCGTGGAAGACCAGTTCGGCTCCTGGCCGGAAGTGATGAAAACCCACTTCGCCAGCGGCGGCGAGCTGGACAAGCTGTTAGCGGCGGGGCGTAAGTAATGTTTGCTGTTTCTTCCAGACGCGTGCTGCCGGGCTTCACCTTAAGCCTCGGCACCAGTCTGCTGTTCGTATGCCTGATTTTACTGCTGCCGCTCAGCGCGCTGGTGATGCAGCTGGCGCAGATGAGTTGGGCGCAGTATTGGGACGTCATCACCAACCCACAGGTTGTTGCCGCCTATAAGGTGACGCTGCTGTCAGCGTTTGTGGCGTCGATTTTCAACGGCGTGTTTGGCTTGCTGATGGCGTGGATCCTGACGCGCTATCGCTTCCCGGGCCGTACGCTGCTGGATGCGCTGATGGATTTACCTTTTGCGCTGCCAACGGCAGTTGCCGGTTTAACGCTCGCCTCGCTCTTTTCCGTCAACGGTTTTTACGGCGAATGGCTGGCGAAGTTCGACATCAAAGTCACCTATACCTGGTTGGGTATCGCAGTGGCGATGGCGTTTACCAGCATCCCGTTTGTGGTGCGCACCGTTCAGCCTGTGCTGGAAGAGTTAGGGCCTGAGTACGAAGAAGCGGCGGAAACGCTGGGCGCGACGCGCATTCAGAGCTTCTGCAAAGTGGTATTGCCGGAACTTTCACCCGCGCTGCTGGCAGGTGTTGCACTCTCCTTCACCCGCAGTCTGGGCGAATTTGGCGCAGTGATTTTTATCGCCGGGAACATCGCGTGGAAAACCGAAGTGACCTCGCTGATGATTTTCGTGCGCTTGCAGGAGTTTGATTATCCGGCGGCGAGCGCGATTGCCTCAGTGATTCTGGGCGCTTCGCTGCTGCTGCTGTTCTCAATTAACACCTTGCAGAGTCGCTTTGGTCGACGTGTGGTAGGTCACTGATGGCGGAAGTTACGCAATTGAAACGCTATGACGCGCCCCGCATCAACTGGGGCAAATGGTTTCTGATTGGCGCCGGAATGCTGGTATCAGCCTTCATTCTGCTGGTGCCGATGATGTATATCTTTGTGCAGGCGTTCAGCAAAGGGCTGATGCCCGTCCTGCACAACCTGGCCGACCCGGACATGCTGCACGCCATCTGGCTGACGTTGATGATCGCCCTGATAACCGTTCCGGTGAACCTGGTCTTCGGTACGCTGCTGGCCTGGTTGGTCACACGCTTTAACTTCCCGGGACGCCAGCTGCTGTTAACGCTGCTGGATATTCCTTTCGCCGTTTCGCCAGTGGTGGCGGGCCTGGTCTATTTGCTGTTTTACGGATCCAACGGCCCGCTGGGCGGCTGGCTTGATGAACATAATCTGCAAATTATGTTCGCGTGGCCGGGTATGGTGCTGGCGACTATCTTCGTCACCTGTCCGTTTGTGGTTCGCGAGCTGGTGCCGGTGATGTTGAGCCAGGGCAGCCATGAAGATGAAGCGGCCATTTTGCTGGGCGCATCCGGCTGGCAGATGTTCCGCCGCGTGACGCTGCCGAACATTCGTTGGGCGCTGCTGTACGGCGTGGTGCTGACCAATGCGCGTGCTATCGGTGAGTTTGGCGCGGTGTCGGTGGTGTCTGGTTCGATTCGAGGCGAAACGCTGTCGCTGCCGTTGCAGATTGAATTACTGGAGCAGGATTACAACACCGTCGGTTCGTTTACCGCCGCGGCCCTGCTGACGTTATTGGCTATTTTGACCCTGTTTTTAAAGAGTATGCTGCAGTGGCGCCTGGAGAATCAGGAAAAACGCGCGCAGCAGGAGAAGCATCATGAGCATTGAGATTGCCAGCATTAAGAAGTCGTTCGGGCGCACCCAGGTGCTGAATGAACTCTCTCTGGATATTCCATCGGGTCAGATGGTGGCGCTGCTTGGCCCGTCGGGTTCAGGCAAAACCACGCTGCTGCGCATTATCGCCGGGCTGGAGCACCAGACCAGTGGGCAGATTCGTTTTCACGGTACCGACGTTAGCCGCCTGCATGCCCGCGATCGTAAAGTCGGTTTTGTGTTCCAGCACTATGCGCTGTTCCGCCATATGACCGTGTTCGACAACATCGCCTTTGGCCTGACAGTGCTGCCGCGACGTGAACGCCCCAATGCCGCAGAAATCAAAGCGAAAGTGACCAAATTGCTGGAGATGGTGCAACTGGCGCATCTGGCTGACCGTTATCCGGCGCAGCTTTCAGGCGGGCAGAAACAGCGTGTGGCGCTGGCGCGTGCACTGGCCGTTGAACCGCAAATTCTGCTGCTCGATGAGCCGTTTGGCGCGCTGGACGCCCAGGTGCGTAAAGAGCTACGTCGCTGGCTGCGTCAGTTGCACGAAGAGCTGAAGTTTACCAGCGTCTTCGTGACCCACGATCAGGAAGAGGCGATGGAAGTGGCCGACCGCGTCGTGGTGATGAGCCAGGGCAATATCGAACAGGTGGATGCGCCTGAACAGGTCTGGCGCGAACCCGCGACCCGCTTTGTGCTGGAGTTTATGGGCGAAGTGAACCGTCTGAAGGGCACGATTCGCGGTGGGCAATTCCATGTTGGTGCGCATCGCTGGCCGCTGGGCTATACGCCTGCCCATCAGGGCCCGGTGGATCTTTTCCTGCGCCCGTGGGAAGTGGATGTCAGCCGCCGCACCAGCCTGGACTCGCCGTTGCCGGTACAGGTGCTGGAAGCTAGCCCGAAAGGTCATTACACCCAGCTGGTGGTGCAGCCGCTTGGCTGGTACGACGAACCGCTGACCGTCGTGATGCGTGATGATGCACCGCAGCGCGGCGAACGACTTTTTGTTGGCTTGCAGCATGCGCGTCTGTATAGCGGCAAAGAGAGAATTGAAAATCGCGAGCAGCTTGCTCTGGCAGAATCAGCCTGATAGGTTAATCGGTATGTTTATCGCCCGGTGGCGCAGCGCTTACCGGGCCTACAGTTTTCAATGTGTCTTGTAGGCCGGGTAAGCGAAACGCCACCCGGCTTTTTTATTGAGTAAAAATCGTGAATACACTCGAACAAACCATCGGCAACACCCCTTTAGTCAAACTCCAGCGCATGGCTCCCGCCAACGGCAGTGAAGTGTGGGTCAAACTTGAAGGGAATAATCCTGCGGGCTCAGTCAAAGACAGGGCCGCGCTGTCGATGATTGTCCAGGCTGAAAAACGCGGTGAAATCTCGCCGGGCGACGTGTTAATCGAAGCGACCAGTGGCAATACCGGCATTGCCTTGGCGATGATTGCGGCGCTGAAAGGCTATCGCATGAAGCTGCTGATGCCGGACAACATGAGCCAGGAGCGCCGGGCTGCGATGCGTGCTTATGGCGCCGAGCTGATTCTTGTCAGCAAAGAGCAGGGCATGGAGGGGGCGCGTGATTTAGCCCTGGCGATGGCGGAGCGTGGTGAAGGCAAGCTTCTCGATCAGTTTAACAATCCTGATAACCCCTACGCGCATTACACCACAACGGGCCCGGAAATCTGGCAACAGACGGCGCAACGCATCACCCATTTTGTCTCCAGCATGGGCACCACCGGTACCATCACAGGCGTTTCTCGTTTCCTGCGCGAACAAAGCAAAAAAGTCACCATTGTGGGCTTACAGCCGGAAGAGGGCAGCAGCATTCCGGGGATCCGCCGCTGGCCTGCGGAATACATGCCGGGGATCTTTAATGCCTCGCTGGTGGATGAAGTCATGGATATTCATCAGCGTGACGCGGAAAATACCATGCGCGAACTGGCGGTGCGTGAAGGTATCTTCTGCGGCGTGAGTTCAGGTGGTGCGGTAGCCGGGGCGCTACGCGTGGCGCAGGCGAATCCGGGCGCAGTGGTGGTGGCGATCGTTTGCGATCGCGGCGACCGTTATCTGTCGACCGGCGTGTTTGGTGAAGAGAGTTACAGTCAAGGGGCGGGGATTTAACAGCCATGGAAATGATTCTTTTTCGGGACAAAACCCGAGCGCAGCAGGCAGATATTGTGGCTGTGCAATCTCAGGTGGTGTACGGCAGCGTGGGCAACAGCGTGGCGGTGCCAAACATCAAACAGCATCATTTGAATGTGCTGGCGGTGCCAACGGTTCTGTTCAGCAACACGCCGCACTACGACACTTTTTATGGCGGTGTGATCCCTGATGAGTGGTTCTGCGGGTATTTGCAGGCGCTGGAAGAGCGTGACGCACTGCGTGAGCTGAAAGCCGTGACGACAGGCTATATGGGAAGCGCGAGCCAGATTGCACTACTGGCAGAGTGGCTGAAGGCCATGCGGGAAAAGCATCCGCAAATGATGATTCTGGTCGATCCGGTGATCGGCGATACCGACAGCGGCGTGTATGTGAAGCCAGAAATTCCCCAGGCCTATTGCGATCACCTGCTGCCATTGGCCCAGGGGATTACGCCAAACGTCTTCGAGCTTGGCGTGCTGAGCGGTAAACCTTGCGACACGCTGGAAAATGCGATTGAAGCAGCAAAAAGTTTGCTCTCCGAAACGCTCAAATGGGTCGCCATTACCAGCGCTCCCGTTCCTGGCGAGAACGATATTCACGTGGTGCTGGTCACCGCTGATAGCGTCGATGTCAGCGCTTACCCACGCGTTGCCACTGACTTAAAGGGAACAGGCGATCTGTTCTGCTCTGAACTTATCAGCCAGGTGGTGAAGGGGAAATCGTTGCAGGACGCAGTGCGTGCCGCAGGGAATCGCGTGGTGGATGTGATGGGCTACACGCTGCAAAAAGGCTATGACGAACTGATCCTTCCTCCCACAGCCCGCTAATTCTTCCTTCTTTCAGGCTTCTGTCGTACCCACTTCGACAGCCTGGCGGCGCTACGCTTGCAAGGCCTGGCTGACTCCGTAGGCCGGTGCAAGCATAGCGCCGTCCGGCATTTATGCCGATATCGCACACGTCCACTTTTCCCCTGCGATCCGCCCGATCCCTCAGCGTTATTACGTGAATAGAGTCACGTTTCAGCGATCCTTTTTCACCATTCGTTGACTTTGCCCGGCGCTTTTCCTTTAATGAAATCGATTTCATTATAGTTTCAGTAATTACGATCTTCTGTTGTTATTTTTATTTAAAAACAATTTATTAAATATATTTCTCAATGAAATTGTTTCCATAAGAGGTCGTTATGTCAGAGATGCAAAGCGCGCTGCCCGGGGCGGCGTATCGCGATCAGGCCGCCAGCGCCGATCCGCGAACCGTAAGAAAAGTGGTGGTGGCAAGCGTGGTCGGCACAGTGATTGAGTGGTTTGATTATTCGCTGTATGGGGCTATCGCCGGGCTGGTGATTAACAAACTGTTCTTCCCGTCGCTGTCGCCGGGGCTGGCGATGCTGGCGGCTTTCGCCACCTTTGCCGTCGGTTTTCTCTCCCGACCTATTGGCGGTATCGTCATTGCCCATATTGGCGATAAATATGGGCGTAAACCGGCGCTGCTGTTCTCTATTCTGCTGATGGGGTTTGCGACGGTAGCCCTTGGACTGCTGCCGACCTGGTACGACATCGGCATCTGGGCGTCGATCCTGCTGGTTATCCTGCGTCTGATGCAGGGCTTCGGTGCCGGGGCAGAGCTGGCTGGCGCGCAAACGTTCGTGGCGGAGTATGTGCCGCCTCAGTCGCGAGGTTTTTATACCTCCATCATTATGTCCTCGACCGGCGTCGGTATTCTCTGTTCGACTGGCGCATTCTGGCTGGTGACGCAGCTCCCGGAAGAGGCATTTATGAGCTGGGGCTGGCGCGTGCCGTTCCTGCTTTCGGCACTGCTGTTCGTGGTGGCTATCTATATTCGTAAAAATCTCGACGAAACGCCGGAATATGCCGCCGCTCAGGAGAAAAGCGCCAGCAAGCGCAAAAAGGAGCAGGTGCCGCTGGTTGTGCTGCTGAAAAACAGCTGGCGCGAAGTGCTGGTGGGCTTCTGTAGCCTCGCCGGGCATCTGGCTTACGGCTATGTGCTGAGCGTTTTTAGCCTGAGCTATATGGCTAATACCCTCGGAATGCACAAATCCGACGGGCTGGCGGCATTGATGGTGGCGGTCACCGCGAATACGCTGATGACGCCGGTGATGGGCCGCCTGGCCGATCGCTATGGCTATACTGCCGTCTTCTCCTTCGGCGCCATTTTCCTCGCCCTGTTTGCCTTCCCGTTCTTCACGATGCTGGAATCCGGCAGCCTGCTGTGGGTGATGCTGGGGATGAGTATCGCTTACGGGATCGGCCATGCCGCCACCTCCGGAGCGCAGGGGGCTTTCCTCACCAGCCTGTTCCCGGCGCGCTATCGATACTCGGGGATGGCCCTTTCCCGCGAGCTGAACAGCGTGATTTTCGCCGGGTCGACACCACTGATTGCTACCGCGCTGGTGACGGTCGGAGACGGCAAACCCACGCTGGTTGCTCTCTACCTGATCGCCTGCTGCATGCTGACCCTGGGGGCCGTGCAGGTCGCTCGCCGCCTCAGCAAACGAAATAATTAACTTACTGTTTTAATGAGAAAAGGACTGAGTATTACCATGACTGAATATGCTTTAAATATTACCCGCTCACCCGATCGCCAGACGCTTGGTCAGCGCGCGGCCGCTGATATCGCCGCCGCTATTCGCCAGCGCCTGCAACACCAGCCGGAGGTACGAATGATCTTTGCCGCCGCGCCAAGCCAGGCAGAAACCCTGGCTGAGCTGCGTCAGATGACGGATATTGACTGGCGTCGCGTCACTGCGTTTCATATGGACGAGTATCTCGGACTGTCGCCGCAGGCACCGCAGCGCTTTGGTAACTGGCTCACAAGGCACTTCTTTGAGCATATGCCGCTCAGGCGCGTTCATTTGCTGATGCCGGAAGAGGGGGATGTCAGCGATTACGATGCGCTTTTGGGGGCTTCGCCTGTCGATATTGCGGTGATGGGGATCGGCGTCAACGGTCATCTGGCCTTTAACGATCCGCCGGTAGCGGACTTTGCCGATCCGCTGCGGGTCAAAGTGGTGGAGCTGGAGCAGGCCTGCCGCCAGCAGCAGGTGGACGACAAGTGCTTTGCCCGGCTGGAGGACGTGCCCGCCAGAGCGGTCACCCTGACGATCCCTTGCCTGCTGTCGGCGGCGGAGATCTTCTGCGTCGTGCCGGGGGAGGCGAAGCGTGAAGCGGTGAGCCGCACGCTGTACGGGCCGATCACCGAAGCCTGTCCTGCCAGCGTACTTCGCACCCATCCGCGCTGTTCGCTCTATCTTGATGCGGACTCGCTGCCGCAGAGTTGACCCTGATAATGAGGATGTTATGAGTGTAATGGTAACCGGGCGGTTGCCCGGATCGGGCGAGAGCGTGGCGCTGGAGATGGCGGAGGGGAAAATTGTCGCTATCCGCCCTGGGCCGCAGGATGAGAGGCTCTGGCTATCCGCCGGGCTTATCGATCTTCAGGTGAACGGCTATGGCGGCTGGGATCTCAACGCCGATGACCTGAGCGTTGATAGCGTAAGCGAGCTGTGCCGGGCGCTGCTCAGAGAGGGGGTGACAACCTTTCTGCCGACGATTATCACCAGCAGCGAAGAGAAAATTATTCGCGCTCTCCGTACCCTTGTCGTTGCCCGGGCGGAAGATGTGACTGCCCGGAGGATGATCCCTTGCGTTCATCTCGAAGGGCCTTCGATTTCCGATCAGGAGGGGCCGCGCGGTGCGCATCCGGCGGAACATGTCCGTCCACCGGATCTCGCTGAGCTTGAGCGCTGGCAGCAGGCCAGCGGTAATCTGGTCGGAATGATCACCCTGTCGCCGCATTTTCATGGCAGTACGGACTATATCCGTGAGGTGACGAAGCGGGGCGTTCGGGTTGCCATTGGCCATACTCATGCGACATCGCTGCAGATTGTTGCGGCTGCAGAGGCCGGGGCTACGCTCTCCACGCATCTTGGCAATGGCGCTCATGGCATGCTGCCGCGTCATCCGAACTATCTCTGGTCGCAGCTGGCGGAAGACCGGCTGACGGCGACGTTTATTGCCGACGGCCACCATCTGCCCGATGAGACGCTGCTGACGATGCTGCGGGCCAAAGGGACTGAGAGGTCAATTCTGGTCTCTGACACTGCGGCGCTGGGCGGCATGGCGGCGGGAGAGTATGAGACGCCGATAGGGGGGCGGGTGACGCTCAGCGCTGACGGGCGGCTGGGTCTAAGCGGAACGCCGTATCTTGCCGGGGCTGCGCTTCCTCTCTGGCGTGGTGTGGCGCACTGCGCGTCGCTTCCCGGCCTGTCGTTAGCTCAGGCGCTGACAATGGCAACGGTGAACCCCGGAGCGTTTGTTGGCGGCAGAGGGCGGCTGGCTGTTGGCGAAGCTGCCGATGTGATTCGTTTCCGCTGGGCAACGGAAACGGCACAGCTGCGGCTGGAAGAGACCTGGCTTCGGGGCGTGTTGCAATAAAAGATTAACGGCGCACGCCTACGGGCGAGGCGCCGTACTGTTGCGCAGAATAAGCTTCGTCTCCAGCAGATAGCGCACATCATGGCGCTCATCCTCCTGAAGCTGTTCCATCAGCAGATCGACCGCCTTCTTTCCCGCGTCAGCCGTACGGGCTGAGACCGTGGTCAGCGAGGGCAGCAGATATTCACCCAGCACATCATCGCAGCCGACGATGCTGAACGCTTCCGGCACTTTTACCCCTTGCTCTATCAACATCGCCATCAGTCCCTGGGCAACGAGATCGTCAAAGGCTATGGCCGCAGTGGTGTTTGGCGGGAACAGGGTCGCCGCATGCTTGCCGGCTGCGTACGTCGAGCGCGAAACAGAAATGGCGCTGAGCTCAATGCCGCAGCGCTGAGCTTCCTCGTGTGCCGCAAGGCTTCGCTGCTGATTCGACCAGGAGTTAATCGGGCCGTTGACGTAGACGATGTGGCGGTGGCCGCTGTCGGCCAGATGGCGTACCGCGGCGGCGATACCGCTGCCTGAGTCGATCAGGACCCTTGGCAGGCCTTTGATGTCGCGGTTGATGAGCACCACAGGGCAAATTTTCGCGTTTCGCAGGATCTGCTCCTCGGACATCCTTGAGGAGACGAGGACAATACCATCGACCTGGCTGGCGAATTTATTGAAGAGCAGGTTTTCCCGCACAGCATCCTCATCGGCATCGCCGAGAAAGACACAAACACCGGCCGCATCGGCCTGATTCTGGGCGGCGCGCAACACCGGCGGAAAAAACGGGTTTTCGATATCCGGCACGATGATGGCGATATTGCCAAATCGCCCTGTTCGCAGGGCCCGGGCCGTATGGTTGGAGGCATAGCCCAGAGATTCTGCCGCGCTCAGCACCCTTTGTACCGTCTCTTTCGCGAGGAGAGCAGGGTTGTTGAAGGCGCGAGAGACCGTCGTGCGGGAGACGCCAGCCGCTTTCGCCACTTCGGTGATATTGGGCAGTTTCGCTTTGTCCTTTTTCATGAGCGGGATCCTGAGAGCAAAAGGGAACGGCAGTATGCCAAAGCAGAGAGAAAACCTTGCGAGGACAAGAGCATAGCTTGTCTGAGGATAATAAAAAAGCCGCAACGCAGGGCGTTACGGCTTTTTCAACAGACAGCGTATGAAGAATTACTTCTTAATACGGATAACCGGGGTCTCGCCCACAGTCACGCTACCGGACAGTTTGATCAGCTCTTTGATCTCGTCCATGTTGGAGATAACAACCGGAGTCAGGGTAGACTTGGCTTTCTCTTCCAGCAGCGGCAGATCGAACTCGATAACCGGATCGCCAACTTTCACACGCTGGCCTTCTTCCGCGATACGTTTGAAACCTTCGCCTTTCAATTCAACGGTGTCGATACCGAAGTGAACGAAGAGTTCGATACCACTGTCGGACTCAATAGAGAACGCATGGTTGGTTTCAAAGATTTTACCGATAGTCCCGTCAACCGGCGCAACCATTTTGTTGCCGGTCGGTTTGATAGCAATGCCATCGCCCACGATTTTCTCAGCAAAAACAACATCCGGCACGTCTTCGATGTTGACGATCTCGCCAGAGAGCGGCGCAACAATCTCAATAGTTCCGGTGTCTTTTTTATCATCAGAAACCAGAGATTTCAGTTTATCGAACAAACCCATGATCTTCTCCTAAGCAGTAATTTGGGTCGCATCTCGTGGATTAGCAGATTGTTTTTTCTTCAATGAACTTGTTAACCAGCGTCATTAACTCGTCCGTTGTCGGTTGAGCAAGAGCCTGCTCTGCTAAAACCTTCGCATCTTCGAAGTTCGTGTTACGGATAATCTTCTTAATGCGCGGGATGGAAATGGCGCTCATAGAGAATTCGTCCAGACCCATACCCAGCAACAGAAGTGTAGCACGTTCGTCGCCTGCAAGCTCACCACACA
>NZ_JBOFIN010000008.1:0-40411 GCF_051650185.1 Scandinavium sp.
CCCCCAGAGAAGTCAGTGGGTTACGCAGAGAATCGTAACGGGATACCAAATCAAGTGCCTGTCCAATGAGCATAAAAAAATCCGGAAACGAGTGAGCGTTTCCGGATTCTTACACAGCCACTGGATCGGTCAACTGATCCTTAACTGATCGGCATTAGCCCGAGGCTGCTTTTTTTGTTCTGAGGTATCAGTAACAACAAATCAAATCCAGCCAAAGCGAAACGACAGCAGGCTAATAAGAGCAACGGCGACACAGACATTTATCAGGAATACGGTTCTGCTGGAAACTTCCATAAGACCTACCTCGAGTTATTTGCCTCTATTGATATAGTCTGCGCAAGAGAAGTTCGCAATCAGACAAAGTAGGTTTTTACAGAAGTTCCCAACTCAGACAATTCAGTGTGTAAAAACTTGATGCTCGTCAAAAAACGTTGCATAGTGCGCGCGAATTTTTTTGATTTCGATCGGGTTTTACAGATGACGCTTTACCAGAAAATGCTGGTTTTCTACGCCATTATGGCCACCATCAGCGCATTGATTACGTGGTTTCTCACCAAAGAGCGCAAGCGTATTCGCTTCATCGCCACCGTATTGATTGGCGCTACGTGGCCGTTCAGTTTCCCTGTCGCCTTGTTGCTCTCCCTGTTCTGATTCGGACCGTTGCGGGCTTCCTTATTCTGCTGTATAAAAACACAGTAATTGGATGAAGGAGAGAATCATGCAGAGTTTTTATTCAGCGATCGCCGGTGCCGCAGTGCGCTGGCATGAGTTTCCAGGCCAGGGCAGGCCAGTGGTGTTTATCCATGGTTTGTCCTGCGCATCTTCTTACGAATATCCCCCGATAGTCACCGATCCCGGCTTCAAAGGTCGACGGGCGCTGCTCATCGATCTTCCCGGCTTTGGTTACAGCGATAAGCCTCTTCACTTTGATTACACTATTACGCATCAGGCAAACGTTGTGGCGGAATGGCTGAAGGCGAAAGGGTTCGCTGAAGTCGACCTTTTTGGGCACAGCATGGGCGGCAGCGTTGCCATTCAGGTGGCTGAACTGATGGGCGATGGCGTGAAAACGCTGGTCGTTTCTGAGCCTAATTTTCACAGCGGTGGCGGCTTCTATAGCCGCAAAGTGGTGGCAAATACTGAGGAGCGCTTTGTTGCGGAAACGTTCAAAGAGCTTGTGGCGACAGAGACTTCACCGTGGAAAGGATGCCTGCAAAACTGCTCTCCGCACGCCATGTGGCGCGGTTCCAAAAGCCTTATTGAAGGCGTGTCTCCTTCATGGATGTCGCGCTTTTTAGCGCTGTCTTGCCACAAGGCAGTCGTCTTTGGCGAACAATCATTACCCGATGCAGACGCCGAGGCTATTTCTCGTGAAGCTATTCCTCTGCACATTGTGCCTGCGGCAGGACATTCCATGTCCTGGGAGAATCCGGCGGGGCTGGCTGGGGTCTTAGGTCACCTCTTTGCTCAAAATGGCAGCTGACGCGGGGTGGTTTGCAGGGTTATCCAGCGTAACTCGGTAAATTCATGGATGCCTGCACGTCCGCCAAACCGTCCGTAGCCCGATGATTTACAGCCGCCAAAAGGCATTTGGGCTTCATCGTGCACCGTTGGGCCATTGATGTGGCAAATGCCGCTTTGCAGTTGTTGGGCAACGTTCCAGCCGCGTGCGGTATCTTGCGTATAAACCGCCGAAGAGAGGCCGTATTCACTTTCATTGGCGATAGCCAGTAACGCTGCGTCGCCTTTGGCGCGGATGATTGCTTTCACCGGGCCAAAAGATTCTTCGCTCCATAGCCTCATTTCACGCGTTACGCCATCGATAAGCGTGGCTGGCATTTGTGTATTGCTGGCTTTGCCGCCTGTCAGCAGCGTTGCTCCTTTGCTGAGGGCATCGTCGATCAGGGCGTTGCAGCGCTCCACTGTGCGAGCGTCGACAACAGGCCCCAGCAGGCCCGGCGGCAGGGCTTTGACCCGGCTGACCAGTTGATCGACGAACGCATCCGCTATCGCCACATCGACAATAATGCGTTCGGTGGACATGCAGATTTGCCCGGCGTTGGCGAAAGCGCCAAAGGTGGCTCCCGCCGCAGCTTGTTGCAGGTCGGCATCGTCGAGCACCAGCAACGGCGCTTTGCCGCCTAACTCCAGCACAACGGGTTTCAGGTGACGGCCACAGGTTTGAGCAATGATTCTGCCGACGCTGGTCGACCCGGTGAAATTGACCCGACGAACGGCGGGGTGGGCAATCAGGCTTTCTACCACAGTGGGGGTATCTTCGGCGGTGCACGAAAGATAATTCACCACGCCCGGCGGGAATCCTGCGGCGTTGAGGGCGCTGACAATCAGCCCCTGAGTCGCAGGAGAAAGCTCAGAGCCTTTGAGGATCACCGTATTTCCGCAGGCTAATGGCGTGGCGATGGCGCGAACAGCGAGAATGATGGGCGCATTCCACGGGGCCATTCCCAACACGACGCCTGCACCCTGACGTACGCCCATCGCCAGATTGCCGGGGACGTTGGAAGGGATGACCTGCCCGTCAATTTGGGTGGTCATTGCGGCAGCTTCACGCAACACTTCTGCGCCGAGGTGCACGTTAAAACCTGCCCAGTGTGGCGTTGCGCCGGTTTCAGCGGCCATGATGGCCACAAATTGTTCAGCGCGTTTTTCGAGTTCCTCGGCGGCGTTTAGCAGCAGACCGCGGCGTTCTGAGGGCGTGGTGTTTCGCCAGTGCATGAAAGCCTTTTCTGCTGCCTGAGCGGCGCTAAGAGCGTCATCGACGTCAGCGGCAGCGCTACGGCTGGCAAGTGTGCCATCAACAGGGTTTTGACGTTCAAAGACGCGGCCCGCTTTTGCCATCATGTCCTTGCCATTGATAAACAGAGTACAGGTGGTCGTCATGATTACCTCATTGTTCTGGTTGACTAAATGAGTGTAGAGAGCCGAAGTGAGAAGGCCAGAGAGAGGGCGTTAATCGCACGCTATTTTTTGCGCATTCTGTTCAGCGACGATTACATCAATGCAGAGAGTCTGGCTCGGGAACTGTCCGAAACGTCCAGTGGATGGCGGTAATCCGGTGCTTCCGTCGCGCGGGTGAACAACGCAACCAGCCAGTCATAAACGTAGCGAGTTGCCGCATGGGCAGGCCGCTCGCCCAGCTGCGTCAGGCGCTCAGTGTTGCTGGCTGAAGGGGCGAACAAGCTGCTTCCTTTCACCACACGGCTTGCCGGGCGTGCTTCGAGGGGAAGGTCTGCGTACCCAAGCCAGGCCAGATAGTTACTGATCGTGGCGCGCAGGCGAGCCGCGCTGGCGCGTTCATCCGGCACAACGCTTTGCAACTGAGTGGGCAGATCAAGACGATAGCTCGCCACCACCAGGATATCCGCGAGCTGCTGAAGGGTGGTTGGCGTCAGACCAAAGCGCTGCGCATTGCTCTCACTTCGGCTCCATTGGCGCAGGTACTTGACCCACAGGGCATGGGCCTGAGCAGCGTTATGCTGGTTGCCATTGCGGCCTTGCTGCGTGTCGTCAGGTTGCGCGAACAGGTCGAGATTATCGCTAAACAAGCCGCTGACTTTTTCTTCGCGCGGCTGATGCACCTGAATGAGCTGTTCGAAATGGCTCAACGGTGGCAGAAGGCCTTCCAGCAGTTCCCCAAGAATGGCGGCGCGCCCCTGAAGTTCACGCACCACATTTTCGGCCTGCTGGCGCAAAGTGGCAGGGCTTACCTGAATGCCCTCTCGCCAGCCGGACATCAAATGCTCAAGCTGGTGCTGCTGGCGCTCAGCCAGCCTTTGCAAGCGTGCAGTACGCAGCGACGGAACGGTAGCCTGAGAGAGCCATTCAATCAGGCGTTGCAGGCTGCTGCCGTCCAGCGCCTGCAACGTTCCCCAGCGCTGGCCAGGTTTCTCAATCAGTTGCTGAACAGCTTCATCCAGATTCATTTTGCGAACAAAGCGATCGTCCTGCGGGGTGATCGCCCAGACCAGCCCTGGCAGCGCACCTTCCTGCTGCGGCTGGGTATCGCTCACCCATTTCATCAATGTTTTCGCACTGTGAGGGATCTGTGAGCGTTGGGCGGCGGCATTACAAATCAGCAGCAGATCGGGCTGATGCAGTTGACGGTAGTGGTCAAGCAACCAGTGGCATTTGCTGACCCAAAGCTCCGCGCCGTCTTGCTGCGCAGGCTGCGGAATATCAATCAGATCCACATTATCCAGCACGCCATTTTCCGTCGGCAGAACCAGCTCTACGGTCAGTAATCCCAGCGCGCTGAGTGGCAGGCTCACGGCGCTTTGCAGCTGATTATTCACCAGTGGATGCAGAAGCGCTTCCCCTTCGGGTTCGCTTTCCGGCGTAAGAAAACCTTCTGCGGGCAGGGCAAAACTGTCGACCAGCAGGCTTAAGGGCGCCGCCAGTTCGCGTGCATTGCCGCATTGCTGAAGGACATGCGCCAGGCTCAGCCACTGACGAGTCAACTCCTGTTGCTCACCCCATAACAATGCCCAGGCGTTGGCGCGGGCACTCAGATCAAGGCAGGGCAGCAGCTGAATAAACTGCTGCCACAGGCTTTCATCAATCTGCTGCTGATGTGCAGGAATATTCTCCTGCCAGAAACGCGCAATCGCGGCGACATCTTCCTCGTTAATGCCCGGTACAGGCTGAGTCTGGCGAAGCGACTGCCAGGCCTTCAGGCGAGCAATCACCACCGATTTCGCGACCTGACGGACGTGGCCTTGCTGTAAAGCATGAACAAGGAACACCTGAACCAGCTCAGCTTCCCGCAGAATACGCAGGCGGAGTGGGAAGGCTTCATCGGGCACAGAGGCCTGGTGGCTGAAGCGGATCGCCATTCTCGTCAGGTTATGGCCCGGATTCAGATGCGTAAAATAGTCGAGTGTCTTACTGCCCGTTTGCACCAGTAACCGCCCATTGCCGCTGCTGCAAAGCGCACTGAGCAAATGGGCCTTTGCTGCCTGCGAATGACCAAAAAGGCCAATGCTGGCGGGAGTCGAGTGTGCTTCAGTGAGCGTCGTTTCCTGCGCCTTAAGCATGTGTAAACGGGTCAGCAACGCGTCAGCATCGGTATCGAAAAGCGGTGAAATCCGTCGGGTTTGCCGGGTCCAGTCGATGATGTTTTGCAGTCGGCTCATTTCAGGTAAACGCTCCCGCTATCAATCCAGTAGTGGCTGCCGCTGTGACGGCGGTCGGCCAGGGTGTTCAGTTTTAACGTCAGCGCATCAGGCGGGACGGGCGTGCCATCCTGCAGCCAGGCATCAGCGAGCGTAAAGGCTTCCGGGCCTTGCTGGCGACTACCGCCTGTCAGTTGCAAGCGCACCTGCAATACGCCGTCACCGGCGATGGCTTTCGCCACTTCCGGCGAGTTGATGCTCAGGGTGTAAAGCGGCGTGGCGGGCCAGCGCGCATTCGCTAACTGACGGAATCCGAGGGTAACATTGCCGCGTAAAGGGAAGTGGATGCGGGCATCCAGCTTTGCCCCGGGCTTATCGAGATCCAGTTCGCTGTACCAGATGTTTTCATCGCGCAGCGTATTGACGGTGTTATCGAGCACGCCAAGGTAACGTACGGTCGAGTAAGCCCCGATATCCGCTGCTTTAAAATTGAAGCGCGGCAAACGTAAATCCAGCGCCAGGCTGCACAGCATCGCGCCCACCGCAGCGGTTGATTTTGGGTTACCGATACGGCCTTGCTGGCTGAACGGATACCATTCGTGCACGTGGTAGCTGTCCATCCACACCATACGGTTGACCGGGACAGGTTGCAGATAGCGGATCAGCGCCTGCACGCCAGGTAAACATCCCGGTCTTCCGGTCACCAGCAAAACGTCGCAGCTGTAATGGGAAATCGCTTCGCAGACAGCATGCAGCGGAGCGGCAATCGTAAACTCACCCGCCAGCATGGCGGCATGAAGATCGCGGAAGCTCACCTGAAGGGGCGTACTCAGCAAATCAAACGGCTCTGCGCCCGCAGGTAAAGCATGGCTGATAGCCTGACTGACATAGTTCATCACATTGCGGGTCGGCCTCTGCGGCAGCAGCTCGCCAAAGGTGGCATGCAGTCCCGCCAGCGGGTCGTTGATGTCGCTTTGTTCCCAGCCACCGAGAATGGCGTGACCTATCGGCATGAACAGCTGCAGCGTGGTTTGCTGGCGTAACACCGCCTGCGTATCGATACGGCCAGAATCGCCAAACAGCGTAGCCATCAGCGCGGGCGCATCGGCGATCCCCGCTTTTTGCAGGTGGGTTTGCAGGGCTGGCAGGACGCAGCGCTGGATAATGTCGAGCAGGATGTCGTCACCGGCAACTTTAAACCCTTCGCGGAACAGCAGCTCTGGCGTGATTTTGACATTGCTGCCCGTGCCATCATCCAGCCGATAATGGGTGATGGCCATGTCGGTCGTGCCACCGCCCAAATCTACGGCAGCCACGCGCAGCGAACGACCCGGTCTGGCACCGGCTTCCGGCTCTCTGTCCGGGCGCGAAAGGGCGGCAAAAAACGCTTCGGTCTGGCCGCCAAAATGAGACATCGCTTCGTTGTAGAGCCAGACCAGCTGACCGCAGCTGGCTTCGTCCCACTCCATATGAATGTTCGGCACCGGCACCACGCTCTTGTCCTGCTGTTTAGCTGTGGCGAAGTCTTCATCCTGCGGATGCCAGCCCAGCGCTTTCCAGACCAGGGCGATAGCCTCAAACATGCGGCGGCGGAAAATCTCGCGTTCCTGTTTTGGCATCGCAGAAGGCAACGTCAGAATCAACGTACGAAGCTGGCGCGGCGAAGACGGGAAGCCCAGACGCTGGCGAGTCGCTACGCTGTTAATCTGCCCCAGCGCCTGCGAGAGAATTTCGCACAGCATGTGGGTCATCAGCGTGCTGCGACTGTACTGCGGGGAAAAGACCGGCATTCGCTCATCGGGCGGCAAGGTAAACAGCGGTTGCCCGTCGTCATTCATCAAATAGGCCAGAGGGAAGGCGGCGGCCACGGGTTCGCGCTGAGTGCGGCTGTTCATCTGACTGAAGCGCCAGTCCTGAACCGTCGGGGTTTCATCCCAAAGATAACGACGTGGGCTGGAAATGCCGCTGTTGCCTTCGGTGCCCAGACGCTGCATCGCCAGCTTGCGTGCTTCATCACCGACTCGCACCATCGAAGGCCAGACGAACGCATCTTCACGCCCGCTTTCTACGGAAAAATGCTGTTTGCCGAAACGCGCTTCGGAGAACTCAAGACGGCTGGTAAAGAGGGGCGCATTGAGGAACTGCGGCTCACTCAGCGAGCGAACCTGCAATTCGGCGGTCTGGCGCAAGCCGTCGTTAGCATCCCCATGATCTTCGATGATCACCCCGCAGGTGTGGCTGTTACCGACATCCAGAATCAGGTCGACAGGAATAGCTGGTGTGCTCACCGTGGCGGTGACAATTTTCACTTCCGGCACGCTAAGCTGCTCGCCCAGCAGCGCCAGCAGGTTCAGCCAGTGCCCTTGATATTCGAAGCCACGCATCGCCTGAGTGATTTCCCGTTCGCTCCGGTTTTCCTCATGGCTGGCGTACTGAGTGAAAACTTCCCTCAGCCAGCCATCAATCCAGGTCTGGTCAAGAAAGTCCGCCACTTCTTCATCACGCCAGGCGAGAGCAAAGCGGGTGCCGTTGAGCAAATCATTTTCAACGGGCGCTAACCCCGAAGGCGCGTCATCACGAATTTGGCTGTCGAGGGCGATAGTGACGCGGTGAGTATTCCCCGCAGAGTCCGGCGTTGGCAGCTTGCGAATCTGTACGCGCGCCCAGTTTTCCGGGCCTTCCACAAAGGTTCGCGGCGGGTTAAAACGCAGGAACGGCAGGGGAAGCCAGACGCCATCCAGCATCGCGAGGGAGTGCTCAAGGGAAAGCGTGCTTTCAGGTTTCACCACTTCCGCCTTCTGCCCATCAAGGGCAGGCAGCGTGTAGCGGCTGTTAACGATATCGTAGTTCAGACGAAGCAACGGGCCGTTCGCCGTTTTACGCACAAAGCGCCCGTTGCTCAGGGAATCCTGCGGCGTCAGGCCAAAATCGAGGAATTGCACGCCGCTGTTGGCAATGAGCGTGACGCTCTGTTGGTAATCGCAGAGGGTAACCAGCATCATCACGCTCCCACTTTACGGAAAGTTAACGGTACCACGGTGCTGGCATCGTAGCGGCCGGTGCACTCAGCCACGTCGCTGGTGCCAGCCTTACAGGAGATTTCAGGCAGCGGATAACGCGAACCGTCGCTGCAACGCGCGTGCCCGCGGCTTTTGATCAGCAATTCCCCGTTCTGATGCAGGCCAGAGAAAATATCGGCTTTGCAGACCACATTATCGCCATGCACCAGACGGGCGCTGCCTTTGTTATTGAGTATCTGATAACGCAGCGACAGCGGCTTACCGCTCACCGGATCTTTCACGTCAACCAGTACACGCCAGTTACCGTTAAGGAATTTGGTGGTGCCCGCGCGCATCTGGTCGGCTTCCATCACCAGCGCATCTTTAGGAATGGCCGCGATAACAACCGGCTTAGGCTCAGGTTTTTCTTCTTTAACCGGTTCAGTCACGCTCGCCAGATGCAGTGGAAGGGCGGCTTTCAGCTCTGGCAGCGGCTCTGGCGCAGGCTGAACTTCGACGGTTTGCGGTTCAACGTGGGCGATTGCAGGTTCGGCGGACGTTGTCTGGCGCGGCCAAAGCAGTGGCCCGGCAATGGCGGCAACAATGACGGCAGCAACCGGCAGGCTCCACAGCGGCACGCGGCGCGCTTTCTTTTCCGGCACAGCCATCGGCGCTGGTTCAACGACTTCGGGTTCTGATACCTGTTCCAGTGCGGGTTCTTCTACAGGTTCAACGGCTGTGGTCAGCGTTAATGGCGCGGCAAGCAGCGGTTCGTCGGCGTGGCTCAGGGTGACTTTCAGCGGCTCTTCATCAATGAGGTCGTCTTCCGCATCCACAATCAGCAAAGGTTCATCCACAGGAAGCGTGTGCAGACAGCCAAACAACTCCTCACGGGCGCTTTCGTTCAGGTTCACAAAGCCCCAGAAGGTGATGACCGGTTTCCCGTCGACCAGAAACACGTGGTTTTCGCCAGGAAATTGCAGCGCTTTTTCCAGCAGCGCGCCAAACAGCTGTTGGGCGGTTTTGTCCGATTGCTGACATTTTCGCGCCAGGCTCAGTGCGGTATCGGCCATCGTTTCCAGCTGATGCAGGGCGCGATCGCGCTGTTCGTCTTCTGCGGCTTTCCAGGAAACGACGTCGCCTTCAACCGGGGAATACCAGTCAACGCGGTCGCCGTCATCGTTGACCTGCGGGATCGCCAGACACTCCACCAGAGCCTGCTGTTTGCGCAGACGCAGCGTTTCGCGGATTTGTAATGCTGATGCAAATACGGCCTGGCCGCCGCCGCCCACGGACTGGAAGTCGTCCAGCTTGCCGCTGCGTAAAAGAGTTTTTGCCACGTTCTTATCCCATAGACTTTTTCACGCCTCTACTTTACGGCAGAGAACGTCAAACTAAACGGCAGAGGACAGGGCAAAAAAGGCAAATCTTCGGGCCATTGATGAGCGCCGTTTTGCTTGATTTCTGACGACACTTAAGCCAAACCACTAACCGGCTAAAAGGGGAAAATATCGCTTCCGGCAACGACTGGATTTAGGATTTTTCGAATCCACTCTTTTAACTCTCGCCATGGTATTAACTGGGTGATTGCGATAGTCTTAATCCCACAAAAATAAAGATGTTTTACATCACGCAACTATCGACGTATTCAATGCAAGCGACTCGCCACCGGCCCCCCGGTGGCTTTTTTTTATCTCTTGAATGTTGCCGCAGAAATGGTGAAGAAATCGGCAATATTTGCGGCTTTAGCATAACCTGATGCCCTTTGGTTATTTGCCAGAATAACTGCCCTGTGCTGTGATTAAGCCTCTTAGAATAAAACAATAAGGCTTATAACCATGTCTAAAGCATTAGCAGGGAAAACGCTGTTGGCACTTGCGCTGAGCGCTGTGCTGCCCGCCGGGGCCGCAATGGCGGCAGCAAACGACACGCTGATTTATTGCTCCGAGGCGTCACCTGAGTCCTTCAACCCACAAATTGCGAGTTCCGGCCCGTCGTTCGTTGCCAGTTCTCAGGTGCTGTATAACCGTCTGATCAACTTTGATCCGCAGAAAAACACGCCGGTTCCTTCGCTGGCGACGGCCTGGACCATCTCTCCGGACGGCAAAACGTATACCTTTACTTTGCGCCAGGGCGTGAAGTTCAACAGCAACAAATACTTTAAGCCAACCCGGGACTTTAACGCCGATGACGTTATTTTCTCGGTGATGCGTCAGAAAGATGAAAATAACCCTTATCATAAAGTCTCACAGGGTAATTATGAGTATTTCACCGATGTCGGGCTCGACAAGCTCATCAAAGACGTGAAGAAAATTGATGATTACCACGTCCAGTTCGACTTAACCGAACCGAACGCGGCGTTTCTTGCCGACTGGGGAATGGATTTTGCCTCCATTCTTTCCGCAGAATACGCCGATGCGATGCTGAAAAAAGGCACGCCGGAATATGTCGACACCTGGCCTATTGGCACCGGGCCATACGCCTTCCAGCAGTACAAAACGGATTCACTGATTCGCTATGTGGCTAACCCGAACTATTGGGATGGCGAGGTTCCGACGAAACACCTGATTTTCTCCATCACCCCGAACGTCGAAACGCGCCTGGCGAAACTGCAAACTAACGAATGCCAGATTATCCCTGCGCCGTCACCGGTACAGTTCGACGTGATTAAAAAGAACAAAGATCTGACTCTGCACGCGGTAGAGGCGCTGAACGTCGGCTATCTGGCGTTTAATACCGAGAAAAAACCGTTTGATAACGTGCTCGTTCGCCAGGCGCTGAACTACGCTACGGATAAAAAAGCGATTGTGAATGCGGTCTTTATGGGCTCCGGTACGGTGGCGAAATCGCCGATCCCACCGAATATGCTGGGCTACAAGAAAGACCTGCCGGATTACAGCTACGACGTTGAAAAAGCAAAAGCTTTGCTGAAGCAAGCGGGAGTGAAAGAGGGCACGGAAGTCACCCTGTGGTCGATGCCGGTACAGCGTCCTTATAACCCGAACTCACGCCGCATCGCCGAGATGATCCAGAATGACTGGGCGAAGGTGGGCATCAAAGCCAAAATCACCACCTATGAGTGGGGCGAATACCTTTCCGGCATGCGCAAAGGTGAACACGATTCTGCGCTGTTTGGCTGGATGTCGGATAACGGCGATCCGGATAACTTTGCCGATACGCTTTTGGGCTGCAACAGCATTAAAACCGGCTCCAATGCCGCACGCTGGTGTGATAAGGGGTATGATGAATTGGTCCAGAAGGCGAAGTTGACCAGCGACCCGGCGGCTCGTGCAAAACTGTATGAGCAGTCTCAGGTGATTTTCCAGCAGCAGGCACCGTGGATCGCGCTGGCGAACGGCAAAACGTTCTTCGCCACCCGCAGCAACGTCACCGGGTACAGCGTCAGCCTGATGGGCAGTGATTTTTCTAAAGTAAAACTGAATTAACAGGAGAGGGTATGTCACATCTGGATGAGGTCAGTGTCGCGGTGGATGCCGCCATCGAAGCCGGGGTGATCAGTGGCATGAATGAGTTGCTGATTACGCTCAGCGATGACGCCGCGTTAAGCCGGGATGAGCGTTACACCCAGCAGCAGCGGTTGCGCACGGCGATTGCACACCATGGGCGTCAGCACAAAGAAGAGCAGGAAGCACGCCACGAGCAGCTCACTAAAGGTGGGACTATCCTCTAAAAACTGCGGCAAACAAGCACATAATGCTCATCATTAGCCCCGTTATGCTCGTAGCATGGCGGGTTTTTTTGTTGGGGAGTCAGGTATGTGGTTTTTAATTGTCACGTTGCTGCTGTCAGGGCTGGCGATACAGTATCAATACAATATGAAAGATAAAGCGCTGGTGAGGTTCTACAAAGCCAGGCTGGATGAGGCTACCGAGGAGCTTGAGCACTTCAGGCAGCAAGGGAGACCCTGATTCAGGGGGCAGGGATGTTCTGAGAGTTCGTGTGCCAGCAGCAGACGTTGCTGGCCAAAACATCGATGGGCTACACATTCGCAGAAACGCAGCCGTTCTGAGGTTTTTCCCACTTTCAGAACCTTGCATCACTGATTCCGTTTCACCTCGTATTGCAGACACACTACGCCCGACGGGAAAACGTTACTCTTCACCAGCGTGAGTGAAGTTCTGTCTTTTATGTTTTTGAACAAGGGGATCCCTTGCCCCAGCAGAATCGGATTGACGAACAGCCAGTACTCATCGATAAGGTTTTCCGCCATCAGGGCGTGAGTCGCTGAGGGGCTGCCAAACATTAAGATTTCGCTGCCTTCGCTATGCTTAAGCTTGCTGATTTCCTCGCTTAAAAAGCTACTGATAATGTGTGTATTGGGGTGATTTTTTGCCGACAGGGTTTTCGACAACACCACTTTGTGGGCAGATTTATACCAACGCGAATGCGCATGGTCATGCGGGCTGGCGTCAGGCTTATCGGCAGCCGTTGGCCAGTAAGACTCCATCATCTGGAAGGTAGTGCGCCCATATAAGGCGGTGTCGGTTTGCTGGATCCGCTGCTCCACGTATTCAAACAAGTCGGGGCTTATGCTTATCCAGGCCAGACTCGCTTGGCCCTCAGCGGTAGAAGCGACAAAACCATCCAGCGACACATGAACAAAAGACACTATTTTTCTCATGATTTTCTCTTTCACTAAGGTTAGGGCAGGTATTTGAAGGTTAGATGAATCACGCCATTGAGGTGTGACAATCCATCACTTTCATCATCCATAGCACGCCATGAGCAGCTCACTAAAGGTGGGACTAGCCTGAATGCACCATCCGTCATTTATCGGTCTTATATAAAAACAGATCAGCACTGTCTTAATGAATGACGTAACACAATCATTTATCAGTCATCGCAAAGGCTTAATGAAAGAATGGCGAGCTATGTTGTTGATAGCAGCTTCTGTTTCTTTCCCTTGTCGTTAAGCGGATGTCGCGGAAATGATTCACAAATCTTTTTCAGTAATGTCTTATTGTTTTCTTAGTGAATAAATAAAGTCCTGTAACGAAATGCTGTTAATGGTTTGACTATTTTAATACGTGAACCTGATGTGTATATTCTCACCGTGGCAGCGGATCGGTGCAGTGTTTAGAGTTTTATTGCCAACCAGAAAAATAAAAATCACAAAAGTTGTTTTTGGAGTTAATGATGACTAAATATAATATTTTTATAAAGAGTGATAAGAACAGAGCAATTGCAAAGGCCATCCTCAAGAAAGACATCACGTCTGTTGTTACCAGCGAAATGAAAGCTCAGGGGTTCAGAAAGCATTTTGTTGAAGTGGATGCTGAGAATGAAAATGAAGCCATTGATAAATTCAACGAGCATAATAGTGGTTATCTTACTGCCCTGGGTGACTTTTCAGGGAGCATCATGATTATCTCAGCGGTCGTTGTGGTAATGGCGCTGGTTTATTTCTTTCTTTAATCACTGACGGCTGAAATGGGCGCAGCATGAATGTCAAAATGAAGCCTGAACTGTCCGAGCTGCGATGCGATCAGGGAATAAAAGTCACCGTGCCTGATCTCATCCATTTTGTATGGATTGGCGATAGCAGTCAGCTTAACATCGACTATATTGATATCTGGCAAAATGCCAATACAGACAAGACGGTTTATCTCTGGCTGGATGAAAGCGCTCTCGCATGTCGTTATTTTCATGAATCTATCCATGAATATGTTCTTGGCAAGGCGTGCGGAGACCATCTCAGCACAGAAATGCGGATAAAGAACGATGCGTTTGGCTATCTGTTTCCCAGGCTGGAAGAAGGGAGGCCGTTTGATGAGCTTGTTGCAGAGTTTTTATCCGGCTATGGTATTCCCCGGAACGTATCTGTTGAGACGCCGTTAACGGAGCGGTTAAACAACAGAAATATCATCATTCGGGATGTCATGGAGGTATTGACACCTGAATTTAAAGATTTTAAACGCTATTACTATTACGAAATTATATTAAGGGGGAATCTGGCCTGTGCCAGTGATATCGCCAGATTGCTGATTTTGTATCAGCATGGTGGTGTTTATATCGATGTTGATACCCTGCCTTATACGGACAATGCGTTCAATGGCGTCAATCAGTTTCTGGATCGTAAAGGCATTGATGAAGATGACTTTTTATGTCTGATGAAAACCAGAGCCGTTTTAAAAAGAATAGCAGAACTGAGCTCTGCTGGTGGTGAGTATTTCTGTTTTAACACAACAGGTGAGCGCCACATTGAGTCTGGATTAGCCAGAAAAGATGTAGAGGACATTCAGCGCCGCATTGATCTTGATATGTCTGCATTCTCTTTCGATGATATAACGCCATTAGGCCGGGTACAGGTTTATAAAAACCTTTTGGCTCTTGGGTCACTCAGAAGATTCAAAGGAGTTTATTTTAATCATTTTATGGCTTCGCATCCCGGCTCGAAAGCTCTACGGATAATCCTGCGGGTGATGAAAAGACGTTATAAGTTTTTAGAAGAAAATAACGTTATATTTGCAAAATATAATGGTGGCGGCGAAGGGCTGTATCTGTCCCGCATTCTTACATGGCGCACTGAACTCATCACTAAAAACTATTGTGTGACGCCTGTTTTAACCGGGCCTGGCTTGATCGTTGAAGTGTTGCTCGGGTTGGCTTATCAGTTATTTGATTTGACGGGTGT
Organism: Scandinavium sp.; assembly: GCF_051650185.1. Taxonomy (GTDB): domain Bacteria; phylum Pseudomonadota; class Gammaproteobacteria; order Enterobacterales; family Enterobacteriaceae; genus Scandinavium. The sequence continues at coordinate 14,787 of NZ_JBOFIN010000008.1, forward strand.
GGAACCCTCCTTTGTTGCTGAATTTTTTCAGGATGAAAAATATGGCATCGCATTATATCAACATAATTTATATACAGCGGATGGTTTTAGCTCCACGTGGAGAAAATAAACGTAGTGATAGACGGATTCAGGCCAATTTCTGGTGCTGAAGAGAATAAAGTTAATGGAGAATGGTAATGAAGGAAATTTTAAGCAGTCAATTCGATGAGATCTCTGGCGGATGGCAGGATGCCGATGGAAGTGGACGAAAATCCTCGACCAATGGCGGTTCTGCTTCTGGCGGTACTGGCGGTCGTAATAATGGTGGGTTACAGGGGTTTCTGTCACAAAAATCCCCCTACGGAAGCGGGTCTGGTGCGTATGGATATTGGGGCGGGTCGGGGTCCGGCGGCAGCGGTGGAAGTCAGAGCGGCGTCCGGGGAGCCCCTAATGCTGGCGGGAACGGCGGGCGAAATCATTAACAGAAGCGACTCAGCGCTGTTTTAATATGAGAGATAAGCACAGTCGTTGTGCTTATCTCTGCAGGCTTGTTCAAAACTGCCTTCTGGCCACCAGCCACGCGCCAATCACCAGCATCACCGCACCGCAAACCGGCCCGACTAACGCACGCCAGGGGATGCCTTGCTGACGTAGGATATCCATCGCCAGCCCACCAATAAGCTGACTGGCAACAAGCACCGCAATGGTGGTTGCCGCGCCAACGTACTGATAACCGCTAATGCTCGCAAACACAAAGAAAGAGCCGAGCAATCCGGGAATTAACGTCCACCATTTGACGGTGGAGGCCAGTTCCTGAAAGCCGCTCAGCCCGTGCTTAATCAGCAGAATCGACACGAACAGCACGATCCCGACCAGCGAATTGAGCAACATCGCAATGAGGATGGTGGAGGCTGATTGAGTAATCTTCACCATCAGCGTGTTTTGCACGACCAGCCCAATACCCGCGGCAATCAGAAAGGTGAGCGTCAATGACTGGTTCATGGCTTCGCGTCCGGCTCCTGGCGCTCATCAAGCTGCAACTGCATAAACGTCAGATCCAGCCAGCGGCCAAATTTGGTGCCCACCTGCGGCATTTGCGCGGTGGTCACAAAGCCCAGCGAGGCGTGCAGTTTAAGCGATGCAGCGTTTTGCGATTCAATGCCCGCCACCATCACATGCTTACCAATCTGTTTAGCTTCGAGGATCAGCTGCGCCAGAAGGGCGCGGCCCAGGCCTTTTCCTTGATGCTGAGGATGAACATAAACGGAATGCTCAACCGTATGGCGGAAACCATCGAACGCACGCCAGTCGCCAAAAGAGGCATAGCCGGTGACAACGCCATTCTCTTCGCTGACCAGCACGGGATATCCGGCAATCTTACGCGCCTCAAACCAGGCGATTCGGTTATCCACATCAACCGTTTGATCGTTCCAGATAGCGGCAGTGTGCAGCACCGCGTGGTTATAAATTTCGGCAATCGCCGCACAGTCTTCACTGCTGGCATAACGAAGGATCATGGTAGCCTCAGGCGTTCACTATAGTAGTACGGTATAGATACTATAGTTCTTATGGCGTTGACAAGACGATCCCTGAGAATCAACTAAGCTTTTGCTCATGTCATCCTTAGCGGGACCGCGCATGAACATCATCCTTGCCCCAACAAACCTTGGTCTGCGACCGTTACGGCCAGGGCACATTCCCGGCACCTGGCGCGCACCGGAAGTGCTGATGGCCTGCGGCCTGGCGGAAAAATTGAATCCAACTGCTGTTGTCAGTTTGCCTGTGCCTGCCTATTCGCCGGATGCTGAACCGGGAACACGCATTCGCAATGGGCACGCCATCCGCGAGTATTGTTTAAGGATTGCGGATGAAGTGTCGCGATCCCACCGCAACAATACTTTTCCGCTGGTCATCGGCGGTGATTGTTCGGTTCTACTGGGTGCACTGGCTGGCGCTCGTCGTGCGGGCCCTGTTTCCCTGATCCATATTGACGGTCACAGTGATTTTCGCCATCCGGGAAACTACGACCCTCAAACTCTTTTAGGTGCTGTTGCAGGGATGGATCTGGCGTTAGTCACCGGGCGTGGTGAAGCGATGTTAACGAAATGGCCGGGGATAGACGGGCCGCTTGTGCCAGAAGCTGAAATCGTCCAGTTAGGGGAAAGGGAATCGCGTGGCAGTGATTACGCATGGCCTGATATCGCGCAAACGGCCATCACCCGAATCGACGTTTTTGCGGCTAACGAAGCCGGGCCAGACAACATTCTGCAAAAAATTCATGAGCGGCTGAAGCTCTCATCGCAGCGATTTTGGATTCATTTCGATGTGGATGTCCTCGACGAGAAAATCATGCCTGCCGTGGACTCGCCCGGCAGCCCGGGTATTGAACCTGAGTGGATCCAAAGTATCTGCTCCCGTTTACTGCAAAACCCGCTTTGTTGCGGGATGACGGTCAGCGTTTACGATCCGGACCTCGATCCGGACTTCCGCTGTGCGAAGTTGATCGTCGCTTTGCTGGAAGCCATGTTTCGTCGCCAGGTCAAGTGAGTCACTTAGGTAGCGGCAATCACCGCGTTATGCACTATAGTATTACGCCATGAATACTATTGAAGACACTCTCAACCAGCGCATCAGCGCTCGCATCCGTATTGAACGCGAATCTCGTGGCTGGTCCCTCAGCGAGCTGGCCGAGCGGGCAGGCGTGTCGCGGGCGATGATCCATAAAATTGAACGCGGCGACAGCAGCCCGACAGCCACGATGCTGGGGCGGCTTTCCGGCGCGTTTGGCATCAGCATGTCGACGTTAATCGCCCGGGCTGAAATGCAGGAAGGCAAACTTCTGCGCCTGGAAAATCAGCCCGTCTGGCGCGATCCGCAAAGCCACTATTTACGTCGCCATGTTTCCCCGCGAAGCGACTTACCGATTGACCTTGTTCAGGTCGAGCTTCCCCCCGGGAGCGATATTCCCATGCCTGCGTCGTCTTACGCGCTCGCGAGGCAGCTTATCTGGCTACAGCAGGGAAAATTGCTGTTTATCGAAGGTGATACTCGCCACGACATGCGAGCGGGAGATTGCCTTGAGCTGGGGCCGCCGAACGACTGCCGTTTTATCAATGAAACCGAAGAGCCCTGCGTCTATCTGGTGGTGCGTCTGAACCATTCAGGCTCGTAATGCCAATGCAGCCCGGCCATACACCGACTAGTCTCAGGAAACGCTTTCACAAAAGGAGTACACCATGACTGACTCTCAGGCACGCCATCGTCGTTGGGTGCTGGCTTCCCGTCCACACGGTGAGCCAGTGAAGGAAAATTTTCGGCTGGAAGAAGGGGAGATCCCCGTTCCCGCGCAAGGGCAGCTTTTGCTGCGCACGGTTTATCTCTCCCTCGATCCGTACATGCGCGGTCGAATGAGTGATGCGCCATCGTATTCGCCGCCTGTAGAGATTGGCGCGGTGATGGTGGGTGGCACGGTCAGCCGCGTTGAAACGTCTCATCACCCGGATTTCAGGAAGGGCGATTGGGTATTGGGGTACGACGGCTGGCAGAACTACACCCTTTCCGACGGTACCGGGCTGGTCAAATTAGGCGACAACCCAGAGCATCCTTCCTGGGCGCTGGGTATAGCCGGTATGCCGGGCTTCACCGCTTATATGGGGCTGCTGGATATCGGGCAGCCAAAAGCCGGTGAAATGCTGGTGGTCGCCGCAGCGACCGGGCCAGTGGGCGCCACGGTGGGGCAAATTGGCAAGATAAAAGGGTGTCACGTTGTGGGTGTGGCGGGCGGCAGCGAAAAATGCCGTTATGCCGTTGAAACGCTCGGTTTCGATGTGTGCCTTGATCACCGCGCGGAAGACTTCGCTGAACAACTGGCAAAAGCCTGCCCGAAAGGCATCGATGTTTATTATGAGAACGTGGGCGGCAAGGTATTTGATGCCGTGTTGCCGTTGCTGAATACCTCGGCTCGTGTGCCAGTCTGTGGCCTGGTGAGCGGTTACAGTGCCACGGATTTACCCGCCGGGCCAGACCGTTTGCCATTGCTGATGGGGACGCTGCTGAAAAAACGAATCCGTATGCAAGGCTTCATTATCGGTCAGGACTATGGTCACCGAATTGAAGAGTTCCAGAAGGCGATGGGGCAGTGGCTTCGTGAAGGAACCATAAAATATCGTGAACAAATAACTGACGGGCTGGACCATGCGCCCGAAGCCTTTTTTGGTCTGCTGAAAGGCAAAAATTTTGGAAAAGTCGTTATTCGCGTTGCAGCGGATGAGTAAAAACTCTCTTGCGGCGTCACAGACGCCGCAAGTTTTCGTGCAAATTTTCCATAAGCGGCTTTAATTAATCGAGCAACAGTCAATTGGTATGATTTGTGCGGCCTAATTAACAACCTAATAATGAATATTTATAGTCGATTGATCCATGTTATTTCCAACACCACCCGCGATACAGGATATATCCTGTTACCGCGCAGAGTTGTTTGCTCTCAGGCCGTCACGAGAACAATGAAATTGGAGACAGGAAATAGACATGCTGGATTTTGAAAAAGCACAGCGAATGAGCCTGACGACTCAGGTAGAAATCAATTTAAAAAGCGCATTAATTATTGGCGCACTCAAGCCAGGTGCTCGCCTGGTGACACGCGATCTTGCCGAACAGCTCGGTACCAGCATCACGCCGGTCCGTGAGGCGCTGCTGCGGCTGGTTTCAGCAGGTGCCTTGCACGCCACGCCCGCTCAGGCGTTTTTAGTGCCGGAGGTCTCGGAGCATCGGTATCATGAAATCAACCAGATTCGCAAAAAGCTGGAAGGCATGGCGGCGAGTGCCGCAGCCACGCTAATGACAGGGGAAAAGCTGGATTCGCTGCACACCTACGTTGAAGCGTTTCATGAAGCGAAATCACGGGGTGATATGGAGCAGGCGCTGCAGGCGAATTGTCGCTTCCGTTTCCGTCTTTACGACTACGCTGAAATGCCAACGCTGACGGTGCTTATCGAACAACTGTGGGTGCGGATTGGGCCTTGCTTTAACTATTTGCATCCTCTTTCTTGCGAGGTCTTTAAACAGCATCGTTATTATGACGATCTGCTTGGCGCGCTGGCGAAAAAAGATGAAGCGGAAAGTTGTGCTGCAATTTGTAGGGCGATTGATCAAGGCGCCGCTATTTTGCAGCGCCAGTATATTAATTGATTGCGGTAATTAATAAGTATTAAGCGCGCTTATTTAAGGTGCGCTTAAATATTACTTGAACGAGTAATCGACCGATAATCCCACACCGTAATTACGCCCTGGTGCCGGTTCGTAATAACGTCCATTGGATTCATTCACAATCACCGAGCCGACATAGCCGCGATCGAAGAGATTATCGATGCGGCCGAACACGTCCATATTCCAGTTACCCACGCCAAATTTGTAGCCCGTGTTCAGGCCGACGACGGTCCAGGAAGGGGCTTTGGCGGTGTTTTCATCATTGGCCTGAATATCGCTCAAATAGCGGATATCGCTGCCTGCATACCAGCCATGCTCGGGTTCATAGCCAAACGAGGCATAGCCCATATTGCGCGCGATACCCGGAATGCGATTGCCGTTGCAGTTGGTATCGTCACAGACGTTGGTGCGGTAGGTCGCATCCAGCCACGTCCACGCGGCTTTCAGTTTCCAGCTTTCCCCGAACTGTTGATCGAGCGACAGTTCCGCCCCCTGGTGGCGAGTTTTCCCGGCGTTTTTATAACTGGTACGTCCGCCGCTGCTGCTATCAACCACGATTTCGTTGTCAGTATCGGTCTGGAACAGCGCTGCGGTCAGCAGCCCGTTGCCGATACGTGTTTTGCTGCCGACTTCCACGGTTTCATTGGTCGACGGCTTCAGGTCAAAGTTCAGGCCACTTTGATCGTTCGGGCGATAGGAAAGCTCGTTGATGGTCGGCGTCTCGAACCCACGTCCGGCAGAGACATACACATTCCAGGCATCGGTGAGGGCATATTTCAGTGACGCCGCCGGTAGCCATTTATGGTAGCTGGCATCGCCGCTGTCATTGCCATTGCCCGGAGTGACGTAGAAGTCATTCGAATCAAACCACACTGAGCTGTAGCGCACCCCGGCATCGAGCGACAGCTTGTTCGTCAGCTGCCATTGGGTTTGCAGATACGGGTCGAGGTTCCACATCAGATTGCGTTCATTACGGCGCAGGGCGCCTTGCTGACCGTAGTCCGGCACGCCGTTGTCCAGCACAAAGTTTTCATAGCCTTTGCGCTTCTCGCTCATGTTTTCGTAGTCCAGCCCGGTCGTGAAGGTGACAGGCACCAGCAGTTTGCCGCGGTGCGTCCAGCGCGTGTCGATCCCTTGATAATGTCTGTCGAGATCGATAACGCCCCCGGCGTGAGACGGTTTGAGCTGAGGCGCCATCGGGATGGACTGATATTGCGTGGTCTGACGTTCGCCCGCATACATCATCACACTGAGGTCGTCCTGCTCGCTGAGCTGACGTTCGTAATGCAAACCGGCCTGAGTTTGTTTGAGATCTTTACGAGTGTTGTACTGATCGCCTCGCGGGGATTGCTGCGGGTTCGCGCGCCATTCGCTGTAGCTCAACCCGCCGGGATCGTTAGCCTTAATATCCACGCTGTTGAACAGCAGCGTGACCTTGCTGACGTCGTTAATTCTCACGCCAAGTTTGGCATTCGCCTGGTTTTTACGAGCGCCGCTGTGGTCGCGATAGCCGTGAGTGGCAAAGCGGGAAGTGGATACGGTGTAATCCACATCACCAGCCTGAGTGCCGTCGCCGACGGCGCCGGTGGCTTTCAGCCCATAACGCCAGCTGCCATAGCTGCCGTAATAACTGCTGGCTTCAATGGTTGTCGGCTGCTGCCCGGTCTGGGTGGTGATGTTCATCACTCCGCCGGACGAGTTGCCATACAGGGCAGAGAAGGGCCCACGCAGCACTTCAATGGTGTCTACGCTGCCGATATCAATATTCGACGTTTGCCCCTGACCGTCCGGCATGGTGGCCGGAATACCGTCGACGTAAAGACGAATGCCGCGTACGCCAAACGTGGAGCGAGAGCCGAATCCGCGAATCGACAGCTGCAAATCCTGAGCGTAGTTCTGCCGGTTCTGTACCTGTAACCCGGGTACGGAATTAAGCGATTCCGAAAGGTTCACGCGCGGCGTGGCATGACGCATATCGTCGCCGTTGACCACGCTCACTGCGGCGGGGGTATCGAGTTCAGAGACGGTGGTTTGCGGTGTTGCGGACACCACCATCGTCTGATCGTCGGCCGCAAAGGCGTCAGGCAAGGGAAGAAGCGGCAACAACAATGCCGGAAGCGCAGCCCTGCGAACTGTAATGATTTTCATGCAACTCTCGTAATAATGAACCAAATGGAACAACCGCGAATATGTTAATGCTTATGTAAATTATTTGAAAACCATAACGGCACGTTACGTTAAATATCGACTTAACAATGGCACATTTCTGGCGAGGCGGGGAAATAATTGCTCCACATTGCTGACATTAATGATTACTATTCTCAACAACAAAATGCAGTGCCATGACGCTGCGAGCAGGAAGCATGTCGGGCAGTACCACTATTTCGTATTTCAAAGGGAGTCGTCATGTCTTTACGTCACTTGTCCATGCCGCGTTTTCGCCGTTCTCTGCTGTTAACCTCTTTACTGCTTGCCGGGACGTTTAACGTTCAGGCAGCCGATGACATGATCCACAAGGCCGTTGGGAAAGGGGTCTATGAAATGGCCCTGAGCTCACAGGAAAACGCGCTGTGGGTGGCCACGTCGCAGAGCCGTAAGACCGACAAAGGCGGGGTGGTTTATCGCCTCGACCCGCAAACGCTGGATATCACCCTGGCGGTTCACAGCGACCTGAAACCGTTTGGCGCGACCATCAATAATCAGGCGCAAACGCTGTGGTTTGGTAACACCACCAACGGCACCATCACGGCGATTGACGCCAAAACGGGTGACGTGAAAGGGCGCGTAGTGCTCGACTCACGTCAGCGCAGTGAAACGGTGAAGCCGCTGCAACCACGCGAGCTGACCGTGGATGAGAAAACCAACAGCGTTTACGTCACCGGCGTGGGCAAAGAGAGCGTGGTGTGGGTGGTGGATGGAGCTACGCTCAAGCTAAAAGCGACCATTAGCGGCACCGGGAATCGCAGCACGGCACTGGCGCTCGATAACGAAGCTCAGCGTCTTTATACCGTCAGCGCAGAAGGCGAACTGGTCACAGTCGACACCGCTAAAAACACTATTCTGACGCGCCAGAAACTGGTGGATGACGGCAAAGAGCACGCTTTCCTGAACATCGCGCTGGATAAAGCCAACCACCGCGCGTACATCACGGATTTCAAACAGCCTGAAGTGCTGGTTGTGGATTACCGCAACGGCAAAGTGCTGGAAAAAATTGCCGCCCCGGAAGGGCTGGCGATTCTGTTTAACCCAACCCGCAATGAAGTGTACGTCACTCATCGTATGGCGGGGAAAGTGAGTGTGATCGACACTAAAACCAATAAAGTGGTGAAGACCTTTGCTACGCCGCCGCGTCCAAACAGCCTTGCGCTGTCTGCCGATGGCAAAACGCTGTTCGTCAGCGTGAAGCAGGAATCCACCCGCGAAAAAGAAGCGACCCAGCCGGATGAGGTGATTCGCATCGCGCTGTGATGGAGGAATAAGAAAAGCCGCTCGATTGAGCGGCTTTTTTGTGTCAGGTGGCGCTTCGCTTACCAGACCTACAATTTTTGTAGGCCCGCGCAAACGCAGTGCCGCCGGGCATTTACTGAGAGGTTTTCTCAACCAACGCCGGATCCTGCTCGCCTTCGTGATGAAACGGTGCCGTGCTGTGGATCTCGTGGACGCGCTTACGCACGCCGAACCAGCCAGCAATCAGCAGCACCGCAATCAGCGGAATCGACGCGATGGTGTAGGTGCCATTCGGGTAATCGAACGCCATCAGCACCAGCACGCTCAACAGGAACAGCAGCGTCAGCCAGGAGGTGACAGGTGCACCCGGCAGCTTGAAGCTGACATCGGCACATTTGCCTTCTTTGATGAACTTACGCAGGCGCATCTGGCAGACCACGATGAAGCCCCAGGAGGCGATAATGCCCAGAGAAGCCACGTTCAGCACGATCTCAAACACCTGAGAAGGCACCAGATAGTTCAGGAACACGCCGACCACATACACCGCCAGCGTGGCAAGAATACCCGCGTAGGGCACGTGCTGACGGCTCATTTTAGACATGAACTTCGGCGCAGAACCGCCCATCGACATGGAGCGCAGAATGCGTCCGGTGCTGTACAGGCCAGAGTTCAGGCTCGACAGCGCAGCCGTCAGCACCACGATGTTCATGATGCTGCCGACATACGGCACGCCAAGCTTGGAGAAGAAAGTCACGAACGGGCTTTGCCCTGCCTGGTAGGCATTCCACGGCAGCAGCAGAACCAGCAGCACCACGGAACCGACGTAGAACAGACCGATACGCCAGATAACGCTGTTAATGGCTTTTGGCACCATGGTCTGCGGATCTTTACATTCTCCGGCCGCGGTACCGACCAGTTCGATCGAGGCGAAAGCAAAGACTACGCCCTGAACCAGCACCAGCGCAGGCAGCAGACCATGCGGGAAGAACCCGCCGTTGTCGGTTATTAAATGGAAGCCCGTCGCGCCACCATCCAGCGGTTTTCCGCTGCCGAGGAACACAGTACCGACCACCAGGAAGATGACAATCGCCAGCACTTTCAGCAGCGCGAACCAGAACTCCATTTCAGCGAACCACTTCACGCCGATCATGTTCATGGTGCCGACGATGGCCAGTGCGCCAAGGGCAAACACCCACTGTGGTACATCGCCAAACGACCCCCAGTAGTGCATATAGAGGGCAACGGCGGTGATATCGACAATCCCGGTCATTGCCCAGTTGACGAAATACATCCAGCCCGCAACAAACGCGGCTTTCTCGCCCAGGAACTCACGAGCATAGGAGACGAAGCTGCCGCTTGATGGGCGGTGTAACACCAGTTCGCCCAACGCACGAAGAATAAAGAAGGAGAAGATCCCGCAGACGAGATAGACGATGGCGAGGGAAGGGCCAGCCATCTGCAAACGCGCGCCCGCGCCGAGGAACAGACCGGTGCCGATGGCACCCCCGATGGCAATCATCTGAACGTGACGATTGCCCATCGCCTTGTTGTAACCCGCCTCATGCGAGTTCAGCCAGCGGCGCTTAGCTGCGTGATGCTCCGCCGCGCTGTTGTGTTTTGTGCTCATTGTAATAACCCGATTAACCTGTCATTACCCCAATCAGGGGCCCAAAAAATGCCGCAGCGTTAACGATTGTGCGGCAGCACATTGTTCTGGCTTTCTCAGCATTCTGACGTAGAGATAAGGCAAAACATGGCGCAGCATCCTACCTGCAAATCATAAGCGACGCAAAACTTACAGGCGCGCAGAGTGACGAAGATCGCCCCTTTTCGTGTGGTCAGATCTGCTTCCTGAACCGTTACGGCAAAGCGAAATCTTTGGCTGGCTTTAAGATAAATTTCAGTGTGTTGCAAGAACCATCCTGGTGAGCGGTGGCAAAAAAGATGTTCAGGAATGAGTAATATCCGGCTGGACGTGAGCGTGGGAAGGTGAGGTGAATACATTACGACGCCATCGCTTATTGCGCTTTTGCCGCTGCGGTCTATAGTTTTTGTCCGATGAAAAAGGAGGCAGCCATGAGAATTAATGTCGTCGGCACCAGTGGAGCAGGAAAGTCGACGCTGGCACGTCGTTTGGCCGTTCACTTAAACGTGCCATACATTGAAATGGACACGCTTTACTGGCGTCCTCAGTGGCAAGGCACGCCGGATGCGGAGCTATTCGCTGTGCTGGAAACCCGCCTCGCGCAAACCGAGGGGTGGGTGCTGGACGGCAATTATAACCGCACCAGACGGATAAAATGGCAGAACGTAGACGTTATCGTCTGGGTGGATTATGGCTTCTGGCGAACATTCCGCCAGGCTTTCTCGCGCGCGCTATCCCGGGCATGGAGGCAAAAAGAGCTCTGGCCGGGAACCGGTAATCGCGAATCCTTTCGTCGATCCTTTATGAGCCGGGAGTCAATCATCCTGTGGACGCTGAAAACCTGGCATAAGAACAGAAAGCGCTATCTGACCGACACCCGTAACCCCGAATACGCCCATCTCCACTTCGTACGGCTACGCAATCAGGCAGAAACCGAAGCATTTATTGCCACACTTGTCGCAAAGGCGGCGGCTTGATATCTAATTTTGTGCAGAGCAAATGTAAATAAATTGTTTCTCTCCGTTCGCAAGCGCTTCTAATAATGCAGGCATGTTCCTGACAATGAGCCTGCGACATGTCTTATCGAATCAGTATTCTGGATAAAAGCCCACTGGCCGACGGTGAAACCGCGTCTCAGGCCCTGGCGCGTACATTAACGCTGGCGCAACAGGCGGAGGCGTGGGGGTATCACCGCTTATGGATAGCCGAGCATCACAATACTCAGCAGCTGGCGAGCCCCTCGCCGGAAGTGGTGATTAGCTGGCTGCTGGGGCAAACCCGCCGCATTCGTATTGGGTCCGGTGGCGTGATGCTCCAGCATTACAGCCCTTACAAAGTGGCGGAAAACTTTAATCTGCTGGCATCACTCGCGCCGGGTCGCGTTGATTTAGGCGTCGGCAAAGCGCCGGGGGGATTACCGCTCTCTACTCGCGCTTTGCAGCAGGGCGTGAATGCTCAGGAGAAGGGCACCTTTGCCGATCAGCTCACGCAGCTTGACCACTGGCTGGCACAAACCCGCACCGACAACCCAGACACCGTGTTGCCAACACCCATCCCGCCTCAGCGCCCGGAAGTTTTTTTGCTGGGGGCAAGCCTCGAAAGTGCCGAACTGGCCGCACAACTGGACTGGAACTTCGTGTTCGCGGCACACCTAAACGGTGATAAAAACCTGCTTCGCGAAGTCACCCAGCGCTGGCGTTCAATCAGCCGTCGCGACGTGCTGGTTGCGGTGCAGGTCATTGTGGCTGAAGACGCTGCTCAGGCGGCAAAACTGGCTTCAGCCGTTGAAGTCTGGGGCGTACGGCTGGAAAACGGCCAGCGCGTTTCGGTTGCCAGTCAGCAACAGGCCGAAGCCTTTGCTCACCAGGCGGGCAGCCCGGCGGTGGAAATTGTGCGCCGTGAAACGTCGCTGATTGCCGGAACAGCCTTGCAGGTTCGCGCTCAGCTTGATGCGTTGCATCAGTCTTACGGGGTGAATGAATTTATTATCGACACGCCGGTGGCTGAGGGAAATGCCCGACTGGCGTCACTGCGCCTGCTGGCACAAGCGTTGAACCGTGCGGAGGTGCTGTCATGAGTTTCGATCAACAGCTGATCCAGTGGCGGCGTGAACTGCACCAGTTTCCGGAGCTTTCATTGCAGGAAGTTGCTACAACGGCACGCATTCGCGACTGGCTGCAAACGGCAGGCTTGTCATTGTTGCCCTACGCGCTGAAAACCGGCGTGGTGGCGGAGATTGGGCAAGGCGAAAAGCTGATTGCCCTGCGAGCCGATATCGACGCGCTGCCGATAGAAGAGACCGCCGAGGTGGCTTTTCGCTCGCAAAACAGTGGTGTGATGCACGCCTGCGGACACGACATTCACACCAGCGTGATGCTCGGCGCAGCACTGCTGCTTAAGCAAAGGGAAGCCGAGCTGAACGGACGCGTGCGCATTCTGTTCCAGCCAGCGGAAGAGAGCTTTGGAGGGGCGAAAACGCTGATCCGCGCCGGAGCGCTGGAAGGCGTGTCGGCTATCTTCGGCATGCATAACGAACCTGGGCTGCCAGTGGGCGCCTTTGCCACTCGCGGCGGCGCGTTTTACGCCAACGTGGATCGCTTCGTCGTGCGAGTGCACGGAAAGGGTGCCCACGCAGCCCGCCCTCATGAAGGGAAAGACGCGATTTTACTGGCGAGTCAGCTGGTGAGCGCGTTGCAAAGCGTCGCCAGCCGCGATGTGAATACGCTGGATTCAGTGGTATTAAGCGTCACTCGCATTCAGGGAGGCAATACCTGGAACGTTCTTCCGGAACACGTCGAGCTGGAAGGCACGCTGCGCACGCATCGCAGTGAAGTGCAGCAGCAGGTCAAAGCGCGGGTGAGTGAACTGGCGGCAGGGTTTGCCAGCGCCTTTAACGCACAGATTGACGTTATCTGGTACGCCGGGCCGACCGCACTGGTCAATACGCCACACTGGGCCGACTTCGCAACAGAAGTCGCCGCAGAAAATGGCTATCGCACAAGCCATGCCGATTTGCATATGGGCGGGGAAGACTTTGCGGTCTATTTGCAGCAGATCCCCGGCGCGTTTGTCAGTATTGGCAGCGCCAGCGAATTTGGCTTACACCATCCGGCCTTTAATCCGGATGAAGCACTGATCGGCCCGGCGGCACGTTATTTTGCGGCGCTGGCGGAAAAAGCCTTACACACCATTTGATCGCACACGAATAAACGATTACCGACAGGGTAAGGGGTGATTATGTCTACAGAACGGCAATTGCGCTTAGGCACGATATTGCATGGTGCGTCCGGAAATATGTCAGCCTGGCGTCATCCTGCGGCGCTGGCGGATGCCAGTATTAATTTTGAGTTTGTGAAACAGACCGCTTTAAAAGCCGAGGAAGGGAAACTCGATTTTATATTTGTGGCCGACGGCTTATATATCAACGAAAAATCGATCCCGCATTTTTTAAACCGCTTCGAGCCGCTGACGGTATTATCCGCGCTGGCAAGCGTCACCCATAATCTGGGGCTGGTTGGTACGCTCTCCACGTCCTACAGCGAACCCTTTATCACCGCCCGCCAGTTTGCCAGCCTTGATCACCTCAGCAATGGCCGCGCAGGCTGGAACGTCGTGACCTCGCCGCTTGAAGGCTCGGCGAAGAACTTCTCACGCGCACAACATCCCGATCATTCATTGCGCTACAGGATCGCCGATGAATATTTGCAGGTCGTGAAAGGGCTGTGGGATTCCTGGGAGGGCGATGCCTTTGTGCGTAATAAAGCCAGCGGGCAATTCTTCGACGCCGCTAAATTACACACCCTGGATCACCACGGAGATTTCTTCCAGGTCGCCGGGCCACTGAATATTGGCCGCACCCCACAGGGGCGACCGATTATTTTCCAGGCCGGCGCTTCCGACGACGGAAAAAAACTGGCCGCCACCCACGCGGACGCTATTTTCACCCACCACGACTCTCTGGAAGAAGCTAAGGCCTTTTATCGTGATGTGAAAAGTCAGACGGAAATTCACGGTCGCCGGGCCGACGAGCTGCATATTTTCCAGGGCGTAAGCGTGATAGTGGGTGACGATGCCGAAGATGTGGAGCAGCAATACCAGACGACCGCCGCGCTGGTCTCCATTGAAGATGCGCTGAACTACCTGGGCCGCTATTTCGAGCACCACGATTTTAGCCAGTACCCGCTGGATGAGCCTTTCCCGGAACTCGGCACATTAGGGCAAAACAGTTTTCGCAGTACCACCGATGAAATCAAACGCAATGCCCGCGAACGTGGGTTGACGCTGCGCCAGGCGGCGCTGGAAGCGGCAAGCCCACGACCGCGATTTTCTGGCACGCCTGAACAGGTGGCAGATGGCCTGCAACACTGGTTCGAAAGCCACGCCGCAGACGGCTTCATCATTCAGGGCGGTACGCCAGATACCTTCCCACGCTTTGTTGAGCATGTCGTTCCGGTACTTCAACAGCGCGGTCTTTTCCGTCGCGAGTATCCCGGCACGACCCTGCGTGAAAGCCTGGGGCTTCCGCTTCCGCTTAATCAGTTCACACAACAATAAGAGACTTCACCATGCAAAAAACCTCGCTGCTGCTGGCTATCGCGCTGGCTTTTTCCGGGCTGGCGCAAGCTGGCGACGTCACGATTAACGGCACAGGCGTCAGCGTCGAAGCCAATAAAACGCCGGTCAATACCGATAAAAATCCGTCTGCCATTGCGCAGCTGCCAAAAGAGTTTCGCCCCGCAGTGCCGGGAAAATTCACGGTGGCCGTCGCGGGGCTCAATCAGCCGCCGCTGACGGTCTTCTCTGACGACAACAAAACGCTGCTCGGCAGCGAAGTGGATATCGCCCGACTGGTGGCCGACAGCCTGGGGTTACAGCTTAACGTGGTCGTCACCTCGTGGGAGGACTGGCCGCTCGGCGTGGCTTCAGGGAAATATGATGCCGCGATCAGCAATATTACGGTGACCAAAGAGCGCAAAGAGAAGTTCGATTTCGCCACCTACCGTAAAGACTCACTGGGCTTTTACGTCAAAGCCGATAGCCCGATTAAAAAGTTGGAAACCGCAGAGGATATCGCCGGGCTGAAGATTATCGTCGGCTCCGGCACCAATCAGGAAGCGATCCTGCTTGCGTGGAATGCGGAAAACCTCAAAAAAGGCCTGAAGCCGTTCACGCCGGTCTACACCAAAGATGATGCGGCGCAGACGCTGGCGCTGCAATCCGGGCGCGCTGATGCCTACTTTGGCCCGAACGTGATTGGCGCATGGAAAGCTGCCCTGAACGGGAAAACGAAGCTCGTCGGCAGCGTGGACGGCGGCTGGCCGAAAGCGGCGCACATTGCCGTGACGCTGAAAAAAGGCAGCGGGCTGGCTGAGCCGGTGCAAACCGCGCTCAATGGCGTCATCAAAAATGGCGATTACGACAAAGTGCTCAATCGCTGGGGCGAAGGCGTGGAGCGTATTCCGCAGTCCGAGCTCAATCCTGCCGGGCTTGGCGATTAAGGGGGTTAAATGAACGAACGTTTTCGTGATGTTTCCCCGGAAGACGCTGAATTACAGCCGATTCTGAGCGGACTGTTTGCCGAATATGCCGCCCGATATGGCGACTATTTTTCCCGTGATGCAGAGGTTGAGCTGACGGAATGGTATCTGCCACCGCTTGGGCTGTTCATCGTGCTGGAGCGCGACGGGGTGATTATCGCCACGGGTGCTTACAAACCGTATGACGAGCAGACGGCGGAAATCAAACGCATCTGGACCGACAAAACCCTGCGTCAGCAGGGCCTCGCCGGGCGAGTGGTGGCAGAGCTGGAGCGGCGTGCGCTGCTCGCCGGGTACAGCAACATGTACCTCACCACCGGCTTTCGTCAGCCGGAAGCCGTGCGCCTGTACCTGAGCCAGGGCTATCAACCGCAGTTCGATTTAACGCGCGATCCGGAAGAGTACAGCCGCCCGCCGTTCGATGGTCGGCTGCGATTTAGCAAAACGCTGGCGGTAACTGCCCTGAGCAAAAGTGCCTGAGGAGTGACGATGAAAACGCAAGAAAGCATCAAGGTGGTTCCCGCACGTTACCCGCTGCGGATCGTTGGCGCGGGTGTCGCGTTGCTCATTCTGGCGATCGTGGTGCAATCAGTCGCGTTTAACCCGCGCTGGGAATGGGGCGTGTTCGCTCGCTGGTTCTTTGACCCGGTGATCCTCGAAGGGTTAGGGCAAACGCTGTTGTTAACCCTGCTGGGCACGGTGCTCAGCGTCATTTTTGGCGGCGTTCTGGCGCTTTCACGGCTGTCAGCCTCCTGGCTGCTGCGAAGCCTTGCGTGGGCCTACATCTGGCTGTTCCGCTCGCTGCCGCTGATAGTAGTACTGATTGTGCTCTACAACTTCTCCTACCTGTACGACACGCTCTCAATCGGCATTCCGTTCACCGGCGTGGAATGGGCGAGCTACCAGACCATCAACGTGCTCGGGCAATTTTCTACCGCCGTGGTAGGGCTGACTCTGGTACAGAGCGCCTACACCGCAGAAATTATTCGCGGCGGGTTCCTCGGCGTCGATCACGGGCAGTATGAGGCGGCGGCTGCTCTGGGATTGCCCGCGTGGCGTCGCACGTTACGTATCATTCTGCCGCAGGCATTGCGCACCATTTTGCCGTCCGGGTTTAACGAAATCATCAGTCTGGCGAAGGGCACGGCGATGGTGTACGTGCTGGCAATGCCGGAGCTGTTCTACACCATCCAGATGATTTACAACCGCACTCAGGAAGTGATCCCGCTGCTGATGGTGGGCGCGGTCTGGTATCTGGTGATCACCAGCTTCCTCTCCGCGATTCAATACCTGGTTGAACGAGCGCTGGCCCGTAGCGAACGGCGTTCCGCCATCAATACTACCCGTAGCCGTGTCGCTGCCTCGGTCACAACCTCATCCACCGCAACGCAGGAGCCCGTCCATGCACACCTCTCCTGAAGGCCACATTTCGATTACCGGCGTCAGCAAATATTTTGGTCGCCACAAGGCGCTGGATAACGTCTCGCTGGAAATTCCACCGGGCACCGTCACGGTGATTTTAGGCCCGTCAGGTTCCGGAAAATCGACCTTGCTGCGGGCGATTAACCACCTCGAGCGCGTCGATGAAGGGTTTATTCAGATTGACGGTGACTACATCGGCTATCGCCGCCAGGGCGACAAGCTGTATGAACTGAAAGAAAAAGACATCCTGCGCCAGCGCGTCAACGTGGGTTACGTGTTTCAGAACTTCAATTTGTTTCCGCATCTGACGGTGCTTGAGAACCTGATTGAGGCGCCGATTGCCCACCGTCAACTCAGCCGTAAACAGGCGATTGAACGGGCTTATCAGCTGCTGGATGTGGTGGGTTTACGTAATAAGGCCGATTCATGGTCGCGTCACTTGTCTGGCGGCCAGCAACAGCGAATCGCCATTGCCCGTGCCTTAGCGCTAAGCCCGCGAGTCATGCTGTTTGATGAGCCGACTTCGGCGTTAGATCCTGAGTTAGTCGGCGAAGTGCTGGATGTTATCAAAGCGCTGGCGCGTTCAGGCACCACGCTGGTTGTCGTGACGCATGAGATTGGTTTTGCTCGTGAAGTGGCCGACCAGGTGGTGTTTATGGTGGACGGCAAAATTGTGGAGCAGGGCGACAGTGACGAAGTGCTCAATCACCCGCAGCACCCTCGCACGCGCCAGTTTTTATCGAAGGTATTGTCATGACGAAATGGACGAGTCTCAGCCTGTTACTGTGTGCCAGCGCAACCTTTGCCCAAGGGCGCATTGATTTGAAAGCCAACGAACAGCCGCTGCCGGTGACGCGCGATGAACAGGCTATTGCGAAGATCCCGGCCCATTACAAGTTTGTGGAGCCTGGCACGCTGACCGTCGCCATTTCCGCGCTTAACTCACCGCCACTGGCGCTGGTTGCCAGTGATAACCGCACACGCATTGGCAGCGATCCGGATATTGCGCGGCTGCTGGCAGGCAGTTTGGGGTTAAAGCTGAAACTGGTGCCGACCGCGTGGGAAGACTGGCCGCTCGGGATCACTTCCGGGCGCTACGATGTGGCGCTGGTGAACATTGCCGTGACCGAACAGCGCAAACAGAAATTTGATTTTGCGACCTACCGCGTGGATTCGCTGGCCTTCTCCGTGAAGGCCGACAGCCCTGTTCAGGCGATAAATGGCCCTGCGGATTTGTCCGGTAAAAAAGTGATCGTCGGTTCAGGCACCAATCAGGAGCGCATCCTGCTTGGCTGGAATGAGGAAAACAAACAGGCGGGGCGTGAGCCAGCGTTACCTGTCTATCTGACAGATGATGCTTCCGGCAACCTCTATATTCAGTCCGGCAGGGCGGATGTTTTCTTCGGGCCGCAGTCTGTTTCAGCCTATAAAGCGGCGTTGAGTGGCAAAACCAAAGTGGTCGGCCTTGGCCCGAAAAAAGCGTTTGTCGCCACCACCACCAAAAAAGGCAACGAGCTGGTGTACGCCCTTCAGGCGGCGCTTAATGGGGCAATTCAGCGGGGAGAAGTGCAAAAAATTCTCGCCCGCTGGGGAGAAGAGGGAGAAGGCGTGGCGGAGTCTGAAGTGAATCCGCCGGGAATTACCTACTGAACGTTCGCTGGGGGAGTCATCGCATCCGGACTTTATGGACCATACTTTTGTTTTTGCGATGAATCGGAGTGACGCTATGTTGACGGTCTATGGCGTACCGGGTTGGGGCTCGGCCATCAGCGAGGTGATGCTGACAATGGCGGAGATGCCATACCATTTTGTCGATGTCGAAGGGTTCGACAGCCCGGGTCCGCAGCGTGATGTGCTGATGCAAATCAATCCGCTGTGTCAGGTGCCGACGCTGCGGCTTGACGATGGCACAATCATGACGGAAAGCGCCGCAGTTGCGCTGATGATCCTCGATAAGCAGCAAAAACTGGCACCCGCAGTGGGAACACCACAGCGTCTTTTGTTTCAGCGTTTATTGATATGGCTGGTCGCCAATGTCTACCCCACGTTCACCTACGCGGATTACCCGGAGCGTTTCGTGCCAGATGCGCCAGAACAGCTTCAAAACGCGTGTATTGCTTACCGTAAAACCTTGTATCAATGGCTGGATCGGCAGTTGGTCGGGCCATATGCTTTAGGTGACACTGTCACACTACTGGATGCCTATATCGTCGTAATGCGAACCTGGGGGCCACGAGCCGCGTGGTTTGCAGAAAATACGCCTCGCCTTAGCGCCATCGCAGATAACATTGCGCAGCTTCCAGCGCTGCAAAAAGTGTTGTTGGAAAACAACGTGATAACTGCACAAATCGCTAATTAGCCCCGGCAGAAGATGATAGCTTTAGGGCAGACAATAAGGAGACTGCTATGCCACACGTAGATATCAAATGCTTTCCGCGCGAACTGAACGACGAACAAAAAGATGCCCTGGCGGCTGACATCGCCGCCGCCATCACACGTCATTTAGGCAGCAAAGATGGTGCGATCAGCGTTGCACTGAATCAGGTGCAACAGGATGAGTGGAAGACTCAGGTCTGGGATACCGAAATCGCGCCCAATCTGGACGAGCTAATCAAGAAGCCCGGTTACAGTATGTGACGTCGAAGCCTGAATTATTCTGAAGCCCGCCGATCGCGGGCTTTTTTCTGCCGGGTAAAAATCATTCTTTATGGTGACAGATCTTACTTTTTAATTCTCTGATAATGTAAATGAACTGAGTGGTAGATATCTCTCTGACTTGACGTTCTCTCTTCGCGTATTTTGGGAGTATCAATGCGTGCTGCTTTCGTGCGGATTGTAAGAGGTGCATATATGCGACTGGCATTGATTGCTGTGTGTTTATTGACTGCTTCATGTACTAATCCGTACCCAACGGCCACACCTGATTTTCCTTTAGTTAAAGGGTTGGCCCGCATTGATAAAAACTCTGAAAATAGCGGTAATATTGAGATTGATAATGCCGCGGGCATCAGTGAATATGAAAGGCTAACAGCCGAAGTTAAACTTGTTGATTTAAAAATAAAAGAGAAAGTCGTTAAGCTATCCAATCAGAAATACGCGCTTAGCGATATTGGGTTCCTCGGCGGTTTAACCTCGGTTATTGCTGCCGCAAGTGGTGCACTGACCACCGCACTGTATAGCGGCGGGGTGGCAATCGGCGGAAGCACGCTGTCTCAGCGATACAATTATGATGTCCAGATGCTTAATTATAATGTCACCAGAGCAAAGCTTAATTGTATTTATAAGGCGATGACCGAACTCACTGGAAAGGAACAATTATTGATTGTGAGCGATAGCGACAATGTGATAGCAGGAACATTGCGACCGTACATCGGGGGAGTATTAAACGATCTCGAGTTTGAGCTTGAAAAACAGCAAACCACCGTCAGCGTTGTTGCTCCCGATCTTGGCGCCGTCTCACAGTTTCTGACGCAGAAAAATGCTGCCAATAAGCTGCTGGCAAGTAAACCACCTGCATCTGGTGGCAATCAAAATTTTCGTAGTTATATAAGAATGCCAGATAATACAGAGCGACTTGCCGTCGTCAATAAAATTTCTGCAGATGTTGGGCTTTGCAAAATTTCCCCCTCAAATAAAAACGTTCAGATTAGTGAGGAACAATA
Source organism: Scandinavium sp. (assembly GCF_051650185.1). GTDB lineage: Bacteria > Pseudomonadota > Gammaproteobacteria > Enterobacterales > Enterobacteriaceae > Scandinavium. The sequence continues at coordinate 35,684 of NZ_JBOFIN010000008.1, forward strand.
AAAAGGTAAGGAGCTTTATGGTAGTCATCTTTATGTCTTAATCAAAAATCACCTATCCGAGGTCTGTTATGGACTGGTCTAAAGAGCCTGTATTGATTTTTATTTATATCATTATGACGCTGGCTTACATTGTCGTCTTTCGGCAAGTTTTCTCACTGTTAAAGGAACAGGGTTGGTCATTGACGGATGCCTTATCGGAACCGCCACTGCCTCCTGAGCCAGCAGCACCAGCAGCACCAGTCATACTGCCTAAACCCTTTGCCAGCTCAAGCCGCCTGATTGCGTTTGTCGGGATGGTGATCATTGCGATCATTTTTGTTGGCACGGGCTACTACGTTATCTATGCCTTATTCAATGATCCTTCACATATTGGCAGTAATCTGGAGAGCGCTGGGAAATATCTGATGTTTGGCGGGACGCTGTTTGCTCCTTATATTTTTAATAAAATCTCATCAATTGGAAAATGAATTTTCATTCACGATTTACTGTAAAGTGAGGCCGGTTATGGGAAATTTCTATACCGATACAATTAAGAGTGATAAACGTTTCAAAAGCAAAGATCGTATCTCTGATATTTTGCTTCTTGAACCCGTTACCCGAAAAATAGTTCTGAGCATTATTGAACAGGCTAAGCTCAATGGTCTTGAATTGATGGTTTTCGAAACCTATCGGAGCCAGGACCGGCAGGCGCTGCTTTATGAGCAGGGGGCGACCAAACTTCAGAAAGTTGGCGTTCATCATTATGGTTTAGCCTGCGATATAGTGAAAAGTATTAACGGTGAACCCTCATGGAAAGGGGATTTCACTTTGTTAGGCCAACTGGCGTGGCACAATAAAATGATTTGGGGCGGCGACTGGGGCACCCCGACAATCAAGCATACCTTTATCGACGATGACCATGTACAGCGCTGTACCATTGGCCGTCAGGCGTTGCTCTTCTCAGGCCAATGGTATCCTGACGAACAGTATGATCCTTACCAGGACCTTTAAAGCCTGACGTGGCAGAGTCACTATTACGGGCGCTTGCATGATTTCCCATCTGCCTCTCTGACTGATAAGCGGCAGGTGGGAATGGCTATCTTTATTTCTCACTATGACGCGCAACATCTTCCACCAGCCAGTCATGGAAAATCTTCACTTCTGACCGTTGGCGCGCATGAGGAGAAGTGACGATAAAATACGACCAGCTGAGCGGCCAGGCTTGCTCTGCAAACAGCTGGCGTAACTGCCCGGTGGCGATCAGTTGTGCTACCAGGGCGCGGCGAACCACGGCTATTCCGCGTCCTGTTAATGCAGCGAGGATCACCGCCGAGGTTGAATTGATATGTAAGCCGCTCAGGTTATCCGTACACGCGCCAAGGGTAGTGAGGATTTTCTTCCAGCCAGGGAAGTTTGCCCCAGGATGTGGCGTATCATCGGTAATCAGCTTTTGCTGGCACAGCCAGTCCGCCGTCGGCGCGATGTTCTCCGCCAGCAGTCGCGGGCTGCACACCAGGATCGCTTCTTCATCCATCAGCCAGGTTTTGCTTAAACCGGGCCAGTCGCCCGGCCCACAGCGAATACCGATATCCGCAGCTTCGTGTTCCACGTCCATCAGCTTTTCTGTCACATCCAGTCGAAGATCGATGCTTTCATGTTGCTCAGCAAAGCGGCTCAGGCGCTCCATTAGCCAGTTCATCAACAGAACCTGCGAAGCGGTGAGCACTATAGCCGCGCGCGCCTGACGACCGCGTAGTTTGTTGAGACCAGCTTCAAGACTATCCAGCCCAAGCGTGATGTCCTGTAGGGCTTCCTGCGCGCTGGCGACCAGCGTCATACGCGATTTACCTGAACGCGTACGTTCAAACAAAGGGCGTCCGACCCATTCTTCCAGTGCCCGAACCAGTTGCCCGACCGCCGCAGGCGTGACGCCCAGTTCCTCTGCCGCACCGGTAAAACTCCCGTGGCGAGCGGTGGCTTCAAATGCGTGCAGCCATTTTAGTCTGTTTAGTGAGCGCATGATGTTCTCCGGGTTATTTCCGGCTAAGTGTACTTCAGACGAGATAGTTTTTCTTTTCTGATGACGGATTTCTTATGCGTCGTGATGGTAAGGCGAGGCTGGCAGAATGCCCCACATCGAAAGGCGAAACGCCCGTTAATCACTCTGAGGTTATGATGAACACAATCTTTGCATGTAAAAAACTTTTAGTTGTCGGTGGCACCAGCGGCATGGGTCTGGAAACCGCACGTCTGATTTTGAAAAATGGCGGCAGCGCCGTTCTGGTGGGTAACCGCGCAGAGAAAGCAGAGCAGGCGCGTCAGGCGTTGGCTGCGGATGGTCAGGTGGACATCATTCTCGCTGACCTGATGAGTGAAGACGGCATGCGTAAAGTGATGGAAACCGTGAACCGCGATCACCAGGATATCAGTATGTTAGTCAACGCTGCCGGGGTCTTCTTCCCAAAACCGTTTACCGGGCACGAGATGGCGGATTACGACATGTACATGAGCATCAACCGTGCCAGCTTCTTTATCACCCGCGATGTGGTGCGCAACATGGTTGCCAACGGCATTCAGGGTTCGATTGTGAATATCGGTTCGATGTGGGCGCAACAGGCGATCGGCGCAACACCATCCTCGGCGTACTCGATGGCGAAAGCGGGCTTACACGCGCTGACCAAAAATTTGGCCATCGAGCTGGGTGAAAAAGGTATTCGCGTGAATGCGGTATCACCGGCAGTGGTTCACACGCCGATTTATGAAGGCTTTATCCCGAAAGACGAAGTGAAAGGAGTGATGAGCAGCTTCGACAGTTTCCACCCAATTGGTCGCGTGGGAACGCCAGCGGACGTTGCCGAAGCCGTTGTCTTCCTGCTGTCCGACAAAGCTGGTTGGGTCACAGGTGCTGTCTGGGATGTGGATGGTGGCGTAATGGCGGGCAGGAACGCTTAAACGTAAACTTGCTCCCTCTCCCTTTCGGGAGAGGGTCGGGGTGAGAGCATCAGGCTGCACCTGTCTTACTCTGCCGCTTTGACCATTTTACCGCTGGTGACAAACGTGCCAGCGCCGAGATGATGCAGCGTATTGCGACGATCGCCGTTGAATTGCCAGCGCCCTTCGACAAACGCCTGCTCATCGGCTGCGGCTGCCACCACTTCGCCGAACAACGTGTCGTATTTTTCTTGTGCGGCGGTGGCGGGCAGCAGGCGGCATTCCATCCACGCCAGGCATTTTTCTTCAATCACCGGCAACCCCAGCACCGGGCCACGCACGGCAGGAATGCCGTAGCAGTTGAATTTATCTTCATCACGTCCCGTCACGCTGCCCACGGCGTAAGTCCAGTTGGCGGCGTCCACACCCGGGATCACAATCCCAAAGCGACCGCTGCGCTCAATGAGCTCCCGCGACCAGGCGCTTTTATCCACCACAATCGCAATTCTTGGCGGTTCGAACTCGACCGGCATCGACCAGGCGGCGGCCATTACGTTGCGTCTGTCGAGGGTTTCGTCATAGCTGGTGATGAGAATGGTCGGGCCGTGATTGAGCAAACGGCTGGCATGTTTTAATTCAACGGGACGAAATCGGCTCATAGCAATTCTCCTGACGGTTTGCTGCATTAAATCGTGTTCCGCGAGCGGAAAACAGCGCTCGCGCACAAACGGAAAAAGTCACCGCACAAAAACGCCTTTGCGGCGAAAAAAATACGTTATAAACACACTATATCTGATGCAAGGAGGCCGCATGAGCCCATTTTTAACTGCCTATTTCGCTCGTCTTAACTGGACGGAACACGCCGTTGTTTCCATCGAAACTTTGCGTGCGCTGCACCTGCAGCACAACTGTACTATTCCGTTTGAAAATCTGGACGTGTTGCTGCCCCGGGAAATTCAGCTCGACGATCAGTCGCTGGAAGATAAGCTGATTTCCGCCCGACGCGGCGGGTATTGCTTCGAGCAAAATGGGCTGTTCGAACGTGCGCTCCGCGAGATTGGCTTTAACGTTCGTAGCGTGCTCGGCCGGGTGATTTTGGCGAATCCCTCGCAGATGCCACCGCGCACGCATCGTTTGCTGCTTGTGGAACTGAAAGGCGAACGCTGGATTGCTGACGTGGGTTTCGGCGGGCAAACGCTGACCGCACCAATTCGTCTTCAGGCGGATAGCGAGCAAACCACGCCCCACGGCGTCTATCGTCTGTTTAATGAAGGCAACGACTGGACGCTACAGTTCCGTCATCACGATCGCTGGCAGTCGATGTACGTTTTCGATCTGGTGCCGCAATTCACGGCCGATCACGTGATGGGCAATTTCTGGTCGGCCCACTGGCCGCAGTCGCATTTTCGTCACCATCTGCTGATGTGCCGTCATCTGCCGGACGGAGGAAAACTGACGCTCACTAACTTCCATTTCACTCATCAGCAGGACGGCCATGTGGTGGAGAACCTTCATCTGCCGGACGTGGAGAGCCTGTATCTGTTGTTGCAGGACAGGTTCGGGGAGGGCGTGGACGACCCGAAAAACGGGTTTACGTTAGCGGATTTAGCGGCGGTAATGGCGGCGTTTGATACGCATCCGGAAGCGGGGAAATAATGTCATTGTCGGGTGGCGGCTAACGCCTGACCCGACCTTGTATTATCCCCCACGTGCAGAAAGAGCCGGCCAGTTCTTTCTGCCTGCAGTCCGGACGCCGTACCTGACCTTAGATTCTCAAATCTGTGGCGTAGATAATTCGCGCCGGACTGCACTTCTCCA
>NZ_JBOFIN010000009.1:0-4135 GCF_051650185.1 Scandinavium sp.
AAGTTCTGATGATCGCAAACGGTGAAGAAGTCAAAATCGGCGTTCCTTTCGTTGATGGCGGCGTAATCAAAGCTGAAGTTGTTGCTCACGGTCGTGGCGAGAAAGTTAAAATCGTTAAGTTTCGTCGTCGTAAACACTATCGTAAGCAGCAGGGCCATCGTCAGTGGTTCACTGATGTGAAAATTACTGGCATCAGCGCCTAAGACCTGAGGAATAGATTAAATGGCACATAAAAAGGCTGGCGGCTCAACTCGTAACGGTCGCGACTCAGAAGCTAAACGTCTGGGTGTAAAACGTTTCGGTGGCGAAACTGTTCTGGCAGGTAGCATCATCGTTCGTCAACGTGGTACTAAATTCCACGCTGGCAACAACGTTGGTTGCGGCCGTGACCACACTCTGTTTGCTAAAGCAGACGGTAAAGTGAAATTCGAAGTTAAAGGTCCGAACAACCGTAAATTCATCAGCATCGTTGCTGAGTAAGTTTTTCGGTCCGGTAACGGATGAAAGCCCCGCAACGTGTTGCGGGGCTTTTTACATTGAGAGTCCGGAAAATTTCTTACAGGGATAACGGGCATGAAGCAGCAGGCGGGCATTGGTACTCTTTTGGCGCTCACCACCGCGATGTGTTGGGGTGCGTTGCCAATCGCAATGAAGCAGGTGCTGGAGGTGATGGAACCTCCTACCATCGTGTTCTACCGCTTCCTGATGGCGAGTCTTGGTCTGGGGACCATTCTGGCTATCAAAGGCAAACTTCCGCAGTTGCATCTTTTCCGCAAGCCGCGTTGGTTAGTGCTGTTGGCAATCGCCACGGGTGGGCTGTTTGGCAACTTCATTCTGTTCAGTTCATCTCTGCAGTATCTGAGCCCGACGGCATCGCAGGTGATAGGGCAACTCTCGCCTGTTGGGATGATGGTGGCGAGCGTCGTCATCCTGAAAGAGAAAATGCGTGGCACCCAGATAATCGGTGCCGCGATGTTGCTTTGTGGGCTGGTGCTCTTCTTCAACACCAGCCTGATTGAGATTTTCACCCGCCTGACGGATTACACCTGGGGTGTCATTTTCGGCATTGGCGCGGCAACGGTCTGGGTGAGCTACGGAGTCGCGCAAAAGGTGTTATTGCGCCGTCTGGCCTCACAGCAGATCCTGTTTTTGCTGTACACTTTATGTACGATAGCGTTACTGCCGTTGGCCAGGCCAGGCGTGATTATTCAACTGAGCGACTGGCAACTGGCGTGCCTGATTTTTTGTGGGCTCAACACCCTGGTGGGTTATGGGGCTCTGGCGGAAGCCATGGCCCGTTGGCAGGCGGCGCAGGTCAGCGCTCTGATTACGCTGACCCCGCTGTTTACACTGTTATTTTCAGATTTATTATCAATGGCCTGGCCCGATTTCTTCGCCAGACCGATGTTAAACCTTTTAGGTTATCTCGGTGCGTTTGTCGTGGTTGCGGGCGCGATGTATTCCGCCATTGGTCATCGTCTATGGGGACGGTGGCGTAAGCGTGAAGCGGTAGTCCCGTTACCCCGCTCAGGCGAATGATTTACGGAGAGTAAAATGAAGTTTGTTGATGAAGCAACGATCCTGGTCGTAGCAGGGGATGGTGGCAACGGTTGCGTGAGCTTCCGTCGCGAAAAATATATCCCACGAGGCGGCCCGGACGGCGGTGACGGTGGTGATGGTGGTGACGTTTGGCTCGAAGCTGACGAAAACCTCAACACCCTGATCGATTACCGTTTTGAAAAATCTTTCCGCGCTGAACGTGGTCAGAATGGCCAAAGCCGTGACTGTACGGGTAAACGTGGCAAAGATGTCACCGTAAAAGTGCCTGTGGGCACGCGTGTGATTGATCAGGGCACTGGCGAGACGATGGGCGATATGACCAAACATGGTCAGCGTCTGATGGTCGCTAAGGGCGGCTGGCACGGTCTGGGCAACACCCGTTTCAAGTCTTCCGTTAACCGTACTCCACGTCAAAAGACCATGGGGACGCCGGGTGACAAGCGTGACCTGCAGCTCGAATTGATGCTGTTGGCAGACGTTGGGATGTTGGGGATGCCGAATGCCGGTAAATCTACCTTTATCCGCGCCGTTTCTGCCGCGAAGCCTAAAGTGGCTGATTATCCATTTACCACTCTCGTCCCAAGCCTGGGAGTTGTCCGTATGGATAACGAGAAAAGCTTTGTGGTCGCAGACATCCCTGGCCTGATTGAGGGCGCAGCGGAAGGGGCTGGTTTGGGGATTCGCTTCCTCAAACACCTTGAGCGTTGCCGCGTGCTGCTGCACCTGATCGACATCGATCCGATTGACGGTTCTGATCCAGTGGAGAATGCCCGGATCATCATCGGCGAACTGGAAAAGTACAGCGAGAAGCTGGCTGAAAAACCACGCTGGTTGGTGTTCAACAAAATCGACCTGATGGACAAAGCTGAGGCAGAAGCCAAAGCAAAAGCCATTGCTGAAGCGCTGGGCTGGGAAGAAAAGTTCTACCTGATCTCTGCGGCAAGCCAGCAGGGCGTGAAAGATCTTTGCTGGGATGTGATGACCTTCATCATCGAAAACCCGGTCGCGAAAGCGGAAGAAGAAAAACAGCCAGAGAAAGTCGAGTTCATGTGGGACGATTATCATCGCGAGCAGCTTGAAGGCACTGACGTTGAAGATGATGATGACTGGGACGACGACTGGGACGACGACTGGGATGAAGACGACGAAGAAGGTGTCGAGTTCATCTACAAACACTAAGCACTCAGCAATAAAAAGGCTCCCAATGTGAGTAATGCCAGTCAGTTAAGCGACTGACTGGCAGTTTATCTCCAGGCCCTACTGTATTTTTGCGGCCTTTCCTTTACCACTCTCGGAAAGGCTCTTTCTCTCCTTGCCGGCAGTTTCACCATCTGTGCCATGCTCTCCATATCTCGCATCAGTTCCGGGATTCGACCCGGTGAAGCGCCCTGTAATGTCATCAGCATCCGCATCACCAGGCCACTCGATTCCGCGAAGCTCAGCTGATTCGGCCAGTATCCCTTCAGGCTCGCCGCCATCTTAGCGCACAAGATTGTAGGCCAGCTGCACGCCCCACAACTCCTGCTCCACCAGCTCCGGCTTTTTACTGCGTAGCGTCAGCCTGCTCAGCTGCATTGTCTGTTTGATTTCCCGTTAACTCAGCTCGATTTCCCACCGGTGGCTGTACAGGTCCGCCATCTCCCCGCCCGGGAAGCGCATGCTGTCCGTCATAGACGTCAGCAGTCGTGCGGTCATTTCCTCTCCCAGTTCCGGCCACTTTTTCCGCGCCTGCGGGCTGGTTTTCAGCCTCACCAGATGGTCGCCTTTCCCCCAGCTTTCTTACCTCCTCGTACTGCGCCCCTTTCTTCAGCGGTATCATCCAGTGACGGTGCTCTCCGGCCTGATGCCAGGCATTCAGAAGACCCAGGGAGTAATTGCCTTTATCCAGTAACGTCAGGGTGTTATCGCCGGTTCGTGCTATCAGTTGTTCTGCCAGCGTGTATACACTTTCTTTCATGGTGTCGAACGCCGCGGCCGTCAACAGATGACTGGTCAGCTCCATCTGACAGACCATTTTGACTTGCGGGTAAGGCCCCGGCTTACCGCCATGCGACTGACGCGGGAAGGCTTTATCATTTTCGGGAGTATCTTCCGTTCGCCAGACCACGCCGTCCACGGCCAGCAGCGTCAGACCGCACCAGTGAGGATGGGTCACGGAAGCATGCCATGACTGCGCCGTTTGCAAAAACACCTGACGGACGGCCTCACTTCCCAGCCGCTGGCGGGCCTGAATAACGGCGCTGGGAGCAACGAAGGGGCGGTTTCCCGGCAGCATAATATCCAGCCGGTTGGCGATTTAATGCAAAGGCTCTTTACGTTCCAGCGCCATGCCAACAATACACCAGACCATCATTTCGAGGGGAAGACGGCGCTTGCGTAGCGTTACAGTACCAGATTCGGCAAGGCAACGAGAGATGAGTTCGGGGTCGAGGTAACCCCCCAGAGAAGTCAGTGGGTTACGCAGAGAATCGTAACGGGATACCAAATCAAGTGCCTGTCCAATGAGCATAAAAAAATCCGGAAACGAGTGAGCGTTTCCGGATTCTTACACAGCCACTGGATCGGTCAACTGATC
>NZ_JBOFIN010000010.1:0-11127 GCF_051650185.1 Scandinavium sp.
GTTGATGAGAGCTTTGTTGTAGGTGGGCCAGTTGGTAATTTTGAACTTTTGCTTTGCCACGGAACGGTCTTCGTTATCGGGAGGATGCGTGATCTGATCCTTCAACTCAGCAAAAGTTCGATTTATTCAACAAAGCCCAAAACCCTGAGTGAAACCACGCCAGCTGATGCTGAACCCCAATTTACGAAAATTATCATTGGTCAGGATCCTGAGCAAAAGATGGCAGGAAGATTTTTTTATGGCTGTGTCGAAGTGACGCAGTTCTGAAAGATTTACAGATTTACCCAAGTTATTAAATACCGATATGAATAAGAAATGCGTTTTTAAATCAAGGGAAAGGGAATGAACAAGATTTTCAGGATTACATGGATTATTGGTGTTGTACTTTTGGCACTGGCAGGTTTCTTTGCTTATAAAACGCATTCGTTTGAAAGCACAGCTTTACATGCTGTGGGAAAAATAACCGATCTTCGTTATAGCAAAAGTAATGATTCTTCTGCTGTGTGGTATCCGGAAGTGACGTTTATTGACGATAATGATGAGATGGTTTCGTTTGAATCTTCTGTGGGCAGCTCATCTTATCGCAATAGCCTGGGTGATATCGTTGAGGTGCTTTACCAACGCGGTGATGCGAAAAATGCGCAAATTGATGATGCGGCCGGGCTCTACCTCGGGCCAATTATCTGCGCTATTTTTGGCTTTGCCCTGTTGTTCTTTGGCACCTTGCTGTCGTACCTGTTCAACAAAGGCAGTAAGTACAGCAAGCTGATGCAAAGCGGTAAGCCGCTTACCGCAAAAATTCTTGGTGTGGAGTTGAATGAGTCTCTCAATATTAACGGCCGTTCGCCGTGGCGTATTGTTTGTCAGTGGTTAGATCCACAGACTAATCAAGTTCATGTTTTTAACAGCGGTAACTTCTTTTATGACCCGGCTCCGTTTATTTCCGACGAGAATATCACGGTGTATGTGGCGCATGATAATTATAAGAAATATTACGTCGATACCTCTAAGTTCCCCTGGAAAGCGTAATAACGTTCAGACCAAACTATTCCCCCTTCTGTGCGAAGCAAAAAATGCCCTGAGGCAATGAATTTATGGATGATTTAACCCTGCGCTATTTTGACGCTGAAATGCGTTATTTACGTGATTCTGCCAAAGAGTTTTCCCGTGCGCATCCGGATCGGGCTGCAATGCTCGATCTGGATAAAGCGGGAACGCCCGATCCTTACGTGGAACGCCTGTTTGAAGGTTTTGCCTTTTCAATCGGCCGCCTGCGGGAAAAAATCGATGACGATTTGCCCGAACTGACGGAAGGGTTGGTGAGCCAGCTGTGGCCGCATTATCTGAAGACTATCCCGTCCCTGTCGGTTGTTTCTCTTGAGCCTGATATCGCTGGCATGAAAATGGGGGAAGTGGTGCGGGCCGGGCTGGAAATCTACTCCCGTCCAGTCGGGCCGAAGCAGACCGTTTGCCAGTACCGCACGACGCGCGATATGCCGTTGAACCCGTTAAAACTGACGTGTGTTGCTATGGAAACCGAGCCTGATGGCCGCTCGATGCTGCGTTTGCGCATCGCCTGTAACCCGCAAACTGACTGGAAGCAGTGCGATCTTAGCCAACTGGCGTTTTATCTTTCGGGCGAAGTGCCTGTCAGTAATGCGCTTCACCTGGCGATGACTCGTCGTCAGGCCGGGCTTTATGTCCGCTTACCGGGGCAGACCGAGCGTATTGCGATTGATGGCTGGTTTTCACCGGGCGGTTTCCGCGAAGAAGACCGACTCTGGCCAAAAGGCGAGAGCGCGTTTAGCGGCTATCAGCTTCTGCTGGAATATTTCACCTTCCGCGATAAGTTCCGCTTCGTTCATTTACACGGTCTGGAGGAGATCACCTTCCCAGCGGGCATTGCTTACTTTGATGTCGAAGTGGTGCTGAGCACCCAATGGAACAGCGAGCTGCCGGTGATGGACGATGCGCTCAGCTTACACTGCGTGCCGGTGATAAACCTCTTTACGATTCAGGCCGATCCGCTGCGCATTAACGGCCTCGAAAGTGAGTATTTGCTTCGGCCGCGCCGCCTTCAGGACGGGCATACCGAAATCTATTCTGTGGATTCCGTTCTGGGTTCTAAGCGCACCAGCGACGCGCAATATGTTCCTTTCGCCAGCTTCCGCCATCGTGGCGGTATGATGCGCCGCGAAGCACCTTCGCGTTATTACCACACTCGCGTACGTCGTGGGCCAGGCGGGCTGCATGACACCTGGTTGATTCTGGGCGGTGATATGTGGGAAGCCGATCGCATGGTCACCGGGGAAACGCTGTCGCTGAAAGTGACGGGCACTAACGGTCAGTTGCCACGTAAAGCGTTGATGAGCTCGTTGCTCGATCGCTGCGAGCAGGTCACGCAAACCAGCCTCAGAGTGCGCAACCTGTGCAAGCCAACGTTACCGGCTTACCCTCCCGCGGAAGATAATTTCCACTGGCGAGTGCTGAGCCATTTAGGATCCAGCTTCCTTAACATCATGAGCAGCGCTGAAGTGCTACGCAGCACGCTAGAACTCTATAACTGGCAGCATGATGAGATGAACCTGCGTCGTCTGGACGCCATTCTCAACGTGCAGCACCACCTGATTCAGCGCTTCGAGAAAGGCCATTTGCTCAGGGGCGTGGATATTGAAATCACGCTCGACAGCAATGGCTTTAGCGGTGAAGGCGATATTTACCTGTTTGGTGAAATGCTCAACCGTTTCCTCGCCCTGTACAGCGATATTCACCTGTTCAATCAGCTCACCCTTATCGTTCAGCCGGAAAATAAATGCATCCGATGGAAAGAGAATCACAATCAGCGACTGCCCGGCTAACGGCGCAGCTTCAGGACGATATCAGCCGGACGAACTTCTACCGTTTTTGCCAGCTGCTTGAGCAAAGCCAGCCTGATGCGCCCGCGATAGGCAGCACCTGGCAGCTCAGCAACGATCCGGTGCGTTTTCGTCCTCATCCGGGAATGGGTTTTCCTGCAGGCGAGTTTAAGCGTCTGGATATCCCGGATGAACCTGATAAACCCGTTAGCGCCTTAGTCACTTTTATGGGGCTGTATGGCGTGGAGTCTCCGCTGCCAACAGCCTGCATCGACGACATTACCCAGCGGCGAGAAGGCTATGAAGTTGCCAGTGACTTTCTGGACATCTTTAACCATCGCCTGATCACCCAGTTTTATCGAATCTGGCGTAAATACTCCTGGCCGGCTTCTTTCCAGCCGGGAGGAAAAGACAAAACCTCGCAATATTTGCTGAGTCTGGCGGGGCTGGGGCTGAAGGGATGCGCCGAGAACATCGCTACGCCCATATCCCGGTTCCTGGCGCTGCCAGGCTTGATGCGGCTGCCCACTCGCACCAGTGAGGGGATTGCCGCCATCGTGCGGCTTCTTGCGCCGAATACACGTGCGGAAATTGTGCCTCACGATCCAGCGCGTATTGCGGTGAGACAAACGCTTCGGATGAGCGCTTCTGCGCCAGTTTCACTGGCCAATCGTCCGGTGATGGGCAGCCATGCGATTGATGTTAATCATCAGGCGCATCTCAGGCTGACCACCGACAATCCGGATGAAGCCAAATCCTGGCTGCCTGGCGCGGCATTGCATCGCGATTTTCTGGCGCTGTTACAGGTTTACCTGGGCGCAAGACTGGATTTGCGCATTACGTTAACCCTCGCAAGAGCGTTGCTTCCGGATGCCTCGCTCTCCTGTCAATCAGGGGGCAGTGGCATTCAGTTGGGCAGAACGGCAGTGATGCGCAGGCAGTCCGAAACTCGCCCGGAGGCCGGGCTCGACACCATTACAATTAATTTGGGGCGTTATCAGCGTTTGCTGGAACAACCTCATCGAAGGGATGCTGATGATGAAGGCAATTACCGTGAATAAAAGATTATCTGCTCTGGCGATGCTGTGCCTGCTGCTGACGGGGTGTGGGTTAACTCAGGCCGTGAGTGATGGCACCGTCTCGATGACGAAGTCTATTTTCTACAAGAAAATTAAAACGCTGCATCTGGATATTCGTGCTCGAGAAGGCGTGAATAACAATGCTCAGGGAAATGCCCTGGCGACTGTGGTGCGGATCTACCAGCTTAAAGATCGTAAGGCGTTTGACAGCACGGACTACCCTTCCTTGTTCGCCGCTGACAGTGAAGCAATCAAAGCCGATTTGGTGGCTGAGAAAGACATCCGCGTTCGGCCGGGTGAAGCTGTTAGCGTAGATATGCCAATGGAAGCCGGTGCGCAGTTTGTGGCGGTTGCAGCCATGTTCTTGACACCTGACCAGACGAACAATACCTGGCGCATTGTGTTAAGCCGCGAAGAGTTAGATCCGGATGATCCACGCCGTATCGAACTGAATCATCAGCAACTCATTTTAATCCCTGTAAAGGATGACTGATGCCTGACAGCCATTTAGCCCCCTCTCTCTACGAAATCCTCTACGGCAATTTCACCGGTGGGCTCGACCTGAATCAGGTCAATGAGCAAAACCAGGTGATTTTGTCGGTGCTGGATAACATGCAGCGCATTCTGAACTGTCGCGCGGGCACGCTGGCGCATCTGCCGGATTACGGTTTGCCGGACATGACCAAAATTCTGCAAGGGATGCCGGGCACCGCACATCAACTGATGAATACGCTGTCCGTCGTGTTACTCAAGTATGAGCCGCGTCTGAAAAGTATCTCGGTGGTGCTGTTGGACCAGGAAATCCCCGGTGAGCTGTGTTATGCCATTGATGCTGAATTAAAAGGGATTGGCCTGGTGCGCTATGGCACAGATTTTATGCCAGAAGGACGCGTGCTTATCCGTCACCTGAAACAGCAAAACTACCTCGATAAGCAGACGTCGATATGACGTTTGCTGCGTGGAACGGTAAGTGATTTTTAGCGAAAAGGAATTGCGTTGTGATCGGTAAATTTGTTCAGTGGGTCAGCCTTTGTACCTGCATTTTGTTTTTGTCTGGGTGTGGCTATAACGATATTCAGTCCAGCGATGAGGATGTCTCCGCCAAATGGGCGGAGGTGATGAACCAGTATCAGCGCCGCGCTGATTTGATCCCGAACCTGGTCTCAACGGTGAAAGGGTATGCTGCGCATGAAGAGAGCGTCTTCAAAGAGATTGCTGACGCCCGAGCCAGAATAGGCAGCGTGTCGCAGAGCCAGAGCGCGCCGGATAACGCCCAAAGCATGCAGGCGTATCAGCAGTCTCAGCAGGAAATGAGTTCTGCGCTATCTCGCCTGTTGGTGATCAGCGAACGCTACCCGGAACTCAAAGCGGATGCCATGTTCACCAACCTGATGGTGCAGCTCGAAGGAACGGAAAATCGCATCGCCGTGGCGCGTCACCGTTATGTTGAGGCGGTGCAAACCTACAACCTGCAAATCCGCCAGTTTCCTGGTGTGATCCTCGCTCGCATTCTGGGCTACGAAAGAAAACAGAACTTCCAGCCGGACGACATCAGGAAAGTCAGTACTGCGCCTGAGATTGATTTTTCAAAACCAGCTCAGGGGTGACGGCGATGCGGTTGATTCTGATAGCGCTCACGCTGCTGGTTTCGCTGGCAGCGCGTGCACAAACTGTTGCGGTGCCTGCGTTGCAGGAAAGGGTTACCGACACCACTCACACGCTCTCGACGCAGGCTACCTCATCGATTTCCCAAACGCTGGCTCAGTTCGAAAAAGACACCGGGCATCAGCCTGCGGTTTTGCTGGTTGAGACCACCGGGGACGAAACCATCGAACAGTATTCGACTCGCGTTTTTGACAGCTGGAAGCTGGGGGATAAAAAGCGGGATGACGGCTTGCTGCTCGTGCTGGCGAAAGCCGATCGCACGCTGCGAATTGAAGTGGGCTACGGCCTCGAAGGCGTGGTGACAGATTTGCAGGCGAGCCAGGTCATCAACCGTTCTATCGTGCCTTATCTGAAGCACGGAGATTTTGAAGGCGGCATCCAGGCCGGTGTGAATAAGCTCATTCAGATCTCCACCAACCCAACGTCTGATGCCGAAACTCAGCCCGCTTCGTACGATGACTCTATGGAGCCTTCAGGCGTTGGCATTTTTGTCTGGCTGTTTGGCATGCCGTTCCTGCCCTTGCTGATATTCCGCAAGTTTGGTGCGCTGAAACGTTGTTTTTTCAGCAGCCTGGTTATGGCGGCACTTACGCTGATGAGTGGCGCTGCCATTGGCACGGTTATTTTCGTTTTCTCCACAAGCATGATGGTTTATCTCGTCATCATCGGTTTTCTGGGTGGAGCCGGGTCCGGTGGCGGAGGAGGGCCTTTCCGTGGCGGTGGCGGCGGGTTTGGCCGTTCCGGTGGAGGCTTCGGTGGGAGTGGTGGTTTCAGTGGTGGTGGTGGCAGCAGCGGCGGTGGCGGAGCGTCCGGACGCTGGTAAGCATTCTACTGAACACATCCGGACAGGTCGTAAGGACGCACAACGCAGGTAACTATGACAGCAAAAGCACAATTTCTAAAAAAGCTTCAGGAGCAAAAATCCCGAACAGGAGCAGAGGGCAGCCAGGCTGATATCACCGAGTTCCGTCAGCGAATCGGCGAGCTTCAGGAAAATATGGAAGCCTGGCTGGCGGGTACCGGGATTGGCATTGAAAGCACAGCGGTGTCATTAATTGAATATTTGATTGGCGGGAAAGTATTCAATGTCTCTGGCATCCTGCTTCGTTATGAAAATAAAACGGTGGCGTTTACGCCGGTGTTTTTATACGGACAGGGCGTGACGGGCTGCATGGAAGTCACCTTCTGTGAAGGCGGCAAAAACACCCCAGCCTGTCGATTGTTCATGCGTTCAAGTGAGAGTGCTCGCTGGACGTGGAGCCCGACAGGCCCGGGCTGGACGCCACGTTGTGAATTTAACGAGGACGTATTTTTTGACATGATGAGCCGCTTGCTCGCATAGCAGACGGGTTTGCGTCGAAACATAAAGTTTGCTGCCTATGGTTTTTTTCTTCTTTTATCTTGGCCTGCTGCTGTGGTTATTCACCCTGCTGGCCTGGGTTCTGTTTCAGCCTTATATAGCCGGGGTGCTCGCTATTTTATCGGCTGGGGCCTTTATTCTTCATGGTACAAAAAGGATACCGTCACTGATGTTTGGAAAAAATATGACGAAGAAAGAGAATATCACGCTTAATTCTGCGACCAGCGTCGACCCAACTCAGGGCACCGTGATTGCTCAGGGTGTGATTTTCGAAGGCAATATCACCACCACCGGACAGGTGTTTATTTACGGTCAGGTGAAGGGCAACATTCATGCGAAAGACGGGCAGATCACCGTCATGCGGGATGGCCTGGTCACCGGGAATGTGGCCTCACCGGTGCTGGTGGTGGACGGCACCATCGATGGCGAATGCTGTGCAGAAAGCGTTGAGATTTGCGAACACGGGCGAATAGAAGGCAAGTTGCATTATGTCACCTTGTCGGTCGCGCAGGGTGGCGTGCTGGTAGGGCAAATGGCGCATTGTGCGGATATGCAGGCCAGTAATGTGATTGATTTTTCTCATGATCATGAAGAAAACCAAACCATAGCGTCGGCCTGACGCTCATCCAGCCCAACTCTCTCCTTTTCGACTCCCAGGATATGACCATGCATGATGTACAACCTCGCCCCGTGAAAACAGGCAGTGACCCTCGTTCGTTAGCCGATTTTATTGCCTTGCGTGAAGAGATGAGCAAGTTGACTCATCCGGCTCGCCCGGATGTGAGCTGGAAGCACGTCGAAACGCTCTCTCTTTCGCTGTTTGAGCTGAACGGCGTCGAGCTTCAGACCGGGGCGTGGTATACCCTCGCGCGCAGCCATCTGGCTCGCGTGCAGGGAATGAATGAAGGGCTGACCATTCTGAATGCGTTGCTGAGCCATCAGTGGGCGCAGCTTTGGCCGCAAACCGTGCATGCCCGGGCAGAAATTCTGAATGGTCTGTTCCAGCGGTTGCAGAAAATATTCCGGACTTTCTCTCTCAGTCACAGTGATTTGCCTTCGCTGGACCAGGCCGAAAAACTGTTGATTTCACTGGATGAGATCCTGACCCGTCAGGCGTTAAAGCATGCCTGTCCGACGACAGGGTTGGTGCAGCAGGTGCGCAGCGCCCTGACCCGGCTGGAAAACAGTTCACCGCAGGAGGGGAGCGTACCTGCAGTCACGCTTCCGCCGCAGGCACTGGCTTCTGTACCCGCCGATGACTCAGTGCCGCTGGTTAGCCGCCTGGTGTACGTCATTCGCCCGGAACCGGAAGTGAGTGTTGAAGTGGTGCATGAAACGCTGCCACCGCCAAAGCGCTGGCCAGTATTTCTGGCAGGCGTTTGCTCTGCGCTGGTGGTCGGCGCGATTGCGCTGTGGGGCTGGCAATATGTGCATCGTGTCGATACGGCCTCACAGGCTTTGACCGCCTCAGTCGCGCCATTGCCGCAAGCGCTGACAGGCGAGCAGGTACAAACGCTGCGTCAGGCAAAGGAAAGCCGTGTCGACCAGTCAAAATGGCTGGAGAGTGCCACGCAACAGTTGAAATCCTTATCCGCGCTTTCACCCGACTGGGCCTTTCAGTATGGCAATGCCTTGCTGAAGCAGGCCAACACGCTGTGGCCAGAAAGCCCTGAGGTGGCGGAAATGCAGAAGCAATGGCAGCAGAGACAAGCAGTGAATGCGTTACCAGAGGCAACCTTAAATGGCTGGAACAATGGCATGCAGCAGTTGCAAACGCTGGTGGATAAACTCAATGCGCTGGACGGGCAAAAAGGGAAATACATTACCGTCAGCGAGCTGAAATCCAGCGTTTACGAGATGATGAACAGCTTCCGCCAGACGGTCCCTCTTGAGGAACAGCTCCGCGTGCTCCAGAGCCAGCCCAGCGATACGGCCGTTGCAACACAGCAGCAAGTACAACAGCATTTAAAAGGATTGATTCAGGCCTGGTCGAATCAAACGCAGCCGTCAGATAGGTAATCTATCTCTTTTAAAGTTTCGTGAATGGTCCCGCCAGGGGCCATTTTTTTTGGTAGTAATCACCCGCAACGCGATAAAGCGGATGACTACTCAACCACCACTTTCACCTTCGGTTTAGACAGCAGGATTTTAACCAGCTCAGGTAGCGGAACAGGTTTGAAAAAATAGTATCCCTGAAGAAAAGTAATGTTATTTCGATTGAGATAGTCGAGTTGCTCTTTTGTTTCCACACCTTCGGCGACAATGCTGATTGAAAGTTTACGTGCGAGATCCAGAACGGAATCGAGAATTCGGGTGGAGTCCTCGTGAGCATTGACCCGTGCGACAAAACTTTGGTCAATTTTGATGTAGTCGATATGCAAATCCTGCAAATAGGACAGCCCGGAATAACCGGTGCCAAAGTCATCCAGGGCGATGGTAAAGCCATTGTTATGCAAAACATTCAGGGTATTGACGAGATGCTCATCGACATCCAAAGGTTCGCGTTCCGTCACTTCGATAACCAGGTTTAAATCTTGTCGGCTAAAACTTCGCTTATAGCTGAGGCACTCCTCCACGAAGGTAGGGGAGGTGATATGCGACGCGCTGAAGTTAATGCCCACATGAAAACCTTCCGGCAACTTACTGGCAATGGAATTCATGTTTTTGACCACCTGAGCCATCAGGTTTTGCGTCAGGGGCACGATCATTCCCGTTTTCTCTGCCACCGGAATAAAAACCGCAGGAGAAATATACCCCCCGTCCGCAACCTTCCATCTCGCCAGCACTTCAACCCCGCGCAGTGTCCCTTCCTTGCCGTTTACGACGGGCTGATAAAAAGGGACGATCTCATTTCTGGCAATGGCTCTTCGCAGCGCTTCATCCGGTAACGTATTTTTGTTCAGATACTTATAAAGGATGCAGCCCGCAACGCAGGATGTCAGCAGTAAAAAAAGCACTATGCCGCCGCCTTTATTGATGAGTCTCGGCAGGCTAATCATCGGCGGGATGTTGTATTCAATACTGTAGGGATAGTTTGTCGCCACTGCGCGACCAGAAAATTGCTGTGTATTGCCTAACGCAGAAACCCCGCCAGACACCCCTATCACGTTATTTCCCACTTTTAAGACATACGAGATATCTTTGAGCGGAATATTTAAGGCATCACGGATATGCCGGTCGCTTATGGAAACCACAATGCGGCTGTCGGCAAAATTGGTTTGATAGATAAGAACGGGAAGGCCGTTTACCGTGCTGTCAGCCGGGACGAGTAATAAGGGAGCATTCGATAAAGCTGTGACGTTGACCAGCAGCACGCGGTTGCCAGGCAGAGAAGAGCACTGAACCGTATCCTGTTTAAGGATCATGATCGTTCTCAGATGGGGCTGCAAAGCAGCCTCGGTGCCGAGCCGATACTGTTCTTCCAGACCGCAGCCTCGTTGCGCGATGTCCATTGCCGAGAGCGTGGCGCGGTGGGCCTCATCCAGAATGACATTCATATTCTTTATGGCATAGCGAGCACCCGCAAGGCTGTCTGCGCGCGCAGAATACCAGAGCTGCGTATTCAGAATAAAAACGCCCAACATAAACATGGCTACGGCTACGAGGACGGGCATAAGTGCATTACGCATTTACAGATCCTGAGGATGAAACGCCGGTAACAAGGGTCGGTTTGAGAATTACAAAAAGCATGGTCGACAAAATACAAAATAACCATGGCTCTGGTAGCAATTCTTCCAGATTGGCTTTGGCGGGGGCTTAGAATCATCGAACCGCTTCGATGAAGAGTCCGGAACTCCAGAAAGCAAAAAACCAGCCATTAGGCTGGTTCTTCTGAATAGTGGTGCCGGACTCGGACTAACGCCGCAGGCGTTAGAACAACGCGCTTGTCGCGTTGGCCCCGAAGGGGTGAGCCGCTTGCGGCGAATCATCGAACCACTTCGATGAAGAGTCCGGAAATACAAAAGCAAAAAACCAGCCGTTAAGCTGGTTTCTTTAAATAGTGGTGCCCGGACTCGGACTAACGCCGCAGGGCTTTGTTGAATAAATCAGATTTCGGGTAAGTCTCCCCGAAGCAGGTTGTGTTTTCAGGCAATACGCACGCTTTCTGGCATACCTGCTTTCGTCATTTTGTTCAGCGCTCGCACCATGGCCATTGCCTCCGCAACCT
>NZ_JBOFIN010000011.1:0-15625 GCF_051650185.1 Scandinavium sp.
AGGTTGCGGAGGCAATGGCCATGGTGCGAGCGCTGAACAAAATGACGAAAGCAGGTATGCCAGAAAGCGTGCGTATTGCCTGAAAACACAACCTGCTTCGGGGAGACTTACCCGAAATCTGATTTATTCAACAAAGCCATAAATACCGTGGTGGATCCCCACGGCAAGCCGTTCATAAAAGTTAAGGCAATAAACCAGTTGCTGTCTTTCTTTGCTTTCTTGCGACGTCAGTGTCTGTGGCGGGAATATATAGCGGCGAAAAGACTTCCCCGACAAATGAATGGCACGCAGCGCATGCAAGCCGTCGATGTAGCGCTTGTCAAAACGACTTTCGTAGAGGAATGTGGCTGTTTGCGCCTTACGCGCGGTGCGCTGGTGCCGGTCGATGGCTGCACAGGCGATAATAAGACTGAGCAGCATCGCCGCTGCGGTGGTGATTTGTGAAAAGGTATTCAGAATGGCGAGTTGATTAACATCCATGTTTACTATCCTCCCTGAATAATAGGTCAGAAACCTTCGTATTCATCATGTAATAACATTTTATTCTCCTGCGGGATAATTATTGTGAGCGCAGAATAAAGCGGGCGAGGGGGAGCATCAAGTACTAAACCGGAAGAAAGGGAAGGCGATATAAAAATTGCGGTGAGGCTTCAGGAAAAATGTAATATCCCGTTCGGATATTACATCTCGATTTCGATATCGCCTTTGGCCTTACAGCAGCAGGGAAGAATTTCCCCCTGCTGGACAAAGGCCAGGGGTTCCATCAGCCAGTCAACCTGGCCGGAAACCAGACGGCAGCGACACGATCCGCAGTACCCTTCGCGACACTGAAACTCCACCGCCACATTGTGCGATTCCAGCGCCACCAACAGGGAAGGGTGTTCTTCCTGGCACAGCACTTGTGTGCCAGTGATGCGAAGCGTAACGCGGCTCATCAGAGCTGGAAGTTGCTCAGGTCGTCGGCATCGACTTCAGAATCAATCTGACCGACCAGATAAGAGCTCACTTCCACTTCCTGCGGGGCAACCTGAACGTTGTCAGACACCAGCCAGGTGTTAATCCACGGGATTGGGTTAGAGCGAGTCTGGAACGGCAGATCAAGACCGACAGCCTGCATACGGATGTTGGTGATGTACTCGATGTACTGACACAGAATGTCTTTGTTCAGGCCGATCATCGAACCGTCACGGAACAGGTATTCTGCCCACTCTTTTTCCTGAACGGCGGCCTGCACGAACAGGTCATAGCACTCTTGTTTGCACTCTTCGGCAATCTCTGCCATTTCCGGATCGTCCTGGCCTGAACGCAGCAGATTCAGCATGTGCTGAGTGCCGGTGAGGTGCAGGGCTTCATCACGTGCAATCAGACGAATGATTTTGGCGTTACCTTCCATCAGTTTGCGCTCGGCAAACGCGAAGGAGCACGCAAAGCTGACGTAGAAGCGAATCGCTTCCAGCGCGTTCACGCTCATCAGGCACAGATACAGCTTTTTCTTCAGCTCATGCAGGTTCACGGTCACGGTTTTGCCGTTGACGGTGTGGGTGCCTTCGCCCAGCAAATGCCAGTAGCTGGTCAGCTCGATCAGGGAATCGTAATAGTGGGAAATGCCTTCCGCACGTTTCTGGATCTGCTCGTTGGTCACGATGTCATCGAACACGGTCGCCGGATCGTTGACGATGTTACGGATGATGTGGGTGTAAGAACGTGAGTGAATGGTTTCAGAAAACGCCCAGGTTTCCACCCAGGTTTCCAGTTCCGGAATCGAAATCAGCGGCAACAGCGCCACGTTCGGGCTACGACCCTGAATGGAATCCAGCAGCGTCTGGTACTTCAGGTTGCTGATGAAGATATGCTTTTCGTGGTCCGGCAGCGCCTGGTAGTCAATGCGGTCTCGGGACACATCGACCTCTTCCGGACGCCAGAAGAAGGAGAGCTGCTTTTCGATCAGCTTTTCGAAGATGTCATATTTTTGCTGATCGTAACGGGCTACGTTAACCGGTTGGCCGAAGAACATCGGCTCCAGCAGCTGGTTATTTTTCGTCTGTGAAAAAGTGGTATATGCCATGGAAGGGGATCCTGTTGTGTGTTTTCCCCTCACCCTAACCCTCTCCCCAAAGGGGCGAGGGAATGGTTTGCTCCCTCTCCCTTTTAGGGAGAGGGCCGGGGTGAGGGTCAATATCAGATCTTACATGCGCCGCTTTCGCAGCCATCGTCCTGAATAGACGGTGCCAGATCGTCCTGGGCATCTTCTGCGCCATCACGGGTGTTGTGATAGTACAGGGTTTTCACGCCAAATTTATAGGCGTTGAGCAGGTCTTTGAGTAGCTGCTGCATCGGCACTTTGCCAGACGGGAAGCGCGTCGGGTCATAGTTGGTGTTCGCCGAAATAGACTGGTCGATAAACTTCTGCATGATGCCGACCAGTTGCAGGTAGCCGTCGTTGTTCGGCATTTCCCACAGCAGCTCGTAGCCGTTTTGCAGGTTTTCGTAATCCGGCACCACCTGACGCAGAATGCCATCTTTCGAGGCTTTGATGCTGACGTGGCCGCGCGGCGGCTCGATACCGTTGGTGGCGTTAGAGATCTGTGAAGAGGTCTCAGACGGCATCAGGGCAGACAGCGTGGAGTTACGCAGACCGTGAGTTTTGATCGACTCACGCAGGCCTTCCCAGTCGTAATGCAGCGGCTCGTTAACGATCGCATCCAGGTCTTTCTTGTAGGTGTCGATCGGCAGCACGCCTTTGGCGTAAGTGGTTTCGTTGAACCACGGGCACGCGCCTTGCTCTTTCGCCACCTCGTTGGAGGCTTTCAGCAGGTAGTACTGGATCGCTTCGAACGTTTTGTGGGTCAGGTTGTTGCCGCTGCCATCGGAGTAACGCTTGCCGTGCTTCGCCAGGTAGTAAGCGAAGTTAATCACACCGATACCCAGCGTACGACGGCCCATTGCGCCACGTTTCGCGGCCAGAATGGGGTAATCCTGATAGTCGAGCAGGGCGTCCAGCGCACGTACAGCCAGAATAGCCAGCTCCTCCAGATCGTCGAGGCTGTCGATAGCGCCAAGGTTAAACGCTGACAGCGTACACAGGGCGATTTCACCGTTTTCGTCGTTGACGTCATTCAGCGGTTTGGTCGGCAGGGCAATTTCCAGGCACAGGTTAGACTGGCGCACTGGCGCAACGACCGGATCAAACGGGCTGTGGGTGTTGCAGTGGTCGACGTTCTGAATGTAGATACGGCCCGTGGAAGCACGTTCCTGCATCACCAGAGAGAACAGGTCTACCGCTTTAATGCGCTGCTTGCGGATGCTGTCGTCTTTTTCGTATTTCACATACAGACGCTCGAACTCATTCTGATTAGCGAAGAACGCATCGTACAGACCCGGCACATCAGACGGGCTGAACAGGGTGATCTCTTCCCCTTTGAGCAGACGGGTGTACATCAGTTTGTTGATCTGCACGCCGTAGTCCATGTGACGCACGCGGTTCGCTTCGGTACCACGGTTGTTTTTCAGGACCAGCAGGCTTTCCACTTCCAGATGCCACATTGGGTAGAACAGCGTGGCAGCACCACCACGTACGCCGCCCTGAGAGCAGGATTTCACCGCAGTCTGGAAGTGTTTGTAGAACGGGATACAGCCGGTGTGGAACGCTTCACCGCCGCGAATCGGGCTGCCCAGCGCACGGATACGACCAGCGTTGATACCAATACCTGCGCGTTGAGAGACGTATTTCACAATCGCGCTGGAGGTGGCATTGATGGAATCCAGGCTGTCGCCGCACTCGATCAGCACGCAAGAGCTGAACTGGCGAGTTGGGGTACGCACGCCAGACATGATTGGCGTAGGCAGTGAAATTTTGAACGTGGACACGGCATCATAGAAACGCTTCACGTAGTCCAGACGGGTTTCACGCGGGTAGTTAGAGAACAGACACGCGGCAACCAGGATGTAAAGGAACTGAGCGCTCTCGTAGATTTCGCCGGTGACACGGTTCTGAACCAGGTATTTCCCTTCCAGCTGCTTCACTGCGGCATAAGAGAAGTTCATGTCGCGCCAGTGGTCGATAAAACCGTCCATCTGCTTGAACTCTTCTTCCGTGTAGTCTTCCAGCAGATGCCTGTCGTATTTACCCAGCTCAACCATGTTCACGACGTGGTTGTAGAGCGCTGGCGGTTCAAACTGACCGTAAGCTTTTTTACGCAGGTGGAAAATCGCCAGGCGTGCGGCCAGGTACTGGTAGTCAGGGGCATCGCGAGAAATCAGGTCTGCGGCGGCCTTGATGATGGTCTCATGGATATCGGCGGTTTTGATGCCGTCGTAGAACTGGATGTGAGAGCGCAGTTCAACCTGAGAAATGGAAACATTGTTTAGCCCTTCCGCGGCCCAATCCAGCACGCGATGGATTTTTTCGAGATCGATACGCTCAGTCCCGCCATCACGCTTAGTCACCATCAGACTCTGATTCATGTGCTTTACCCTGTCCGTGAAATGAAAAATATCCCCCGTTTATCCACAATGGAGTCGCTGTGACTAACTCTGTGGATAAATACTATATGTAGGGGTTCTTTGATAATTGAAACGCTATATGGTGAGTATTCTAGTAAGGATTCTTTTGAGTACAAGGGTTGATTTTGACGTTAAATTGAGGTTGTCAAAGAGTGAAAAAGGCTAAGTCCTCGTACTGTAAGGCCTGGACGTGATGTCAATATTGCAGAAAAAAAAATGAAAATTTGATCGAGTGCTGATTTCTTCAACGGAGGGGTATAAATGCGCAACATGATGTCGCGCAATTTATATAAGAAAAGGTGATGTGCTTAGGCGATTTTTGCGCTTGTATGCAACATGTAGTTAACATCAACGCCCGCAGCGAGCTTAAATTTGTCCGTGATGGGATTGTAATGCAGCCCGGTCATATGACGTTCCTGCAGGGTAGTCTGGTCAATCCACCCCAACAGTTCAGCTGGCTTGATAAATTTCTTCACGTCGTGCGTGCCTTTCGGCACCATTTTCAGAACATACTCGGCACCGACGACTGCCATCAGCCAGGCTTTACCGTTGCGGTTGAGGGTGGAAAAGAACACCTGACCGCCGGGTTTAACCAGTTTTGCGCAGGCCTGAACCACGGATTGCGGGTCGGGAACGTGCTCCAGCATTTCCATACAGGTGACGACGTCATACTGCTGAGCATGCTTTGCCGCATGATCTTCGACGGTCTCCTGGACGTATTCCACCTGAATGCCGGTTTCCAGCGCATGCAAACGCGCCACCTGAAGCGGCTCAAAGCCCATATCCAGCCCGGTCACTTTCGCGCCTTCACGGGCCATACTTTCCGCAAGGATCCCGCCACCACAGCCGACATCCAGCACTTTCTTCCCGAACAGACCGCCGGAGCGGGTGGCAATGTAGCCAAGGCGCAGCGGGTTAATACGGTGCAGCGGTTTAAATTCCCCTTCCAGGTCCCACCAGCGTGAGGCGACAGCTTCGAATTTCGCAATTTCGTCGTGATCGACGTTAGCCACCGGCGGTTTTTCGGCATTCATGGGCGCATTGACTCCTTTTTTCATCAGGCCAAAGAGTATATCAGCACCCCGGCGCGAATAAAGCGTTGTGCAGGTGCTATTGGTTTACCTCAATCCGGTCTGCTGTGTTATAATTTGCGACCTTTGAATCCGGGAAACATGTAGAGGGATAGCGGTTAGATGAGCGACCTTGCGAGAGAAATTACACCGGTCAACATTGAGGAAGAGTTAAAGAACTCTTATCTGGATTATGCGATGTCGGTGATTGTTGGCCGTGCGCTTCCAGATGTCCGAGATGGCCTGAAACCGGTACACCGTCGCGTACTATACGCCATGAACGTACTGGGCAATGACTGGAATAAAGCCTATAAAAAATCTGCCCGTGTCGTGGGTGACGTCATCGGTAAATATCACCCGCATGGTGATACCGCCGTTTATGACACTATCGTACGTATGGCGCAGCCGTTCTCGCTGCGCTACATGCTGGTTGACGGTCAGGGTAACTTTGGCTCCGTAGACGGCGACTCCGCCGCAGCGATGCGTTATACGGAAATCCGTATGGCGAAAATTGCCCACGAGCTGATTGCTGACCTGGACAAGGAAACCGTCGATTTCGTGGATAACTATGACGGCACGGAAAAAATTCCGGACGTCATGCCAACCAAAATTCCTAACCTGCTGGTAAACGGTTCATCCGGTATTGCAGTAGGGATGGCAACCAACATTCCACCGCACAACCTGACGGAAGTGATCAACGGCTGTCTCGCCTATATCGAAAATGAAGACATCACCGTTGAAGGGCTGATGGAACACATTCCAGGGCCAGACTTCCCGACAGCGGCCATCATCAATGGCCGTCGTGGCATTGAAGAAGCGTACCGTACCGGCCGTGGCAAAATTTATATTCGTGCCCGTGCGGAAGTGGAAGCTGACGCGAAAACCGGCCGCGAAACCATCATCGTGCATGAAATTCCGTATCAGGTGAACAAAGCGCGCCTGATTGAGAAAATCGCCGAGCTGGTCAAAGACAAACGCGTGGAAGGGATCAGCGCGCTGCGTGACGAGTCCGATAAAGACGGCATGCGCATCGTGATTGAAATCAAGCGTGATGCGGTGGGTGAAGTTGTCCTGAACAACCTCTATTCCCAGACTCAGCTTCAGGTTTCCTTCGGTATCAACATGGTTGCTCTGCACCATGGCCAGCCGAAGATCATGAACCTTAAAGATATTCTGAGCGCATTCGTTCGTCACCGTCGTGAAGTGGTGACTCGCCGTACCATCTTCGAACTGCGTAAAGCACGCGATCGTGCGCACATCCTCGAAGCGCTGGCGGTTGCCCTTGCGAACATCGATCCGATCATTGAACTGATTCGTCAGGCGCCGACTCCGGCTGAAGCGAAAGCTGGCCTGATCGCGCGTTCATGGGCGCTGGGTAACGTAGCGGCAATGCTGGAACGTGCGGGCGATAACGCTGCGCGTCCTGAGTGGCTTGAGCCAGAGTTCGGCGTACGTGATGGTCAGTACTATCTGACTGAGCAACAGGCTCAGGCGATTCTGGACCTGCGTCTGCAGAAACTGACCGGCCTTGAGCATGAAAAACTGCTCGACGAATACAAAGAGCTGCTGGAGCAGATTGCTGAACTGCTGCACATCCTGGGTAGCGCAGACCGTCTGATGGAAGTGATCCGCGAAGAGCTGGAGCTGGTTCGTGAACAGTTTGGCGATGAGCGCCGCACCGAAATCACGGCGAACACGGCAGACATCAACATCGAAGACCTGATCAATCAGGAAGACGTTGTGGTGACCTTGTCTCACCAGGGTTACGTGAAGTATCAGCCGCTGACCGATTACGAAGCTCAGCGCCGTGGCGGTAAAGGTAAATCGGCCGCACGTATTAAAGAAGAAGACTTTATTGACCGCCTGCTGGTCGCCAACACCCACGACACGATCCTGCTGTTCTCCAGCCGTGGTCGCCTGTACTGGATGAAGGTCTATCAGCTGCCGGAAGCGAGCCGTGGCGCGCGTGGTCGTCCAATCGTTAACCTGCTGCCGCTGGAAGCGAACGAACGAATCACTGCGATCCTGCCGGTTCGTGAATACGAAGAAGGCGTTAATGTCTTCATGGCAACCGCCAGCGGTACCGTGAAGAAAACTGCACTGACCGAATTCAGCCGTCCACGTTCTGCCGGGATCATCGCGGTGAACCTGAACGAAGGCGATGAGCTGATCGGGGTTGATCTGACCAACGGTAACGATGAAGCGATGCTGTTCTCTGCGGCCGGTAAAGTGGTGCGCTTTAAAGAGAACGCAGTACGTGCCATGGGCCGTACCGCGACCGGTGTTCGCGGTATCAAGCTTGCAGGTGAAGACAAAGTTGTGTCGCTGATTATCCCACGCGGAGAAGGCGCGGTGCTGACCGTGACCCAGAACGGCTACGGTAAGCGTACGGCTGAAACGGAATATCCAACCAAATCACGCGGTACACAGGGTGTTATCTCGATCAAAGTGACCGAGCGTAATGGTTCTGTGGTTGGCGCGGTGCAGGTTGAAGATACCGATCAGATCATGATGATCACCGATGCAGGTACGCTGGTGCGTACTCGCGTGTCAGAAGTCAGCGTGGTTGGCCGTAATACTCAGGGCGTTATCCTCATTCGTACTGCGGAAGATGAAAACGTTGTGGGTCTGCAGCGTGTTGCCGAGCCGGTAGACGACGAAGAGCTCGACGCTATCGATGGCAGCGTGGCGGAAGGTGATGATGAAATCGCACCAGAAACCGATACCGACGCCGAAGATGACGTAGCGGATGATGAAGACGAGTAATCGTCTGAAATAACCGCCAAAGGGTCAGCGAAAGCTGGCCCTTTTTCTTTGAACGTTGCGGGAGGGGGCATTTACCGCTACCTTAATCGCATCTTTTTGTACGCACACGGCTAAACGTTGAAATACCTCGTCTCCTTCCGCACAACGCTAAAAGTTTCCCGCTATCTGTTTCGGG
This sequence comes from Scandinavium sp., assembly GCF_051650185.1. Classification (GTDB taxonomy): domain Bacteria; phylum Pseudomonadota; class Gammaproteobacteria; order Enterobacterales; family Enterobacteriaceae; genus Scandinavium. The sequence goes on from NZ_JBOFIN010000011.1 coordinate 8,515, forward strand.
CACTGGCTCTGCTGCTCTGGCTGTTGATTGCCTTCGTCTCTGTTTTCTACATCGTCAACGCTTTGCACAGCAAAGAGGCTGAAATTCGTCAGGAGTTTAACCTCAGTTACGATCAGGCCCAGCGTTACATTCAGCGAACCTCTGATGTCATGAAGGAGCTGAAGTACATTGCGGAAAACCGACTGAGTGCGGAAAACGGCGTGCTCTCTTCGCGTGCCGCAACAGACAGTACTGAAGTTCCGGAGTTTGAGCCCCTGTTTCAGGATTCCGATTGCGGCGCGATGAGCAACACCTGGCGGGGCTCTCTGGAGTCGCTGGCCTGGTTTATGCGTTACTGGCGAGATAATTTTTCTGCCGCCTACGATCTCAACCGTGTGTTTCTGATTGGCAGCGACAATCTGTGCATGGCCAATTTTGGCCTGCGTGAAATGCCGATGGAGCGCGATCAGGCGCTGAAAACGCTGCACGAGCGTATCGTTAAATATCGCAATGCGCCGCAGGACGAACGTGGCAATAACCTGTTCTGGATTAGCCAGGGGCCACGTCCTGGGGTGGGCTATTTCTATGCGCTGACGCCCGTGTACCTGGCTAACCGTTTGCAGGCGCTGCTGGGCGCTGAGCAGACTATCCGCATGGAAAACTTCTTTACCCCCGGCAGCATGCCGATGGGCGTGAATATTCTGGATGAAAACGGCCAGTCGTTGATTGCGCTCACGGGCGGTGAAAATAAGCTGAAAATCGATCCGCACTGGATGCAGGAGCGGGCGTGGTTCGGCTATACCTCCGGTTTGCGCGAGCTGGTGCTGAAGAAAAGCTTGCCGCCCTCTTCACTGAGTATTGTCTATTCCGTGCCGGTTGATTTGGTACTTGAGCGAATAAGAATGCTCATTCTCAACGCCGTATTGCTCAATATCCTCACGGGCTTTGCGTTGTTTACCATGGCGCGAATGTATGAGCGGCGCATTTTCCTGCCTGCTGAAGCCGATGCACAGCGACTGGAAGAGCATGAGCAGTTCAACCGTAAAATCGTCGCTTCCGCACCAGTCGGGATTTGTATTTTGCGTACTCAGGATGGCACCAACATTCTGAGTAACGAGCTGGCGCATAATTATCTCAACATGCTGACTCACGAAGATCGGCAACGGCTGACCCAAATCATCTGCGGCCAGCAGGTTAACTTTGTGGATGTGCTGACCAGTAACAATACCAACCTGCAAATCAGTTTCGTGCATTCCCGTTATCGTAACGAAAACGTGGCGATATGCGTGCTGGTGGACGTCAGTTCACGCGTGAAAATGGAAGAGTCGCTACAGGAAATGGCTCAGGCAGCAGAGCAGGCCAGCCAGTCAAAATCGATGTTCCTTGCCACCGTCAGCCATGAATTGCGTACCCCGTTATACGGCATTATCGGCAACCTGGATTTATTGCAGACCAAAGAGCTGCCGAAAGGGGTGGACAGGCTGGTGACGGCGATGAATAACTCGTCTGGCCTGTTATTGAAGATCATCAGCGATATTCTCGATTTCTCAAAAATTGAGTCTGAGCAACTGAAAATCGAGCCACGCGAGTTTTCACCGCGCGAGGTGATGAGCCACATCACCGCCAACTATTTACCGCTGGTGGTGCGTAAACAGTTAGGGCTGTACTGCTTTGTCGAGCCAGACGTGCCACAGCAGTTGATGGGTGACCCGATGCGTTTACAGCAGGTGATTTCTAACCTGCTGAGTAATGCGATTAAATTTACCGACATCGGCTGCATTATTTTGCATCTGCAGCGAAACGGCAATTATCTGAGCATCAGCGTGCGTGATACTGGTGTGGGTATCCCGGCCAAAGAAGTGGTTCGCCTGTTTGATCCGTTCTTCCAGGTCGGGACGGGGGTGCAGCGTAATTTCCAGGGCACCGGATTAGGGCTGGCAATCTGCGAGAAGCTGATCAGCATGATGGACGGCGATATCTCCGTGGACACCGAGCCGGGAATGGGAAGTCAGTTCACCATCCGTATTCCCCTGTACGGCGTGCAGAATACGACCCCAGCGGCGATTGAAGGGCTGGCAGGTAAACGCTGCTGGCTTGCCGTTCATAATGCTTCGCTGGCACAGTTTGTTGAGTCCCTGCTGACACGTCACGGTGTCGAAGTACTTCGTTACGAAGGCCAGACGCCGCAAAGTGACGATATGCTGATTTCGGACGACGAGCTCGTGCAGCCGTGGGCCGGGCGCGCGGCAATCATTTTCTGCCGTCGTCATATCGGCATTCCGCTCGAACGTGCGGCAGGGGAGTGGATCCACAGCGTGGCTTCTCCGCATGAGCTACTGTCGCTGTTGGGCAGAATTTACCGCATTGAAGTGGAAAATGAGCACGGCACTGGTGCGCTGCCGTCCGCAGAGAGTCTCCATGATGCGAACGATGACATGATGATCCTCGTCGTGGATGATCATCCGATTAACCGACGCCTGTTGGCCGATCAGCTCGGATCGCTGGGGTATCAGTGTAAAACCGCCAACGACGGTGTGGATGCCCTGAATGTTCTCAGCAAGAACCACATTGATATTGTGCTGAGTGACGTGAACATGCCGAATATGGATGGCTATCGCCTGACGCAGCGTATCCGCCAGTTAGGGCTGACGCTGCCGGTGGTAGGGGTGACGGCGAATGCGCTGGCTGAAGAGAAACAGCGCTGTCTGGAGTCAGGCATGGACAGCTGCTTGTCCAAGCCGGTAACGCTCGATGTGCTGAAACAGACGCTGGCGGTGTATGCAGCGCGGGTCAGGAAAAGCAGAGAGTCCTGAGGGTGAACTGCCCGGCGGCACTGCGTTTGCACGGGCATAGCAAGAAAAAACCCCGGCGAACCGGGGTTTTGTGTTTTCAGCGAAGCCTGATGAATCAGTCTTTATCTGCCGGACTCAGGGTCACGGAAGAGAGGTAGTTCAGCAGGGCGATATCGTTTTCCACCCCGAGCTTCATCATCGCCGATTTCTTCTGGCTACTGATGGTTTTAATGCTGCGGTTCAGCTTCTTGGCGATTTCGGTGACCAGGAAACCTTCTGCAAACAGGCGCAGTACTTCGCTCTCTTTCGGTGACAGACGTTTGTCGCCGTAGCCACCCGCGCTGATTTTTTCCAGCAGGCGAGAGACGCTTTCCGGGGTGAATTTTTTACCTTTCTGCAGCGCTGCCAGCGCTTTAGGCAGATCGGTTGGTGCGCCTTGTTTCAGGACGATCCCTTCAATATCCAGATCCAACACCGCACTCAGGATGGCCGGGTTGTTGTTCATGGTCAGGACGATAATCGACAGACCCGGGAAATGGCGTTTGATGTACTTAATCAGCGTAATACCGTCACCGTACTTATCTCCAGGCATGGAGAGGTCGGTAATCAGCACATGGGCGTCCAGTTTTGGCAGATTATTGATAAGTGCAGTGGAGTCTTCAAATTCGCCGACGACATTCACCCACTCGATTTGCTCAAGTGATTTGCGAATACCGAACAGTACAATCGGATGATCATCGGCAATAATAACGTTCATATTGTTCATGTATTAGGCTACCTTGCTACATCAAGCTTTTGACGTAGGCGTCAATGTCGCTGATATATTTCTCTGTGCCGGGGGCATCTTTCTCACGAATGAGATGCTCCAGCGTTTCACATAACTGCTTGCCGGGTACCAGATTGAGCATGGCAAACACCCCTTTCAGGCGGTGAGCCGTCTGTGCCAGCGCAGCAAAATCGTTTGTCGCTGATTCAGTATACAACCTCTTAACATCATCCGGTACCGTGTCTACAAACAGCGCATAATAACCGCTGGCATGGAGCTCAGCGTTCTCATTTACGCCAGCTGGCGTTCCCAGTAATTCTCCCTGTGCAAGCTGCTCTTCTATCAGCTGGAGCACAGCTTCCTGCATAGCGTTACTGATATTAAAGTTTACCCGCAGTTGTCCTGGGCCAATCTTACGAATACCGGCCTCATCATCGCTTAAAAGCAAGCCAGGCGCAGTAAGATTAGACGGATTATCTGTCAAAAACAGATCATATTCTTGACTCGTCAGTCTTTCGTCCGGGGAAATACAGCTCGCGCCCCAGTTTTCAAGTTGTCGAATAACGATACTGCGAATTTCATTCGAGGTGATATCGACCATCGCGATAACCTCATCCAGCAGTTTCTCTTCGGCTTCCGCTTCTTCTTCACGAGGCGCCATCTTCACGTGTAGCGAGTAGCGCGTACCCAGTGATTCCCGCGCTTTGATGTTCAAATGCCCGCCAAGTTTACGTGCCAGCTGATCACAAAGCCAGAAAGTAAGGGCATTGGCTTTGCCAAAACTGTCTTCCTGCGTTTCATTAAGGAAAGGGAAGTGCAGGTTATCGATTTCACTGTTGCTGACGCCATTGCCGGTATCGAGGATACGGAAGGTCAGGCGATCTTCCGCGGATTCATCCTCACCCACTTCGAGAGTGATTTTGCCGATTTGCGTGGTGGTGACCGAGTACTGAATCAGCAGCAGGAGGATGCGCTTCAGGGCATCCCGGTCGCCGTGACGTTGCTCGCTGGCCGCTAGCTGGTTGTTAATGAGGAGCTGCAAGCCTTTGCGCTTAATCGCGGGTAAAACTTCAGGCACCACTTCATCAATTAAATCCTGAAGGGAGAACAGCACAGAGGTGCCTTTCCAGCCGTCGCCTTCCAGCATGTTGGCTAACTGAATTTCATCAACCAGTCGCACCAGCCTATCGGCATGTTGGGCCAGTTTCAGATGCTGCTCACCGTCGACAGCACCTGCTTCTTCAGCCAGTGATTTGGCCGGTTGCTTCAGGGCATCGCCAATGTTTTGCATGAACGCCATGCGCCCTTGCTGGTTTTTCTCGTACAGACGCTGCGCCTGTTTGAGCTTTTTGTTCACCAGCACTTCTTTATCCTGATCGCGAATAATGAAGATTTGCGTACGCGGAGCCACCTGACTGCGGAACTGACTAATCTCGTAAAGCTCGTTGTTGATGGTCGCCTGAATGACGCCCTGATGCTGATCTGCCATGCTGGTAATGTTTTGCAGATTCAGGTGCGGCAACAGGTGGTCGGCAATTTTATTGCTGATAAGCGTCCGGTTCGATTCCTGATCGTGAACCAGCAAACCCAGCGGAAGGATGGAAACAATCTCTTCATTAATCGCTTTCAGCGCGCGTAGCTCGTTGTTCGCGGCCGAAGGTACGCCCGTGTCTGCCTGGCGACGGCCAGAGTAATGACGAAATGTGTTATAGCCAAATAATGCCAGTGCCAGCAGGCCGATGTTGAGCAACAGCGGCAGCAGGATGTTTTGCAGCGTGTCCATCATCAGCGTGGCGAAGGGCACCTGCCAGACGAGCCGCATTCCCGTTGAATTCAGCGATGAAGCGATTTCAATGCGCGAGCTATTAAAGTTAATGCTGACGCTGTCCGCGGCTTCTTTATCCTGATTGCGCAGATTACTTTGCGACGGATCTGGCTCCAGGCGGAAGCTGTCCAGCGCCATGCCCGGCGGGATCAAATCATTAATAGGCAGATCAAACGCCACCACGGTTGCCAGGTGGCCTGGCTGGTTGAAGGTGGTGCGCAGAGTGAAATAGTGGCCATTTTGCCAGGCAAGCCGACGCAGAGAAGAGAACGTTTCGCGTTCGTCGAGCGTATTGGCCTGTTGAAGCATCTCCGCCCGGCGGGAGTCGACAATGCTGCCAACGGAAGATTCTTTGAAACCGGCAGAGAGATCTTTCAACGGCAGGGTCGAAATCAGGATCAGGCTGTTATCCTGACCATTCAGGTAATACATCGACCACGGCACCGTTTCGGCACCCCAAAGCGTATCCAGATAGGTCGACATCTTTTGCGTCATGTCGAGAGTAGAGCCATCGTGGGAGCCAAAGATCAGCGCTTCGGTTTTACGGCGTGGTTTTTCGAGGTAATAAACATCCTGCTTCAGGCGAGTTTCTTGCAGACCTTCTTCGCCAGGCGTGGAGGTCGCAGAGGCGGCGATGTTGTCATAGATTTGCCACGTCGCGTAGCGCCAGGTATCGACACGCTTATGAATAGCATGAGTCATGTCGACGACCTGATAACTCTTATCCTTAAGCCACGCATTCACCGCGCTTTGGATCATCACCCCCATCGTCACCAGCAGGACGATGATCAGCAGCAGAAAGAAACGGGTGATGCTCCCGGGGATGAGGGAGAATTTGTTAGGGAAAGGCGTGTCGGAATGACTCATTAGCGTGTGTAATCCATGATGACTGCACCAGAAGAGCGCGAAAACTTTCTTACTGCCTTGCCCGAAATGGCTCTCTGCTAAGGCAAGTCCAGCAGGCAGTATAAAGCCTAATACGCCAATTTCCACATTCTGCCGCCTGTTGCTGGCTTTCTGAGCAACCTCCACAGTGTGCAGAATAAAGATGTACATCGTTACACTTTCTGTACAAATATTTACGATGAGCGTCGGAAAAATAGCACTAATTAACAAGAGATTATTTAACTGGTAGTACTAAAGGGAAATTTTTCCAGTGAGGATGATTACTTAATAGTCATTATAATTTCGTGGCGGTAGCACATAACTATTAAGGTTGCGTAAAGAAGGGTAAAAAAAAACCGGATGCGATGCACCCGGTAGAAATTTGAGTAAACAGACATTCAGAACTGAATGACGGTAATAAATAAAGTTAATGATGATAGCGTCGATTATTTTAGAGCTCGCTGAGCATTTTGTTTTGTCATTCAGTGCTATACCGAATAAGGTGTTTATTGCATTGATTTTATTGTGTTTTTCATATTTTTTGATTATTGGTGCGATATTTTTTGGCTTTTTGTAGCATCGAAAAGTTCCCTTTAATTTACATATTGAAACACCTAATGGGTAATTTGAAACACCTTAAAAGTTCTCGTATCATTTTCTTGTTGGATATTTCTGCATTTTGCAGCACAATGGGTTTGCCGACTGATTAGAGGGTTAATCAGTAAGCAGTGGCGATAAAAAAGGCATATAACAGAGGGTTAATAACATGAAAGTTAAAGTACTGTCCCTCCTGGTACCAGCACTGCTGGTAGCAGGCGCAGCAAATGCGGCTGAAATTTATAACAAAGACGGCAACAAATTAGA
>NZ_JBOFIN010000012.1:0-10826 GCF_051650185.1 Scandinavium sp.
ATGCTCGTGAATTAAACTTCGTAATGAATTACGTATGTTCACTCAGAGACTTGGTATTCATTTTTCGTCCGAGGACGTTAAGAATCCATGTCACTTTGAGTGCCCACACAGATTGTCTGATAAATTGTTAAAGAGCAGTTGCGACGCGCTTTAGCGCTCTGTCGCGAGGTGGCGTATATTACGCTTTCCTCTTTCAGAGTCAACCCTGAATTTCAGGATTTTTTCTCTTCGTTGCTACGACCATCTTGTGAAGTGTTTCACGTTGTCGTCTCAACGGATGCGCATTATAGGGATCCCAATTTTTTGCACAACCTTTTTTTTCGATCTTTTTTCTGATAGCTGTTTTTTCATTCTCTTTGTCCAGATCCCATACGATCTGCTGCTTTTTTGAGGTGTGAAAGCCCCGTTTAAGGCCGATAATGGCCGTCATCACCTGCGATCCTTTCTTTAGAGGTAAACATGTCTGCAAATATCCGCCCCTATCAGTCTTTGCGCCCCACAATGGGTGAACGCGTAATGATCGATTCCACCAGTGTCGTTATCGGCGATGTCCGTCTTGCCGATGATGTCGGCATCTGGCCGCTGGTTGTCATTCGCGGAGACGTTAACCACGTTGCTATTGGCAAACGCACCAACATTCAGGACGGCAGCGTTTTGCATGTCACCCATAAATCGACCACCAACCCGGAAGGCAACCCGCTTATTGTGGGTGAAGATGTGACGGTAGGGCATAAAGTGATGCTGCACGGTTGCGCGATTGGCAATCGCGTTCTGGTGGGAATGGGTTCTATTTTACTGGACGGCGTTGTCGTAGAAGATGATGTGATGATTGGCGCTGGCAGCCTGGTGCCACAAAACAAACGTCTGGAAAGTGGCTTTCTGTATTTGGGCAGTCCGGTAAAACAGATCCGCCCTTTAAAGGAGAAGGAACTCGAAGGCCTGAAATACTCCGCCAACAACTATGTAAAATGGAAAAATGAATATTTGGATCAGGAAAGCCAGAACCAGCCCTGATCGTCTTCCCGCTGTTCACGGATAGCTTCTTCAGCTTCTTCCTCCAGATCCCAGCGATGCTGGCGAAAGCTCTCCAACCAATGTGCTGGCGTGCCGCGACCAAAGCGGCGCTCCAGTGATTCCGCCGATAACGCGCACTGCATCTGGAAACCGGAGACTAACGCCGGGAAGAAGATGCACTGTCGGCGTTCATCCCACTCTTCACGATCGGGAAACAGGATTGTCTGGTTCACAATGCCAGCTCTTTCTTCAGTGATGCGATCACGGGTGCAATCTCAGGCATCAGGCCGTGCCAAAGCAATACCGCGTGTGCTGCTTGTGCCACCAACATTCCCAAACCATCCGCACGCTGTCTGGCACCATGCTGTTCACACCAGCTCAGGAACGGTGTGTTTCCCTTCTGGTAAAACATGTCATAACAATGAATGCCTGGATGGATGAGTGAAGCAGGGATCGCTGGCACATCCCCCCCGATTCCACTTGAGGTCGCGTTAATGATCAGATCGAATTCTTCACCCGCCAGTTGATCCATTGCCACCGCCCGGATGCTGCCCGTATGAGCAAAGATCGTTGCCAACTCCTGGGCTCGCGAGAATGTGCGGTTAGTGATTGTCACCGCACAGTCGAGAGACAGCAGCGGCATGATCACTCCACGAGCCGCGCCACCTGCGCCCACCAGTAGAATACGAAATCCTGGTTTGATAAAAGCAAGGCGTTCCAGATCGCTCAGCAAACCGATGCCATCCGTGTTATCGCCGAGCAACCGCCCATCTTCAAGACGCTTGAGGGTATTAACCGCGCCAGCCATCGCAGCACGCTCCGTCAATTCATCCGCTCGCGAAAATGCTTCTTCTTTGAAGGGCACCGTGACGTTACAGCCCTTTCCACCAGCAGCCATAAAGGTATCCAGGGCTGCATTAAAGGCTTCCCTTGGAGCAAGCACACGACCATAAGGATGTTCAATGTTCAGCTGCAGTGCGAATTGCTGATGAATAAAAGGAGATTTGCTATGCGCAATCGGATTGCCAAAAACTGCATACGGTTCCATAACCTCACCCCTGGCGAAAAAGTTCGCCCGTCAGGGCATCGCGAATTTCGGAAGGATTGAGCCGACCGCCGGTTTCTCCCACCACAACAGGGAACGCTTCACCAAATTGGGCAACCACTTCAGTAGTCGTCCGACATGGAGGTTGTCCCGTCAGATTTGCGCTGGTTGAAACCAATGGCTTGCCATACGCCTTGCACAGTTCAACCACCAGCGGATGGTCGGTAACGCGTACAGCCAGGGAATCAAAACGCCCGGTCAGCCAACGTGGTGTTGAGAGGCGAGCAGGGAAAACAAACGTCACCGGCCCCGGCCATTTCGAGAAAACGGCTTCGCGCTGTGCATCGGACAGCATCGAATCGTCAATATAAGGTTTGAGTTGCTCGTAATCAGCCGCGATGAGGATTAACCCTTTTTCGACAGGCCTCTGCTTTATTTCAAGCAAGCGCATGACGGCAGTTTCGCTGTCCGGATCGCAGCCAACACCAAAAACAGCTTCAGTAGGATAAGCGATGACTTCTTTGTTTTTTAGCGCGATGAGAGCTTTCGTCACGCTTTCTGTTTGCAGGTTATTGTTCACTGATCTTTCGCCGGAACCGGCTTTCCACATTGTTTACTGGCACAGAAAAGCTTCACGCCTTGCGCCGTTTTCTTTTCGATAAGCAGCGGATAATGACACGTCGGGCATTCACCCACTGCCGGTTTGAAATTCAGGACAAACTGGCAATCAGGATAGCGATCGCAAGAATGAAAGGTTTTACCATAACGAGAGCGACGCTGTACCAGATGTCCTTCGTCGCACTGCGGGCAGGCGATGGCAGTATCATCCGGTTTATCAATGATTTCGGTATGCTGACAGGCGGGATACTGGCTACAGCCAATAAACATGCCGAAACGCCCCTGTCGCAGCACCAGCTCAGCGCCGCACTTCGGGCAAAGTTGGCCTTCCAGAACTTTAACAATATGCCCGTCCGCCTGACTTTTCAGGGGACGCACATAGTCACATTCCGGATAATGGGAACAACCAAGAAAGGGCCCGTGTTTGCCGGACCGGATAACGAGTGGAGCCCCGCACTGTGGGCAGGGCTCGTTTTTAGGCACCGAAAACAGTGCTGATTTGGCCATAACAACTCTTGTCGCTACACAATGGAATTAATGCAGCATACCGTCATTTACTTCGAAGAGTAATTCTTCCATTTGCTGATAGGCATTTTCACAGCCTGGAATGTTAAACAGCACCATCAGAATGACCCACTTCAGGTCTTCCAGTTCAAACTCTGTGGCATCCAGCGCCATGACGCGTTCGATAACCATTTCACGCGTTTCGAGGTTTAGCACCTGAATCTGCTCCAGGAATAACAAGAATCCCCGGCAACTGGCATCCAGCCTTTGGCACTCTTCTGCGGTATAGATACGCACAGAGAGCGGATCAGAAGCCAGCTGCATCGGCTCGGCGAGCCCTTCCTGATAGTCAGCCAGCTTTTCCAGCCAAAGTAGCGCGTTGTAGATATCTTCACGATCAAAACCGGCGTCGGTGAGATCCCGAGTCAGTTTGTCCTGGTCCACCCGCATTTCTGCTTCGTTATGGATGTAAGTCTCAAACAAATACATCAGTACGTCGAACATGGCATGCCCTCCTCAATCGGACATAGCCGCCGGGTACAGCTGCGATCCACCCTGCTAACTCCAGTTCGAGTAATTGAGCTACCGTCACTGGCACAGGTTGGCCGGCACGTTCAGCGACAACGTCAACAGGTGTTACCTCATCTCCTACGTTAGCCAGGAGCTCCGGAAATGGCAATGCCGTGAGCTCCCTATCCGGGGAATAATTTGAATTTTCAGTCTCATCTGGCAACGGATACCGCCCATATTGCAAATTTTCCAGAATATCCTCGACAGTGGTCACTGGCGTGGCGCCCTGTTTAATCAGCCAGTGCGGCCCTTCTGAACCCGGATTCCCCAGCGGCCCTGGCAGGGCGAAAACTTCCCGTCCTTGTTCCAGAGCCGTTCGGGCAGTCACGAGCGAACCACTTTTTATTGCGGCTTCAATGACCAGCACACCGCAACTCAGACCGCTGATGATGCGATTACGACGGGGAAAATTGGCGGGCCAGGGAGGCTGAGCCAATGGAAACTCGCTGACCAGTGCTCCGCCACTCTCAAGAATGCGCTGACTCAAGGAAGCATGGCGGCGTGGGTAGGTATGAAAAAGGCCGTTCCCCAGTACAGCAATGGTTTTCCCTGAAGCGGTGAGTGTTGCTCGATGGGCTATGCCATCAATACCCAACGCTAGCCCGCTGGTAATCGTGAACCCTTTGCGTGACAGCGCTTCACTAAACGCGGTTCCCCAGCGTTCACCGTACCAGGAATGATTACGGCTGCCGACAATGGCTAACTGTACAGAAGAGAGCAAAGTGACATCCCCGGCGACAAATAACGCAACGGGATAATCTGTTGTCGCTCGTAATGCAGAGGGAAAAGCAGGATCGTTTGCGGTAAGCAGAAAATGATGGGGCTCTGCCAGCCAGGCCTGCGTCTGCGACAACTCTCGCTCTGAGAGGGAGAAAAACTGCTGAATTTGCTTTGCCGTCAACCCCTTCGCTTGCAGCCGTTCGGCGTCAATGGTTTCAGTATGACTGAGCTGATTTAGCAAGGCGGAAGAGATATCCCCATAGACACTATTCACTGTCATCAGGCGAAGCACTATTTCTGTGGGTGTCATCCTTTGTCCCCTTGCCACAAGCACGTTGAGCAATCTTTGCGATTGGTCACTGATGCTGTCAATCAGAGGGGGATTTGTCTAGAATAGAGGTAATAATCTTTCCAACTCCTGAACACAACTCTGGATAATTATGTCAGTTTTGCAAGTGTTACATATCCCGGACGAGCGTCTTCGCAAAATCGCTGAACCGGTTAAAGAAGTGAATGCAGAAATTCAGCGTATCGTTGACGATATGTTTGACACCATGTACGCCGAAGAAGGCATTGGCCTGGCGGCTACGCAGGTGGATATTCATCAGCGCATCATCGTCATTGATGTCTCTGAAAACCGTGATGAGCAACTGGTGTTGATCAACCCTGAACTGCTGGAGAAAGAAGGCGAAACCGGGATTGAAGAAGGTTGCCTGTCGATTCCTGAACAACGCGCTCTGGTGCCGCGTGCTGAGAAAGTGAAAATCCGTGCGCTCAACCGCGAAGGTAAAGCGTTCGAACTGGAAGCTGATGGCCTGCTGGCTATCTGTATTCAGCACGAGATGGATCATCTGGTGGGCAAACTGTTCATCGACTATCTGTCACCGCTGAAACAGCAGCGCATCCGCCAGAAAGTTGAGAAACTGGATCGCTTAAACGCCCGCGCTTAAGGATAAGAACACTCGTGTCAGAATCACTTCGCATTATTTTCGCAGGTACCCCTGACTTTGCAGCGCGTCATCTTGACGCGCTGTTGTCTTCAGGGCACCAGATTGTGGGCGTTTTCACCCAGCCCGACCGCCCGGCTGGTCGCGGTAAAAAGCTTATGCCTTCACCGGTAAAAGTTCTGGCTGAAGAGAAAGGTCTGCCGGTTTTCCAGCCCGCGTCACTTCGCCCGCAGGAAAACCAGCAGCTCGTTGCCGGGCTTAACGCCGACGTAATGGTCGTCGTTGCCTACGGTCTTATCCTGCCCAAAGCGGTACTGGATATGCCGCGCCTCGGCTGTATCAATGTGCATGGCTCGCTGCTCCCGCGCTGGCGTGGTGCGGCACCTATTCAACGTTCTTTGTGGGCGGGTGATGCTGAAACGGGCGTCACTATCATGCAAATGGACGTCGGTCTGGATACCGGAGATATGCTCCACAAGCTCTCCTGCCCGATAACAGCAGAAGACACGAGCGGCTCTTTGTACGACAAGCTCGCTGAGCTTGGCCCGAAAGGACTGACCGAAACGCTGCAACAGCTGGCAAGCGGTACAGCAAAACCTGAAGTTCAGGATGAAGCTCAGGTTACACACGCTGAAAAGCTCAGCAAAGAAGAAGCCCGCGTTGACTGGTCACTTTCTGCCGCACAGCTTGAACGCTGCGTCCGTGCTTTCAATCCATGGCCGATGAGTTGGCTTGAGATTGACGGGCAGCCGGTAAAAATCTGGCAGGCCAGCGTCATCAACGAAAAAACGAATGCCCAGCCAGGCACCATTCTGGATGTCAGCAAGCAAGGTATTCAGGTGGCGACCGCGGATGGCATTCTGAATCTTCAATCGCTACAGCCTGCGGGCAAAAAAGCGATGAGCGCTCAGGATCTGTTAAATTCACGTCGGGAATGGTTTATTCCCGGCAACCGTCTCGCCTGACGGTTCTCATTTCAAGCCCGGTACTGCCGGGCCTTTTCATTTTTAAGCATATGAAAAAGAATACTAATTTACGTAGTCTCGCCGCCCAGGCCGTCGAGCAGGTCGTTGAGAAGGGCCAGTCACTGAGTAATGTCCTGCCCGCACTGCAGCAAAAGGTGGGTGAAAAAGACCGGGCGCTTTTGCAGGAACTCTGCTTCGGTGTCCTTCGTACGCTTTCCCAGCTTGAGTGGTTGATCAATAAGTTGATGGAACGCCCGATGACAGGCAAGCAACGTACCGTTCATTACCTGATTATGGTTGGACTGTATCAACTCCTGCACACCCGAATTCCGGCACACGCCGCTCTTGCCGAAACAGTGGAAGGCGCCGTAGCGATTAAACGTCCGCAGCTAAAAGGTCTGATCAACGGTGTTCTGCGTCAGTTTCAGCGAAATCAGGAAACGCTACAGGCAGAATTTGCCTCCACAGAGCTGCGTTTTCTGCACCCTTCCTGGCTGGTGAAACGCATTAAGAGTGCCTATCCGCAGCAATGGGAAGCGATTCTTGAGGCTAACAACCAGCGCCCGCCAATGTGGCTTCGCGTAAACCGCAATCACCATAGTCGCGATGAATGGATGGCCTTGTCCGAAGAAGCCGGGATTACTGGCTTCTCGCATCCTGAGTATCCTGATGCTGTGCGTCTGGAAACTCCGGTGTCTGTACAGGCTTTGCCCGGATTTAACGAAGGTTGGGTCACGGTTCAGGATGCTTCAGCTCAAGGCTGCATGAATTTCCTGCGGCCAGAAAACGGCGAGAAGATCCTCGATCTCTGCGCGGCACCCGGCGGCAAAACCACACACATTCTTGAAGTTGCGCCAGAAGCCAATGTGATGGCGGTAGATGTCGATAAGCAACGCCTGACGCGTGTGTATGAAAACCTTAAACGCCTTGGCATGAAAGCTCAGGTTAAGCAGGGTGACGGCCGCTTCCCTTCTCAGTGGTGTGGCGAACAACAGTTTGATCGCATTCTGTTAGACGCCCCCTGCTCCGCAACTGGCGTCATTCGTCGCCATCCGGATATTAAATGGCTGCGCCGCGATCGAGACATCGCCGAGTTGGCACAACTGCAGGCGGAAATTCTGGATGCGACCTGGTCGCATCTGAAAACCGGCGGCACGTTGGTTTACGCGACCTGTTCCATTCTTCCTGAAGAAAACAGTGAACAAATTGCCGCCTTCCTGAAACGCACACCCGATGCCTCACTCACTGAAACGGGCGATGCAGAACATCCAGGACGCCAAAACTTACCGGCGGCAGAAGAAGGCGATGGTTTCTTCTACGCTAAGCTAATCAAACAGTGATGAATTAATGGATCGCGACTGATGAAAATTATCATTCTGGGTGCCGGACAAGTTGGCGGCACACTGGCGGAAAACCTGGTCGGCGAGAATAACGACATTACCGTTGTCGACACCAATGGCGATCGCTTGCGCAGCCTGCAGGACAAATTCGATTTGCGTGTCGTACAAGGACACGGCTCGCATCCACGAGTTTTGCGTGAAGCGGGGGCCGACGATGCCGACATGCTGGTCGCCGTCACCAGTTCGGACGAAACAAATATGGTCGCCTGCCAGGTCGCCTATTCGCTTTTTAATACGCCAAATCGCATCGCCCGAATCAGGGCTCCGGACTATGTGCGTGATGCGGAAAAGCTGTTCCATTCTGAAGCCGTGCCTATCGATCACCTGATTGCGCCAGAGCAGTTGGTTATCGACAATATTTATCGTCTGATTGAATACCCGGGTGCGCTGCAGGTGGTTAATTTTGCCGAAGGCAAAGTCAGCCTTGCGGTAGTGAAGGCCTACTACGGCGGGCCGCTGGTCGGGAATGCGCTGTCCACTATGCGCGAGCATATGCCACACATCGATACGCGCGTGGCTGCAATTTTCCGTCATGACCGTCCGATTCGCCCACAGGGTTCAACCATCGTCGAAGCGGGTGATGAAGTGTTCTTCATTGCCGCATCACAGCATATTCGTGCCGTAATGAGCGAGCTTCAGCGTCTTGAGAAACCCTACAAGCGCATCATGCTTGTCGGCGGGGGCAACATTGGCGCAGGCCTCGCGCATCGTCTGGAGAAAGACTACAGCGTTAAACTGATCGAACGCGACCAACAGCGTGCCTCTGAACTGGCCGAGAAGCTGCAAAATACGATCGTCTTTTACGGCGACGCATCAGATCAAGAATTACTGGCTGAAGAACATATCGATCAGGTTGATCTGTTTATTGCCGTCACCAATGATGACGAAGCCAATATCATGTCGGCCATGCTGGCCAAGCGAATGGGCGCCAAGAAAGTGATGGTGCTTATCCAACGTCGAGCTTATGTCGATCTGGTACAGGGCAGCGTAATTGATATTGCGATATCTCCGCAGCAAGCAACGATCTCTGCACTTTTAAGTCATGTGCGCAAAGCAGATATCGTGGGTGTGTCCTCACTACGTCGCGGTGTTGCGGAAGCCATTGAAGCTGTAGCTCATGGCGATGAAAGCACCTCTCGCGTTGTCGGACGAGTGATTGACGATATAAAACTGCCGCCGGGCACGATTATCGGAGCTGTAGTGCGTGGTAATGAAGTCATGATAGCAAATGACAATCTTCGTATTGAACAAGGCGACCACGTCATTATGTTCCTGACAGATAAAAAGTTTATTACCGATGTCGAAAGGCTATTTCAGCCAAGTCCATTCTTTTTGTAACGACGAAAGGGCGCCAATAACGGCGCCCTTTTTCATTAACCCTTTATATTGCATGGCTTATTTATTCCATCTGACATTGGTTCTGCAATGGAAATCAGCTAAACATTTGTTAAACTTATAAACGTCAGCCAGCACAAGGAGTATAAAATGAGCATTATTAAAGAGTTTCGCGAATTTGCGATGCGCGGGAATGTTGTCGATTTGGCAGTAGGTGTGATTATTGGTGCCGCATTCGGCAAGATCGTTTCTTCATTGGTTGCCGATATTATTATGCCGCCGTTAGGTCTGCTGATTGGGGGTATCGACTTCAAACAATTTGCCGTGACCCTGCGTGACGCACAAGGCGATGTGCCTGCTGTCGTAATGCATTACGGCGTCTTTATTCAGAATATTTTCGATTTCGTCATCGTGGCATTTGCCATTTTTATGGCAATCAAGCTGATAAACAAGCTGAACCGTAAGAAAGAAGAGCCTGCTGCGGCGCCGGCTCCTTCAAAAGAGGAAGTCTTGCTGGCTGAGATCCGCGATTTACTGAAAGAGCAGAACAATCGCTCTTAATCAGAGTCCAGAAACAAGAAAGCCAGTGGTAAAAAAGTGCATCACTCTTTTGCCACTGGCCTCCCAGTTCGCTCGATTACCCTGTTTCCCTTTACGCTGATAACTTCCTTTCCCTTTTTTATTCTTCTCAACTCGCTGACGAAAAAGCGGGTCATGCAACAGGGCTTCGATGGCATTATCTTTAATCTGCCCCTTCGTATGCTGATAGCGGCTCATAATATCTCCAGTATGTGGGTTAATTCGGCGCGAGTGTAATCCTCTGCCTGGGGTAAATCAACACCCTGATTTGTCGGCTTCTGCACCTTGTTCTAACGCTTCCAGAATCGAACAGTAGACGCTACTGTGAGCAGTACCGCAACAGGCATCATTCAGTCGCTGTAATGAGCGCCGCATCGTTTCCAGTTCGGCAATGCGCGCCTCAACCTCACTCAATCTGACCTGAACGATGCTTTTCGATTCCTGACAAGTGTGATGCTCGGGATCAATACGGATCGATAGCAGTTCACGGATCGCTTCTAGTGTGAACCCTAACTGTCGCCCATGACGAATAAAACGCAGACGCTGCAGGTCGCTGTCTGAATAAAGCCTGAAGCCACCTTCAGTACGGACATCATGATCCATCATTTGCTGCTTTTCGTAATAGCGAATGGTGTCGGGTGTAACACCAGCCAGTTTCGCTAACTCACCTATACGTAACATTATGACTCTCCTTTGATTTTATTGAGGAGTTTCCCCGCATAGTCGCCATGAAGAAAGTCAGTGTTGAGCCCGGCTTGTCTAAGCTTTAACTCAAGCAACGTGAGCTGGCGGTGAAGTTTATTGAATCGCGGGTCGTCTTCACGAACGGTTTGCAGGAGATCGGCAAGCTGGAGGGCTTGCTTACGCTGTTCAAGTTCAGGAGGAAGACATCCCGCATTTTTCAGTAATCTGTAACCGGCACGTAATTCTGCAAGCACATGATGGTCGTCATCAAGTTCCAAACGCTTTCCACTCCCAGCCAAGGAGTCAAACTCGCCGTTACGCTGAGCATCGAGAATATGCCGCTCGGCCCACTGGTCCAGTAACCACATAATATCAACCTGAGTGAACAAAAAGAGTACAGCTAGTGTAGAAGATGGGGGTCGTGAGGGTATAAAAAAACCCGCCG
>NZ_JBOFIN010000013.1:0-35789 GCF_051650185.1 Scandinavium sp.
AACGGGAAAAATGGGAAGCTAATAATCGGGGCGATGATGCGGAAGCTGGCGCAGGTGGCGTATGGCGTCCTGAAATCAGGACGCCCTTTCGATGCCACTCAGCATATGGAAAATGCTTGCGTGGCATAACAGTATCTACATTTCGAGCCGTTGTAGGCCCGGTCAGCGTAGCGCCACCGGGCAAAACAGATTCAGCGGAAGCTAACCTCTTCACCCGCCTGCTGAGTCGCAGCCTGCTCCAGTAAATCCCAGAACGTTTCGCCGCTGCGATCGCACACCCACTCATCTTCCTTGAGGCTGAAGTGATAGCCGCCCTGTTTGGTCGCCAGCCACACCTGATGCAGCGGCTCCTGACGGTTGATAATGATTTTGCTGCCGTTTTCAAAACTGAGCGTCAGCACGCCGCCGTTGATCTCACAATCGATATCGCTGTCGCCGTCCCGGTCATCAAGACGCTCTTCAATGGTGAGCCAAAGTGTGTCGGCAAGGCGATGGAATTCACTGTCGTTCATTTTTGTTTCCCATTATTGCGTGATGGCGACAGTATATCGCTAAACGCTTGCTTTTACGTCTTCTCCTGCGATGATAGAAAGCAGAAAGCATCAACCACAGGCACTTTAGAATGAAGAACATTGTTGGACCTCTGGTCCTTTTGACTGCGTTGTTTACGCTGACGGGTTGCGGTCTCAAAGGCCCTCTTTATTTTCCGCCGGCCGATAAAACAGCCGCTCCGCCGACCCAACCGGTAAACCCTGGAACGCAAAGCACCGAGCCGACTCGTAACGATCGCGGCGATAGCGGTGGCCCGACTCAGGTGAACTACTAAAACTCAGTCGTTGTTTCTGCGTGGATGGAGTAGATGATGCAGTTCTCTAAAATGCATGGCCTTGGCAACGACTTTATGGTCGTTGATGCGGTGACGCAGAACGTGTTCTTTTCGCCGGAGCTGATTCGTCGCCTCGCGGATCGGCATCTCGGCGTAGGGTTTGATCAACTGTTGGTGGTTGAGCCCCCGTACGATCCCGATCTCGATTTTCACTACCGCATCTTCAATGCCGATGGCAGCGAAGTGAATCAGTGTGGCAACGGCGCACGTTGTTTTGCCCGTTTTGTTCGCATCAAAGGCCTGACCAATAAACGTGATATCCGCGTCAGCACCGCTAATGGCCGTATGGTATTAAGCGTAACGGATGACGAACTGGTGCACGTGAACATGGGCGAACCCAACTTCGAGCCTTCGCAGGTGCCTTTCCGCGCTAACAAAGCGGAAAAGACCTATATTATGCGTGCGGCAGAACAAACAGTATTGTGCGGCGTGGTCTCGATGGGCAACCCGCATTGCGTCATTCAGGTCGATGATGTGGATACCGCTGCGGTGGAAACATTAGGACCGGTGCTGGAAAGCCATGAGCGTTTTCCGGAGCGTGCCAATATCGGTTTTATGCAGGTCGTCAAACGTGACCACATCCGTTTGCGCGTGTATGAACGTGGCGCTGGCGAAACGCAAGCGTGCGGAAGTGGAGCCTGTGCCGCCGTTGCGGTGGGCATCCAGCAAGGCTTGCTGGCCGAAGAGGTACGCGTGGAACTGCCAGGCGGGCGGCTGGATATCGCCTGGAAAGGACCGGGTCAACCGTTGTATATGACTGGCCCGGCGGCACATGTCTACGACGGATTTATTCATTTATGAAACAAATAGGGGAAGAGCAGCAGGCGGAGCTTAGCGCGCTGGATGACAGCGCGGTGGTGGAGTATCTGTTGCACCATCCTGAGTTTTTCATTCGCAACGCCCCGGTTGTGGAGCAGATGCGCGTCCCGCATCCTGTTCGCGGCACGGTGTCGTTGGTTGAGTGGCACATGGCGCGGGCGAGAAACCAAATCAACGCGCTGGAAGAAAACATGTCGCTGCTGGTGGAACAGGCAACGGCCAACGAAAGCCTGTTCTACCGCCTGCTGCATCTGCAAACGCGCCTCGCGGCGGCAGAAAGCCTCGACGATATGTTGAATCGCTTTCATCGTTGGGCCCGCGAGCTGGGTCTGGCAGGGGCAACCGTTCGCCTGTTTGCCGATCGCTGGCGCATTGGCGCGCCGTCTAAGTTCACTCAGCTGGCGCTCTCGCGTCAGGCCTTTGAACCCATTCGCATTCAACGTCTTGGTCAGGAACGGCATTTCCTTGGTTCGCTCAACGGCCCGGAATTGCTGGTCATGATTCCGGATGCCAAAGCCATTGGCTCGGTGGCGATGTCGATGCTCGGCAGCGATGGCGATCTGGGCATGATCCTGTTCAGCAGCCGTGATGCGCACCACTATCAGGCAGGACAAGGCACACACCTCCTTCAGGAAATTTCGCTGCTGTTACCTGGCCTGCTGGAGCGCTGGGTCGAGCGCGTATGACGGCCTCACCTTTAGCGACAGCCACCGAACGTTTCCTGCGTTATCTGGGTGTAGAGCGCCAGTTAAGCCCCATCACCGTGTTGAATTATCAGCGTCAGCTTGATGCCATCATCGCTTTAGCCGATGAAACCGGCGTCAAAAGCTGGCAACAATGTGACGCTGCCGTGGTGCGCAGTTTTGCCACCCGCAGCCGCCGCAAAGGGCTTGGCCCTGCCAGCCTCGCGCTGCGCCTCTCCGCATTACGCAGTTTTTTCGACTGGTTAGTGGGACAGGGCGAGCTACAGGTCAACCCGGCGAAAGCCGTCTCTGCGCCGAAAACGCCGCGCCATCTGCCGAAGAACATTGATGTCGATGATGTGAATCGTCTGCTGGATATCGATCTTAACGATCCGCTGGCCGTGCGGGACAGAGCGATGCTGGAAGTGATGTACGGCGCGGGTCTGCGTCTTTCCGAATTAGTTGGTCTGGATTTGAAACATCTCGATCTGGAATCGGGTGAAGTGTGGGTGATGGGCAAGGGCAGCAAAGAGCGCCGTTTGCCGATTGGCCGCAACGCGGTGCAGTGGATTGAACACTGGCTGGATTTACGCGGGCTGTTTGGCGCAGAAGAAGACGCGCTGTTTTTATCCAAACTCGGTAAGCGAATTTCGGCTCGCAATGTGCAAAAGCGTTTCGGCGAGTGGGGTATCAAACAAGGGCTGAACAGCCACGTCAACCCACACAAACTCCGTCACTCCTTCGCCACCCATATGCTGGAATCGAGCGGCGATCTGCGCGGCGTGCAGGAATTACTGGGCCACGCCAATCTGTCGACCACTCAGATCTATACCCATCTTGATTTTCAACACCTTGCTTCGGTGTACGACAAAGCGCATCCACGCGCAAAACGGGGGAAATAATGCGTTTTTACCGTCCTCTGGGCCAGATAGCCGCCCTGACGTTTGATCTCGATGACACCCTTTACGATAACCGCCAGGTGATTCGCCGCACCGAGAAAGAGTCGCTGGCGTTTGTTCGCAACTATCACCCGGCGTTGAATCAGCTTGAGAGCATCGATTTCCAGCAACTGCGCACGGCGCTACGTCAGGCAGAGCCGGAAATCTATCACGATGTCACCGAATGGCGGCGTCGTGCGGTAGAGCAGGCGATGCTGAATGCGGGTTTATCCACGAGCGAGGCTGAAGTCGGCGCTAACGCCGCGATGATGAATTTCGCCAAATGGCGCAGCGCCATCGACGTGCCGCAGGAAACGCACGACACCCTCGCAAAGCTGGCAGAAAAATGGCCGCTGGTGGCGATCACCAACGGCAATGCCCAGCCAGAATTGTTCGGCCTGAATGAGTACTTCAAATTTGTGCTTCGCGCTGGCCCTGACGGGCGCTCGAAACCGTTCAGCGATATGTACCATCTGGCGGCTGAACGCCTGGATGTGCCGCTGGAACACATTCTGCACGTGGGCGACGACCTGACCACGGATGTTGCCGGTGCCGTCCGCTGCGGCATGCAGGCGTGCTGGATAAATCTGCTCGATGGCGACCTGATGCAAATCAACGACAGTCGCCTGCTGCCGCACATTGAAATTTCGCGGTTGGCATCCCTCACTACGCTGATATAATCACCAGCAACTCTGTATATATTAACAGGGGTTCTGCGAACCCCGATTTTCTCCGGCGGTGCCAATGGACGTTTCTTACCTGCTCGACAGCCTCAATGACAAACAGCGTGAAGCCGTAGCGGCCAAGCGTACCAACCTGCTGGTGCTGGCTGGGGCGGGGAGTGGTAAGACGCGCGTGCTGGTGCACCGCATTGCCTGGCTGCAAAGCGTGGAAAACTGCTCGCCGTATTCGATTATGGCGGTGACGTTCACCAACAAGGCGGCGGCGGAAATGCGTCACCGTATCGCGCAGCTGATGGGCTCTTCGCAGGGGGGCATGTGGGTTGGCACCTTCCACGGGCTGGCGCACCGCTTGCTGCGTGCGCACCATCTCGACGCCAATCTGCCGCAGGATTTCCAGATTCTGGACAGCGAAGATCAGCTGCGCCTGCTGAAGCGCCTTATGAAAGCGATGAACCTTGACGAAAAGCAGTGGCCCGCGCGTCAGGGGATGTGGTTTATCAACGGCAAGAAAGATGAGGGCCTGCGTCCGCATCATATTCAAAGCTTCGGCAATCCTATCGAACAAACCTGGATCAGCGTTTATAAAGCCTATCAGGAAGCCTGCGATCGCGCAGGGCTGGTGGATTTTGCCGAGCTGCTGCTGCGTGCGCACGAGCTGTGGCTCAACAAGCCGCATATCTTGCAGCACTACCGCGAACGCTTCACCAATATCCTCGTCGACGAATTCCAGGATACCAACAACATTCAGTACGCGTGGATCCGCATGCTGGCGGGCGACACCGGCAAGGTGATGATCGTTGGCGACGATGACCAGTCAATTTACGGCTGGCGCGGTGCACAGGTTGAAAACATTCAGCGCTTCCTCAACGATTTCCCGGGTGCCGAAACCATTCGTCTGGAACAGAACTACCGTTCGACGAACAACATTCTGAGCGCCGCCAACGCCCTGATTGAGAACAACAACGGGCGGCTGGGTAAAAAGCTGTGGACCGACGGCGTCGACGGCGAGCCGATTTCTCTCTACTGCGCGTTTAACGAACTCGACGAAGCACGCTTCGTGGTGAACCGCATCAAAACCTGGCAGGACAACGGCGGGGCACTGGAGCAGTGCGCCATTCTTTACCGCAGCAACGCCCAGTCGCGCGTGCTGGAAGAAGCCTTATTGCAGGTCAGCATGCCGTACCGCATCTACGGTGGCATGCGCTTCTTCGAGCGCCAGGAGATCAAAGATGCGCTTTCTTATTTGCGCCTGATTGCCAATCGCAATGATGACGCAGCCTTTGAACGCGTGGTGAATACCCCCACGCGAGGGATTGGCGATCGCACTCTGGATGTCGTGCGTCAGGCCTCGCGAGATCGCCAGCTAACGCTGTGGCAAGCCTGCCGTGAATTGCTGAAAGAGAAAGCCCTGGCAGGACGTGCGGCCAGCGCGTTACAGCGCTTTATGGAGCTTATCGAAGCGCTGGCGCAGGAAACCGTCGACATGCCGCTGCACGTCCAGACCGACCGGGTTATCAAAGATTCCGGCCTGTTCATGATGTACGAACAGGAGAAAGGCGAGAAAGGCCAGACGCGTATCGAAAACTTAGAGGAACTGGTGACGGCCACGCGCCAGTTCAGCTACAACGACGAAGAAGAAGACATGATGCCGTTGCAGGCGTTCCTCTCTCACGCTGCGCTGGAGGCGGGCGAAGGGCAGGCGGACACCTGGCAGGACGCAGTACAGCTGATGACGCTGCACTCCGCGAAAGGTCTGGAGTTCCCGCAGGTGTTTATTGTCGGGATGGAAGAAGGCATGTTCCCGAGCCAGATGTCGTTGGATGAAGGTGGTCGTCTGGAAGAGGAACGCCGTCTGGCCTACGTCGGCGTAACGCGTGCAATGCAGAAGCTAACCCTGACTTACGCCGAAACGCGCCGCCTGTACGGCAAAGAGGTCTATCACCGCCCATCACGCTTTGTGGGTGAATTGCCGGAAGAGTGCGTGGAAGAAGTCCGTCTGCGTGCCACCGTCAGCCGTCCTGTGAGTCACCAGCGCATGGGCACGCCAATGGCGGAAAACGACACGGGCTATAAACTCGGCCAGCGTGTCCGTCATCCGAAATTTGGTGAAGGCACCATCGTCAATCTGGAAGGCAGCGGTGAACACAGCCGTTTGCAGGTCGCGTTCCAGGGCCAGGGGATCAAATGGCTGGTTGCCGCTTACGCTCGTCTCGAAACTGTGTAACTTTAAGAAAAACATAATAATTTTTTAACGTTCTGCTAGTCTTAATTGCCAGAGGGGTGGAAAAGCTCTCTGGCTTTTCGTTGCGTGTTGACGCTGCATTTAGGCTGGCGTAACATGCGCGCACGATTACGCTAAGAGGACTGATACCTTGGACACACCCAGTAGATGCTGGCTCAACTTCCTGCAATCCAGGAACAACTCCTAAGGCTATCACCCAACGCTGATGGCCTTAGAGGTTGTCAGCGACCCGCTCGTATTCCGTCGCTCTGAGTCAGGCTTTATGGTCTGAAACCCCCATTGTTTCTGTGTGCCCAACGTACTGTCCGATCATTTTTTGCATTGGGAGTCCCGGTCATGCTGAGCGCATTTCAACTGGAAAACAATCGCTTAACGCGTCTTGAGTCTGATGACATCGAACATCTGGGCAGCTCTGTCTGGGTCGATTTGGTGGAGCCGGATGATGAAGAGCGAAACCGCGTACAGACTGAGCTCGGTCAAAACCTGGCCACACGTCCTGAACTGGAAGACATCGAAGCATCGGCCCGTTTCTTCGAAGACGAAGACGGCCTGCACATTCACTCCTTCTTCTTTTTTGAAGATGCTGACGACCATGCGGGTAACTCCACCGTGGCCTTTACCATTCGCGAAGGGCGCCTGTTCACCCTGCGCGAGCGTGAACTGCCTGCGTTTCGTCTCTATCGTATGCGCGCCCGTAACCAGGAAATGGTCGACGGGAACGCCTTCGAGCTGTTGCTGGATCTGTTCGAAACAAAAATCGAACAGCTGGCGGATGAAATTGAAAACATCTACAGCGACCTGGAAAAGCTGAGCCGCGTGATCATGGAAGGCCATCAGGGTGATGAGTACGACGAAGCCCTCTCCACCCTGGCGGAGCTGGAAGATATCGGCTGGAAAGTCCGTTTGTGTCTGATGGATACCCAACGTGCGCTGAACTTCCTGGTGCGTAAGGCGCGTTTGCCTGCCGTCCAGCTGGAACAGGCGCGCGAGATCCTGCGAGATATCGAATCGCTGCTGCCGCATAACGAATCGCTGTTCCAGAAGGTGAACTTCCTGATGCAGGCGGCGATGGGCTTCATCAACATCGAGCAGAACCGCATCATCAAGATCTTCTCGGTGGTCTCCGTGGTCTTCCTGCCGCCGACGCTGGTGGCCTCCAGCTACGGGATGAACTTTGAGTTTATGCCAGAGCTGCATTTAAGCTTCGGCTATCCGGCAGCGATTGTGGTGATGATCCTCGCGGGCCTCGCGCCGTATCTTTACTTCAAGCGTAAGAACTGGCTGTAAGAATCACTTCATAATCCCGGCGGCTTGCAGGTGTGAAGCCGCCGATCAGCAATGGTTCTGCAATTTCCTTTTCTGTCGCGATCTCGCCCAGGACGTCGCGTAGCAACGCCAGCGTTTTCTCTGACGTGTGGCTCGACGTGATTAACGGCAGACCCGGTGTTAACGCCGTTTCGCCGATGATCGCAAGCCCCGCCAGCGCTTCTGGCTGATAACGGGCGAACAGCGCCAGGCTGACACAATCAATTGCTGCAATGTCGGCCACGCCATTTTGCAGCGCGTTCAGTGACTGGCGATGGCTGCCCGTCCAGACAAGTGAGCTAAAGAACGTATCGTCATGCGCCACGCTGTTCCGCAGCGCGTGATACCCCGATTGTGAATCTGCTGAATTGCTGGCGGCGATGCGCCCGCGAAACGCTTCTAAAGTTTTACCTTCATCCCCCTTTCGGATCACAAGCTTGCTACGGTAGTTTCCTTCCTCACAGCCCGGCGCGAGGTAATGAAACTGACCCACCACCTGAACCTCCGGTAGCTGAGTCATTAACGGATATCCGCAGGTCTGGCTCAACAATAACGTGTCGTCACGCCAGTGTGGGAGGAGTTCTACCGGTCGCAGAAAGTGTGCCTCAGGAAAACGGCGCAGCACGGCGGCAGCCAGCGCATCGGTGGCTGCGGGATAAACGTCATACATCGGAAAAGCGATGTTAGCGGTCATGTGATTTCCCCGGGTGCACCGTGACATCGACCGGGCGGAAGCGATAATTGCGCCACCATTCCCGATACCCTTTCACCACGAATCCCTGATTCCGCTGCTGATAACGTTCTGTATCGCGCAGCCAGACTTTGCGCAGGCCATACCAGGGCACGCCGGGTAAATCGTGGTGTACCGAATGATAGTTCAGATTGAGGAACAGCAGCCGCCACGGTAATGAGGTTTCGGTAATGGCGGAGCGTGCCAGCGGATCGTCCGCCGCGCGGTGCTCCAGGAAAGAACGGACTTTTGTCACGGCAAGCGCTGGATAGCTGACCGCAGCGAGATACCACAGGATCGGGAAATCGTTATGCTCCAGCCAGTAAAAAACCAGGGCGAGCAGGATGAAATGAACCAGCCACATGGCGATAGCAGGGCGTTCACCACGGCGAAATGAAGCCACCATTCCCGCAAGCACGCCGAAGATATCCAGCAGCGGAGCCAGCAGCAATCGCCCGACAAAGGTGTTTCGCCAGCGGATCACCCGTTGTTGCCACTCACTGAAACGCTGCCAGCGTTCGGCTGAAAAATAGTAAGTTTCCGGATCTTCTCCCGGCACGGTCAGCAGCTGATTACGGTGATGCGCCAGATGTGAATCGCGGTACAGGCCATACGGATACCACACGGCCAGAGGCAAAAGGCCGAACAGCTGGTTGAGACGCGGCCAGCGGGTCGGATGCCCATGAATAAGCTCGTGCTGAAGTGACATATACCAGGTGGTCAACAGAATGAGCAGGGCAGTCGAGGCGACCAGCCCCAGCGTTTGATGGAATGCCAGCGTGGCAAACCAGCCGCTGTAAATCGTGATCATCAGCAGCCACGTGGGGAGCTCGCTGCGCCACAGCCAGCTTTGAGACCACTGGCGCACCGCCAGCCGTTGGGAGTCGTTAAGCCAGGCAGAACGTCTGGCGCTGTCAGGAGGTAACATCCGGCCTTCACATTTCAGGAATACATTCGTTGAAGATGTGAGAAGCCGTCTGAAATAACAAAGAATTTAACCGGATGAGCTTTGCCGTTTTTCAGCAAAGCCGGGCATCAGGCTTTTGGCGCGCGTCGCAGCGTGTAAACCGCATCCATCACAAAGAGTGCCAGCGCGACCCAGATAAACGCAAAGGTCACCATCTTATCGGTACCCGGTGTTTCACCGTAGAACACGACAGCCAGCAGGAACATCAGCGTCGGGCCGATGTACTGGAAGAAACCGAGCGTCGAGAGACGCAGACGCGTGGCGGCACCGGTAAAGCACAGCAGCGGAATAGTGGTGACGACACCTGCCGCCATCAGCAGCAAATTCAGTGACCATGGGTTTTGCCCCATATGGCTGGTGGCGCTGTCGGCAATGCCGAACAGATAAATCGCCGCCACAGGCAACAGCCAGAGCGTTTCAACCAGCATGCCGGTCTGCGCATCGACAGCAATTTTTTTGCGTGCCAGGCCATAGAACGCAAAGCTGAAGGCCAGACCCAGCGCAATGATCGGCAGGGAGCCAAACGTCCAGAGCTGCACCAGCACGCCGCACGCCGCCAGCGCGACCGCCAGCCATTGCATACGACGGAAACGCTCGCCGAGGAAAATCATTCCCAGCACCACGTTCACCAGTGGGTTAATAAAGTAGCCGAGGCTCGCTTCAAGCATGTGCTGATTGTTCACCGCCCAGATAAACAGCAGCCAGTTGCCGCCGATAAGCACGGCGGACACCGCCAGCATCAGGATTTTTTTCGGGGTCTGGCACAGGCGTTTGATCCCGCTCCACTGACGGCTGATGGAGATCAGCGCAATCATGAAGAAGAAGGACCAGATAATACGGTGAGTCAGAATCTCATCGGCTGGCACGTAGTGGATCAGCTTGAAGTAAGCCGGTGCCACGCCCCAGATAAAATAAGCGGCAAGGGCGAGTAGTACGCCTTGCCGCGTCTGTTTAGCATCCATCAGTAAAATCCGTTACAGAAAAGTAAAACGATTTTACCTGAATTTACCTGATCAACCCACCATATAAGTCGCCGTGGCGCTGGCGATGTAGACCTGGTCTTCGTTATGCAATTCGACCCGAGCCACCGCCACTTTGTTGCCCGCCCGCAGCAGGCTGCTGGTGGCGGTAAAACGATTCCCACGCCCCGGGCGCAGATAATCGACACGTAAATCGATGGTGCCCATCCGCGACAGGCGCTGGCGCAGCTCGTCTTCGTTAATGGTGTCGTGACGAGTCAGCGTGCTGCCCACGCAAACCAGGCCTGCCGCCACATCCAGCGCCGAAGCAATCACGCCGCCGTGAAGAATGCTTTGCGCCCAGTTGCCGACCATCATCGGCTGATTGTTGAAGCTGAGCTGGGCAAACGCTTTTTCATAGCGCTCCAGCTCCAGGCCAAGCGCACGGTTAAACGGCATGTGATACACAAAAATATCGCCGACCAGTTTTAAGGCTTCCTCGGCGGTCAGTTCTTTAGACATAGCAACCTGTCCATTGGTTAATGAAATGTTGATTTTATATAGATTAACTGTTGAGTGCGACTTTCGGAACGGATAACCGCGCATTGCAGAGATAAATGGGTAGAATGTCGGGCGAATAATAATCCAAAAATAAACATTAATTTCAGGAGAACTCCCGATGCGAACCAGGCTGGGTTGGTTACTGGCAGTAGCAGGGCTGCCGCTTTCCGTTTACGCACAGGAAGCCACGATCAAGGATGTTCATGATACGCCCGCCGTTCGCGGCAGTATCATCGCTAACATGCTGCAGGAGCACGACAACCCGTTCACGCTCTACCCGTATGACACCAACTATCTGATCTATACGTGGAGCAGCGACATCAACAAAGAGGCCATCCAGACCTACAACTGGGCGGAGAATGCGCGTAAGGATGAGGTGAAATATCAGCTGAGCCTGGCGTTCCCTATCTGGCGCGGCATTCTGGGCGACAATTCCGTGCTGGGCGCCTCGTACACGCAAAAGTCCTGGTGGCAGCTTTCCAATACCGGCGAGTCTTCGCCTTTCCGCGAAACTAACTATGAGCCACAGCTTTTCTTAGGCTTTGCGACCGATTACGAGTTTGCAGGCTGGACGCTGCGCGATGTTGAAGTGGGTTATAACCACGACTCCAACGGTCGCTCAGACCCTACCTCCCGCAGCTGGAACCGCATGTATACGCGTCTGATGGCGCAGAACGGCAACATGATGGTTGAAGTGAAGCCGTGGTTTGTCATCGGCGACACCGACGATAACCCGGATATCACCAAATACATGGGTTACTACCAGCTGAAAATTGGTTATCAGCTGGGCGACGCAGTGCTGAGTGCGAAAGGCCAGTACAACTGGAACACTGGTTACGGCGGTGCGGAGCTGGGTATAAGCTACCCGGTGACGAAGCATATGCGTGTTTATACTCAGGTTTACAGCGGTTACGGCGAGTCGCTGATTGATTACAACTTCAATCAGACGCGCGTCGGCGTAGGCGTAATGCTCAACGATCTGTTTTAATCGTTGCACTCTTGTCCTCAGGCGCTGAATTACGCCTGGTAGGCTGGTGCAAGCGCAGCGCCGCCCGGCGCAGTATTCACGCTAATTTGCAATAAGCCATAAAAAAGCCCGCAGGTGTGCGGGCAGTTGGTTACAGGATCCGGCGGTTTAATGATCATTGGTGCGCCGCTGCTTGCTCATGCAGGCAGCCGCCACTGACCACACTAAACCAGCATTGAGTAATCCGGAGCCGATGAAAATCAGATAACCCATCATGTTGTCCCAATCTTCACTGCTGATGTCTCCAAAAAACTTAACGGCAACCCCGAACAGTGAACCTTCAGGGAGCAGGATATAGCCGACCGCCACGATAATCAGATAAGAACCAAAAAATGCCAGCCAGAGCAAGGCGAATTGATAGGGTTTCATTAGTACACCTGGATAGTGCCAAAGGCTGTTAAAGAGGCGGAGACTTTGAACGCCGGCGTTTTAAGCAGAGCTTCTCGCAGAAGTGTAAAATCTGATCTGCGAGGCAGTGTGATACAACCGTCACTCCTGCCTGCATATCCTGCCGGATGGAGTCTAAAATGGCCCCTTTCAACATCCTCAATGAATGTCAGATCATCGATGCGGCTATCATTTCTGTATAGCGCAAACCAGATTGACCGATCGGATCCCGTTGCTTCAGACTGGAACCAGTCACGAGCTCTGGTTCCCAGCCCGCCGCGCCCGCGAGTTACGATGAAATACTGTCCTGCCGGGAGTGGGCCAATGTCCTTAATCTTAATAGAGTCAGGGTTGTTTCTCATCGGCCCCGCATTGCCGGAGTAGGCCGGGAAGAAACCTATACCAGGGCAGCTTAACGTAGATAAAGCACCGCCGTTAAGGTGAAAGGTGCAGCGGATCATCTTTCGTTCCACGCGTCTGAAAACTGAATGCTACCGTCACAGTATTTCCAGGTTATTTTTTCGTAACGGAGTGAAACCCCTTCGAGGTGGTTATGCTTTTCGGTGCCAGGATTTTTGCAGTCATGCATCATGGGGCAAATAGAAACAACCTTCACTTTTTCGAGCAGCATATTGAAGTATTCAACCTCCTGACCTGCGTCGTTGATTTTGTACCACTTGAACTCAGCTGATTGAAGTGTCTGGCCCTTTGCGACAGCCCTATAGATGTAGGGGCTTGATGAATCGAATTCTTTCTCGAAAGTCAGAGCGCTATGTATGCGCGTACCTGTGATTTTTCCCGTATTACTATCAGTGGGAAGGTGAAGCCCGTGGCCAAATCCGAGGATCTCAATACTCCCCTCTCGATCCTGAACATCAACAGAGCCTTTAATGTCTGCGCCGCCATCATCTTTGAGCCATAAATAAGCTGGTATCGCCATGAAAATTCCCTTTAGGTTTATAACGGTTAATTTTGCATAATAAATAACCTGTTGCGAAAGCTTGTCAAGAAAAAGATGCAAAGATAATTATTTGAAATCAATGAGATACATAAATTTTGTGAATGCCAGACTTGTAATCATAAATGAGATGGTTTCTACCGTGGTGAGACATTGCATGAGTGCAATACGTAGATAAAACGAGGTAGGGTTTTGCCTGCTGAGCGTTTATGATACCTGCGTACGGCTCGATAATTGCTCGTATAATGCATGTGTTTTTTCAAGTATCTATCTTTTAAGTTAAATTAAATCAGGCGGTTATAATTTCAATCATTGAAAATAGCGCCTGTTTTTATTTCAGGACTGGGGTGAGTGTGGCGCAGGCGGAAGTGATCAATCAGGTAACGCTGGCAAGACAGGTTTTGCAGGAAACCTTCGGCTACCAGCAATTCCGCCCGGGACAGGAAACGATCATCGAGACCGTGCTTGAAGGGCGCGATTGTCTGGTGGTGATGCCGACGGGCGGCGGAAAATCGCTCTGCTATCAAATCCCGGCGTTAGTGCTTGAAGGCCTGACGGTGGTGGTGTCCCCGCTTATCTCGCTGATGAAAGACCAGGTCGATCAGCTGCTCGCCAACGGTGTGGCGGCGGCCTGTCTGAACTCAACCCAGACCCGCGAACAGCAGCAGGAGATTATGGCGGGATGCCGAACGGGCAAAATCCGCCTGCTCTATATCGCGCCCGAGCGCCTGATGCTCGACAACTTCCTCGAAAACCTCAGCCACTGGAATCCGGTGATGCTGGCGGTGGACGAAGCGCACTGTATCTCCCAGTGGGGCCACGATTTCCGTCCTGAATATGCCGCATTAGGGCATTTGCGTCAGCGCTTCCCGGCGCTGCCGTTTATGGCGCTGACGGCGACTGCCGACGACACGACGCGCAGCGATATCGTCCGTCTGCTCGGCCTCAACGATCCGCTGATTCAAATCAGCAGCTTCGACCGCCCCAATATCCGTTACATGCTGATGGAGAAGTTTAAGCCTCTCGATCAGCTGATGCGCTACGTGCAGGAGCAGCGCGGTAAATCCGGCATTATTTACTGCAACAGCCGTTCAAAGGTGGAAGACACCGCCGCCCGTCTGCAAAGTCGTGGTATCAGCGCCGGGGCTTATCACGCCGGGCTGGAAAACGACGTGCGTGCCGATGTGCAGGAGAAGTTCCAGCGAGACGACCTGCAAATCGTGGTGGCGACCGTGGCGTTTGGCATGGGCATCAACAAGCCCAACGTGCGCTTTGTGGTTCACTTTGATATTCCGCGCAACATCGAATCTTACTACCAGGAAACCGGCCGCGCCGGGCGTGATGGCCTGCCTGCGGAAGCGATGCTGTTTTACGATCCGGCCGACATGGCCTGGCTGCGCCGCTGCCTCGAAGAGAAACCTGCCGGGCAGCTTCAGGACATTGAACGTCATAAGCTCAATGCGATGGGTGCCTTTGCGGAAGCGCAAACCTGCCGCCGCCTGGTGCTGCTGAACTACTTTGGCGAAGGGCGTCAGGAGCCGTGCGGTAACTGCGACGTTTGCCTTGATCCCCCGCGTCAGTACGACGGGCTGGAAGATGCGCGCAAAGCGCTCTCGACGGTGTATCGCGTGAATCAGCGTTTCGGGATGGGCTACGTGGTGGAAGTGCTGCGCGGGGCGAATAATCAGCGTATCCGCGAAATGGGACACGACAAGCTGCCCGTTTACGGCATTGGCCGCGAGCAGAGCCACGAGCATTGGGTCAGCGTGATTCGCCAGCTCATCCACATGGGCTTTGCAACCCAGAACATCGCCCATCATTCTGCCTTACAGCTCACCGAAGCGGCGCGTCCGATCCTGCGTGCCGACGTCCCGCTACAGCTGGCTGTGCCGCGTGTGCTCGCGCTCAAACCTCGCGTCGCGCAGAAATCGTATGGTGGTAATTACGACCGCAAACTGTTCGCCAAACTGCGCAAGCTGCGTAAATCCATTGCCGACGAAGAAAACATCCCGCCTTACGTGGTGTTTAACGACGCGACGCTGATTGAAATGGCGGAGCAAATGCCGACCTCACCGGGTGAAATGCTGAGCGTGAACGGCGTGGGAATGCGCAAGCTCGAGCGTTTTGGTCAGGAGTTTCTGGCGCTGATCCGCTCGCACGTGGATGGCGATGATGAGGAGTAGTCAGCCGGGCGAAAAAGTGCCAGGATAATCACTCACTGAATTACTTCCCCGCGAGTTATTTTTTATGCTGATGTTATTTCTCACCGTGGCGATGGTGCATCTGATTGCACTGATGAGCCCGGGCCCGGACTTTTTCTTCGTGTCGCAAACGGCGGTCAGTCGCTCCCGAAAAGAAGCGATGATGGGCGTGCTCGGCATTACCGCAGGCGTGATGGTCTGGGCTGGCGTGGCGCTCCTGGGCCTGCATCTGCTCCTCGAAAAAATGGCCTGGCTGCATAACATCGTGATGGTCGGCGGCGGGCTTTATCTCTGCTGGATGGGCTATCAGATGCTGCGCGGCGCGCTGAAGAAAAGCGATGCGACAGCGGCTGAACCAGCCGTCGAACTGGCGCAGAGCGGAAAAAGCTTCCTCAAAGGCCTGCTGACCAATCTGGCCAACCCCAAAGCGATTATCTACTTCGGCTCAGTCTTCTCACTGTTCGTGGGCGACAGCGTGGGAGCCGCAGAGCGCTGGGGCATTTTCCTGCTGATTATCGTTGAAACTTTCGCGTGGTTTACCGTGGTGGCAAGCCTGTTTGCGCTGCCGTCCATGCGCCGGGGTTACCAGCGCATGGCGAAGTGGATTGATGGCGTAGCCGGAACCCTGTTTGCCGGATTCGGCATCCACCTGATTATCTCCCGCTAATTACGCATGGCGCGCAGAAGCTAACAGCGCGCCAACCAGCATAAACAGCGAACCAAAGACTTTATTCAGGGCCTTCATCTGACGAGGGCCT
Organism: Scandinavium sp.; assembly: GCF_051650185.1. GTDB lineage: Bacteria > Pseudomonadota > Gammaproteobacteria > Enterobacterales > Enterobacteriaceae > Scandinavium. The sequence continues at coordinate 16,105 of NZ_JBOFIN010000013.1, forward strand.
TTGATCCAGCCCGCAATGCGCTGCGCCAGCGCCGCATAGCCAATCATCACGATGATATCCACCACAATGGTCGTCACCCCGAGCACCACGTACTGCATTACCTGCGGCTGATGCGGCATGATGAACTGCGGGAACAGCGCCGCCAGAAAGACGATGCTTTTCGGGTTGGTCAGATTCACAAACACCGCGCGCTTGAAAAGATGTCCGCGTGACTGAGTTTTTGCCACGGTATTGAGATCGATAGCGCCCGCCGCGCGCCATTGCTGAATGCCGAGCCAGATAAGATAAGCGGCACCGGCCCACTTCAGCACCTCAAACGCCATTACCGAGCGAGAAAACAACGTTCCCAGCCCGACACCGACCAGCACGATGTGAATACCCAATCCGGTTTGCAGCCCGGCGATCGATGCGGCAGCGCCGCGATAGCCGTGATTGATGGAAGTGGTCATGGTGTTGATAGCTCCGGAGCCCGGAGAAAGGCTGAGGATAATCGACGTCAGCAGATAGGCGAACCACCATTCAAAGGTCATGAGAAATTCCTGAGGCACAGTTTTTATGCCACAATACCGTATAAAGCAGGTGTTGTAAGTCACGTCACTGAAAATACGATCTTCCGCGGTTAGCAAGGGTGGATACCCGATGTTTCAGCAAGAAATGGACTGGAAAACAAGAGAAAACGCGTATGCTGCTTTCACCATGGGGCCACTGAACGATTTCTGGCGCCAGCGTGAAGAAGCAGAGTTTAAAGGCGTAGACGGTGTTCCGGTACGCTTTGTCCGCTTTCGCGCAGAGCAAAACGATCGGGTGATTGTGGTTTGCCCGGGGCGCATTGAAAGCTATGTGAAATACGCTGAACTGGCCTATGACCTGTTCCACAGCGGTTTTGACGTGCTGATTATCGATCACCGCGGGCAGGGGCTTTCCGGGCGACTGCTCGACGACAGCCACCGTGGGCATGTGGTGAATTTCAGCGATTATGTCGACGATCTGAACGCCTTCTGGCAACAGGAGGTCGCTCCCGGCCCGTGGCGCAAGCGCTACATTCTTGGGCACTCCATGGGCGGCGCGATTTCTACGTTGCTGCTGCAACGCCATCCGGGGCTGTGTGATGCGATAGCGCTTTGTGCGCCGATGTTCGGTATCATCATGCGTCTGCCTGACTGGATGGTGCGTCACATTCTCGATTTCGCCGAGGGCCATCGGCGCATTCGTGAAAGCTATGCGATGGGGACAGGACGCTGGCATGCGCTGCCGTTCGGTCTCAACGTACTGACTCACAGCCGTGAACGCTATCGCCGTAATCTGGGGTTTTATGCGGATAACCCCTTCCTGCGTGTCGGCGGGCCAACGTACCATTGGGTGCGTGAAGGCGTGCTGGCCGGCGAGCAAATCCTCGCAGGTGCCGCCGATGACAACACGCCGACGTTGCTCATCCAGGCGGAAGAAGAACGGGTCGTGGATAACCGCATGCACGACCGCTACTGTGAATTACGCGCCGCAGCGGGCAAGCCTTGTGAAGGTGACACCCCGCTTGTCATAGAAGGTGCTTATCATGAGATCCTTTTTGAAAAGGACGATATGCGCTCAGTCGCGCTCACTGCCATCGTCGGCTTTTTTAACCGACATGATTAATCCGGCACTATGCCGCTCTTACCCAAAGGTTGAATCTTATTATGTACCAGGTTGTTGCGTCTGATTTGGATGGCACGTTACTCAATCCCGACCATCGTCTCTCCCCTTATGCAAAAGAAACCCTGCAACTGCTGACCGCCAAAGGGGTGAACTTCGTGTTCGCAACGGGCCGCCACCATATTGACGTTGGGCAAATTCGCGACGGGCTTGGCATCAAGTCCTTCATGATCACCTCCAACGGCGCGCGCGTGCACGATACCGACGGCAATCTGGTGTTTGCCCATAACCTTGACCGCGACATCGCCGCCGACCTTTTCGGCGTAGTGAATAACAATCCGGATATCGTGACCAACGTCTACCGCGATGACGAATGGTTTATGAACCGCCACCGTCCGGAAGAGATGCGTTTCTTCAAAGAAGCCATCTTTAACTATTCGCTGTATGAGCCGGGCCTGCTGGAGCCGGAAGGCGTGAGCAAAGTGTTCTTCACCTCGCCAGGCCATGAAGTGCTGCTGCCGCTGGAGCAGGCGATCAATGCTCGCTGGGGCGATCGCGTGAACGTCAGTTTCTCAACGTTGACCTGTCTGGAAGTGATGGCGGGCGGCGTCTCAAAAGGCCACGCGCTGGAAGCCGTTGCCAAAAAGATGGGTTACGGTTTAGCCGATTGTATCGCCTTCGGCGACGGCATGAACGACGCTGAAATGCTCTCGATGGCGGGCAAAGGCTGCATTATGGAAAATGCCCATCAGCGCCTGAAGGATTTGCATCCTGAGCTGGAAGTGATCGGCACCAACGCCGATGATGCCGTGCCGCACTACCTGCGCCGTCTGTACCTCGATCAGGCGTAACGCGACTCGCACCAGTGCACAAAAGCCCTGCTGGTCAGGGCTTTGCTGTATAAAATCCACTGACTGTTCTTTATTTGCTCAGTTGTCAACCAGAGACTCCGCTACAATGACCGCTTACCTTTCTGAGAGACTTTCATCGTGGCATTACTGATTATCACCACCGTGCTGTGGGCGTTTTCCTTCAGCCTGATCGGCGAGTATCTGGCGGGCAGCGTCGACAGCTACTTTTCCGTGCTGATGCGTGTCGGCCTTGCCGCCCTGGTTTTCCTGCCGTTCCTGCGGGCGCGCAACCAGTCGCTGCGCGTAGTGCTGATGTACATGCTGGTGGGCGCATTGCAGCTTGGCATCATGTATCTGCTGGCGTTCCGCGCCTATCTGTACCTGACGGTGTCTGAATTCCTGCTCTTCACCGTACTGACGCCGCTCTACATCACCTTGATTTACGATTTGATGAGCAAGCGCCGCCTGCGCTGGGGCTATCTGCTGAGCGCAGGCCTCGCGGTAATTGGCGCGGCGATTATTCGCTACGACCATATCAGCCCGCACTTCTGGACGGGCCTGCTGCTGGTTCAGCTTTCCAACCTCAGCTTTGCCATTGGGATGGTGGGCTATAAGCGCCTGATGGAGATCCACCCGATGCCGCAGCACAATGCGTTCGCCTGGTTCTATATGGGGGCGTTTCTGGTGGCTGTGGTAGCGTGGTTTATGCTCGGCAATCCGCAGAAGCTGCCGACCACCACGTTACAGTGGGGAATCCTGGTGTGGCTTGGCGTGGTGGCTTCCGGGCTGGGTTACTTCATGTGGAACTACGGGGCAACGCAGGTGGACGCCGGGACGCTCGGCATCATGAACAACATGCACGTGCCAGCCGGGCTGCTGGTGAATCTTGCCATCTGGCAACAGCAGCCGCACTGGCCGAGCTTTATCACAGGGGCGCTGGTGATTGTGGCTTCACTGTGGGTCCATCGCCGTTGGGTCGCTCCGCGTTCCTCACAAACGGCAGATGATCGCAGGCGTGGTTCCGCGCTGAGCGAATAAACGCTTCTGTGACGGGTTGACGCTGCTCGCCATCGCGCACGGCGGCGTACAGCCGGCTCCACAGGCCTTCGCCCAGGGTTTTGGTCACCACCAGACCCTGGCGTTCAAAACTCTCCACCACCCAGTGCGGCAGGGCCGCAATACCCATTCTGGCCGCCACCATCTGAATCAACAGCAGCGTGTTATCGACGCTTTTCAGCGACGGGCTGACGCCAGCTGGTTGCAGGAAGTGCCGCCAGATATCCAGCCGTTGACGCTGCACCGGATAAATCAGCAGGGTTTCGCTGGCGATATCTTCCGGCGTAATACGCGCGCGCGCCGCCAGCGGATGTTCCGGAGCCAACACCAGACGCACTTCATAATCAAACATCGGCGAATAGTGCAGACCGCTGCGCGGCAGAATGTCCGAGGTCAGCACGATATCCAGCTCGCCCTGCTGCAACGCAGGCTGCGGGTCAAAGGTGACGCCGGATTTGAAATCCATCTCCACCTGCGGCCAGCTCGCGCGGAAGTTTTCCAGCGCGGGGGTCAGCCACTGAATACAGCTGTGGCACTCGATGGCGAGACGCAGGGTGGTTTGCTGCGGCTCATTGCACGCCTGCAGAGCACGGCTGATCTGTGGCAGCACCTGATTCGCCAGCTGCAACAGAATTTCGCCCTGCGGCGTAAACCGCAGCGGCTGGCTTTTACGCACAAACAGCCGAAAGCCAAGGCGCTGCTCCAGATCGCTGAACTGGTGAGAAAGCGCAGATTGCGTCTGGTGCAGCATCGCCGCCGCTGCCGCAAGCGAGCCGCTGTTCCGCAACGCTTGCAGCGTTTTCAGGTGTTTAATTTCGATCATGAAAGTCCTTCACTTCGGCATGAAAATGTTGCGCTTGTGGATCATACAGTAACCGCCAATTATGGATGTGTAAACATCTGGATGGCTAAATAACGAATTCCCTGAGAGGCAACAACATGACAATCAAGAACCACACCCTCGGATTTCCTCGCGTTGGCCTGCGCCGCGAGCTGAAAAAAGCACAAGAAAGCTACTGGGCGGGTAACGCCACCCGTGAGGAATTGCTGGCAGTTGGCCGCGAGCTGCGCGCTCGTCACTGGCAACAGCAGAAAGAGGCCGGAGTGGATTTGCTGCCCGTGGGCGACTTCGCCTGGTACGACCATGTTCTGACGACCAGCCTGCTGCTCGGCAACGTTCCGGCTCGTCATCAGAACAAAGATGGCTCGGTTGATATCGACACCTTGTTCCGCATTGGCCGTGGCCGTGCGCCAACGGGTGAGCCTGCGGCAGCGGCGGAAATGACCAAATGGTTTAACACCAACTATCACTACATGGTGCCGGAATTTACCCAGGGCCAGCAGTTCAGACTGACCTGGACGCAGCTGCTCGACGAAGTGGACGAAGCGCTGGCGCTGGGCCACAAAGTCAAACCTGTGCTGCTTGGCCCGGTGTCTTACCTGTGGCTGGGTAAAGTGAAAGGTGAGCAATTTGACCGCCTGAGCCTGCTGAATGACATCCTGCCGGTATACCAGCAAGTGCTGGCAGAGCTGGCAAAACGTGGTGTGGAGTGGGTACAAATCGACGAACCGATCCTGGTGCTGGAACTGCCGCGCCAGTGGCTGGACGCTTTCAAGCCTGCTTATGACGCGCTTCAGGGACAAACCAAACTGCTGCTGACGACCTATTTTGAAGGCGTCACGCCGAACCTGGATACCATCACTGCGCTGCCTGTTCAGGGTCTGCATGTGGATTTAGTGCACGGTAAAGACGATGTGGCGGAGCTGCATAAACGTCTGCCTGCTGACTGGCTGCTCTCCGCCGGGCTGGTGAACGGACGTAACGTCTGGCGTGCCGATCTGACTGAGAAATACGCGCAAATTAAAGACGTCGCCGGTAAACGTGAGTTGTGGGTCGCGTCTTCGTGCTCGCTGTTGCACAGCCCAATCGATCTGAGCGTCGAAACGCGTCTTGATGCCGAAGTGAAGAGCTGGTTTGCCTTCGCCCTGCAAAAATGTGAAGAGCTGGCGCTGCTGCGTGATGCGCTGAACAGCGGCGACACCAAAGCGATTGCCGAATGGAGCGCGCCTATTCAGGCTCGTCGCCACTCAAGCCGTGTTCACAATGCCGCTGTAGAAAAACGTCTGGCTGCAATCACCGCGAAAGACAGCGAGCGTAATCGCCCTTATGCGGAGCGTGCCGAAGCACAGCGTGCTCGCTTCCAGCTGCCAGCGTGGCCGACTACCACCATCGGTTCTTTCCCGCAGACCACCGAAATTCGCGGCCTGCGCCTGGACTTCAAAAAAGGGGCGCTGGACGCCAACAACTACCGCACCGGGATCGCCGAACACATCAAACAGGCGATTGTGGAGCAGGAGCGTCTGGGCCTCGACGTGTTGGTCCACGGTGAAGCAGAGCGTAACGACATGGTGGAATACTTCGGCGAGCACCTCGACGGCTTCGTCTTCACCCAAAACGGCTGGGTACAGAGCTACGGCTCCCGCTGCGTGAAGCCGCCAGTGGTTATCGGCGACATCAGCCGCCCGGAAGCGATCACCGTGGAGTGGGCGAAGTACGCGCAGTCTCTGACCGACAAACCGGTAAAAGGCATGCTGACAGGCCCGGTGACGATCCTGTGCTGGTCTTTCCCGCGCGAAGACGTCTCCCGCGAAACCATCGCCAAACAGATTGCCCTGGCGCTGCGTGATGAAGTGGCCGATCTGGAAGCCGCAGGCATTGGCATCATTCAGATTGATGAACCCGCTCTGCGTGAAGGGTTGCCGCTGCGTCAAAGTGACTGGGAAGCGTATCTGGCCTGGGGCGTGGAAGCTTTCCGTATTAACGCCGCCGTCGCGAAAGATGAAACGCAGATCCACACCCACATGTGTTACTGCGAGTTCAACGACATCATGGATTCCATCGCCGCGCTGGATGCCGACGTGATCACCATTGAAACCTCACGTTCTGACATGGAGCTGCTGGAGTCGTTCGAAGAGTTCGATTACCCGAACGAAATCGGACCGGGCGTGTACGATATTCACTCCCCGAACGTGCCAAGCGTGGAATGGATTGAAGCCCTGCTGCAAAAAGCCGCACAGCGCATTCCGGCAGAACGCCTGTGGGTGAACCCAGACTGCGGCCTGAAAACCCGCGGCTGGCCAGAAACCCGCGCCGCACTGGCGAATATGGTGAAGGCTGCGCAGAATTTGCGTCAGGCTTGATTAAGTGATTGCCCGGTCAGGCTTGAGCTGAGCCGGGCCTGGAAGGCATGAAAACTGTAGGCCCGGTAAGGCGAAAGCCGCCACCGGGCTTTTCTGATGTTAATCTTCAGAAATGTGCTTACCCTTTCTTCCCGCCGTACTGCTTAAACCACGTCAGCATTCTCTCCCAGCCATCTTTGGCTGACTCTTCGTGATAGCTCGGGCGATAGTCGGCGTTGAAAGCGTGCCCAGCCTCCGGGTAAACGATGATTTCTGCTTTGGCATTGGCGGCGCGCAGGGCCTGGCGCATCGTTTCCACGCTCTCGAGTGAAATGCCTGTGTCTTCTCCGCCATACAGGCCAAGCACTGGCGCGGTGAGGTCGGTAGCCACATCGACAGGGTGTTTCGGCGAGTTCAGCGATTTCTCGCCCACCAGTTTGCCGTACCACGCCACGGCCGCTTTTAGCTGTGGATTGTGTGCGGCATACAGCCAGGCGATGCGTCCTCCCCAGCAGAAACCGGTTACCAACAGACGATTCGCATCGCCGCCATTGCGGGAAGCCCAGCTAGCGACGTGATCGAGGTCGGCCAGCACCTGTGCATCAGGGACTTTTGAAACCAGGCCGCTGAACAGGGTTGGGATATCAGCATAATCATTCGGGTCGCCCTGACGGAAATAGAGTTCCGGCGCAATTGCCAGATAGCCTTCGTTCGCCAGGCGGCGGCACAAGTCGCGAATGTGTTCGTGCACGCCAAAAATTTCCTGAACCACAATCACCACCGGCAGCGGGCCGTCGGCATTTTTAGGGCGGGCGTGATAAGCGGGCATGTTTTCGCCCTGAGACGGAATGGACGTTTCTCCCGCCACGATAGCCTCATCCGAGGTGTGAACAATGGTCGAGGCATGGGGGACAGCAGCAGGTGCAAAGCCGATCTTTTCAGTCATGGCATTCTCCGTACCAATGATTAGCGCAAAGATAAATATAGTCCGCAGGTTAACAATTCACAGTGCCAGAAAACGGCTATCTTATGTGCAGTAGCGAATACTGCTGCTTGTTAATGTGATGTAAATCACTTTTCAAGAGAAATTCAATGCAAACATATTCATTCAGAGTGATGGCTGTCACTAAAATCAATCTGTAGCTTCGGTAAAGTACGTTTTTGCTTCTGCTGATAATTCTGCCCAGAGAGGAGTTTTACTATGTCTAAGTCTGATGTTTTTCATCTCGGTCTCACCAAAAGCGATCTGCAAGGGGCGACGCTCGCTATCGTCCCGGGCGATCCGGAGCGTGTGGAAAAGATCGCTGCGCTGATGGACAAGCCGGTCAAGCTGGCATCGCATCGTGAATTCACCTCCTGGCGTGCAGAGCTGGATGGCAAACCAGTTATCGTTTGCTCAACCGGTATCGGTGGCCCGTCAACGTCTATCGCGGTAGAAGAACTGGCGCAGCTCGGCATTCGTACTTTCCTGCGCGTGGGCACCACTGGCGCTATTCAGCCAAACATTAATGTCGGCGACGTGCTGGTCACGACCGCATCCGTGCGTCTTGATGGCGCGAGCCTGCACTTTGCTCCGATGGAGTATCCTGCTGTGGCTGATTTCGCCTGTACCACTGCGCTGGTTGAAGCGGCGAAAGCTGTTGGCGCAACCACTCACATCGGCGTCACCGCGTCTTCTGATACTTTCTATCCGGGTCAGGAACGTTATGACACCTTCTCTGGCCGTGTGGTTAGCCGCTACAAAGGCTCCATGGAAGAGTGGCAGTCAATGGGCGTGATGAACTACGAAATGGAATCTGCCACCCTGCTGACCATGTGTTCCAGCCAGGGCCTGCGTGCGGGGATGGTAGCGGGCGTCATCGTGAACCGTACCCAGCAAGAAATTCCGAATGCAGAAACCATGAAAAAGACCGAAAGCCACGCGGTGAAAATCGTGGTGGAAGCGGCTCGCCGCCTGCTGTAGTTCATCTCTTTTCATTTCTTCGAGAAGCCTCGCAAATTGCGGGGCTTTTTTCGTTTCTGCATCCTTGCTTAGCGAAAGAAGTCAGCATTAACCTGTTTGCTAAATAAACCTTTTAGGTTAATACTGATGGAAAAAGGAACTCCCCATACCCGGCTGCACATCATCAAACAAAAAGTGCGTGAAGGGAAAGTCAGGGCGACAGCAAGTGCTTATGAAGGAGCGGACGACCTCGGCTTTGCAGAGCCGCTCCTCCCAAAACTCTGTGCCATTGTGCTGGCGCTGAAACCCGGTGATTTTTATAAAAGCATGACGGCTTATCGCGATCACACGCTCTGGCACGAAGTTTATCGACCTGTCTGCCAGGGCCAGAGGATCTATCTCAAGCTTATCGTGCAGGATGACGTCCTCATCGTCTCATTTAAGGAGCGCTGATATGAAATGTCCGGTTTGTGGTGGCGCGGAACTGAAACACGAAACCCGTGATGTTGTCCGCGAGTACAAAGATCAGAAAACCACGATTTATGGCCTGACGGGCGATTTCTGCGATGCCTGTGGAGAAATCCTTCTTACTGGCGAGCAGGGGGATAAGTACGCCCGCCATTTGCGCTCTTTCAAGAAAGTGGTTAACAGCAATGAAGTTGACCCTGCTTTCATTGCTTCTGTCCGTAAGAAGCTGAATCTTGATCAACGAGAAGCGGCAGAAATTTTTGGCGGGGGTGTTAATGCGTTTAGCCGCTATGAAACGGGAAAGGTGGCTCCGCCTCGTCCTCTGGTGCTGTTGTTTAAAGTCATCGATAAACATCCAGAGCTTTTTGAAGAGCTAAAAAGTGCCTGATGTTTTACACCCCTACTCGCAGGAAATGCCTTTCCAACTGGACGTTTATACAGCACAATTCTATGTTGTGCCGGTAAGTCGTTGACGCAGGGGGAGCGGTGGACATTTCAATTATCATAAGCGCAGTGGTCGCACTGCTGGTCGGGGGTATTTTTGGCTGGCTGGCCACCAAATCTCATGCCGACAGGCTGCGGGCGGATTTTCTGGAAGATCGCCACGATCTCGATATCGAACTCAGCGCGGCGAAGCAGCAGCTGGCGCAGAACGCCCACTGGCGCGAGGAATGCGAACTGCTGAACAATGAATTGCGCAGCCTGCGTGATATTAACGCTTCCTTAGAGGCCGATCTGCGCGAAGTCACCACGCGTCTGGAATCCTCGCAGCTGCATGCCGAAGACAAAATCCGTCAGATGGTGAACAGCGAGCAGCGCCTGAGCGAGCAGTTTGAAAACCTCGCCAACCGTATTTTCGAACACAGTAATCGTCGGGTTGATGAGCAGAATCGCCAGAGCCTGCATGGCCTGCTAACGCCGCTGCGTGAGCAACTTGATGGCTTTCGCCGTCAGGTTCAGGACAGCTTCGGTAAAGAAGCGCAGGAACGCCATACGCTGGCCCATGAAATTCGCAATCTCCAGCAGTTGAATGCGCAGATGGCGCAGGAGGCGGTCAACCTCACCAAAGCACTGAAAGGCGACAATAAAACGCAGGGTAACTGGGGCGAAGTGGTGCTGACGCGGGTGCTGGAAGCGTCAGGGTTGCGCGAAGGCTATGAGTATCAGACGCAGGTCAGCATCGAAACCGAAGCCCGTGCTCGCCTACAGCCGGATGTGATTGTTCGTTTGCCACAGGGTAAAGACGTGGTGATCGACGCCAAAATGACGCTGGTGGCGTACGAGCGTTACTTTAACGCCGACGATGACTACACCCGCGAAGCCGCGCTCACGGAACATATTGCCTCTCTGCGCAACCATATTCGCCTGCTCGGGCGCAAAGATTACCAACAGCTGCCGGGCTTGCGATCTCTCGATTACGTGCTGATGTTTATTCCGGTCGAGCCTGCTTTCCTTCTGGCCCTCGACAGGCAGCCCGAGCTTATCACCGAAGCGTTGAAAAACAACATCATGCTGGTAAGCCCAACCACGCTGCTGGTGGCGCTGCGAACCATCGCCAACCTCTGGCGCTACGAGCATCAGAGCCGCAACGCCCAGCAGATTGCCGACAGAGCGAGCCGTCTGTACGACAAAATGCGTTTGTTTGTGGATGATATGTCCGCCATCGGGCAAGGGCTTAATAAAGCACAGGACAACTACCGCCAGGCAATGAAAAAGCTAACGTCCGGGCGCGGCAATCTCCTGGCGCAAGCCGAGTCCTTCCGGGAATTGGGTGTTGAAGTGAAACGCGAGATTAATCCGGATTTAGTGGAACAGGCCACGGCGGAAGACAACACGCTTTCTGATGAGCAAACCGTTTTCAGCGACAGTGAAGACAATTTGTTAGCCCCTGAAGCCCCATCGCAAAATGAGCCGTTTCGCGTTTCTCAGCGCGGTTGAGGCATAGGGGAAACGCGCCCAATCTGTTACACTCCGGGGATTATTTTCTTCAAAGGCAGGCATTGAGATGGTTGAGGATTCACAAGAAACGACGCACTTTGGCTTCCAGACGGTCGCTAAATCGCAGAAAGAGGACATGGTGGCGCATGTATTCCATTCTGTCGCCGCTAAGTACGATGTTATGAACGACCTGATGTCGTTCGGTATCCATCGTTTGTGGAAGCGCTTCACCATCGATTGCAGCGGCGTGCGCCGTGGGCAGAAAGTGCTGGATCTGGCAGGCGGAACCGGCGACCTGACGGCGAAATTCTCCCGCCTGGTGGGCGAAACCGGCAGCGTTGTGCTGGCTGACATTAATGCCTCCATGCTGAAAATGGGCCGCGAAAAGCTGCGCAATATTGGCGTTATTGGCAACGTGGAATACGTTCAGGCCAATGCCGAAGCGCTGCCTTTCCCGGACAACACCTTTGACTGCATCACCATCTCTTTCGGCCTGCGTAACGTCACCGACAAAGACAAAGCGCTGCGCTCTATGTATCGCGTGCTGAAGCCGGGCGGACGCCTGCTGGTGCTGGAGTTCTCCAAACCGATTCTCGATCCGCTGAGCAAAGCTTACGACGCCTATTCCTTCCACGTGCTGCCGAAAGTGGGCGAAGTGGTGGCGAACGATGGCGACAGCTATCGCTATCTGGCGGAATCCATTCGCATGCACCCGGATCAGGAAACCCTGAAGGCGATGATGCAGGATGCCGGGTTTGAAAGCGTCGATTACTACAACCTGACAGCCGGTATTGTTGCGCTGCACCGCGGCTACAAGTTCTGACAGGAGAAGCCATGCCTTTTCAACCCTTAGTCACCGCGGGCATTGAAAGCGTCCTGAACACTTTTTTATGGCGCGACAGGGCGTTAAAACCTGCCCGCCAGCGTCTGCTGGGCAAAGTGCTGCGCGTGGAGTTGAAAGAGTTCACCTCGCCGCTGGTGCTGGCTTTCAGTGAGCAGCAAATTGATGTGCTGGGGGCGTGGGAAGGCGAGGCGGACTGTACTGTCACCACCCGCATCGGCGTTCTGCCACAATTGCGTAATCGCCAACAGCTGACGTCGCTGATTCGCTCCGGCGATCTCGAAGTGCAGGGCGATTTGCAGGTGGTGCAGAATTTTGTCGCACTGGCCGATTTAGCCGAGTTCGACCCTGCCGAGCTGCTTGCGCCCTACACCGGCGATATCGCTGCTGAAGGGCTGAGCAAAGTGCTGCGGGGCGGGGCGAAGTTTTTTCAACGTGGCGTACAGCGTCAGCAGAAGTACGTCGCGGAAGTGATTACCGAAGAGTGGCGAATGGCGCCGGGTCAGCTTGAAGTGGCCTGGTTTGCCGAAGAGAGCGCTGCCGTAGCGCGGGCTGTTGATGCATTGAGCAAACGGCTGGAAAAACTGGAGGGGAAATGACGCCAGGGGAATTTCGGCGCCTGTATTTTATCATCCACACCTTTTTGAGTTACGGGCTTGATGAGCTCATTCCCAAAATGCGTATCACCCTGCCGCTGCGTATCTGGCGGCGGATGTTGTTCTGGATGCCAAATCGCCACAAAGACTTGCCTTTAGGTGAACGCCTGCGCCTGGCGTTGCAGCAGCTTGGCCCGGTGTGGATCAAATTTGGCCAGATGCTTTCCACTCGCCGCGACCTTTTCCCACCACAGATTGCCGATCAGCTTGCGATGTTGCAGGACCGGGTTGCCCCTTTCGACGGCAAACTGGCGCAGGCGCAAATCGAAAAATCGATGGGGGATATTCCCGTTGAGAGCTGGTTTGATGATTTCCAGGTGGAGCCTCTGGCCTCAGCGTCTATCGCTCAGGTTCACACGGCTCGCCTGAAAGAAAACGGCAAAGAAGTCGTTATCAAGGTTATCCGCCCGGACATCCTGCCGGTTATCAAAGCGGACATGAAACTGATTTACCGACTCGCGCGCTGGGTGCCTCGTTTGTTGCCCGATGGCCGCCGCCTGCGTCCGCAGGAAGTGGTGCGTGAGTATGAAAAAACGCTACTTGATGAACTGAATTTGCTGCGCGAAGCAGCTAACGCCATTCAGCTGCGTCGCAACTTTGATGACAGCCCGATGCTTTACGTGCCGGAAGTGTATTCCGACTACTGCCGTGAAGACATGCTGGTGATGGAACGTATCTACGGCATTCCGGTGTCGGATATCGACACGCTGGAGAAGCAAAACACCAACATGAAGCTGCTGGCCGAGCGTGGCGTGCAGGTCTTCTTTACTCAGGTGTTCCGCGACAGCTTCTTCCACGCGGACATGCACCCGGGCAACATTTTTGTCAGCTATGAACATCCGGAAGATCCGAAGTATATCGGTATCGACTGCGGGATTGTCGGCTCGCTGAACAAAGACGATAAGCGCTATCTGGCCGAGAACTTTATCGCCTTCTTTAACCGCGATTATCGCAAAGTAGCTGAATTGCATGTGGATTCAGGCTGGGTGCCGTCAGATACCAATGTTGAAGAATTCGAATTCGCTATTCGCACCGTTTGCGAGCCCATTTTCGAAAAGCCGCTGGCGGAGATCTCCTTTGGTCACGTATTGTTGAATCTGTTCAACACTGCGCGCCGCTTCAATATGGAAGTGCAGCCGCAGCTGGTTTTACTCCAGAAAACACTACTTTACGTTGAGGGGGTAGGACGTCAGCTCTATCCTCAGTTAGACTTATGGAAAACAGCGAAACCTTTCCTTGAGTCATGGCTGAAAGATCAGGTCGGGCTGCCGGCGCTGGTGCGTGCGTTTAAAGAGAAAGCGCCGTTCTGGATCGAAAAAATGCCGGAAATGCCTGAACTGATTTACGACAGTTTGCGCCAGGGCAAAAGCCTTCAGCGAAGCATTGATAAAATCGCCCTCGAATTAGGAGCCCATCGTGTCCGTCAGGGGCAGTCTCGCTACCTGTTTGGCGTCGGGGCTGTGTTTATGCTGAGCGGTACGCTGTTGCTGATAACGCGCCCTGATTTCGGTTTTTATCCCGCGGGGGTGATGGCCGCAGGCGTTGTCGCCTGGTTCTTTGGCTGGCGAAAAGGCCGCTGATTTTTGCATCATTTATACGAGGGCGTGTAATCTGCACGCCAGTGGATTCATTATCATCTGACACAGAGGAACATGTATGGGTGGTATCAGTATTTGGCAGTTATTGATCGTCGTTGTCATCGTGGTTCTGCTTTTCGGGACGAAAAAGCTGAGCTCACTGGGATCTGACCTGGGTGCGTCTATCAAAGGCTTCAAGAAAGCCATGGGTGATGAAGACGACAAACAGGAGAAGAAAGACGCTTCCGCACAGGACGCTGATTTCCCGCAGAAATCCCTGTCTGAAAATCAGGATGCTGCGAAAAAAGACGACGCAAAAAGCCACGATAAAGAGCAGGTGTAATTCGTGTTCGACATTGGTTTCAGTGAGCTGATACTGGTCTTCGTGATTGGCCTGATTGTTCTCGGGCCAAAACGTTTACCTGTGGCAGTCAAAACGGTGGCAGGCTGGATCAAGGCGATTCGCTCGCTGGCCACCACCGTACAAAATGAACTGGCTCAGGAGCTGAAGCTTCAGGAGTTCCAGGACAGCCTGAAGAAAGTGGAGAAGGCGAGTCTTGGAAACCTGTCGCCTGAGTTAAAAGAGTCGATGGATGAGCTGCGTGAAGCGGCGGAGTCCATGAAGCGTTCTTATACTCAGCATGATGCCGAACGTGCCGGTGATGAAGCCAACACCATCCTTAACCCGGTGGTGAAAGGCAGCGAAGAGCAGCGTCAGGGTGTTACGCCTGTCACGGCGGAACATCAGGCCAGCGCTGAGCCGCAGGCCCCAGAAGGGGTCGCAGAGCCTGAGAAGAAACCTGAAGAAACCCCTGTTTCTGACGCGTCGGTTAAGGTGAAAGCTGCCGCGCCAGCTTCGGATCCCTCCCCAGCAAACAGCGATAAACCGTAATCATGGGCGTAGAAGAAACTCAACCGCTGATTTCGCATCTGATTGAGCTGCGTAAGCGACTCATCAACTGCATCATCGCGGTGTTCGTTATTTTTCTGGCGTTGGTCTATTTTGCCAACGACATTTACCAATTGGTCTCCGCACCGCTTATCAAGCAGATGCCCGTTGGGGCGACGATGATCGCCACCGATGTGGCTTCGCCGTTCTTTACGCCCATCAAGCTGACCTTTATGGTCTCGGTCATTCTGTCTGCGCCGGTCATTCTTTATCAGGTGTGGGCTTTTATTGCGCCTGCGCTGTATAAGCACGAACGTCGTCTGGTGGTGCCGCTGTTGGTGTCCAGTACGCTGCTGTTCTATATCGGCATGGCGTTTGCCTACTTCGTGGTGTTCCCGCTGGCGTTTGGCTTCCTGACCCACACTGCGCCGATTGGCGTGCAGGTATCGACGGATATCCGCAGCTACCTTGATTTTGTCATGGCGCTGTTTATGGCCTTCGGCGTGTCATTTGAAGTCCCTGTGGCGATTGTGCTGCTCTGCTGGGTCGGCGTCACCACGCCGGATGATTTACGCAAGAAGCGGCCGTATGTGCTGGTGGGTGCTTTCGTCGTCGGGATGCTGCTGACGCCGCCGGATGTGTTCTCGCAGACGCTGCTGGCTATCCCGATGTACTGCCTGTTTGAAGTGGGCGTGTTTTTCGCCCGGTTCTATACCGGCAAGCGACTGTCGCGCGATGAAGATGCCGCGGCGGAAGAAGACGCTGCCGCTGAAAAAGAAGAGTAATCCGCCGCCCGAAAGGGCGGTTTTACTATGGGTGTTTGTATGTTTGATATCGGTGTGAATCTCACCAGTTCCCAGTTTTCCCGTGACCGTGATGAAGTCATCGCACGTGCGTTCGCCGCAGGCGTCAGCGGCATGCTGATCACCGGCACCAATCAGGCTGAGAGCGCAGAAGCGCAAAAGCTTGCCCGACATTATCCACACTGCTGGTCCACGGCGGGCGTACATCCCCATGATGCCAGCAGCTGGACGCCGGAGGTGGCAGAGGCCATTCACCGTCTGGCGCAATTGCCTGAGGTTGTGGCCGTGGGTGAGTGCGGGCTCGATTTTAATCGCAACTTCTCTACGCCTCAGGAGCAGGAAGCCGCTTTTAGCGCCCAACTGGCGATAGCGGCAGAACTCAACATGCCCGTGTTTATGCACTGCCGTGAAGCGCACGAACGCTTTTTAGCACTGCTGAAACCCTGGCTTGGCACATTGCCTGGTGCGGTGCTTCACTGCTTTACCGGCACGCAGGATGAACTGCGAGAGTGTCTTGATCACGGCTTGTATATCGGCATTACGGGCTGGGTGTGCGATGAACGACGGGGGCTGGAACTGCGGGACATGCTGCCGTTGATCCCGGCAGAATGTCTGTTAGTCGAAACGGATGCGCCGTGGCTGTTACCACGCGATCTGTCGCCGAAACCCTCTTCGCGTCGCAACGAACCCGCGCATCTTACCCACATTCTGGAGCGTATTGCTCACTGGCGTGGGGAAGAGGTGCAGACGCTATCAGCGATAACCGACAACAATGTCAGAACGCTGTTCGGTATCGATTTTTAAGATCAGACTTTGCGAAAATCGGTGTTTTTGACACTCTGAAGGACCTGCTTATTCAGCAGATTGAGCAGCAGCATGGAGCGGGCTTCGCCGTCAGGCTCGGTGAAAATGGCCTCTAATCCTTCAAAGGCGCCTTCGGTTATCACCACGCTGTCGCCCGCATAGGGTGTTTCAGGGTCGGTGATGCCTTCCGGTTTATAAATCGAGAGCTGATGAACAACGGCAGAAGGCACGATGGCCGGCTGCGAGCCAAAGCGTACGAAATGGCTGACGCCGCGAGTCGCGTTGATGGTGGTGGTGTGAATCACTTCCGGATCGAACTCAACGAACATATAGTTGGGAAAAAGCGGTTCGTCTACCGTGGTGCGTTTACCCCGCACCATCTTTTCCAGCGCAATAGTGGGCGTCAGGCAGTTAACCGCCTGGCGTTGAAGATGTTCCTGGGCCCGCTGAAGTTGCCCACGTTTGCAGTACAGTAAATACCAGGCTTGCATAATCACTCTTTCCCGAAATTCTGCCGGAAAGCATAACAAAAGCCTGGCGCGATAGCGAAAGGGATTGTGGCTGCCCGGAAGCTTCACACTTCACGCTAATTTAACAAAACTACAGCATCCCGCCGCCGAACGCCGTATAATGAGGCGCTTACAAAGAGGCCATGACTGACCCCATGAAATACCATGATTTGCGCGATTTTCTGACATTACTCGAACAACAGGGTGAGCTTAAACGCATCACACTGCCCGTCGATCCTCATCTCGAAATCACTGAAATTGCCGATCGTACGCTGCGTGCGGGTGGCCCGGCGCTGCTGTTCGAAAACCCGAAAGGGTACGACATGCCGGTGCTGTGTAACCTGTTCGGCACGCCTAAGCGCGTGGCAATGGGGATGGGGCAGGAAGATGTCAGCGCGTTGCGTGAAGTGGGGAAACTGCTGGCCTTCCTGAAAGAGCCAGAACCGCCGAAGGGCTTCCGTGACCTCTTCGATAAGCTGCCGCAGTTCAAACAAGTGCTGAACATGCCGACCAAACGGTTGCGTAATGCGCCTTGCCAGCAAAAAGTGATGCAGGGCGACGAGGTGGATCTCAATCGTATTCCTATCATGACCTGCTGGCCGGAAGATGCTGCGCCGCTGATTACGTGGGGCCTGACGGTCACTCGCGGTCCGCACAAAGAACGCCAGAATCTGGGGATTTATCGCCAGCAGCTGATTGGCAAAAACAAGCTGATCATGCGCTGGCTGTCCCACCGTGGCGGTGCGCTGGATTTCCAGGAGTGGTGTGCGGCGCATCCGGGCGAACGTTTCCCTGTTTCTGTAGCGCTGGGCGCAGATCCTGCCACTATCCTTGGTGCAGTCACGCCCGTTCCGGATACGCTGTCTGAATACGCATTTGCAGGCCTGCTGCGCGGCACGAAAACGGAAGTCGTCAAATGTATTTCCAATGACCTCGAAGTGCCAGCCAGCGCGGAGATCGTGCTCGAAGGCTATATTGAAGCGGGTGAAATGGCACCGGAAGGGCCGTACGGCGACCACACCGGCTACTACAATGAAGTGGATAGCTTCCCGGTGTTCACCGTCACACATATCACTCAGCGTGAAAATGCGATTTACCATTCCACCTATACTGGCCGTCCACCGGATGAGCCTGCGGTGTTGGGCGTGGCGCTGAATGAAGTCTTCGTGCCGATTCTGCAAAAGCAGTTCCCGGAGATTGTCGATTTCTATCTGCCGCCGGAAGGGTGCTCTTATCGCCTGGCGGTGGTGACCATGAAAAAGCAGTACGCCGGGCACGCCAAACGCGTGATGATGGGCGTCTGGTCTTTCCTGCGTCAGTTTATGTACACCAAATTTGTGATTGTCTGCGACGATGACGTGAATGCCCGCGACTGGAATGACGTCATCTGGGCCATCACGACGCGTATGGACCCGGCCCGCGATACGGTGCTGGTAGAAAATACGCCGATTGATTATCTGGACTTTGCCTCACCGGTTTCCGGTCTGGGGTCGAAAATGGGGCTGGATGCCACCAATAAATGGCCAGGCGAAACCCAGCGTGAATGGGGACGCCCGATCAAAAAAGATCCCGAAGTGATAGCGCGTGTTGACGCCATTTGGGATGAATTGGCCATCTTTAATGACGGCAAAGGCGCCTGAGCGCCGCCGTGTTTGCCTTATAGACCCGACAGAGGGAGCTCATGACAACCTTAAGCTGTAAAGTCACCTCGGTAGATGCCATTACCGACACGGTATACCGCGTTCGTTTAGAACCCGAAGCGGCATTTTCCTTCCGCGCGGGTCAATACCTGATGGTGGTGATGGACGAGCGTGATAAACGCCCATTCTCCATGGCCTCCACGCCGGATGAGCAAGCCTTTATCGAGCTGCACATCGGGGCATCTGAGCTGAACCTGTACGCGATGGCGGTGATGGATCGCATCCTGAAAGAGCGCGAAGTGGTGGTGGATATCCCCCACGGCGATGCCTGGCTGCGTGACGACGAAACGCGTCCGATGGTGCTGATTGCAGGCGGGACAGGCTTCTCGTATGTGCGTTCTATTTTGCTAACCGCGCTGGCGCAAAACCCCGATCGCGAAATCGCCATTTACTGGGGCGGGCGCGAAGAGAAGCATTTATACGATCTGTCCGAGCTGGAAGCGCTGACCATCACTCATCCGAATCTGCGAGTTGAACCTGTCGTTGAGCAGCCGGAAGAGGGCTGGCGCGGGCGTTCTGGTACTGTGCTGACGGCTGTATTGCAGGATTACGGTACGCTGGCAGAACACGATATCTATATCGCCGGGCGTTTTGAAATGGCGAAAATTGCCCGTGACCTGTTCTGTAACGAACGTGGCGCGCGTGAAGATCGCCTGTTTGGTGATGCGTTCGCATTTATCTAATGTGCGGCCTTTGCCCCTCACCCTAACCCTCTCCCCTGTACGGTCCGGAGACATGGTAGACAGGTGTTCGGGGACATGGTGAACACTATTTAACATCCTTTACCCATGGTTATCGACCTTTTCTTCAGGTCGATAACCCCCACTTTCGTGCTGTACCAC
>NZ_JBOFIN010000014.1:0-67575 GCF_051650185.1 Scandinavium sp.
GGCATCATTGAGGGATTGAACCTATGGCGCTTACAAAAGCTGAAATGTCAGAATATCTGTTTGATAAGCTTGGGCTTAGCAAACGGGATGCCAAAGAACTGGTAGAGCTGTTTTTCGAAGAGATCCGTCGCGCTCTTGAAAACGGTGAGCAGGTAAAACTCTCCGGTTTTGGTAACTTCGATTTGCGCGATAAAAATCAACGCCCCGGGCGCAACCCGAAGACGGGCGAGGATATTCCCATTACAGCCCGGCGCGTGGTGACCTTCAGACCCGGCCAGAAGTTAAAAAGCCGTGTCGAAAACGCTTCGCCCAAAGCAGAGGAATTTCTGATTAACCAAAAAGGTCGCTTATGCGGCCTTTTTTCTTTTCTGCTTTCAGGCAAGTCGCATCCCTCCGAAGGTAATCGCCTTGCATGCAGAGCTTTTCCTTCCCACTTGGCCGTAACCCTCTTAAAATCATTCACCTGACCTCAATGGATCCCGGATTTCATGCACACACTCGCCCAACGACAGCACAGACGAAATCAGCGATGGCTTGGCGTGTTGCTGCTGCTTCTGCTGCTGGCTATTTTTATTAGCCTTTGCGCGGGGGAACAGTGGCTGTTTCCTCACGACTGGCTGACGCCGCGTGGGGAATTGTTCGTCGGGCAGATTCGTTTGCCGCGTACACTGGCGGTGATGCTGGTCGGGGCGGCGCTCGCTGTCTCTGGCGCGATAATGCAGGCGCTCTTTGAGAACCCGCTGGCGGAGCCTGGACTGCTGGGTGTCTCTAACGGCGCGGGCCTTGGGCTGATAGCGGCGGTGCTGCTCGGAAAAGGCTTGCTCCCCGGTTGGGCGCTTGGGTTCAGTGCGATTGCCGGGGCATTGCTGATCACCGTTGTCCTTCTTCGCTTTGCCCGCCGCCACCTTTCAACCAGCCGTTTGCTCTTAGCGGGCGTAGCGCTGGGGATTATTTGCAGTGCGCTGATGACCTGGGCAGTTTATTTTTCGACGTCGTTCGATTTACGTCAGCTCATGTACTGGATGATGGGCGGTTTTGGCGGCGTGGACTGGCATCAGGCCTGGCTGATGCTGGCTTTACTCCCGGCGATGCTGTGGGTTTGCCTGCAATCTCAGGCGCTGAATTTGCTGTCATTAGGCGAAACGTCTGCCCGCCAGTTGGGGCTTCCCCTCTGGCTGTGGCGCAGGCTTTTGGTGCTGGTGACCGGCTGGCTGGTGGGCGTCAGCGTGGCGCTTGCTGGCGCAATTGGATTTATTGGTCTGGTTATCCCGCATATTCTGCGTTTATGTGGCCTGACGGATCACCGTGTTTTGCTCCCCGCATGCGTACTGGCGGGTGCCACGACGCTGCTTTTTGCTGATATCGTTGCCCGACTGGCGTTGGCATCGGCGGAATTGCCGATAGGCGTTGTGACCGCCACGCTAGGCGCGCCCGTATTTATCTGGCTATTATTGAAAGCTGGCCGCTAAGCGCCGGTTAATCACCGAAGAGGATGCTATGCAACACGATATTCTGAACACCCACGTCACGACCATTGATGGCGAAAACATCAGCCTCGAAAAATTCAAAGGGGATGTCCTGCTGGTGGTGAACGTTGCCTCCCAGTGCGGGTTAACGCCGCAGTATGAGCAACTGGAGAACATTCAGAAAGCCTGGGAATCGCAGGGTTTTCGCGTGTTAGGCTTCCCGTGCAATCAGTTTTTGGGCCAGGAGCCGGGTAACGAAGAAGAGATCAAAACCTTCTGCAGCACCACTTACGGTGTGACTTTCCCGATGTTCAGCAAAATCGACGTCAACGGTGAACATCGTCACCCGCTGTACCAAAAACTCACTGCGGCGGCACCCGTAGCCGTAGCCCCTGAAAGCAGCGGTTTCTACGAGCGTATGGCCAGCAAAGGGCGCGCGCCAAAACACCCTGGCGACATTCTGTGGAACTTCGAGAAATTCCTGCTTGGTCGTGATGGTGAAATTATCCAGCGTTTCTCACCGGATATGACCCCAGAAGATCCGATTGTGATGGAGTCAATCAAGTTGGCACTGGCGAAGTAATCATGCCATTGATGCAGCTTCAGGCAGTGGAAGAATCCGGGCGGTTGCAGCCCGTCACAGCGGAAGTTATGCAGGGTGAAATCCTGCATCTTGTCGGGCCAAACGGGGCCGGCAAGAGCACGCTGCTGGCGCGAATGGCGGGCATCAGTCAGGGCAAAGGGCAGGTTAGCTTGCTGGGCCGCTCTTTGACGGAATGGCAGGCGTTAGCGCTTGCCCGCCATCGGGCTTATCTGACGCAGCACCAGACGCCACCGTTCGCCATGCCTGTCTGGCACTATCTGACGTTGCATCAGCATGATAAATCGCAGCACCCGTTGCAGCACGACATTGCCGAGAAGTTAGGGCTTGAAGATAAACTAGCACGCCCGGTAAATCAGCTTTCCGGCGGAGAATGGCAGCGCGTCCGTCTCGCTGCTGTCGTTTTGCAAATTCATCCTCAGGGAAACCCGGACGGCAAATTGCTGTTGCTGGATGAACCGATGAACAGCCTTGATGTCGCTCAGCAAGCGGCATTCGACAGGGTGCTGACAGAGCTTCATCAGCAAGGCATCATGATTGTGATGAGCAGCCACGACCTTAATCATACGTTGCGCTTTGCCAGCAGCACGTGGTTGATGCGTCGAGGGAAATTACTGGCGAGTGGCAAGACGCCGCACGTTTTGACGACAGAAAATCTGACGGCTGCGTATGATATGCCGTTCAAAAAGCTGACGACGGACGGCACTGAAATCCTGATAGCAGCCCTGTGAGGCGGCTAATGGTTGCCAGTTTCCGGCATCGCGAGCTAAATTAAACCTATAAAAAAACTCAGAGGATACGCCAGGATATGCGTCCCTTTATTTTGTTAGTGGCGGCATTAATTTTAGCAGGGTGTAGCAGCCATCGTGCGCCGCCGCCCAACCCACGCCTTTCTGATTCCATCACGGTCATTGCCAATCTTAACGATCAGCTAACGAACTGGCGCGGTACGCCGTATCGGTACGGTGGCAGCACGCGTCGCGGGGTAGATTGCTCCGCCTTCGTCATGATGACTTTCCGCGATCAGTTCGATATGCAACTGCCTCGCGACACGAAAAATCAGGCGAGAGTTGGCACGAAAATTGACAAAGACGATTTATTGCCGGGCGACCTGGTGTTCTTTAAAACCGGGTCTGGTGGCAGTGGTTTGCATGTCGGGATCTACGACACCGACAATCAATTTATTCACGCCTCAACCAGCCAGGGGGTGACGCGTTCCTCGCTGGATAATGTCTACTGGCGGAAAAATTTCTGGCAGGCAAGACGGATATAGCCATAAGACAAAAAGGGCCGAAAGGCCCTTTTTGTTTAGGAAGAAATAAAAGCCCGCTTGCGAAATAATTATCGCGTCTAACACTATTCACGTAATGAATCTGTGGATTGTGCGTCTGCATGAATATGGATTACAATCATCATAATGATAATGCAAAGGAATTCCTGAAATAAAAAGGAACGAATGAACTTAATCTTTTTGAAATCAAAGATTTTCTATTCTACTGGAACCACACAGCCGCGACCGGGGATAGCCCTTAAACAGGGGTGGGCGCAATGATTGTCTCACTGGATAAAGCATACCGGCCAGAATTGTTATTCCTCCCTGCCAGAAATGGCGGGGGCGAGCTTGTGGGGCTTGAGCTCATTGCTAACTTCGTTGGTGCGCAAGACAACGTCCGCACGCCAACCAGTTTGATTACCTCACGCCTGAGTCCGGATGATGAAATTGCGCTGTTTACTGAAAAACTCTTGCTGCTTGAAAGCTGCCATATCTTTTTTATTCAACAGCAATTGATTGCCTGGATTAATATAACGCCGGCAATCGCCGAAGCACTTTTAGCGCAAAAGGAACTGGCAGAACGCGCTGCCCGATTTTCTTTTCTTGAATTCACCGTCAATGAGAATTTTCCTCAGTTGAATACGCTCGATGAACAGCATTTGTTAGTTCAGCTGGTGAATCACTTTCCGTTGGTATTGGGCAATTTTGGTGCCGGAGAAGCGTCGGCCTTACCTGTTTTTAGCGGGCTGTTTAAACGCGTTGCGTTGGATAAAAACTTTATCCAACAGCAGGCACCGCTATTATCTTTTGACCCTTTTATGCGAGCGATCACCGCTCAAATTAAACCGTTCTGCAGTGTCATGATGGCGGCCGGAGTGGACAGCCAGGCACTGCTCGAGCGCCTGCAGCCATGGGGGTTTAGTGCCTATCAGGGCGCACTGTGGCCGGCTGTGGATGCGGCGGCGTTAACGTCACTGGTGCAGCAATAACCCTGCATCTCGCCCGTATTTATCTGCCTGCGTTGGCACTACACTAAAGACAGGAGGAACCATGACCCTGTCTTTTACCCATCACTGGCACGATGAGCTGCCAGGTTTTTATACCGAGCTTTCCCCAACGCCGCTGGATAACGCGCGCCTGATTTGGCACAACGCGCCTTTGGCGGAAGAGCTCAGCTTGCCCGCATCACTCTCTGCCACGACAACCGGCGCGGGAGTCTGGGGCGGTGAAACGCTGCTGCCCGGCATGCTGCCTTTGGCGCAGGTTTACAGCGGTCACCAGTTTGGCGTCTGGGCTGGACAGCTTGGCGACGGGCGAGGGATCCTGCTTGGCGAGCAGCAGCTGGCCGACGGTCGTCGTTATGACTGGCACCTGAAAGGCGCTGGTCTGACACCGTATTCACGCATGGGTGACGGGCGTGCAGTATTGCGTTCAACGCTGCGTGAAAGCCTTGCTTCAGAAGCCATGTTTGCTCTCGGCATTCCAACGACTCGCGCGCTGTCTGTGGTCACCAGCGACACGCCGGTGTACCGCGAAACGGTTGAGCAGGGGGCAATGCTGATTCGCGTGGCGGAAAGTCACGTCCGCTTTGGGCACTTCGAGCATTTCTATTACCGCCGGGAGCCGGAGAAAGTACGCCAGCTCGCCGACTATGTGATTCGCCACCACTGGGCTCATCTCGATAAAGAGGAACATAAATACGCTTTATGGTTCCGTGACGTTGTCACAAAAACGGCGCGAATGATTGCCCGTTGGCAAACCGTCGGCTTTTGCCATGGCGTGATGAACACCGACAACATGTCGATCCTTGGCCTGACCATGGATTACGGCCCGTATGGTTTTCTCGATGACTACCAGCCGGGTTATATCTGCAACCACTCGGACCATCGGGGGCGTTACAGCTTTGAAAACCAGCCTGCTGTAGGGTTGTGGAATCTGCAACGTCTGGCACAAACGCTGTCGCCGTTTATCGCCGTCGACACGCTGAACTCGCTGCTGGATGTTTATCAGGAAGCGCTGCTGGTGGAGTACGGCAAGCTGATGCGTGCCAAATTGGGCCTGTTCAGCGAAGAAAAAGGCGACAATGAGCTGCTTAATGGCCTGTTTGGCCTGATGGAACGCGAGGGTAGCGATTACTCGCGGACGTTCCGCATGTTGAGCGAAACGGAACAAAACAGTACGGCGTCACCGTTGCGGGATGAGTTTATCGACCGGGCCTCGTTCGACAGCTGGTTTGCTTCTTATCGCGCCCGACTGCAACACGAGCAGGTGGATGACGCGCAGCGTCAGCAAAGCATGAAGCAGGTTAATCCGGCGGTTGTCCTGCGTAACTGGCTGGCGCAACGCGCGATTGAACAGGCTGAACGTGGAGAGTATGAGGAGTTCGCTCGTTTGCATGAGGTGTTACGTGATCCTTACGCTGACAGGAACGACGATTACGCCAGCCGCCCCCCAGAGTGGGGCAAGCGGCTGGAAGTGAGCTGTTCCAGTTAAGGCTTAGCGAGCTAAAAAGACCTGCGGCGTCTGGCTGCCAGGATGCTGTCCTATATGCACTTCAGCGCCGTACCAGCGGCTCAGGGTTTCCGCCTGCAAAACTTGCGCAGGCGTGCCCTGGGCCACCATTTCCCCCTGATGCAATAGCAACAGTCTGTCTGCCCAGAGTGCGGCCAGGTTCAAATCATGCAGTACGGCACAGACGTGCAATTCACCCTGAGACGTCAGATTTTTAAGCAAGCGCAGTAAATGCTGCTGGTGATACAAGTCCAGCGCTGAAGTCGGCTCATCGAGAAATAGCCAGCCTCGTGGCGCATTGTCCGTCCACAGTTGAGCGAGCGCGCGGGCTAATTGTACGCGCTGCTGTTCGCCACCCGAGAGCGTGTTGTACTTGCGATTTTCCAGTGGCTGACAGCCCGTTAATGCCATTACCTGCGACACGATCTTACGACTATCCTGCTGCGGCCAGGGCGCGCGACCCATAGCGACGACGGCTTCCACCGGCCAGTCAAATCCCAGCTGACTTTGCTGGCGCATTACCGCTCGCTGGCGCGACAACGCTTCGGGTGTCCACTCGTTGAGCGCTTTGCCTTTCAGGTCACACTGACCGTTATCGGGTGACAAGTAGCCCGTCAGCACCCGCAGCAACGTCGATTTCCCTGCGCCGTTTGGGCCAATCAGGGCGACCAGCTCTCCCGGCTCCAGGGAAAGTGAGATATCACGCAACACCGGCGAATAGCAAAGCGACCTGGCTTGTAAACAGTTATCCATTAGCGCCTCCGCGACGGAAAATCATCCATAAGAACCACGGCGCACCGAGCAGGCTGGTTAGCAGGCCGACAGGCATTTCAGCGGGCGCAACAAGCGTTCGCGCGAGAGTATCAGCAATCAGCAGCAAAATGGCGCCGACAAGCACGGAGCCCGGGATCACGGCGCGATGATCGGCCCCCAGCCACATCCTCAGCAAATGCGGCACCACCAGGCCGATAAAGCCTATCACCCCGCTAACGGCAACCGCAGAAGCCACCAGCAAGGCGCTGCACATCAGCAAACGCCTTTGGATTTGACGCACGTTCACCCCGAGGTAATGCGCTTCTTCATCACCTAACTGAAGCAAGTTGAGTTGCTTTGCCTGCCGCCAGATCATCGCTACCGTAGGCAGCATCAGCGAGGCGGTGGCGAGCAAGGTCGACCATTGCGCCTGCCCAAGACTACCCATGCCCCACAGCGAAAGCTGGCGCAGTTGAGCATCGTTGCTGAGCCAGGACAGCACGCCAACCGCCGCGCCACACAGCGCATTAATCGCAATGCCCACCAGCAGCAGACGTGAGAGCGAATTATCGTGACGCTGGCTGAGTATAAAAATAATCACCGTCACCGCCAGGCTGCCGATGAACGCGGCAAGCATGGGCATATACAGCATCAACACCGCGGGCAGGGAAAACGGCAGGA
Source organism: Scandinavium sp. (assembly GCF_051650185.1). GTDB lineage: Bacteria > Pseudomonadota > Gammaproteobacteria > Enterobacterales > Enterobacteriaceae > Scandinavium. Next base: position 7,286 of record NZ_JBOFIN010000014.1, read on the forward strand.
CAACCCACAGCGCCACCGATAGCGCGGCACCACTGCTGATCCCCAAAAGACCGGGATCGGCCAAAGGATTGCGAAATAAGCCTTGCATCACACAGCCTGCCAGCGCCAGAGAGCTGCCGATGGTGAGAGCCAGTAACACGCGGGGTAAGCGGATGGTGAACCAGATTTGGCGCAGTGCGCTGTCGCCGTGCCAGAGGGCATCAAGCGGCAGCTTCAGCGCCCCGAAGGTGGTGGCGCAGAGCGTTAACAGCAGCAACAGCGCCAGCAATGAGCACAGTGAACGGAAAACCTGCGGCGTCATCAGGGCAGCTGCTCCGCTTTCTGGCGCAATTGCAGGATGGCTTCCGGCGAGCGGATGCTGAAGCCCAGCAGCGCCATGTCATCCACCAGTAACACCTGTTTATGACGGCCTGCGGGCGTTTGTGCGAGACCCGGCAGCTTCCACACTCCCTCTTCGCCGCCCATGCTTTTTACGCCGTCGTGTGAAATGACGATTAGATCAGGCTGGCTGGCGATGACGCCTTCCTGGGAAAGTGGCTGGTAGCGGTTGAAACCCTGCATCGCATTTTGCAGGCCAGCCGCGCGAATCGCGGCGTCGGCCCCCGTTTGCTGCCCCGCAGCCATCGCGCTCATGCCGCCATGACTAAGAATAAACAGCACGCGTTTGTTGAGCGGCGTATCTGGCAAGGCGGCCAACTGGGTCTGCATTTGCTGGCGCAGTTTTTCGCCTTCGGCGTCCTTATTCAGCGCGGCAGCAATCACCCGGATCTTTTCATCAATCACCGAAACGTCATTACTGCCGGGAACGGTCACCACGGCCACACCGTTTTGCGCGACTTGTTTCAGTGCCAAAGAAGGCTGAGCCTGAACGCTGGCGAGCACGGTCGTTGGGCGAGTGGCAAGAATGCCTTCCGCATTCAGCTGACGCAGATAGCCGACATCCGGCAGCTTCGTCGCTTCAGGAGGCCACATGCTGGTACTGTCGCGTGCAACGAGGGCGCTTTGCGCCCCCAGTGCATAGACAATCTCCGTCACGTCGCCGCCAAGTGAAACCACTTTTTGTGTCGCTGCACCGGCCAGAAGCGGCAGGGCAGCCATCAACGCGACGAGGGATTTCATGCGGCAAGCCCTTTGGCGATCAGCGCTTCAACCTGCGCGCGCCATTGCGTTTGCTCTGGCTCGCCTTCGGTACGCTGGCCGTAAAGTTGCGCAATCTGTGTGCCATCGGCGGCGAACAGTTCCAGGCTGGTGACATGCCCGTCAGCCGTTGGTTTACGCGTGATCCAGCTTTCGGCGATGGTGTCTTCGCGCAGATGCAGGGTAAAGGCGCTGTTGAAGATATTCAGCCAGCCTTTCATTGGCACCACTTTCTCAATCGCTCCGGTGAAAATCTGCACGCAGCCACGGTTGCCGACAAACACCATGATTTCGTTGGCATCCTGACGGGCGTTTTCGAGCAGGCGGGCAACGGCATCGTTATCCACCTGACAGGCGAGATCGTCGCCCACCAGGCGGAAAGCCTGCTGGCGGCTCAGGTTATGATGCCTGAGCAGGGTAAAGAACTGATGGACGTCAGTCATCGCGCGCCATTCGCCATCAAGCGTAGCGCCGTCAATATCGCCAGCCATGGCTGGTGCTTCAGCTGGTTGCAGCGCCAGTACCGGGTTATCCGCGTGAATAAAACGGGTCAGAACATCCCCCCAGGCCGCCATATCGGTGGCATCGGTGGTATAGACTTTTAACAGCGCATCGCCCTGATTATCGAAAAACTGGATGCTTTGGCGCTCGCCACGCGCGCTGGTTTCGCTGATATGGAACACGCTTGCCCACTGATTGAGGAACAAACGCAGATCCAGAGCACGCGGGTTTAACACCAGCCCGGCGTGTCCGCTCAGGTGCTGGTTGGTGAAACTGCCCACCTGTTCGTGAACGGCATAGTCGTTGCGGCAAATGCACTTCACGTCGCCAACAGCTTCGAGAGCAGCCAGCACATCGCGAACTTCGCCTTTTACTCGCCAGGCATCGTGACCCACGCGTGCCCAGGTGAGTTCTGCCTCGCTGATCTCCATCAGCGCAGCAATATCACGGGCATATTTCCCGGGGTTTTCTTCTTTCAGTGCCAGCCAGCGTGCGTAGTGATTCATTCTCTTCTTCCTTCCAGTTCAGAACCCCGGCGAGCCGGGGTGGGTGTGATTACCACTGATAACTCACGAAAATTTTGCCGTTCTGCCCGTCCTGCGGAATGCCTTGCGGCGAGTAATACTCTTTGTCGAAGGCATTGCCGAAGACCAGCGTGGTGGTCAGGCCGCTGAGGGCTTGCTGGCCTTTATAGCTGACGTAGAAGTCGTTCACGCCATAACCGGCCTGCGGGCTGGCGCTGATGTTTTTGGTGTCTTCGGCAAAGGTGCCTATCCAGCCAACCGAGAAGCCAGAATGCGCAATCGGTACATCCAGGCGAGACGTCACCGTGTCGGGGTTGATGCTGGTAAGCCAGGCGCCCGTGTCGGTGTCTTTACCGCGGGTACGGTTGTAGGCGACATCAAGGCTGAAGAAGTCGGTGGAGTATTTGCTCATCACGTCCCAGCCCCAGATTTTGGCGTTGGGCACGTTGACCGAAGTGGTCGTCGCGGCGGCAAAATCGACGGAAGTGGTGATGTAATCTTTGGCGTTGGTATCAAAGTAGCTGGCTTTGAACTCCAGACCGTCGTTAGCCATCAGCAGATCGTCAAAGCGCAGACCGAAACCGTATTCCTGCGTTTCGTTGGTTTCCGGACGCAGGTTCGGGTTTGGCACCCAATAGTTGGTGTAGAAGCTGCCGATGGAGAAGTGCTTCGCATCGTTATACATCTCACCCATTGTCGGGGCGCGGAAGGCCTGTGCGTAAGAGCCGAACAGCATTAACCAGTCTGTCGGGCTGATGGTCAGACCGGCGCGGGAAGACCATTTGTCCGCATCGACATCGTCGTAGCCGTCGCTGCTTCCGCGATAGTTGTCATAGCGCGTCCCGCCCAGCAGGGTAACGGGCAGGTCGCGCAGCGTGATCTCATCCTGTAACCAGCCGGAGCTGAAATTGATGCTTGCGTCCGGGAATCCGGTGGTCACGCCGCCCGGATTTTGCTCCTGGCGGTAGTATTCCCCGCCGTAGGTCAGCAGGTGAGAGGCGAAGCTGTCGCTGAACAGGCGCGTGTGGTTTTCAACCTTACCGCCTTTGGTGGTCTGTTTACGGAATTCACCGGAGTCATCGATGTTTTGCGCGTTGATGCGCACTTCAGACCAGTAAGCTTTAACGTCCGCATTGAGCCAGTCGTTGCCTTCTGGCGCAATGTTGTAAGTCAGCTGGGCGTCACGCTGAATGGTCGAGCGATCGGTCAGCGGGTTGCTGTTGTCAGAAGCCGCAGGCGTTTGCGGGTTTTTCGGTTCCTGCGCGGCGTTGTTGTAATAACGCAGAGAGCCACTCAGCTTCTGAGCTGGGTCGATTTTCCAGCTCCCTTTAGCAAGGAAATTGCTGATGCTTTCGTCATTGGGGGCGGTAAAGCCGTCGCTTTGTTTTAAATCACCACGATCGCGGCTTGACCAGGAGACCAGCCCGTCCAGCGTATCGGTGCGGCCAAACGCGCTGGCCCCCATGCCAAGACTGTGATCGCCCGTACCGCCGGTGCCAAACACGCGGTATCCGCTGTTCTGGCCTGCACTCAGTAAATCGGCGGCATCAACGGTGTCGTAGGAAATCACGCCGCCCAGCGCGCCGCTGCCATAGAGCAGGGCGGAAGGGCCGCGAACCACTTCGATGCGCTTGATAAGCGCCGGATCGAGGAATGTGCTGTTCAGGTGGCCTGTATCGGTGCCCTGACGAATGCCATCAACCAGCACCAGCACGCCGCGGCGGTCATAACCGCGCAGATTGACGTCCTGCCCGTTAGTCCGGCCAGTGCCGTCAATCGTAAGGCCAGGCACCTGGCGCAGCATATCGGCGGCAGAACTGGCGGTTTGCCCTTCCGGGGTATCAGCATCAATCACGGTGACCATCATCGGCGCTTCAAAAGCGCTACGCTCGTTGCCGGTGGCCGTGACGGTCATTTGTTCAGAGGCGGCGAAGGCCGGGGAAGCGATAGCGCCGAAAACAGCCAAAGCGACCAGCGACGGGCGCAAAGACGCGGAATGCAGGTGTAGCATGCAACTCTCCAAATAGGTGAAAAGCGCTGGCTGCCTCGGCATTGGATCCTGGGTGGCTGGCGAAAGGTTGTGTGTTAACGCATTATTTTGTCAGGATTAATTTACCGGCATGAGTCTGTCGCAGCAGGTAATGCTGACCATCATGTTCGATAATGACGCGGCCTTCCGGGCCCAGCAGTGTTTTGCTGTCTATACGACGATCGTCAGGCTGTGGCTGCGGTTTTGGCATGAGTGGGCCGCGGGGAACTGTTGTGTCCAGAGATGTCATAATGTTAAAAATAGCAATCAAAGTAACAATGATAATCATTATCAACAAATCAATTCACACAGCAACCCCTTTTGTGAAAAATAGGTGACTGGATCAAAAAATAGCGGTTGGTGGGATATTGGCTTTTGGGTATTGCCGGGCGGCACGAGGTGAACGGCAAAACCTTCTCCGCGGAGAAGGTTTTTAGTGTTGGCTCCCTCTCCCCGTGGGAGAGGGCCGGGGTGAGGGGATCAGACCGCAGAGTGTTTTTTGTAAGTCGGGTAAGCGAAAGCGCCACCCGACAAAGCAACAGACTCAGAAGCGACTATCAACAGCCGCAGCCAGTTTATCCAGCAGAATTTCGCTGTCTTCCCAGCTCAGGCAAGGATCGGTAATCGACTGACCGTAGGTCATGGGCTGACCGGCGACGATTTTTTGTGTGCCTTCGCGCAGGAAGCTTTCGGCCATGATCCCGGCAATCGCGGTGGAACCATTGCGGATCTGATCGCAGATATCATCACACACTTCGAGCTGGCGACGATGCTGCTTCTGACAGTTACCGTGGCTGAAATCCACCACCAGATGTTCCGGCAAATCAAACTCATGCAGCGTATCGCAGGCCGCAGCCAAATCCGCCGCGTGATAATTTGGCTTTTTGCCGCCGCGCATAATGATATGGCCGAAAGGGTTGCCGCTGGTCTGATAAATAGTCATCTGACCGTTCTTATCAGGCGAGAGGAACATGTGGCTGGCCCGGGCGGCACGAATGGCGTCAACGGCGATCCGGGTGTTGCCATCCGTCCCGTTTTTGAAGCCAACAGGGCAGGAGAGCGCAGAGGCCATTTCGCGGTGGATCTGGCTTTCCGTGGTGCGAGCGCCAATCGCGCCCCAGCTGATGAGATCGGCGATAAATTGCCCGGTCACCATATCAAGGAACTCGGTGGCGGTTGGCACACCCAGCTCGTTAACCTGCAACAGCAGCTTGCGGGCAAGTTCAATCCCGTAGTTAACGCGATAGCTGCCGTTGAGATCGGGATCGGAAATTAGCCCTTTCCAGCCAACAACAGTGCGCGGTTTTTCGAAATAAGTGCGCATAACAATTTCAAGGCGATGCTGGTGCTTTTCACGCAGCGCCTGCAAACGGCGGGCGTAATCCATGGCCGCGTCCAGATCGTGAATCGAGCACGGCCCGACGATCACCAGCAGACGTTTATCTTCACCATTGAGGATTTTTTCAATACGGCGGCGTGAGGCGGTGACATGGCTTGCGACTTCAGCCGAAACAGGGTGGCGCTGCGCCAGTTCAGCAGGCGTTACCAGGCTGTCGATGCGCGCCGAACGCAGTTCATCAGTTTTGTTCATTGTGACTCTCAGAATTGGGTTGCTTCAGCGGCTGAAATGCCGGAAGTGATGCGCATCACGATAAACCAATCCCTGTTTTATTCAAGGCAGAATGTGACGCACATCTTATTACGCAGCAAATCTTACCGCATTTTGCTGCATTGTACTAGTGTGTTAGTACATACGGCGACTGAGACCCATGATGTCGAGAATTTTGGTGGCTATCTCTTCCACCGAATAGTTGGTGCTGTTCAGCCACGGGATCTGATTTTTGCGATACAGCGCCTCGACTTCCGTGACTTCCATACGGCACTGGCGCATCGATGCGTAACGGCTGTTTTCACGGCGTTCTTCGCGGATGGCTGCCAGCCGTTCCGGGTTGATAGTCAGACCGAACAGCTTGTGTTGTAACGGCTTCAGCGCGGCGGGAAGGACAAGGTTATCCATATCGTCGGCGATAAACGGGTAGTTTGCGGCGCGGATCCCAAACTGCATGGCCAGGTACAAACTGGTCGGAGTTTTTCCGCAGCGAGAAACACCCAGAAGAATGACCTGGGCCTGATCGAGATTACGCAGTGAAATGCCGTCATCGTGCGCTAACGTGTAATCAATGGCAGCGATACGGGCATCGTATTTGGTGAGGTTGCCTGGGGTTAAGCCATGCGTACGGTGCGCGATAGGCGTGGGGTCCAGTTTGAGTTCTTGCTGAAGAGGGGCAACCAGCGCCTGAACGATATCCTGACAAAAGCCCTCGCTTTGCAAAATGATGGTGCGGATTTCAGGCAACACGATGGAGTAGAACACCAGAGGGCGCACGCCGCTTTGCTGATAGATGGCGTCAATTTGCTCTTTAACGGCTTTGGCCCGGCTTTCGGTTTCGACAAACGGCAACGTGATGCTGTTGACCGAAACCGGGAATTGCGACATGACGGCGTGACCAAGCACTTCGGCCGTGATGGCGGTTCCATCAGAAATATAAAATACGTGGCGATCGACAGCATTATCCATTTTGACCATCCGGTTTGTTTGACGTTAATTTGCTGAAGGCTCTGTTTATTTTAATCATAACGGAGGATGTTTTGTCTCCCTTTTAAAAATGGAACGGTATTTTTATTTTTAGTGAAAAGGGCCGTTCATTTTTCATTACGCTGTCTATAGACCGCCATTTGGTGTGGGAATCCTGATGAATCATGGAGTTAAGCTAAAGAGGGGAACTGTCTGAAAAAAGGGAAAAATAATTTGCTTGAACGATTCACCGTTTTTTCAGCCGGGTTAATTATGGCAGGATAAATAACGAAGCCAGTGCTCTTCTGGCATTTTTCTTAATTCATATAAGGAATTATTTCGATGTCCAACAATGGCTCGTCACCGCTGGTGCTTTGGTACAACCAACTCGGCATGAATGATGTAGACAGCGTTGGGGGCAAGAATGCCTCCCTGGGTGAAATGATTACGAATTTGTCCGATTTGGGCGTTAGCGTCCCGAACGGCTTTGCCACAACGGCTGATGCCTTCAATCAGTTCCTCGACCAGAGCGGCGTTAACCAGCGCATTTATCAGGTGCTGGACGAAACCGACATTGACGACGTGACGGCGCTTGCGAAAGCCGGGGCGCAAATTCGTCAGTGGATCATCGATACGCCTTTCCAGCCTGAGCTGGAAAAGGCCATTCATCAGGCTTACGACCAGCTTTCTGCTGATGACGCGGAAGCCTCCTTTGCCGTGCGCTCTTCCGCGACGGCTGAAGACATGCCGGATGCCTCGTTTGCCGGACAGCAGGAAACGTTTCTCAACGTGCAGGGCTACGACGCCGTGCTGGTGGCGGTGAAGCATGTGTTTGCTTCTTTGTTCAACGACCGCGCCATCTCTTATCGCGTGCATCAGGGCTATGACCACCGCGGCGTGGCGCTGTCTGCGGGCGTTCAGCGTATGGTTCGCTCTGATCTTGCCTCTTCCGGCGTGATGTTCTCCATTGATACTGAATCCGGCTTTGATCAGGTGGTGTTTATCACCTCCGCGTTCGGCCTGGGCGAAATGGTGGTGCAGGGCGCAGTCAACCCGGATGAGTTCTATGTGCATAAACCAACGCTGGCGGCTAATCGCCCGGCGATCGTGCGCCGTACCATGGGCTCGAAAAAGATTCGTATGGTGTATGCCCCGACTCAGGAGCATGGCAAACAGGTTCGCATTGAAGATGTACCGCAGGCCGATCGCGACCGCTTCTCGTTGACCAACGAAGAAGTGCAGGAGCTGGCGAAGCAGGCGGTGCAGATTGAAAAACATTATGGTCGTCCGATGGATATCGAATGGGCCAAAGACGGGCACACCGGCAAACTGTTTATCGTCCAGGCTCGCCCGGAAACCGTGCGTTCGCGTGGGCAGGTGATGGAGCGTTATACCCTTCACGCTCACGGGAAAATCATCTCTGAAGGCCGTGCTATCGGGCACCGCATCGGCGCGGGCCCGGTGAAAGTGATTCATGACATCAGCGAAATGAACCGCATTCAGCCAGGTGACGTGCTGGTCACCGACATGACCGACCCGGACTGGGAACCGATCATGAAAAAAGCGGCAGCGATAGTCACTAACCGTGGTGGTCGCACCTGTCATGCGGCGATTATCGCGCGTGAGTTGGGGATTCCAGCGGTGGTGGGTTGCGGTGATGCCACCGAACGCATGAAGGATGATGAGAAAGTGACCGTCTCCTGTGCAGAAGGCGATACCGGCTACGTTTATGCCGATATGCTTGATTTCAGCGTGAAAAGCTCCAGCGTCGATACCATGCCGGATCTGCCGCTGAAGATTATGATGAACGTCGGTAACCCGGATCGCGCATTTGATTTTGCCTGCCTGCCGAACGAAGGCGTGGGGCTGGCGCGTCTGGAGTTCATCATCAACCGCATGATCGGCGTGCATCCGCGTGCGCTGCTGGAGTTCGACGATCAGGACGCGAAGCTGCAGGCCGAAATCCGCGAGATGATGAAAGGCTACGATTCGCCGAAAGAATTCTATGTGGGTCGTCTGACAGAAGGCATCGCGACGCTGGGTGCGGCGTTCTATCCGAAGCGCGTGATTGTTCGTCTGTCCGACTTCAAATCTAACGAATACGCCAACCTGGTGGGCGGCGAGCGTTACGAACCGGAAGAAGAAAACCCGATGCTGGGCTTCCGCGGGGCAGGCCGTTATGTGTCGGAAAGCTTCCGCGACTGCTTCGCGCTCGAGTGCGACGCCGTTAAACGCGTGCGTAATGAGATGGGGCTGACCAATGTGGAAATCATGATCCCGTTCGTGCGTACCGTTGACCAGGCGAAAGCGGTGGTCGACGAGCTGGCACGTCAGGGGCTGAAGCGCGGTGAGAACGGGCTGAAGATCATCATGATGTGCGAAATCCCGTCCAACGCGCTGCTGGCGGAGCAGTTCCTCGAACACTTTGACGGCTTCTCCATCGGGTCGAACGACATGACGCAGCTGGCGCTGGGTCTGGATCGTGACTCCGGCGTGGTTTCCGAGCTGTTCGATGAGCGCAACGAAGCGGTGAAAGCATTGCTGTCGATGTCGATTCGAGCAGCGAAGAAGCAGGGCAAATATGTCGGGATCTGCGGACAGGGGCCTTCGGATCACGAAGACTTTGCCGCATGGCTGATGGAAGAGGGCATCGATAGCCTTTCCCTTAACCCGGACACCGTCGTACAGACGTGGCTCAGCCTCGCTGAACTGAAAAAATAATCGCCTCCTGATCCCCGGCACTGTCCGGGGATTTTTTTATCCAGCGTTCAACGCCTTGCGGCGGATCACACTCCGGGCAAAAAACAAAAAATCATAAAACCGCTGGTCAATTCTGCAATTGTCGGTCTGCGGAGCCTTTCCAATACTGAGTGCCTTAGCCTTTCCTTTCACGCACTCAGGAGTCAAAGATGACCGCTCTCTACCAAGATGCGCAGCGTCCCGTTGCCGACCGTGTTGCCGATTTACTGGCGCGAATGACACCGGAAGAAAAATTCGCCCAGATGCATGCTTACTGGCTGGTGCTCAGCGTTCAGGGCGATCACCGGGAGCGTTCAGATATGAGCGATGAGTTTGCCGGTGTGTCGGAACAGGCCTCCTTAAACGAACGACTGAAGCTCGGGGTGGGGCAAATCACGCGCCCGCTGGGGACACACATTGTGGATGCCCGAACCGGCGTGCGGGCGGCGAATCGCCTGCAAAAGATGTTGGTGGAAGAAACCCGACTTGGCATCCCCGCGCTGTTTCATGAAGAGTGTCTGGTAGGCTTGCTCTGCAAGGACGCCACGCTGTTTCCCTCCTCGCTGAACTACGGATCAACCTGGGACCCGGAGCTTGTTCGACACGCCGCAGAATGTATTGGTCAGGAATCCCGCTCCACGGGCTGTCATCAGGGATTAGCGCCCGTGCTGGATGTCTCCCGCGATGTTCGCTGGGGGCGCACAGAAGAAACATTTGGCGAAGATCCGTGGTTAGTCGGCGTGATGGCATGTGCTTATGTTGAGGGGTTACAGGGCAAAAAACGTGATGTGCTGGCAACCTTAAAACATTATGTCGGGCACTCCTTCAGCGAAGGCGCACGCAATCATGCCCCGGTACATCTTGGTTTTTGTGAACTCAATGACACGTTCCTGCTGCCCTTCGAAATGGCCGTCAAGCTGGCGAATGCGGGTTCCGTAATGCCTGCTTATCATGATATCGACAATCAGCCCGGCCACAGTGACCACTTCCTGTTAACTGACATTCTGCGGGAAAAATGGGGATTCGATGGCATCGTGGTTGCCGATTATGGCGGCGTTAGCCTGTTACATCAGCACCATGGGGTTTCGCACGATGCGGCTGAATCTGCGGCGCTGGCGTTTAATGCCGGGCTGGATGTCGAATTGCCCAAGGATGATTGTGCTCGACATCTGGCGCAGGCCGTGGAGCGAGGGCTGATCTCGATGCAAAAAGTCGACGAAATTGTGGCTCGCACGCTCACTGAAAAATTCCGCCTCGGCCTGTTTGAACGGCCTTATGCCGATGAAAACACCATTGAGTTGCAAAGCGCGGTTACCCGCCAGGCTGCGCGCGATGTGGCAACACGTTCGATCACGCTGCTGGAAAATAACGGAGTGTTACCGCTGGCAGGAAAACCCCGTGTCGCGGTGATTGGCCCGACGGCCAACGACCCGTTAGCGCTGCTTAGCGGCTACAGCTTCCCGGTGCACCTCATCATCAGCGATATGTTAGAAGAGACTTCTCAGGTCACTACGCCACTCAATGCTCTGCGCCAGTGCCTGGGGGAACAGAATATTCGCTACGCCAAAGGCTGCCATATTATTGAAAAGCGTATGGCCGGTGCGCCTGTGTTTCCGGGCGAGAGCAGCGGCAAGCCGATGCAGCAATCCCCCGTTTCTTTTGATATTTCGCTGATCCCCGAAGCCGTTCAAATCGCGCAGGAAAGCGACGTGGTGGTGGCCTGCGTGGGCGATCTGGCAGGATTATTCCAGAGTGGAACCGTGGGTGAAGGGTCAGATACCGACTCGCTGGAATTGCCCGGTGTGCAGCAACAGTTGCTTGAAGCGCTGGTGGCAACCGGGAAACAGGTCATCGTGGTGATGACGGGCGGACGGCCTTACCACCTGAAAGGCCTGGAAGACAAAGTGGCTGCCTTGCTGATGGCATGGGCGCCAGGCCAGGAAGGCGGCTGGGCAATAGCCGATGTACTGACCGGGCGAACTGAGCCTCAGGGAAGATTAGTGGTCAGCGTGCCGAAAAGCGCCGGGGCAATGCCGTATTACTACAACCATAAACTGAAAAGTGGCGGAACGCCTTTCGCCTTCCACTTCGGCAGCCGCTATCCGTTTGGTTATGGCAAAGGTTGGGCGGAGTTTAGCTTTGGTCAGCCTGAATTGCTGACATCAGAAGTGACGCCAGAAGGGGATATTTCAGTGCGTATCGCCATCACCAACAAGGGCGAACGCCACGGCAGTGAAGTGGTGCAAGTGTATGTCCATGACAAAGTCGCCTCGATGGTGCGGCCGGTCAAAGAGCTGAAAGCCTTTCAACGAGTGTCATTGGCAGCGGGGGAATCGGCAAGCCTGACCTTTACGCTGCCTGTCGATATGCTTAATTTCACCGCGCGTAATGGGAAGCGAGTCGTCGAACCCGGGAAGTTTGAGCTGATGATCGGCACATCATCAAGGGATATTCATGGCACGGTGATGGCTACAGTGAGAGGTGAAACGCGAGTTTTGCCAGAAAACTGGCGCATGATGAGCCGATGTGACGTGAAACGCGGATAAAAAAAAGGCCCATCGTGGGAGATGGGCAAAGACTACACACAGCAATTCGTTGTTTCACTCAGGGGATTTCCATGCTTATAAATCAAGGTGTTGATTTATAACCTTGAGCTAATAGTAGGCATGGAGAATTTTTGCGTCGATCAGATTGGTCTTAATAGTTAAAAAGAGGTAAAGAATTTGCGACGCGAAAGAGGATGATCCAGAGGGAAAGAAGTACTGAGTGCAGCCGATGGGGTTTTAATGATTAGCGATGCTTAAGTATTTGGCCCGGGAAAGTAACTATTCCCGGGCCGAAATTATTTAGTTATCAAGCTTTTGATGACTGGCTTCGAACTCTTCGAGCTCCTCAAGCACTTCATCCTGGTCTTCAGACGGTGGCGGGATTTCACGAACCCAGGCATCAAACAGACGCCAGGTCACCGCGAGCAGCACCGGCCCAATAAACAGCCCGATCATCCCAAAGGCAATCAAGCCTCCGATAACGCCGGTCAGTATCAGTACCATTGGCAAATCGGCGCCCATACGAATCAGCATTGGGCGGATGAAGTTGTCCATCGTCCCCACCACGCAGCTCCAGACCAGCAGCACGGTGCCCCAGGTGGTATCACCCGTCCAGTACAGCCAGATGATGGAAGGAATGAGGACGATAAGCGGGCCGAGCTGAACGAGGCAGGAGAAGATCATCACCACCGTCAGCAGCGTGGCGTAAGGCACGCCGCTGATAGCCAGACCGATTCCGCCCAGTACCGCCTGTGTCAGTGCTGTCACCACGACGCCAAGCGCTACGGCACGTATAGCCTGACCTGCCAGCAGCACTGCGGCATCACCACGCCTGGACGCCAGCCGTGTCGCGAAATAGCGCACACCAAATGCGACTTTTTCACCCTGCCAGTAAAGCAGGGCGCTGAACAACAGCATCAAGGCACAGTGCATCATAAAGCGACCGATGTGCGCCGCCTGACCCACAAACCAGGTGGTCGTGGTGCCGATATAAGGGCGTACTTTCGCCATGATGGCTGTGCCGCCCATATCCAGCAGGCTATGCCAGCCTGAATACAGTTTTGCGCCAACCAGCGGAATGCTGTTCAGCCAGGCGAGATCGGGTAACGTCAGATTGCCGGAAGTGACCACGTGAACCAGCGGCGTGCTGCTATCCACCAGGCTGTTGACCAACAGGGCAATCGGGATAACAAACAGCAGGAACAGTAACAGCGTCATCACCAATACCGCGAGAGAGCGGCGACCGAACAGCAGACGCTGGAGCTTAATCAGAACAGGCCAGGTGGCAATTACCACCATCGCGGCCCAGGCAAAGCCAAGAATGAAGGGCTGGACTATCCACAGACAGGCCACAATCATGAGGCTTAAAAACAATACCGACAGCAGGGTCTGCGGTATATCACGGGGCCGATGAACGGTTGTCATACAGTTTGTACCTTTATAAATGCGCCCAAATCAGGCGCAGGAGATAAATCCGTTTACTGATAATAATATCAACAATTTCGGGATCATGATCGCTGCAAAATCCAATAAGCGTATAAGGAAAAAATGTGATACAACGAAGGAGCAATACGCAAACGATAAAACAGACCTAACACAACCATCCACAACTTAGTCAGGCAGGGTCGAGCGTCATGATCCCACAAATTTCTCAGGCACCCGGCGTCGTTCAGCTGGTGCTGAATTTTTTGCAGGCACTGGAGCAACAAGGTTTTACCGGCGATACCGCCACCCGTTACGCCGACAGGCTGACGATGGCAACGGATAACAGCATTTATCAGCTCCTTCCCGATGCCGTGGTTTTTCCCCGTTCTACCGCTGATGTCGCGCTGCTTTCACGCATCGCCGATGAAGAGCGTTTCCGCTCACTGGTCTTCACCCCACGCGGTGGCGGCACTGGCACCAACGGCCAGTCCCTGAATCAGGGCATCGTTATCGATCTTTCCCGTTACATGAACCGCATTATTGAAATCAACCCGGAAGAGGGTTGGGTGCGAGTCGAAGCCGGGGTCATCAAAGATCAGCTTAATCAGTTTCTCAAGCCTTATGGGTATTTCTTTGCACCCGAGCTTTCAACGAGCAACCGCGCCACGCTTGGCGGCATGATCAACACCGATGCTTCCGGCCAGGGTTCGCTGGTGTACGGTAAAACGTCCGACCATGTGCTGGGTGTTCGCGCTGTCCTGCTGGGCGGCGATATTCTGGATACCCAGCCGGTTCCGGTGCTGCTGGCCGAAACGCTGGCCAAAGAGCAATCCGCCAGCGGGCGCATTTACCGCACGGTGTATGAACGCTGCAAAGAAAATCGTCAGCTGATTATCGACAAATTCCCCAAACTCAACCGTTTCCTGACGGGCTACGATCTGCGCCACGTCTTTAACGATGAGATGAGTGAGTTCGATTTAACCCGCATTTTGACCGGCTCCGAAGGCACGCTGGCGTTCATTACCGAGGCGCGGCTGGATATCACCCGCCTGCCAAAAGTTCGGCGTCTGGTGAATGTGAAATACGATTCGTTCGATTCTGCGCTCCGCAATGCCCCGTTTATGGTGGATGCACGGGCGTTGTCGGTCGAGACCGTCGATTCAAAAGTCCTGAATCTGGCGCGTGAAGATATCGTCTGGCATTCGGTGAGCGAGCTGATTACTGATGTACCTGATAAAGAGATGCTGGGCCTCAACATCGTCGAATTTGCCGGGGATGATGAGGCGCTGATTGAAAGCCAGGTCAGCGCACTGTGCGAACGTCTGGATGGGCTGATAGCGGCGAGCGAAGGCGGCGTGATTGGCTGGCAGCTTTGCAATGAGCTTGACGGTATCGAGCGAATCTACGCGATGCGTAAAAAGGCCGTAGGGTTGTTGGGCAATGCCAAAGGGGCCGCCAAACCGATCCCGTTTGCGGAAGATACCTGCGTGCCGCCTGAACATCTGGCTGATTATATTGCCGAGTTTCGCGCCTTGCTGGACGGCCACGGCCTGAGCTACGGCATGTTTGGTCACGTTGATGCCGGGGTGTTGCACGTTCGTCCTGCGCTGGATATGTGTGACCCGCAACAAGAGATCCTGATGAAGCGGATCTCAGATGATGTGGTGGCGTTGACAGCCAAATACGGCGGTTTGCTGTGGGGTGAACACGGTAAAGGCTTCCGTGCTGAATACAGCCCGGCGTTCTTCGGTGAAACGCTGTATGGCGAACTGCGCAAAGTGAAAGCGGCGTTCGACCCGAATAACCGTCTGAACCCGGGGAAAATCTGTCCGCCAGAGGGCGTTGACGATCCGATGATGAAAGTCGATGCGGTTAAGCGTGGCACGTTCGACAGACAAATTCCCATTGCGGTGCGCTCATCCTGGCGCGGCGCGATGGAGTGCAACGGCAACGGCCTGTGTTTTAATTTCGATGTGAACAGCCCGATGTGTCCGTCGATGAAAATCACCAGCAACCGCATGCATTCACCGAAAGGGCGCGCCACGCTGACGCGTGAGTGGCTGCGTTTGTTAGCCGATCGCGGCGTTGACCCGCTGAAACTTGAGAAAGAACTGCCAGAGAAACGTGCCAGCCTGCGCTCATTGATCGAACGGACCCGCAATACCTGGCATGCCAGCAAAGGCGAGTATGATTTTTCTCACGAAGTGAAAGAGGCGATGTCCGGCTGTCTGGCCTGTAAAGCGTGTTCGACGCAGTGCCCCATCAAGATTGACGTGCCGGAGTTCCGCTCGCGTTTCTTGCAGCTCTACCACACGCGCTATCTGCGACCGCTGCGCGATCACGTTGTCGCCACGGTGGAAAGCTACGCGCCGCTGATGGCGCGCGCGCCGAAAACCTTTAACTTCTTCATCAGCCAGCCGTGGGTGAAAAGCCTGTCGAAAAAACACATCGGGATGATCGACCTGCCGCTGCTCTCCGTGCCGTCACTGCAACAGCAAATGGTGGGGCACCGGTCGGCGAACCTGACCCTGGAGCAGCTTGAAGCGCTGTCGCCAGAACAGAAAGCGAAAATGGTGCTGGTGGTACAGGATCCTTTCACCAGCTATTACGACGCGCAAGTGGTGGCAGATTTTGTCCGTCTGGTTGAACGTGTGGGCTACCAGCCTGTGGTGCTACCCTTCTCGCCAAACGGGAAAGCGCAGCACATTAAAGGTTTTCTCGCGCGTTTCGCCAAAACGGCCCAAAAGACAGCTGATTTCCTGAACCGCATTGCAGAGCTTGGCATGCCGATGGTGGGCGTCGATCCGGCGTTGGTACTGTGTTATCGCGATGAGTACAAGCAGACGCTGGCGGATAAGCGCGGTGATTTTCAGGTACAACTGGTTCACGAATGGTTACCAAAGGCGCTCGAAAATAGTGACGTGACTGAGGTCAGCGGCGAATCCTGGTATCTCTTTGGTCACTGTACAGAAGTGACGGCGCTGCCCATGGCGCCGAAACAGTGGGCGGCTATTTTTGCCCGGTTTGGGGCGAAACTGGAAAGTGTCAACGTCGGCTGCTGCGGAATGGCAGGGACGTACGGGCACGAAGTCCAGAACCATGAAAACTCCCTCGGCATCTATGCACTTTCCTGGCAGCAGGCGATGCAGCGTTTACCTCGTAATCGCTGCCTGGCGACAGGCTACTCCTGCCGCAGCCAGGTGAAACGTGTTGAAGGCAGCGGCGTGCGCCATCCGCTACAGGCCCTACTGGAGATTATGGGATGATCTGGAAACGTACCGCTACGTTGGAAAGCCTCAATGCCATGAGCGAAGGCAATATGGTCGGGCTTCTCGATATTCGTTTTGAGCGCATTGATGAAGACAGCCTGGAAGCTTCCATGCCGGTCGACAGCCGCACGCACCAGCCATTTGGCCTGTTACACGGTGGTGCTTCCGTGGTGCTGGCAGAAACCCTGGGTTCCGTAGCGGGTTATCTCTGCACGCAGGGTGATGAGAAGGTGGTGGGCGTGGAAGTGAACGCCAATCATCTGCGTTCTGTTCGTGATGGACGAGTGCGCGGTGTCTGCAAGGCATTGCATGCCGGACGCAGGCATCAGGTGTGGCAAATTGAGATCTTCGATGAGCACGGCAAATTGTGCTGCACTTCTCGTCTGACAACGGCCGTGGTTTAGGCCAATGTTGAGATAAATTGAACAACAATGATTCTGAAAAAGCACCGCGCCGCGGTGCTTTTCTTCATTATTTCTGACGAATTGCCTTAATAAACAGCATGGCCAAAATCATTAATCATTAGCAGTGTAATTATTCGTAATTAAATATCAGACATTTCCCGTTTTATAAATGAGCACTTAAGGTGAGCTTCAGATTAATTCACTATCTTTTTCTAAACGAATGTAGCATCCTGCCTCCAGGCAGTTAACCTTGCCACAACGAAACCTGCTTTTATCTCTTATATGGACTCAGTTTATCGGGAGATTTTTGGCGTTCGACTCAGAACTCTGTTTTTGAGCAACGTGAAAATTTGTTCTGTATCGCCTAAAGATTGATGATTTCCTTCGTTTTTTCCTTATGCGCTACTGGCTCACATGCTTACAGGAATTAACGATGGCAAAAGCCTTCGACACAACGCTGCTGCACCCCCGTAACTGGCTCACCTGGTTTGGCTTAGGCGTGCTCTGGCTGATCGTACAACTCCCTTATCCGCTGCTTTATATCATTGGCTCTTCTCTGGGTCGTGCATCACGCCCATTTTTGAAAAGAAGGGAAAAGATAGCGTCAAGAAATATATCGCTCTGTTTTCCTGACATGAATGCTGAAGCGAAAGAGAAATTAATTGAACAGAATTTTATTTCTTTAGGAATGGGATTAATTGAAACGGGAATGGCCTGGTTCTGGAGTGATGCCCGGGTTAAAAAATGGTTTGATGTAGAAGGCTATGCCAACCTCACTCGTGCGCTGGAAGATAAAAAGGGCGTCATGGTGGTCGGCGTGCATTTTATGTCGCTTGAATTAGGTGGCCGCGCCATGGGGCTGTGTCGCCCGATGATGGCAACCTATCGTCCGCATAACAGCAAAATGATGGAATGGGTGCAGACCAAAGGTCGCCTTCGTTCTAATAAGGCCATGATCGATCGTCGTAATTTGCGCGGCCTGGTCAGTGCGCTGAAAGACGGCGAAGCGGTGTGGTTTGCGCCCGATCAGGATTACGGCCCGAAAGGCAGTACTTTTGCGCCGTTCTTCTCGGTTCCTCAGGCGGCAACCACAAACGGTACCTACGTGCTTTCGCGCCTCTCCGGAGCTGATCTGCTGAGTATTACCATGGTGCGTAAAGCGAATAACCGTGGTTACAGCCTGCACATCAGCGAACTGATGACCGATTACCCGATTGAAGACGAGTTCAAGGCTGCAAGCTACATGAACAAGGTGATTGAGAAAGAGATCCTGCGTGCGCCAGAACAGTATCTGTGGGTGCACAGGCGCTTTAAGACTCGCCCGGCCGGCCAGTCTTCGCTCTATTGATCTGACCGTTTTTACCGAAAGCCCTGCGCGTCTGCTCTGACCGCAGGGCTTTTTTGTTGCCTTAACCCCCGTAAACCCTATCTCATAAATAGATATTTTCTATACATCTTTTAAAAACCGCCGAATTTGCGACTGGTTCACGATAAAGTCATTATTTTTCATAGCATTGAACAATTAAACCGATGACTACGTTCTCGGCGCACAGGGTCTATGCTTAGTGAAAGCCCCCAAAAAGGGTGATTCCGGGGAAAGCCCCTGCTGGTAAGGGGTTGAAGTGATAATCATTATCACTAACATAGCGATATGCCCTGGTGGCTTCAACTCATAAGGTGAACCTATGGAATTGCAATCAGAAACCTTCAATCCTGCCGATTTTGCCTGGCGCGGCATCAGCATGACGCCAGAAGCCGCCGCACACGTGCGTGAGCTTGCGGCAAAGCAACATGTGCAGGGGATCCGGCTTGGGATCAAAACTTCCGGCTGCGCAGGTTTTGCCTACGTGCTGGACACGGTCACGGAACCGAAAGCTGACGATCTGCTGTTTGAATCGGAAGGCGCGAAATTGTGGGTGCCTTTGCAGGCCATGCCTTTTATTGACGGTACCGAAGTCGATTATGTGCGTGAAGGCTTAAACCAGATCTTCAAGTTCTATAACCCGAAAGCGCAGCACGAATGCGGCTGTGGTGAAAGTTTTGGGGTGCAGGCGGAGTAACCATGTCACGTAATACTGAAGCAACTGACGATGTCAAAACCTGGACCGGTGGGCAGCTGAACTATAAAGAAGGCTTTTTCACCCAACTGCAAACCGATGAGCTGGCAAAAGGGATCAGCGAGGAAGTCGTGCGCGCTATCTCGGCGAAACGTAACGAGCCAGAATGGATGCTCGAATTCCGCTTAAACGCCTACCGTGCGTGGCTTGAAATGAAAGAACCTCACTGGCTGAAAGCCCATTACGACAAGCTGAATTATCAGGACTACAGCTACTATTCCGCGCCATCCTGCGGCAACTGCGATGAGACTTGCGCTTCTGAACCCGGGGCGGTGCAGCAAACGGGAGCGAATGCGTTCCTCAATGAAGAAGTTGAGGCCGCGTTTAATCAGCTCGGCGTGCCCGTCCGTGAAGGGCGTGAGGTTGCCGTCGACGCGATTTTCGATTCTGTGTCCGTGGCGACAACCTACCGTGAAAAACTGGCGGAGCAGGGGATCATTTTCTGCTCGTTCGGCGAAGCCATTCATGACCATCCTGAACTGGTACAGAAATACCTCGGCACTGTGGTGCCCGGCAACGATAACTTCTTTGCGGCCCTGAACGCGGCTGTGGCCTCCGATGGCACCTTTATCTATATCCCCAAAGGCGTGCGCTGCCCAATGGAGCTGTCGACCTATTTCCGCATCAACGCGGAGAAAACCGGCCAGTTTGAACGCACCATTTTAGTGGCCGATGAAGACAGCTATGTCAGCTATATCGAAGGGTGTTCCGCGCCAGTGCGCGACAGCTATCAGCTGCATGCCGCAGTGGTTGAAGTCATCATCCACAAAAATGCCGAAGTGAAATACTCCACGGTGCAGAACTGGTTCCCGGGCGACAACAACACCGGCGGCATCCTGAACTTTGTGACCAAGCGTGCGCTGTGCGAAGGTGAAAACAGCAAGATGTCATGGACGCAGTCGGAGACCGGATCGGCAATCACCTGGAAATACCCGAGCTGTATATTGCGCGGCGACAACTCCATCGGTGAGTTTTTCTCCGTCGCGCTCACCAGCGGGCATCAGCAGGCCGATACCGGCACCAAAATGATCCACATCGGCAAGAACACCAAATCGACCATTATCTCGAAAGGGATTTCCGCCGGGCACAGCCAGAACAGCTACCGCGGCTTAGTGAAAATCATGCCGACAGCGACCAATGCGCGAAACTTTACCCAGTGCGACTCGATGCTGATTGGGCCGGACAGCGGGGCGCATACCTTCCCGTACGTTGAGTGCCGTAACAACACGGCTCAACTCGAACATGAGGCTACCACTTCGCGCATTGGTGAAGATCAGCTGTTTTACTGCCTGCAGCGCGGGATCAGTGAAGATGACGCTATCTCGATGATCGTCAATGGTTTCTGTAAGGACGTTTTCTCTGAGCTGCCACTGGAATTTGCCGTTGAAGCGCAAAAACTGCTGGCTATCAGCCTCGAACACAGCGTCGGTTAAGGATTAAGGGACACACATGTTAAGCATTAAAGATTTGCAGGTTGCGGTAGAAGACAAAGAAATCCTGCGTGGGTTAAGCCTGGACGTTCGTCCGGGTGAAGTGCATGCCATTATGGGGCCGAACGGTTCCGGGAAAAGCACGCTTTCCGCCACTTTAGCGGGCCGTGAAGATTATGAAGTCACGGGTGGGAGCGTCGAATTTAAAGGTAAAGACCTGCTCGAACTTGCGCCGGAAGACCGCGCGGGTGAAGGCATCTTTATGGCATTCCAGTATCCGGTGGAAATTCCCGGCGTCAGCAATCAATTCTTCCTGCAAACGGCTCTCAATGCCGTGCGCCAGTATCGTGGGCAGCCCACGCTCGACCGCTTTGATTTTCAGGATCTGATGGAAGAGAAAATCAAACTGCTGAAAATGCCGGAAGACCTGCTGACCCGTTCCGTTAACGTGGGCTTTTCCGGCGGCGAGAAAAAGCGCAACGATATCCTGCAAATGGCGGTGCTGGAGCCGGAACTGTGCATTCTGGATGAGTCCGATTCAGGGCTGGACATCGACGCCCTGAAAATTGTCTCTGAGGGCGTCAATGCTCTGCGTGACGGCAAACGTTCTTTTATCATCGTCACGCACTATCAGCGCATTCTCGATTACATCAAACCGGATTATGTCCATGTTCTGTATCAGGGCCGTATTGTGAAATCCGGTGATTTTACGCTGGTGAAACAACTCGAGGAGCAAGGCTATGGCTGGCTTACCGAACAGCAGTAACGCACTGCAACAGTGGCATCATCTGTTCGAGGCTCAGGGCAAGGCGCGCACGCCGCATGCTGAGCAACACTTGCAACAGATGTTGCGCCTTGGGTTGCCAACGCGTAAGCACGAGAACTGGAAATACACCCCGCTGGACGGGTTGCTGAATAACCGGTTTGTCAGCACCGCGTCGACGTTGACGGCTGAGCAGCGTGACGCACTGGCATTGCCTGTCGAAGCGTTGCGGCTGGTCTTTGTTAACGGTCAGTATTGCGCTGAACTGAGCGATAAACTGGCTGACAGTGGTTTTCAGATCACGGTTGATAACTATCGAGAAAATTTACCCGCTGCGGTGCAGTCTGAAGTCTTCCTGCATCTGACGGAAAGCCTCGCGCAGACCGTGACTCACATTAAGGTGGCGCGAAATCAGCGTCCTGAAAAGCCTCTGCTGCTGATGCATATCACCCAGGGGCTGGACGGCGAGGAGATGAATACTGCGCATTATCGCCATCATCTTGAGCTGGAAACTGGCGCAGAAGCGACGGTCATCGAGCATTTTGTCAGCCTGAACGAAACGCGCCACTTCACCGGTTCACGCCTGACCATGCAGGTTGCGGCTGGGGCACATCTGCAACACATCAAACTCGCGTTTGAGAACCCGCAGAGTTACCACTTCGCTCACAATGATATTCAGCTAGGCCAGGATGCCAGCGCCCACAGCCACAGCTTCCTGCTGGGCGGCGCGGTGTTACGCCACAACACCAGCACGCAGCTGAATGGTGAAAACACGACGCTGCGTATCAACAGCCTGGCGATGCCGGTCAAAAGCGAAGTCTGCGACACGCGAACCTGGCTTGAGCATAACAAAGGGTACTGCAACAGCCGTCAGCTGCATAAAACGATCGTCAACGACAAAGGCCGTGCGGTGTTTAATGGCCTGATTAACGTGGCGCAGCACGCCATCAAAACTGACGGGCAGATGACCAACAACAATTTGCTGTTAGGACGCTTGTCGGAAGTGGATACCAAGCCGCAGCTTGAAATCTACGCCGATGACGTTAAGTGCAGCCATGGGGCAACCATTGGTCGTATTGATGATGAACAGCTCTTCTATCTGCGTTCACGCGGCATAGACCAGCAGGCTGCGCAGCAGATGATCATTTACGCCTTTGCCGCGGAACTGACGGAAGCAATCAGCGACGAAGCCATCAGGCATCAGATTCTGGCCCGTATCGGTCAGCGTTTGCCGGGAGGAAGCGAATGACATTTTCCATTGAGCGAGTCAGGGCTGATTTCCCGGTGCTTTCCCGTGAGGTTAATGGGCAACCGCTGGCGTATCTCGACAGCGCCGCCAGTGCGCAGAAACCCAATGCTGTGATTGATGCCGAGGCCGAGTTTTATCGCCACGGTTACGCCGCTGTGCATCGCGGCATTCACACCTTGAGCGCGGAAGCGACCACGCGTATGGAGCAAGTGCGCCAGCAGGCGGCTACGTTTTTGAATGCTGCGTCGGCGGAAGAGTTAGTTTTCGTGCGTGGCACCACTGAAGGGATCAACCTGGTCGCCAACAGCTGGGGCAGCAGCAACGTCGGCAAGGGCGATAACATCATCATCAGTCAGATGGAGCACCATGCGAATATCGTGCCCTGGCAGATGCTCTGTGCTCGCGTGGGAGCAGAGTTGCGTGTTATCCCACTCAATCAGGACGGCACGCTTCAGCTTGATGCGGTGCCTGCGTTGTTTGACGAGAACACCAGACTGCTCGCCATCACTCAGGTTTCGAACGTCCTGGGAACCGAAAATCCGGTAAAAGCGCTGGTTTCACTGGCCCATCAGCACGGGGCGAAAGCGTTGATCGATGGTGCACAGGCGGTGATGCACCATGCGGTGGACGTGCAGGATCTTGATTGCGATTTTTACGTTTTCTCCGGCCATAAACTGTACGGCCCAACCGGCATTGGTGTGCTGTATGTGAAAGAGGCGATTTTGCAGGAGATGCCACCGTGGGAAGGGGGCGGCTCAATGATTGCCACCGTCAGCCTGACGGAAGGCACCACCTGGGCGAAAGCGCCGTGGCGATTCGAAGCAGGCACGCCGAATACGGGGGGGATTATCGCGTTGGGGGCTGCCCTGGAGTATGTCAGCGGTCTTGGGCTGGAGAATATTGCCGATTACGAACAAACGTTAATGCACTATGCGATGGCGGAGCTCGCCACCGTGCCGGATATCGTTTTATATGGCCCACAAAATCGTCTGGGGGTAGTCGCGTTTAATCTGGGCAAACACCATGCGTACGATGTTGGCAGCTTCCTCGATAACTACGGCATCGCTGTGCGCACCGGGCACCACTGCGCCATGCCGCTGATGGCGTTTTATAACGTGCCAGCCATGTGCCGCGCTTCACTGGCGATGTACAACACGGTTGAAGAGGTGGACCGTCTGGTGGCAGGATTAAAACGTATTCACCGCCTGCTGGGCTAACAGGGAGCAAACATGGCCGACTTGCCGGACAAAGACAAACTGTTGCGCAACTTCGCCCGTTGCGCCAACTGGGAAGAGAAATACCTCTATATTATCGAACTGGGGCAGCGATTAGCGCCGCTCAGCCCGGAGGCGCACACGCCAGACAACATCATTCAGGGCTGTCAGAGTCAGGTCTGGATAGTGATGCAGCGTAATGAAGAAGGGCGCATTACCTTACAGGGTGATAGCGATGCAGCCATTGTTAAAGGGCTGATTGCTATTGTGTTTATCCTCTATCACCAGATGACCGCTCAGGACATTCTGGCGTTTGATGTGCGCCCGTGGTTTGAGCAAATGGCGCTGACTCAACACCTCACGCCCTCGCGTTCGCAGGGGCTCGAAGCCATGATCCGTGCAATTCGCACGCAGGCTCTCAGTTTTAGCTAAACTAAAAGTACAGCTTTCATTCTGTTACGCGAGGTGGGGATGCCGCCTCGCTGGTCGTTCAGCTTTCTGGCGTCCTGTCAGTGAATAAAAGGGAAACTCAGTATGAAACGCGCGTCTCTTATTACTCTTATGCTGTTGGGTGCTCTTGGCGCGTCTCAGACCGCCAGAGCGGTTGAATACACATTGCCGTCCGACGGTAGCCGCCTGGTCGGGCAGAATCAGACTTACACGGTGCAGGAGGGCGATAACAACCTGCAAACTATCGCGCGACGGTTTGATACCGCAGCGATGATCATTCTTGAAGCCAACAATACCATTGCCCCCGTACCGAAGCCGGGCACGGAGGTGATCATCCCGTTGCAGCTGTTGCTGCCTGATGTGCCTCGTGAAGGGATTGTGGTCAATCTGGCGGAGCTGAGGCTCTATTATTTTCCACCTGACGGTAAGAGCGTGCAGGTTTACCCGCTGGGCATCGGGCAATTGGGGCTGGAAACACCGGAGATGACGACACGCGTGGGGCAAAAAATCCCTAACCCAACGTGGACGCCAACTGCCGGGATACGTCAGCGTTCGCTGGAAAAAGGTGTCACGTTGCCTCCAGTCGTACCCGCAGGGCCGAATAATCCTCTGGGGCGCTTTGCACTGCGTCTTGCGTTCGGGAACGGCGAGTATTTGATTCATGGTACCAATGCGCAAAGCAGCGTTGGGCTGCGAGTCAGCTCGGGCTGTATGCGTATGTTTGCCGATGACATCAAAGCGTTGTTCGCACAAGTCCGTGTCGGGACGCCAGTCAGGGTTATCAATCAGCCCGTGAAGTATTCAGTCGAGCCGAATGGCATGCGCTATATCGAGGTGCATCGTCCACTCTCACAGAGCGAAATGCAGAACACCCAGACCATGAGCTACACGCTGCCGGTGGGTTACAGCCAATTTGCCAGCGACAAAGGCACGGATAAGAGCATGGTGGATAAAGCGATGTATCGTCGGGCAGGGTATCCGGTAGTGGTTTCTCAGGGCGTTACGCCTGCGGCGACAGGAACGACGCCTGTGCTGTCTGTGCAAAACGGCATGCCAGCGACAGCCAATGAAACGCGGATAACTCAGTAAAGCGGAATGAAAAAGAAGGGCAAAAAAAATGGCGCACATTGTGCGCCATTTTTATTACAGGTACTCTTACTTACGGTAAGAGTGAGCCTGGTTGTCCAGACGCTGGTTAGCGCGAGCTGCGTCATCTTTAGCAGCCTGAACGTCAGAACGCATTGCGTTCACGTCGTTGCTCAGCTGGTCAACTTTAGCGTTCAGAGTCTGAACGTCAGAAGACAGCTGATCGATTTTAGCATTGCTGGAGCAACCAGCCAGCAGAGTAGAACCCAGGATTACCGCGCCCAGTACCAGTTTAGTACGATTCATTATTAATACCCTCTAGATTGAGTTAATCTCCATGTAGCGTTACAAGTATTACACAAAGTTTTTTAGGTTGAGAATATTTTTTTGATGGGAATACGCTTATTTTTGATCGTTCGCTCAAAGAAGCATCGAACTTAACAATCAGGGGCAAAAAACTGTGTGAAAACAGCGCGGTTTCATCGGATTCATCTTAAATAATCAAAACTTAAATAGTGAAATCCGATTTGCTTTTTTATTAAACGTGGCTATTAGGTGGAATAAAAAAAGCGCCACGAGGGCGCTTTAGCGGATAAATTAATACGACTGGTAATAATTACAGTACGTGAACAGACGCGGTGTTTGTGGTGCCGCTCGGTACCAGAGCACCGGAAACCATCACTACAACGTCGCCTTTCTGAGCCAGACCGCTCTGCAGAGCCACTTCTTTACCCAGACGGTAGAAATCATCAGTAGAGGAGATTTCTTTCACCAGCTGCGCGGTAACGCCTTTAGACAGCACCAGCTGACGAGCAGTCAGTTCGTTGGTGGTCAGCGCCAGAATGGTCGCATCCGGGAAGTATTTACGGATAGCGCGTGCAGATTTACCGCCCTGGGTCGCAACCACGATCAGTGGCGCTTCCAGTTTCTCAGCAGTTTCTACCGCACCGCGGCAGACCGCTTCAGTGATACGCAGCTTACGGCTGTCGTTGTTGAAGTCCAGACGGCTGGTCATCACGCGGTCAGTACGCTCACAGATGGTCGCCATGATGGACACAGCTTCCAGTGGGTATTTCCCTTTTGCGGATTCGCCAGACAGCATCACGGCATCGGTACCGTCGAGGATGGCGTTCGCCACGTCACCGGCTTCTGCGCGGGTAGGGCGTGGGTTTTTGATCATGGAATCCAGCATCTGGGTCGCAGTGATAACCACTTTACGAGCGCGGACGCATTTTTCGATGATCATCTTCTGAGCGAAAATAACTTCTTCAACCGGGATTTCAACGCCCATGTCGCCACGAGCAACCATGATGCCGTCGGATGCTTCGAGGATTTCGTCGAAGTTGTTCAGGCCTTCCTGGTTTTCAATTTTGGAGATGATCTGGATGTTTTCGCCGCCGTGCGCTTTCAGGTGCTCACGGATTTCCAGCACGTCAGAACGCTTACGGATAAAGGATGCCGCGACGAAGTCAACGCCTTGCTCGCAACCGAAAATCAGGTCTTGTTTGTCTTTCTCAGCCAGGGCTGGCAGCGCGATAGACACGCCTGGCAGGTTAACGCCTTTGTTTTCGCCGAGATCGCCGTTGTTCAGCACTTTACAGATAACTTGGTTGCCTTCGATGGCGGTGACTTCCATGCCGATCAGGCCGTCATCAACCAGAATGGTGTTGCCGACTTTCAGGTCAGTGGTGAAACCTTCGTAGGTCACCGCGACCGTTTCGCTGTTGCCCACCACGGATTTGTCGGTGGTGAACGTAAAGGTCTGGCCTGCTTTCAGGGAGACGTCATTACCGCCTTCCAGCTTGATGGTACGGATTTCCGGACCTTTGGTATCAAGCAGAATGGCTGCTTTCTTACCGGATTTGCTCAGCACGTTGCGCAAGTTCTGGATGCGCTGGCCGTGTTCAGCGTAGTCACCGTGGGAAAAGTTCAGACGCATTACGTTCATGCCGGCGTCCAGCATTTTGGTCAGCATCTCTTCGGATTCGGTTTTTGGACCGATAGTACAAACGATTTTGGTCTTTTTCATGACAGTCTTAGTCTTTAAGTTGAGAAGGATAGGGGAATCTCGATTCGTGGGCGCACTGCCACGAAGTCAAACCGGTATAACGAAAGTTGCGATGCCACGAGTTAAGGATAGGTGACATCAAAAAAGCGTGCAGAGGAAAGTGAGCCTGGCTGTCAGCTACGAAGGAAGGATGAAGTTTTAAGCTATTTTTTGTGCAGTCCAATGCGCTGAAACCATTCAATAAAGAACCGGCGCGTATTATACGAGGTTACGGGTAAAAAAGAAAATGAAAACGCTGTTTCAGAACAAGACGATAGCGCTTAACAAATTCCCTACGAAATCTTTTGCTACCTGTAACAGAATCGCTGCGCGAAAATCTCGCCGAATAGGGCTATTATCAATAATGAATTGATAATTAATGAGTTAGCAGGAGCAGGGAATGGGCAATCAACACAGTGATGACACGCTGTATCAGGAAATGTGCCGGGTGGTCGGCAAAGTGGTGCTGGAAATGCGAGACCTCGGGCAGGAGCCCAAACACATTGTGATTGCCGGCGTGTTGCGCACCTCACTGGCCAATCAGAAAATCAAACGCAGCGAACTGACCCGAGAGGCCATGGAACGCGTGATCCTCGCGCTGGCAGGGCAATAACCCGGAGGCCGCCTGATACGCCAGCGAATCAGGCAATCACAAACCTCAGCACTGCTTTGACGGCAATGTCACTGTGATGCGCAACAAGGCCCGGATCGTCAATCTCCGGTAACGGGCCTTCCAGATACAGGCTGTTGAACGTATAGAAGTTGGACACCTGATAAAAGCTGAAGCTGCTGATTAAACGGTGAACATCGCGCGCTTCAACGCCTTGCTGGAAGATGCCTTCCTGCTGACCGCGCTGGAGGATGTTCTCCAGAATCGACAACGCACTTTTGTTCAGCGACTTCAGCAAGCCTGAAGCATTCAGCCACTTTCCACGCTGCATGTTCTCCATGCAAATCACCCGCATATAATCCGCATGACTGGCGTGATAGGCCACGCTCCACTTCACCAGCTGCACCAGCGCTTCAACGGGCGGCAGATTTTCCAGGCCCAGCTCCTGTTCCGTTTCACGAATACGCGCATAAACATGCTCCAGCACCGCCTGGTAAAGTTGCTCTTTCGTTTTGAAGTAATAGACCACCATCCTCTTGGTGGTTTGCGCTTCCCCGGCAATTTGCTCCATGCGCGCCCCGGCAAGGCCATGTTCGGCAAACACGGCGATAGCCGCAGTAAAAATCTTCTCTTTCAGGCTCTGTGCCTCATCGTGAGCAACAACCGACATAACCACTCCAGCATTTTAGGAAGAACAAAAAATACACACTACGATCACAAATTAGCAACTGATGATGGCACGAATGAACCAAATGATTCATATTCAGATTCCCCGTGGTTCAGGACAGGTGAAAACATGCTGCGATCCATCGCAACGGTGTCCATCTCAGGCACCTTACCGGAAAAACTCAGCGCTATTGCCGATGCAGGCTATCAGGGCGTTGAAATTTTTGAAAATGATCTGCTCTATTATACCGGGTCACCGGCCGATATCCGACAGATGGCCGCCGATCTTGGGTTACAGATAACGCTTTTTCAGCCCTTTCGTGATTTCGAAGGCGCGAGTCGCCCGCAGTTTGCCGCCAATCTGGAGCGTGCGCGCCGAAAATTTGACCTGATGCATCAGTTAGGTTGCAACACCTTGCTGTTATGCAGCAGCGTTGCGCCAGACACCAGCGCGGATATCAGTCTGCAAATCAGCGATCTCCGCGCATTAGCAGAGCTTGCGGAAGCGGAAGACATTCAGGTCGGTTACGAGGCGCTGGCGTGGGGCACCCACGTTAATCACTGGCACCAGGCGTGGCAAAGGGTGAAAGCCGTCGACAGCCCGGCAATGGGCATTGTACTCGACAGCTTTCATGTGCTGGCGCTGGGGGACGATCTCAGCCGGCTTGATGAAGTCCCGGTCGATAAAATCACCTTCCTGCAACTGGCCGATGCGCCAGTGATGAAAATGGACGTGCTGGAGTGGAGCCGCCATTTCCGCTGCTTCCCTGGGCAAGGCGAGCTTCCGGTCGTGAAATTTGCCCATGATTTAACCCGTCGCGGCTATCGCGGGCCGTGGTCGCTCGAAGTGTTTAACGATGGTTTCCGTGCTTCTCCCAATGGCGCAACAGCCAAAGATGGTTATCGCTCGCTGCTGTGGCTGGAAGATCAGACGCGTCAATTATTGCCTGAATCCGATGCAGACTTATTTATTGCGCCACCCATACCGCGTTATCACGGCCCGGAATTTATCGAATTTGCGGCAAGCCCGGCAGAAGCAAAATCACTGGGCGCGAGCCTTAACCAGCTCGGTTTTCAGGCCACCGGCACGCACCGAAGCAAAAAAGTTTCACTCTGGCAAAACGGCGGTGCGCGAGTCATCGTCAATCATCAGCCTCATAGCTGGGCAGATCATTTCTGGCAGCGCCACGGCGTCTCTCTATGCGCCATGGCATTAAGAGTGAGTGACAGCGCCGCGGTGATTTCACGCGCGAAAGCTTTTGGTTATGCCACCTGGCAGGGCGAAGCCGGGCCGAATGAAAGCTCGATTCCGGCTGTTTGTGCTCCGGACGGCAGCCTGATTTATCTGATTGAAGAGGGCGATGATATCTACGCCCGTGACTTCACGCTGACAGAACCTGCAACCCCCGGCACGCTGTTGGGTATCGACCACCTGGCGTTGGGCATTGAGGCCGATAACCGGGATAACTGGGTAATGTTCTTCCGCGCCGTGTTCGGTTTTGCGCCGGAGCACGAACAAACGATGCCCGATCCTTACGGGCTGGTGCGCAGTCTGGCGGTACAAAGCCCGGAAGGCGGCATACGGCTGGCACTGAATATGTCACAAAGTCGTGCCACGCAGATTGCCCGCTCAGTGGCCTGCTATCAGGGCGCAGGGTTGCAGCACGCCGCCTTTGCCAGTGCGGATTTGGCCGACACGCTACAGCACTTGCCGAATGCCGCCTCGCAGGCACTGCCCATTCCTGCAAACTATTATGAGGATTTGCGTGCCCGCTTTGGCGACAGCGAGCAGACCACGCAGCTCCAGCGCCTGCAAATCCTGTATGACCGGGACAGCAAAGGGGGAGAGTTTTTCCATCTCTACACGCAACCTTTCAGCCCTGGCCGATTTTTCTTTGAGTTAACCGAAAGACGACACGGCTACGCGCAATATGGCGCAGCGAATGCCGCCGTGCGTCTGACGGCGATGCAGTCCCGTCAGTCAGTCTGAACCAGAAGGTTCGGATAAAGAATAAAAACGAGTCATCTGCACCCTACAACAAGACAGGAAAGACAATGAGCACATATAGCCACGAACAAGCCGTCACCACGGAGGCAGTTGCCTCTGTGCGTCGCACCCGGCGGCGTATTGGGATCCTGGCCCTGCTGGCCGTGGGCACCATGATCAACTATCTCGACCGTACCGTGCTGGGTATCGCTGCCCCGGAACTGACGCAGGAACTGGGCATCAATGCCGCGATCATGGGGATTGTGTTTTCGGCCTTCGCGTGGACGTATGCGCTGGCGCAAATCCCCGGTGGCCTGTTCCTTGACCGCTTCGGTAATAAGATCACCTACTTCCTTTCGTTAACACTGTGGTCACTGTTTACGCTGTTTCACGGCATGGCGGTGGGCATCAAATCGCTCTTATTGTGCCGTTTCGGCCTGGGCGTGAGCGAAGCACCTTGCTTCCCGGTGAACAGCCGTGTGGTCAGCGCCTGGTTTCCACAGCAGGAACGCGCCAAAGCGACGGCGGTGTATACCGTGGGGGAATATCTTGGTCTGGCTTGTTTCTCGCCCTTGCTGTTCTGGATCATGGGCAGCTTTGGCTGGCGAGCGCTGTTCATCAGCGTGGGCGTCGTCGGGATTATCTTCGCGATTGTCTGGTGGCGCTGTTATCGCGAACCCCAGGAAGACAAGCATTTAAGTAAGCAGGAAAGAGACTATATTGCCGCTGGCGGGGGCATTGAAGCCGCCGCGCAAACCACCCAATTCAGCTGGCCGCTGGTTCGCCAGTTGCTGAGCAAACGTCAAATTGTGGGGGCGAGTATTGGCCAGTTCGCGGGCAATACCGTGCTGGTGTTCTTCCTGACCTGGTTCCCAACGTGGCTGGCGACCGAACGCCATATGCCGTGGCTGAAAGTGGGTTTATTCGCCATTCTGCCTTTTCTTGCCGCAGCGGGCGGCGTGATGTTTGGCGGTTGGGTGTCCGACAAATTGCTCAAAGCGACCGGTTCGGCAAATCTTGGCCGCAAGCTGCCCATTATTGTTGGGCTGTTGATGGCAAGCTGCATCATCAGCGCCAACTGGCTGCACAGCGATACCGCCGTGATCCTGGTGATGTCTTTTGCTTTCTTCGGGCAGGGCATGGTCGGGCTGGGCTGGACGCTGATTTCTGACATGGCCCCTGCCGGGCTTGGCGGCCTCACCGCCGGGCTGTTTAACTTCTGCGCCAACCTGGCGGGCATCCTCACACCGCTGGTCATTGGTTTTATCGTCGCCGCTTTCGGCAACTTCTTTTACGCGCTGATTTACATCGGCGGGGCCGCGCTGCTGGGCGTGGTGGCCTACGTTTTCATTCTTGGGGATGTCAAACGCCTCGAACTCACGGAGCAGCAACGCTAAGGAGCAGGACATGTTGATAAGTGGAAAAACGCGACTGATTGCCCATCTTGGCTGGCCGACAGAAAGTTTTAAGGCACCGATGATCTACAACCCGTGGTTTGCGGCGCAAAACGTGGATGTCAAAGTCGTGCCGATGGGCGTGCAGCCGGACGCGTTTGCAGGGTTTGTGCCGGCGTTATTCCAGATGACCAATCTTGTCGGGGCGCTGGTCACTATGCCGCATAAAGTGGTGACGGCAAGCCTGGTGGATTCGCTTAGCCCAACGGCGGCCATCGCCGGAGCGTGTAACGCCATTCGCCGTGAACAAGATGGCAGCCTGACCGGTGATATGTTCGACGGGGAAGGGTTTGTGCTGGGCATTCGACGGAAGGGGTTTCGACCTGAAGGTGCAAGCGCGTTAATCGTTGGTTGTGGCGGCGTGGGCTCGGCCATTGCGGCGTCTTTAGCTGCGGCTGGCGTTTCGCGATTAGCGCTGTTCGATACACGTAATGAAACCGCGCAGGCGCTGGCCATGCGTTTGTTACGTCACTATCCGGCGCTCGCTATCACGCTGATGAACAACGACCCCGCCGGACATAGCTTAGTGGTCAACGCCACGCCGATGGGGATGAAGGAAGGCGACCCGTTGCCCATGGATGTCAGCCGTCTGACGCCCGGTACTTTTGTGGGTGAAGTGGTCATGAGCCAGGCCTGGACGCCGTTCTTACAAGCGGCGATGGCGTGTGACTGCCATGTGCAGCGCGGCACTGACATGTTGTTCGAAATGATCCCGGCTTACCTGCGCTTCTTCGGGTTGCCCGTCGCCACGCCCGAGCAGCTACGGGAGCTGGCTGAGATCAGGGAATAGCCCGACAGGGCTGGCATTCTGTGTTTGCCTGGCTAAGATAGCGGTTTTGGTTCAGGCAACACATTCACTTATGACAACCACCCTCCAGCTTTTTGCCGCCGGCAGCCTGAAAAGGGCCTTCATACCGCTTTGTCAGCAGTTCAGCGCTGAAACAGGTATCCCTGTTGAGGTCAGTTTTGGGCCAGCAGGATTGCTGCGGGAACGCATTGAAGCAGGCGTGTCCTGCGATTTGTTTGCCTCCGCCAATACCGCGCATCCGCAAGCGTTGTTGCAAAGCGGGCAGGCGTTGAGCGTGCAGAGCTTTGCGTTTAATCGTTTGAATCTGACGGCACGTAAAATCCCTGAAACAGAGGATGACGACTGGTTAAGTCTTTTGGCTAATCCAGCGTTGCGTCTGGGGACTTCGACGCCGGGCTGCGATCCGTCCGGGGATTACACCTGGCAGCTTTTTGAGCAGCTCGAACAACGTGTACCCGATATCGGGCTGAAGGAAAGAGCGATAAAGCTGGTGGGCGGACGAGACACCTTAACGGTGCCGGAAGGGCAAATCGCCAGCGCCTGGCTGATTCGCCACGACTATACCGACCTGTTTATCGGCTACGCCCATTACGCGCAGGCGCTGGAGAACAGCGACGACCTGCGCATTCTGGACATCCCGGATGCCGATAATCCTCATTGTGAATATCAACTGGCTGTACTCAGTAAAGCCGCCGAAACGCTGGCGGCTTATATCGTGGCTGAAGAGGGGCAGCGATTTTTAGCGCAGGCAGGATTTCTACCGCTTGATGGAAAATAGCGGCGCAATGACGGGCGCTGTGTTTTCCGCAAGCGTTACGGTCTTTACCTCTACGCCATAGGCTTGCAGCAGATGCTTTTCCGTCACGATGTCTTCCGTTTTACCGGCAAGCCATTCGCCCTGTGGCAAAAGCAATAAAGTATGACTGGCGACCTGAAGTGCATGAGTCGGATCGTGGGTAGTGAACATCACGCTGCGCTGCCGGCGATGCGCCAAATCGCTGATGAGCTGAAGCACCACCTGCTGATTCGCCAAATCTAACGCAGAGCAGGGCTCGTCCAGCAACACGTTTTGGCTGCCGCTAACCAGCGCCCGGGCAATCATCACCAGATGCTGCTGCCCACCTGAAAGTCGATTAAAGGTCTTCTGTGCCAGCTCGAGGATATTCAGCTGCGCCAGAGCCTGCTCCACCTGATGAATATCATCCGAAGACGGCTGCGCAAACAGCCCGACATGCCGTGCTCGCCCCATCAGCACCACATCCTCCACGCGCCAGGCAAACGCCGCACGGAAAAATTGCGGTACCACGCTCACGCCGCCTTCAACGATAACATTGCCACCCAATGGCGGAAGCACGCCAGTCAGCGTATCCAGCAAGGTGCTTTTCCCACGTCCGTTGGCACCCAAAATGGCCCAGATTTCACCTGGTTTGCAGGTGAAACTTAAAGGGGAGAAAAGTGGCTGCTGATAGCCGTAGCGCAATTCATGCGTGGATAAAGAAACCGTTGTCATGGGGTGCTCCTGCGCTGGCTGTAAATCAGCAAAAAGGTGAACACCGGCGCGCCGAGCAAAGCGGTGATGATGCCAATGGGAATTTCTGCGGCGGTGAGCGTCCGCGCAAGGTCATCCACGACAATCATAAAACAGCCGCCAAGCCAGAAAGAAACGGGCAACAAACGGCGGTGATCAACACCCGTCAGCAATCGCGCGAGATGTGGGATAACTAATCCGACCCAGGCGATGCTGCCGCTGACAGCCACCTGAGCGGCAACCAGCAGGGCACAACACACGAGGACAGCCGCACGCAGCGGTTTGACCGGCACGCCGAGCGCGCGGGCATCTTTCTCATCGAGCGACAGCAAATTTATCCGCCAGCGCAGGCTAAACAGCACAGCGCTGCCAGCCAGCACCGGAAGCGCGCAGATCAGCACTTTGTGCCAGTTTGCCGTGGCGAAACTGCCCAATAGCCAGAACACGATATTGGGCAACGTTTCTTCGGTATCGGCGAGATACTGCATCAGGCTGACCAGTGCGGCAAAAAAGCCGCTGAGAATAATTCCTGAGAGGATCAGCACCAGCGTATTTTCCCGGCCTTGCAGGCTGGCAATGAGATAGACCAGCCCCAGTGCCGCCAGCCCAAAGGCAAAGGTGGAACTCATCATGATCAGCGGACTGAGCCCAAGCAGGATAGCAAGCGTGCCGCCAAAGGCAGAGCCGGACGTCACGCCAATGATGTGTGGATCAACCAAAGGATTGCGGAACACGCCCTGCAATGTGGCACCGCTCAGCCCAAGTGCTGCGCCCGCGAGAAACGCAAGCGTAATGCGGGGCAGGCGCACCGACCAGACTATCTGGCTGGCGATCCCGGCCTGATTTTGCGGATGTAAAAGATGCTGGATAACCTCAGTCAGCGGCAGCCGATACTGGCCGAGACAAAGCGATGCCAGAGCCAGCATCAGACTTAGCAGAATCAAACCCAAGTGCAGAACGCGAAAACGATCAGAACTGAGCATCCGCTTTCCAGTTCATCCGGTAAAAGCGCTGATAGTAATCCTGTGCCTGGGCGTCCATGTTGACGTCCTGATAACGCTGCGGATAGAGCTTTTTCGCCATCCACAGTTCGCCGAGCGCCAGTGCTTCCGGCATCGGGTAGCCCCAGGCTTTGGCGTACTCCGGCATCAGCCATACGCGATGGTTTTTCACTGCATCTATCGCCTGCCACTCAGGATCGTTTTCAATTTCCTGCACCACTTGCGGATAGCGATCCTGCACAAAGATGACTTCCGGGTTCCATTGCAGGACTTGCTCCAGTGAAACCTGACGCGCGCCTTTCACGGTTGCGGCCGCGACGTTGAGCGCCCCTGCATGTTCCATCATCAGGCCGGTGTATTTGCCGGAACCGTAGGTATTGAGATCCGGGTTAGCCATATACACCCGAACTTTTTTGTCCTGAGGAATATCGGCCACCGGCGCGTTGGCTTTGGCTCGCGCGCTGAAGGTGTACTGAATGAGATCTTCGGCCTGTTTCTGCCGCTCAACCACTTCCCCAATCAGCCGAATACCCTGTTTCAGCCCATTGTTATAGGCCTGTTCTTCATTCGCCATGGTGGGGTTCATTTTGTTTTTTTCCCCGGCGGCATCTTCACGAAGCGAAACCGCCACCACCGGAATGCCCGCATTTTGAATCTGTTCGATCATCTGCGCAGGGGCGTAATTGGCAACGAAGACGACCTGGGGATGGAGCGCCAGTAAGCTTTCAATATTCGCCTGGGTTAAATCACCCGGCATCGGCAGTTTGGTGATTTTCGGCATAAAGCGTGCGAACTGCGGCCCAAGCTGTTTTTGCCAGCTGCTGAGCACGCCGACAATGTCGTCTGCGGCATCGAGCTGCACCAGAAGATTCAGGGTTTGATGCTGAAGGACGACAACCCGATTAACGTGGTCCGGCAGCGTGACCTGGCGGCCTAGCTGGTCAGTGACGGTACGGTCTGCGTGAGCGGCAGACATGCTGAACAGCGCGCCACAGGCAAGGGCTGTGCTGAAGAAAAGGCGGTGTAATGGGCTCATGAGTTCGCTCGAAGAAAGGAAAAATCGCTGTGTATTAAAATATATAGCGATGGGTGTTGCAAACCCTTCCTGCGATTTACCCCTAAAGAGCCAGAGGGAAGGGATGACAACAAACCCGAAATTTGTCGTCCTTTGGATGACAAAGCTTACCAGGCAGGAGGACAACGCGACCGCCTGCCGTCCTGGTGCCTTTTTTTAGCCGATCTTTATAGTACACCTCAGGCAAACGAAGAACGTTTCGCCAGTGACAGTTCACTTATTTCATGCATCGCTGCTGTGGGGGCAAACATGGAATGAAATAAGCGGCAGGGTAATGACAACACTATTTTTAAGACATCAGGAAAGTATCATGAAAAAGCAACTGGCAATTCTGGCAATCGCATCCGCAATGACCACTTCTGTATTTGCAGCAGACGGCACCATTAATTTCACGGGTGAAATTATTGACGCCGCATGTGACGTAACGCCAACCACAGCAAACCAGACCGTTAACCTGGGTAAAGTCAGTGACAAAGCACTGGGCACTGTCGGTAATACCGCTGCGGCAACCAGCTTTAAAATTGATCTGGCAAGCTGCCCGGCTGCGGTAAATACCGCCAGCGTTAAATTTGACGGTGTTCCTTATAACGGTGACACCAGCGCAATCGCCCTGACGCCTGCTGCCGGTGCGGCGACTGGCGTGGGTATCGAGATCCGTGACGCTGACGGCTCTGTACTGCCGCTGTACGCTGCTTCTCAGGGTGTCACGCTTTCTCAGGCTGGCACTAACAGCCTGCAGTTCAGCGCCGCGTACGTGGCAAAAGACGCTACCGTGACTGCGGGCCCGGCTGACGCCACCGCCACCTTCTCCGTCGTGTATAACTAAGTTCACTCGATAAAAGCAGTAGTCTCATTAATCAGTTGTAATTTGTCCGTAATTCCGGCGGCTCGCCGCCGGCTTTTTTTTGGAGTTGGAGTATGAACGCGAAATTCATCGCACTGGGGTTATCACTGGCCTCGTTATATTGTCATTCGGCAAGTGCTGGCGTCGTTGTCGGTGGAACTCGCGTGGTTTATGACGGGACGAAAAAAGAATCGTCAATCCAGATTAATAACCCGGATAAGACGGCCTGGTTAATTCAGTCGTGGGTTGAAAATAGCCAGGGCGTTGCCGATAAAAGTGCATTCTTTGTGACGCCACCTTTATTCCGGCTGGACGGCAATCAAAATAATACGCTGCGAATTATGCTGGCTACGCCCGCACTGGCAAAAAATAAAGAAAGCCTCTACTGGCTGAATATCAAATCGATTCCGGCGGTAGAACAAAATACGGCTGGCAACTCTCTGCAACTGGCGGTCAAGACTCGCATCAAGCTGATTTATCGCCCGGCAGAACTGAAAGGCCAGGTGCCGGAACAGCTGGCGGATAAACTGACCTGGCAGCGTATTGGCAATCGCCTGACGGTGACTAACCCAACGCCTTATTACATGAATTTTTATGCGATAAGCGTGGGCGGCAAAGCGGTTCAGGACGTGACATGGGTTGCACCCGGTGCGACAGCGACTTTTGCACTCAGCCCGGCCCATAGCGGGTCGCAGGTGAGCTGGCAAATCATCAGCGATTACGGTGCCAGCGGTGCCACACATCAGGCTGCACTCTAGTCAGCATTAGCCTCTCCCGGAGCACTACCATGGAATTATTCATCGCCGATAAGGGGCGCGCTTGCCTGCGCCCGACGCCTGTCGCCGTTTCTCTGGCTCTGATGCTGCACCTGTGGTCGCAGACCGCAACGGCGAGAGACTATTTTAACCCTGCGCTGCTGGAACAAACCGGTGGTGAGGGCGGACAGGTCGACCTGTCCACGTTCGAAAATGGTGGGCAATTGCCGGGCCGTTATCACGCCGATATTTATCTTAACGGGCAGTTTGTTGAAAGCCGTGACCTCGATTTCACTCAGGATCAGAACGGCAAACTGCAACCCTGCCTGCAGCTCAGCGATCTGAAAAGCTACGGCGTACGCGTCGAACAGTTCCCCGAGTTGCAGCTGGCCGGCGAGCGCTGCGCCAACCTGGCGGCGATCCCTCAGGCTTCTGCTGAATTTGTTTTCAGCTCGCAGTCTTTGCAACTGAGTATTCCGCAGGCCGCCGTGACCACCCGCGCGCGTGATTACGTCTCGCCGGAACAGTGGGATGAAGGCATTACAGCCGCGCTGATGAACTACAGCTTCAGCGGCAGCAATGCCCGCCAGAACGGCACCAGCAGCGACAGCCAGTATCTGAACCTGCGTCCGGGGATTAACGTCGGGCCATGGCGGCTGCGCAACTACAGCACCTGGAATCGCAACGGCGACCAGCAGCAGTGGAACACTGTCTACACCTACGCCCAGCGCAATATTGTGGCGCTGAAAAGCCAGTTGTTGCTCGGCGACAGCTCAACACCGGCAGACGTGTTCGACAGCGTCCCGTTTCGCGGTGCGCAGCTGGCTTCTGACGACGACATGCTGCCAGAAAGCCAGCGCGGTTACGCGCCTGTGGTTCGTGGGATTGCGCGCAGCAATAACGCGCAGGTCATCATTCGTCAGAATGGCTACATCATTTATCAAAGCTATGTGCCAGCCGGGGCGTTTGAGATTTCAGACATGTACCCGACAGGCGGCAGCGGCGACCTGCACGTCACGGTGAAAGAGTCTGACGGCAGCGAGCAGACCATGGTTGTGCCGTTCGCTTCATTACCCGTTTTGCAGCGAGAAGGGCGACTGCGCTTCAGCCTGACCGGCGGCCAGTATCGTGCTTATGACAGCGGTGTTGAAAACAACGTTTTTATGCAGGGCACGGCCATTTACGGGATTGCACGCGGCACGACGCTGTACGGCGGCACGCAGGTGGCGGAACACTATCATTCCGGTGCGTTAGGCGTGGGCCAGAACCTTGGTACGGTCGGTGCGTTGTCTGCTGACGTGACATTGTCACGCAGCCAGATGAAGGACAGCGACACTGAGCAGGGGCAATCCTGGCGCCTGCGTTACAGCAAAAGCATGGTGGAAACCGGCACGAATGTGGCGATCGCGGGCTATCGCTATTCAACCAAAGGCTTCTACGCGCTGGGCGATGTGATGGAAAGCTGGCGCGACTCGCCACTTTCGGCTTCAGCCTCTGCGCGTAAAAACCGCGCCGAAATGACCATCAGCCAGGATTTAGGCGGCAGCGCCGGGTATCTCTCGCTGAGCGCCATTCGTGAGGATTACTGGAACGGCAGCCAGACCAGCAACAACTGGAGCGTCGGCTACAACAACAGCTGGCAGAGCGTCAGCTACAGCCTGAACTACGCCCGTAATCAGAACGTGAGCAGCCGTTCCTCCTCAACGAGCGGCCCACAGCGAGACGATATTTTCTCGCTGAGCATCAGCGTGCCGCTGGATCGCTGGTTGAGCAATACCTGGAGCAGCTACAGCCTGAACAGCAGCCGTCAGAACGGCAGCGTCAGCACCCTCGGGGTGAACGGCGTGGCGCTCGAGGACAACAATCTGAGCTGGAGCGTAAATCAGGGCTACGGCAATCGCGGCACAGGCTACACCGGGTACGCGAGCGCGGATTACCGCGGCACCTACGGGCAAGTCTCCAGCAGCTATAGCTACGGCAACAATCAATCCAGTCTGAGCTACGGCATGCAGGGCGCGGTGCTGGCGCATGCCGATGGCGTCACACTGGGTCAACCCGTGGGCGAAACCTTTGGCCTGGCAAAAGTGCCGGGTGCCAGCGGCGTGAGTATCGAAAACCAGCCTGGCGTGAAGACGGACTATCGCGGCTATGCGCTGGTGCCGAATCTGACGGCTTACCGCCGTAACGACGTCAACCTGAAAACAGAAAGCATGAAGGACGACGTTGACGTTCAGCAGACCAGTCAGGGCGTAACACCAACCCGTGGCGCAGTCGTGCGCGCGAGCTATCAGGCGCAGGTCGGACAGCGCGTGCTGATGACATTACTCAGAGCCAACGGCAGCCCGGTACCTTTCGGGGCAACGGTCAGCAATGACACGGTGAGCAGCATTGTGGGTGACGGCGGTCAGGCGTATCTGGCCGGGCTGCAACCCTCCGGCAAGCTGAAAGTGCAGTGGGGGAATGGGCGTGAAAGCCAGTGTTCCGTTGATTACCGCCTGAGCGACAGTCAGAGCGGCATTGTGAGTCAAAGTGCGCGCTGCCTGTAACCGAATGAAGAGTTGAGAAAGACTATGCGAAATAAACACAAAAGAATGACTCAGGCGTTAATGGCTCTCGCCCTGTGCCTGGGCTCAGTGAAGGCGATGGCCGCTTGTTCCTTTATGGATGGTCGCTTTAATGCCGGTAACTCGGACACCCTGAATTTTGGTGATGTGGTGGTGCAGCGAACTGCTGCGGTGGGAAGCGTTGTCGCGTCGATATCGAGCACCAGCCTTGGCAGTCGTAATAACTTTTTTACTTGCGATGACAACAGCTTCCGCACCGTATGGGCAGAAGGCACGGGTGGCTTTACGCCAGTCAGTTACGGCGGGCAAACATTGTATCAATCGGGTATCCCAGGGCTGGCAATCCGTATCGTGACGCCAGGAGCAGGCTCTAATGCAGGACGCTTTGGTACAGGTGCTTTACCGCGTGGCTATACGGGGTCGGCCTGTACGTGGTCCACATCCTGGTGGCGTCTGTGTGGGGGCACCTGGGGAAATGTGACGCTGCAACTGGTAAAAATTGCGGCGACAACGGGCTCCGGACCCATAACCGGAGGATCGATAGTGAAGGCGCAGGTTGTTGGCGAAAGTGACATCCTGAACGTCATTCTCGGTAGCGGCTCCGTGCGCACAGTAGGCTGTTCCGTAGGTAACACCACTATTAACGTGCCGATGGGACTGACGCGAAATATCGATTTCAGTGGGCCGGGCAGTGCAGGCAACGATAACAATTTTGATATCGCGCTAAGTTGTGATGCCGGAACGAGGGTAGCGATGCGCCTTGATGCAGGCAGTGCAGGCGTTGCCGATGCCACAAATGGCGTCCTGAACCTCAATGGCGGCACGGGTTCGCAGGCGAGCGGCGTCGGCGTTCAGGTGCTTTACAAAGACGCCCCGGTTCAGTTTGGTACGGCAATGGACGTGGGGACCGCTGCGGGGGGCTTCGTCGATATCCTGCTGAAAGCGCGTTACTACCAGACGGGCGGCAAAGTCATGCCAGGACAAGCGGATGCCACAGCGACGTTTACGATGACTTATCAGTAAAAGGTGTTTTTCCACGCATCTGCTACATTTTTGGTATCCGACTGAAAAATAAAACGATAGCTGGAGCTTACATGGCCAATATTGCGATCATTGACGATCATCCCGTAGCCCGACTTGCCATTCGGATGCTGCTTGAAAAAGATGAACACAGCATTGTGCTGGAGGCCGATGATGGCCTTCAGGGGCTTAATCTGATCCAAACCCGTCAGCCGGATATGGTGATTGTCGATCTGGATATCCCGACCATGAGCGGCGTGGAAGTGATTGAAAAACTGCGTGCCGCAGGCTTTAGCGGCGGCATTCTGGTGTTAACCGGGCGTGATGACGCCCACTTTCTGAGCCGCTGCCAGCAGATTGGCGCGGACGGCTTCGTCAGCAAACGCAACAACCTGGAAGAGCTGGGCGATGCCGTCAAAGCGATTCTTCGCGGTTACAGCTATTTCCCGCGTAAACGCAGCGATGGCTCAGCGTTAAAAACCGACGATCAGGAAACCACCGCACTGACGCAGCTTTCCAGCCGTGAACTGCAAGTGCTGCGTTATCTGGCGCAAGGGCTGCGCCTCGTGGATATCTCCCGGCAGATGCACATCAGCAATAAAACCGTGAGCACCTACCGCAACCGGATTATGGAAAAACTCGACATTAGCGATCTGCCTGCGCTGCTGAATTTTGCGCGCAGGCACCATCTGGATTAACACTGTGAAGTTTCTTTTTTGTCTCTTTCTTTTTTTAAGCACCCTGACGACCGCCTACGGGCGGGAGCCACTGCCGCCTGAAGCACTGCAAATCCGCAGTCAGGAACACTATCACAACAGCAACTTCTCCCTGAGCGATCAGGACTGGCGCTGGCTGGGTGAAAAACGTGTGCTGACGATTGGCGTATGGCGGCCTGAAATTCCCCCGCTCAATTTGTTCACTGAAGCCGGGAAATACGAGGGTATCGGTGCGGATTATGTGCTGCTGGTGGCGCAGTATCTTGGTCTGCAAACGAATATTCAGCGCTTTAGCACCCGTGACGAAGCCATCAGCGAACTGGAGAATGGCAGCGTGGATATGGTGGTCGATCCGGCTGGCTTTCCGATTTCGACCCACAGCAACCTGGCGACAAGCCGCAATTTCGTGACCGATCATCCGGTTCTGGTTCATCGCCAGCAGGCGACCCGAGGCCATTTCGAGTACCAGCCGGGGATGCGGCTGGCGATATCTAATTGGTATATCGACGACAGTTGGTTGACGACGCAATTTCCCGGCGTGCGAATTGTGCGTTTCAACAGTGACACCGAAGCCATGGCCTCGGTGGCGTTTGACGAAAATGATTTCTACGTCGGCAACCTGATTACGGCTTCCTATCTGCTGACGCGGAACTACAGCCACTTCCTCGAACTGCAACATGTGTTTCCCGATCACGATACCGGGAGCCGTTTTATTCTGCGCCGTGACGAAGATGTTTTGCTTAAAGGCGTCGACAAAGCGCTGCAGGCTATCCCGCGAGCGCAGGGCGAAGGCATTCTTCACAAGTGGAGTGAA
Organism: Scandinavium sp.; assembly: GCF_051650185.1. Lineage (GTDB taxonomy): Bacteria > Pseudomonadota > Gammaproteobacteria > Enterobacterales > Enterobacteriaceae > Scandinavium. The sequence goes on from NZ_JBOFIN010000014.1 coordinate 50,633, forward strand.
GAGGCGGAGCTGTGGCGCACCCAGCAAACCGTGGCGTTTACCGAACGCGAACAGCGTTGGATCGCACGAAATTCTGTGGTGCCGGTGGGCGTGAATGCTTTCTATGCCCCTTTCACCATGGTCAGCCAGAACGGAACGTTCTATGGGATCACCGCCGATATTCTGCGCCTGATAAGCCTTCGAACCGGAATCACCTTCAGCCCGCAACCTGCGGAATCGGTCGACAGCATGTTCAGCCATATCGGGTCGAAGCAGGTGGCTTTTCTTGGCTCGATGACCTGGAGCGACACCCGCGATCATGAGCTGCTCTTCAGTCGCCCGTATTTCACCTCACCTTTTGTGCTGGTGGTCAAAGCGGGTATTGATCATCCGGTGCGTATCAGTCGCGCGATGACTCTGGCCCTGGTGAAAGGCAATGCGCTGATCCCGGAACTGCGCAGCCGCTATCCGGGGATCAATTTGCTGCTGGTGGATAATGCCAGCCTGGCGCTGCAAAGCGTGAAAGAGGGCACGGCCGACGGCGCGGTGCACACTTTGATTGGCGCGCACTACATGATTGCCCGCTATTTCCAGAATGAATTGAAAATCGCCAATACCCTTGGGGAGCACTCAGCGGAAGTCGGGTTTGCCGTGCGCCGCGATCAGCCTGAGCTGCTGAGCATTCTTAATAAGGCCCTGGCGGATATTCCTTCGAACGATGTTTCGCGCATTCTGGCGAAATGGCAAACCCGGCCGGACGTAAAGCTGGACACCTGGGAAATCTATCGCAAGCAGTTCTGGCTGGTGGTGGCGATGGCAGCGGTGGTGGCGGCGACGTTTTTGGGGTGGGTGTGGTTTTTGCGGCGTCAGGTGGCGGCACGCCGTCGGGCGCAGAACCAGATGCAGACCGAGCTTTTGTTCAGCGACACCTTGCTTAACAGCGTGTCGGTGCCAGTGTATGTTGTGAATCAGCGCGGCGATTTACTGCGCTATAACCCCGCGTGGTCAGCTTTTTTTAACGATGAGCAGCGTGACAAGGCCCAGCAGAATATCGGTAATGAGGACAATCCTCTGCACGCCATCTGGCAACAGCTGCAACCCTTGATGGCGGAAGGGCAGCTACCACACTCTTCAACCCCGCTGGCGGTGAAGATTGACAGCGGGGAGTCTGAACGCAGCGTGCTCCACTACGCCGTGCCGTGGGGCAACGAACAGCAACCTTTTGCCGGTCTCATCTGCAACTGGATTGATTTGACCCGTCACGAACAGCTGATGCAGGAATTGTCAGAAGCTCGCGAACGTGCTGAGCAGGCTAACAGAGCGAAGAGTACCTTCCTCGCCACCATGAGCCATGAAATTCGCACGCCGGTGAGTGCCATCATTGGGCTGCTGGAGCTGGCAGTGAAAACCGCCGAAGAGGAGCCGGGTGAGGAAGATCCAATCCGCGTGGCGTGGGAGTCCTCCCGCAGCCTGATGGGCATTATCGGCGACATTCTTGATATGGCGCGGATTGAATCCGGGCGACTGGAGCTGTCACCGGAGTGGGTGCGAACCACCGAACTGTTGCCGCCGGTATTGCGCGTATTTGAAGGGCTGGCGCGGCAAAAAGGCCTGCGTTTGCGTTGCACTCTGCCGCCCACGCTGCCGGGTGAAGTGTTTATCGACCCACTGCGCTTCCGTCAGATCCTGTCGAACCTTGTCGGTAATGCCATCAAATTTACCGAACAGGGCGGGATTGATATCGCCATGGATATTGCGCCGCGCGACGCCGAAACGGTGGTCTTGCAGATTGCGGTGCAGGACAGCGGTCAGGGCATTGGTGAAGAGGCGCTGGCAACCATCTTTGATCCGTGGGAACAGACCGAAGTGGGGCGCAAGCAGAGCGGTTCCGGGCTGGGGCTGGCTATCTGCGCACAGCTGGTCGAAATGATGGGGGGTGACATTTCGCTGACCAGTGAAAGTGGCCGGGGAACGACGGTGAGGTTCTCCATCCCTGTGCAGCAAAGTAACAAGCGACCGGAAGCTCGCGTCACTGAAGGGGTTCCGGCGCTGCTTCCGGACAGGCTTTCACTGAACATTTTGACGGCGGATGACCATCCGGCGAACCGCATGTTACTTCGTCGGCAGCTCACTCATTTGGGGCATCGGGTGACCGAAGCCTGCAATGGTGAAGAGGCTTTCGGGCTATGGCAAAAAGGGGATTTCGACCTGGTGATCACCGATTGCAGCATGCCGGTGATCGACGGAATTGGGCTGACGAAGCTGATTCGTGAGCATCAAAAGCAGCCGGTGGTGATCCTCGGGCTGACGGCAAACACCTGGCCTGAAGAGCGTAACCGCTGCATAGAGGCGGGGATGGACGACTGTTTGTTTAAACCGCTCCAGTTGCCGCAGCTTCAGGGGATGCTTGAGGCGGTAGCCAAAAAACTGGCCTCGCAGGGGCTAACGCTACGGCCTTCGCTGGGATCATTCCTGTCGCTGGATAAGTTGCGAGAGTTTACTCAGCACGATGACGAATGGCTCAAAACGTTGCTGCAAACCACGCTGGAGGCTAACCGGGAAGACGCGATAAAAGCCCGCGATTGCCTGGAGATCGAAGACTGGCCTGAGTTGGGATCCTGCGTGCATCGCTTGCACGGTATGGCGCAGATTATCGGCGCCACAGCAGCAGCGAAAGCCTGTAAAGAGGTGGAGGAGCTCTGCCGACAGCAAGTGCCCGATCCCGAATGCATCCGCACCACCTGGCTGGAAACCGAACATCATCTGGATCAACTCAACGAGGCCATTGCGAGCTGGCTGGAGGCGCCTCAATAAGGTGTCTTCTGGCCGGATGAGGCAGCGGCAGGGGATAACCGACAGTTATAAGGCAGATCATTTGTTGCATAAGCAGAGTAAGTTATGTATTTTTATGCAAATTAAATGCATAAAAAGGTAATGATATGATCAGCAAATGGATGAAGGTATGTTGTCTGACGGCAGCGTTAGCCGCCAGCGCTCAGGCTGCGGCAGAAACTTATGTGGTAGGGGCAGGCGGAACGTATCGCCCGTTCGAATTTGAAAACAATCAAAAGCAGCTGGAAGGCTTTGATATCGACGTGATGAAGGCCATCGCCAAAGCGGAAAATTTTGATATCAAACTGGTCAACACGCCATGGGAAGGCATTTTCGCTACCCTTAATTCTGGCGATCGCGACATCATCATTTCAGGGATCACCATTACCGACAAACGTAAACAAATGGTCGATTTCTCTGCGCCTTATTTCCCGGCAGAACAGTCCATTGTGGTGCCGAAAGATTCCAAAGTGACGTCGCTTGCTGCGCTGAAAACAGAGAAAGTCGGCGTGGTGAACTCCAGCACCGGCGATATCGTCGTCTCTGACGTGTTGGGAAAAAACAGCACGGCTATCAAACGTTTTGACAACACGCCGCTGATGCTTCAGGAGCTGTTTGAAGACGGTGTGAGCGCGGCGGTCGGCGATGTTGGGGTGGTGAAGTACTACATCAAACAGCACCCGGAAAAACAGTTCAAACTGGTGCCGGACGCCAAATTTGAACGCCAGTATTTCGGCATTGCGGTGGCAAAAGGCAACACCGAGCTGCTGGGCAAAATCAACGACGGCCTGAAGAAAATCGTCGCTGACGGCACTTATGCCAAAATCTACCAGACCTGGTTTGACGCAGACGTCCCAACGCTGCCAGCACAATAATCACGATTTTCATTCAACACCACGGCGATCGCCTTCGCGGACGGTCGCCGTTTTTTTCAGGGATAAAGTATGACGGGATTCCGTTGGGAAATTATCGAGGAGTACGGCCCGCTGTTTATTGACGGCGCGATAATGACCCTCAAATGCACCATCATCTGTGTGATCCTCGGCACGCTGTGGGGGCTAACCCTTGGCCTTGGGCGAATGGCAAAAGCGGAACACGGGCCATGGAAATACATCCTGCGCTATCTGGTGCAGTTCCCGGTGCGTTTTTATGTCAGCGCATTTCGTGGCACGCCGCTGTTTGTGCAAATCATGGTGGTTCACTTCGCGCTGGTGCCGCTGTTTATCAATCCGCGTGACGGGCTGCTGGTCAGCGGCGGGATGATGAGCAGCGACTTCGCTCGAGAACTGCGCTCGAACTACGGCGCGTTTCTCTCCTGTATCGTGGCGATTACGCTCAATGCAGGGGCTTATGTTTCGGAAATTTTCCGTGCCGGCATTCAGTCCATCGACAAAGGGCAGATGGAAGCCTCCCGTGCGTTGGGGATGCCATGGTGGAAAACCATGCGTAAGGTGATCCTGCCGCAGGCATTTCGCCGCATTCTGCCGCCGCTGGGGAACAATGCGATCGCTATCGTGAAGGATTCTTCCCTGGCTTCTGCGATTGGCCTTGCCGATCTCGCCTATGCCGCGAGAACGGTTTCCGGGGCTTACGCCACCTACTGGGAACCCTACCTGACCATTTCAGTGGTCTACTGGGTTATTACTTTCGTGCTGGCGCAGCTGGTTAACCGTCTGGAAAAGAGGTTTGGCAAAAGTGATTCACATTAAAAATCTGCATAAACGCTTTGGTGAAAGCCATGTCCTGCGCGGGATCGACTGCGATGTTCAGCCGCAGGAAGTGGTGTGCGTGATTGGCCCGTCCGGCTCCGGGAAAAGTACGTTTCTGCGCTGCATGAATGCGCTGGAATCGGTGAGCGAAGGGGAAGTGGTGGTCAACGGCTTCCCGGTGCACGACAAAAAAACCGACCTCAATAAGATGCGTGAAAGCGTCGGGATGGTGTTTCAGCGCTTTAACCTGTTCCCGCACATGACCGTGCTGGAAAACCTGCTGATGGCACCCATGGCGCTGCGGGGCATGTCCCGAGCGGAAGCTATCGCTTTTGCCGAAGGCTTGCTGGCGAAAGTAGGGCTTAGCGACAAGCGTGACGCCTGGCCGTCGAGCCTTTCCGGCGGACAGCAACAGCGCGTAGCCATCGCCCGGGCGTTGGCGATGCAGCCGTCAATCATGTTGTTTGATGAGCCCACTTCCGCGCTGGATCCGGAACTGGTGGGCGACGTGCTGGACGTCATGAAAAATCTGGCCAAAGAAGGGATGACGATGGTTATCGTGACCCATGAAATGGGCTTTGCACGCGAGGTGGCGGACCGGGTGATTTTTATTGACCAGGGCGTGATCCAGGAGCAGGGCACACCGGAACACATTTTCAACACCCCGCAAAACCCTCGTACGGCTTCCTTCCTCAGCAAAGTGTTGTAATGATACAAACCTTGCGGTGTCATCCGGCTTGCCGGAATGGCATCGCTGGTTTACGGTTACAGGCTAAGCCCCAAAGACATATTGATAATCATGGCCTATTTCTCGCGTTTACTGAACGACATTCCCGGCATCCGCCATTCTTTCCTGAACGTACATGAATCTGCTGCTTTTGATAAATCCCGGCTGGTGGATATCAAACAGGTGCATGGCGCTGAGCTTTTGTCCCTGACTGAACTGCCGCAACAGCGCCCACACGTGGACGGCGTTATCACATCGCTCACGGCGCAGCAGATAGGGATTGTGACTGCGGATTGCTTGCCTCTGCTGATGGCCTCCCGCGACGGCAGGGTGGTTGCCAGTGTCCACGCAGGCTGGCGTGGCACCGCGGCGGGCATCGTTCAACAAAGCGTAAGGCGGTTTGCTGCCAGCGGCGTTGAGGCGAAAGATATTGTTGTCGCTATCGGGCCGCACATTCGGGCTTGCTGTTACGAGGTATCTGAATCGTTCTGCGACGGATTGTTACAGACTCCCGCCAGAGAAATCGTTTCCCGACATTTATCCGCGCTGTTCTTTCGCGAGCCGCAAAACCCTAACGCTTTAAGCGCAAGCGCCCGTGAAAACAGTCATCAGTGGTTTGACCTGCCGGCCTTCTGTCTACTGCAACTGCGTGAAGCGGGGATCCGTGACGAGAATATCGAAGTGCTTGAAAAGTGTACCTACTGCACGCCTGACGAACTGGGGTCCTATCGCCGACGAACTCATGTGCCAGCGACCAAAACGCAGCAGGTGTCCTGGATTGTTAAGGAGAGATAAGTCATCGGATAAATGTATTTATCCGAATTTTCAGGAATATACTCTTTTGTCAATTCACTGACGGGGGGAGTAAATAGGAGAAAACGTATCATTTTAATCCAATAAAGGACCATCTGACTCATTGAAAAAAGGTATAAATCGATTATTCTTGCGCCGCTAATCATATTCTGATTATGGATGCTATAAAGCAAGGAAGGACATCGGTGCCAGCGTTATTTCTCTATGAACCGCGCATGCTTATGCGAACGGTAGTCACAAATCTGTTAACAGAACAATATCCCCACATTCAGGCGCATCAGACACTGCCTTCATTAATTGAGAGCCTTCACGGCAGTTATTCCGAAAATAAAACCTTGCTGATAGGGATCGCGGGCGCGGGGCACGCCTTTTTCGATCTCCTGAGATGTATTCGGCGTATGAAATCGCTGAAGGTGAAAATCCTTGTTTGGGTTCCCGCAGAATATCCCTGGATGCTGCCGCTGTTGCGGGCCATTCACGTCCAACAGGTGCTGGTTGAAGAGGAGATCGCCACGCTCCTGCCTGCTGCTGCCGATAACATTGTGAGCGCGCGACCGCGGCCTGCACGCGAAACGGGAGAGGTGAGGCGTACGCGCAGTATTACTCAGACAGAACTCGACATTTTGCTGCAATTTGCCTCCGGCCTTTCGTCACGGGAAATGGCTGCACAGCGAAATTGCAGTTATAAAACAATATTTTCGTGGAAACATAATATTTGTGAAGCCTTAGCGCTGGAGTCTCATTCCGACTGGCTTGATGTGCTGTTTGAGCTTTCACAACTCTCATCGCAATATCAGGTAGGGTAATAGTGTGAAGAATTATAATGTGTTATCGCTTTGTGCAAATAGCGTCTGGGTCCGGGCTATTGAACTGGGCTTTGCCCATCTTGCGCGCACCAATCCCGGCTGGAATTATCTCCTGACTTCACAACAGGAAGACGGGGTGAAGCCGGATTTATTTATTATTGATTTTACCCGGCATACAGAAATTAAGCCGGAGGATATTCCGGTTAAAAATAGCCGGTTATTGATTCTGGTTCATGCCTTTCAACGTCGCCTGATAAGAACGCTGCTGGAAGAGAGCCGCTGTTCGGTACTTTGTGTCGATGAACATTTTTTGAATTTCCGGGACATCGTGGAATCCAGTGCGAGAAATAAACGGTTTATCAGCCCGCTGGTCAGGGAGATGATGATGAAACAACCCGACGAAGCGACTCCGGTTTTTCTCACTGAGGCCGAATGCAAAGTGCTTAACTTTATTCGAAATGGCAAAAATGGCGTTGAGATCTCGCAGGCACTGTTCCGCAGTCAAAAAACCATCAGCAGCCATAAACGCAATATCATGCGTAAACTGGGGGTCCGTGATGATCTTGGGCTGAAGCAGAAGATACTCGCGATGGAAGCGAGCGTGAGCTAACCGAAAGCCCGCAGATTGCGGGTTTTTCATTGCCCGAAGCGGAAAGTTTTAAAAGGTGATAATCGAGTAAACAGAAGCAAAGCTTTGAATGGTGCGTCCGAGTGGACTCGAACCACCGACCCCCACCATGTCAAGGTGGTGCTCTAACCAACTGAGCTACGGACGCACAAAAGAGAAGTGATGGTGCGTTCAATTGGACTCGAACCAACGACCCCCACCATGTCAAGGTGGTGCTCTAACCAACTGAGCTATGAACGCAATGGTGCGTCCGAGTGGACTCGAACCACCGACCCCCACCATGTCAAGGTGGTGCTCTAACCAACTGAGCTACGGACGCACAACGGGGACGAATATTAGCGGCAGGGAGGGGAAGTGGCAAGAGGCAATTGCCACTTTTCTTTCTGATTTCACGCGATTGCGGAACAACTGCACAAACTGTTGAGAAAGCCGCCACTTAAAAGCAGCGGCTTTGGGGTTAGCGAGCGGCGCGGGCCAGAATGATGGCTGAAGGCTGACGCTGAAGGAAGCGCATACGCAGCATCATCAGAATGGCCGCCGACGTCAGGCCGATAATAAAGCCCATCCAGAAGCCTGCGGGGCCCATTCTTGGCACGACACTGTCCGTTAACGCCAGAATATAGCCGCTTGGCAGACCCAGCACCCAGTACGCCGTGAAAGTAATAAAGAAGATCGAACGCGTATCTTTATAACCGCGCAGAATGCCGCTACCGATAACCTGAATCGAATCAGAAATCTGATAAACCGCAGCCAGCAGCATCAGCTGCGAGGCGAGCGTCACGACCTCAGGGTTATCGTTATACAACATAGCAATGTGCGAGCGCAGGGTGACCGTGAAGATAGCCGTCATCACCGCCATGCACACACCCACACCAAGCCCGGTCCATGCGGCCGTTTGGGCATCCAGCGTGGAGCCCTGGCCCAAACGGAAGCCTACGCGAATGGTCACCGCTGCGGCCAGTGACATCGGCAGAACGAACATCAGTGAGCTGAAGTTCAGGGCAATCTGGTGCCCGGCCACATCAATAATACCCAGCGGTGAAACCAGCAGTGCCACCACGGCAAACAGCGTCACTTCAAAAAACAACGCCAGCGCAATCGGCAGGCCAAGCTGCACCAGGCGCTTCATGATAGCCATATCTGGCATCACGAAGCCTTCATGCGTGCGAATGTCACGCATCGAGCGGGCGTTTTTCACATAGGACAGCATGGCAATAAACATCACCCAGTAAACCGCGGCGGTGGCAACACCACACCCCACACCGCCGAGTTCCGGCATGCCAAAGTGACCATAAATAAAGATGTAATTCACCGGGATGTTGACCAGCAGGCCGATAAACCCCATCACCATGCCAGGCTTGGTTTTGGCCAGACCTTCACACTGGTTACGGCAAACCTGGAAGCACAGATAGCCTGGAACGCCCCACAGCAGCGCACGCAGGTAACCGACGGCTTTATTCGCCAGTTCAGGGTCGATATTGTGCATGGAGCGGATAATGTATCCGGCGTTCCACAGCACGACCATCACCAGCACAGAAACGGTGCTCGCGAGCCAAAAGCCCTGGCGAACCTGATGCCCGATGCGGTCACGACGACCCGAACCATTGAGCTGAGCGATAACGGGCGTGAGCGCCAAAAGCAGGCCGTGTCCGAACAGAATAGCCGGGAGCCAGATGGATGTGCCGATGGCGACCGCGGCCATATCGGTGGCGCTGTATCCGCCTGCCATGACGGTGTCGACAAAACCCATCGCCGTTTGGGCCACCTGCGCAAGGATGACCGGGATTGCCAGCGCGAGAAGCTGGCGCGCTTCTAAAACGTACTTTTGCACGGGTAGATACCTTTTTATCTTTGTTATTGTGGAAGAGACTAAAAAAGCCGCCGAAACTGGCAGCAAGAAGAAAGAGCAGGGGCATTTTCGAATATATTGTAGCGAGTCATCGCCATTAAGCCAGTCAAAAAATGGCGGGGTGCACTGGCTGACTGGCAACAAGCAAGGGCAACTGATATTGTTTGAGGCATAAAAGGCGGTGCTGATTCCGTCTTCGCAGATACAGGAGTTAATGGCATGTTTACTGGTATCGTTCAGGGCACCGCAAAAGTTGTGTCCATCGATGAGAAACCAAATTTTCGCACTCATGTGGTTGAAATGCCGGAGCATATGCTCGACGGCATTGAGACTGGCGCGTCGATTGCCCACAACGGCTGCTGCCTGACGGTGACGGAGATTAACGGCAACCGCATCAGCTTTGATTTAATGAAAGAGACGCTACGTATTACCAACCTCGGCGAGTTGAAAGAGGGCGATGTGGTAAACGTCGAGCGCGCCGCTCGCTTCAACGATGAAATCGGCGGGCATTTAATGTCCGGTCATATTATGACCACCGCCGATGTGGCGAAAATTTTGACGTCCGAAAATAATCGGCAGATCTGGTTTAAAGTCCAGGATGCTGCGCTGATGAAATACATCCTCTACAAAGGCTTTATTGGCGTGGATGGCATCAGCCTGACGGTGGGCGAAGTCACCCCAACCCGTTTCTGCGTGCATCTGATCCCGGAAACGCTGGAGCGCACTACGCTTGGCAAGAAAAAGCTCGGCGAGAAGGTCAACATCGAAATCGATCCGCAGACGCAGGCGGTGGTCGATACCGTTGAACGCGTAATGGCAGCAAAAGAAGCCGCGGCGAAGCAACAAAGCGAAGTCGAATAAGACCTCAGCAGGTCAGCATTAAAAAAGGCGGTCGCGGGCTCAAACCCCACGACCGCTTTTTTGTTTTCTGAAATTCACCTTATTTATTTCGTTGAAAGCCAGATGGCCGAAGGCAAGGGTATCGCCTGCAATAAACTGTGAACCAGCCCCGGATTTCGATGAAACGAAGGCACGCACTGCTCATAAAAAGATCGTATTCAGTCGGATACTTATTCCAGAAAGCATATGTCCTGAAACAGTAAATAACATCACTGAGGGGTATGCTGATGCACCGAAAAGATCTCTATGCGCTAAAGAATTTCGATTTCCTGGCCCGCAGTTTCGCCCGCATGCACGCGCTGGGGCAGCCGGTAGATATTCAGGCCGTGATCGGCAATATGAATGAAGAGCAGCAAAAGTGGTTCTGTGAGCGCTATGAGCAGTACCGGCAGCAGGCCGTGCAGGCGAGGAAAATGGAAATCCGGTAATAATAACAGGCAGCGGGAAGAATACCCCGCTGCCTGATTCGGTTTAATTATTCAGCTTACGTTATCCGCTAATACCTTTGCCTGTTCCTCTTCCTTCTGCTGCTGTTCTGTTTCCAGCATCTTCTTCTCATATACTTTGAAGAATGGGTAGTAGATAGCCAGCGAAATAAAGAAGCAGACGAACACTAACCCGCAGGCAATCAGGTTCCAGTTGGTGGTAATCAAGGCTCCCAGCGGCGCGGGGATCGTGAAGGGCGGTTTTACCATCATGCGTGGGATCAGCCCGGAAATCGTAAACAGATACACCACCACCGTATTGACCATTGGCGCAAGAATAAATGGCACGGCCAGAATCGGGTTCATAACAATGGGCGCGCCAAATATCATCGGCTCGTTAATATTGAACAAACCCGGAATGAAAGAGAGCTTGCCGAGCGATTTCAGGTAGACAACTTTGGAGCGAATAAACAACACCACCAGGGCCAGGGTAGACCCGGTTCCGCCCATTTGTGCATACCACTGGAAGAACTGCTCGGTGAAGATGTTCGGCAATTCATAGGCGCTGGTTCCGGCCTGGAACAGCTCCATATTCTGCACAATAGCCTGATCCCACAGCGGACGAATCAACGGGCCCATCACGGCATGACCGTGAATACCGAACACCCAGAACAGGTCGATAAAGAACTGAGTGATGATCCCGCCAAACAGGTTGGTACCGGTCATAAAGCCTTTCAGCGGCATAATAATGAAGCTGATAATGGCATTAATGTCGATATTGAAAAAATGGCGGGGGATCCAGAATATCAGCACGACGGCAAGCGTCGGGAAGAGGGCCGAGAAAGAACTCGCCACTACCGGCGGAACGCCTGCTGGCATCTTGATTTCAATATTGCGAACTTTGATAAAACGGTAGATTTCAATGGCAATCAACGAGGAAATAATCGCCCCGAACAGCCCCTGAGAGCTTAATGAAGTAATCGGGATATAGCGGCCAGCAACGGCTTCTCCGGCAACCGTCACGCCCTCTTTGATATTCACCGGCACGATCATCAATAACGTCGCCAGCATGGCCAGTAGCCCGCTGGTGATGTCGTTGAGCTTGTAGCTTTTCCCCAGAAACGAACCAATGGTGAAGGCGGCATACAGCGACATCAGCCCGACGGTGAAGCGAAACGGCACATCCAGCATATCCCGCCACGGGGCAATAAAGTCCATATAGCCCTTGATGGGGATATTCAGCAGGATAACGAAAAAAGAGCCGACAATCGTCAGCGGCAGAATGGAAATTAAGCCATTGCGAATGGCCTGCATATGACGCTGATTGCCAATGGCGTTGGCCACCGGCAGCATTTTTTCAGCCAGCTTTTCAAAAAAGGACATGTCACGCTTCCCCGAACCCGTTGTTATCAATGACGGAACGGAACCACTGTCCCGATTTTTTCAGCGACCGCTGCTGGGTCGCCAGATCAAGGCGGTAAAATCCATAGCGATTTTTGTAGGCGTTTTGCCATGACCAGCAGTCGACGAAGGTCCACATGTGATAGCCCAGACAGTTGCTGCCGTCGGCAATGGCCTGGTGCAGATAGCTCAGATGCTCCTGCAAGAAGGCGATTCGATAATCATCCTGCACCTGGCCCGCGACCATAAACTGCTCTTCATCCTGAATGCCGATGCCATTCTCCGACACAAACCACGGCACATTGCCGTAGGTGTTTTTCATCACCATAGCGATGTCGTAGAGCGCTTCCGGGTAGATTTCTATGCCCCGGGAAGTGTTCATCCGCCGACCGGGCATCATGTACTCTTCAAAAAAACGTTCCGGCACGAAGGGCTGGCTGGCATCAAGCGGTGTTTCACGCGCTTTAACGCGACGAGGGCGGTAGTAATTAATCCCCACCAAATCAACGCGCGTGTTAGCGATGAGTTCACAATCGCCAGGCCGTGCTTCCGGAAGCTGATTAAATTCTTTCAGGAGGGTCAGCAGCTCTTCGGGATAGTGGCCCAGCAGCATAGGTTCATTGATGCTGCGGGTGTAAAAGAGATCGGCCATTTTCGCCGCCTGAAGATCTTCTTCGCTATCGCTGCGCGGGTAGACCGGAATGACATCCATGATGATGCCAATCTTTCCTTGTCGGCCTGATTCGCGCCAGGCAGTAACCGCCTTGCAGTGCGCCAGCACGATGTGGTGCAGCACCTGTGCCGCACGACCAAAGTCACTGACGTAAGGGTAATGGCGTGGGTGCAGATATCCCGCTTCCGCCGGGATCAGCGGTTCGTTGAAGGTAAACCAGTACCGAACTCTGTCACCGAACAGCTCGTAGCACAGGCGGGCATAGCGGGCAAAGGCGTCCACCACTTCGCGATTCTCAAAGCCGCCTTTTTGCTGCAGGGCCATGGGCATATCGAAGTGATAAAGATTGATAAACGGTTCAATACCCTGAGCCTGTAGCTCATCGATAACCGCGTTGTAGAACGCTACGGCCTGAGGATTGACCTCGCCATCTCCGTCAGGGATCAGGCGTGACCAGGAAATCGAGGTGCGAAATGAATTCAGGCCAATCTCTTTGGCGAGCTGAATATCTTCCTTGTAGTGCGTATAAAAGGTGGAAGCCTCACGGCACCCGACCCCGCCGTGGAAGCGTTCATTGAAATGTTCGGAAGCATAGTCCCAGATATTTTCACCTTTACCGTCACCGGCCACGCGGCCTTCCGATTGCGTAGCGCTGGTTGCCGTGCCCCACCAGAAATGTTCAGGAAAGCGGTATTTCATGGCTTGCCCTTATTGTGGTTGCGGTAAAAGCGAAAGTGCCTGTTGCAGGACTTTGTCACCCTGCATGGAGCCGTATTGCATCATGTCGATAGCCGCAACTGGCACACCATACGGCGCGGCGGCCTGGGTCAAACTTTGCAGCTGAAACTTCACCTGTGGGCCGAGCAAAATGACATCGGCTTCGGTGACAATTTGGGGGAAATCAGAGACGGGCACCGCTGTAATTTCAGCTTCGACATTCTGGCTTTTGGCGGCGGCCTTCATTCGTTCAACCAGCATGCTGGTGGACATGCCTGCAGCACAACATAAATAGATTTTTTTCATCGTATCCCTCGTCATTTCAGCTCTGTCTGTCCGCAAAATTGCTTAAGAGCATTCTGGGTAGGTGCGAAAAAAGCGGCAAGAGAGGGTCAACACAGTTCTGCGAATTCGCGCTGGTACTTTTCCCAGGACAAAATCGCATTTTTCCTGAATGTTTTTTAAAAACAGAAGGATAAGGATGGTACTTTCCCGCAGGATGGGCGCTTCCGATCGCTAAAAGTGCGGTGGAGTGCATCCGTTTGCCTTCGGGCGTCGTCTCCTGTAGCGAACTTATTGTGACGGGAGTCCTGAGATGAACCAATGTTACCTCTGTTTTGCCCTTTTTCTGCCGCTCGCCGGGGCGACGGCAGCGACACCCCTGACCGATCCGGATGCCCGCCATCAGCCGGGAGACGGTATCATCAAAGTCTATGGCCCCGGCGGCCCACATTCGGCGCTGCAAAAGGCCGCCAGCCTCTGGACGAAGCAGTCGGGCGTTAAAGTGGAGATTGTCTACGGGCCTGAAAGCCAGTGGAGCAAGGCGGCCCAGCGCGATGCCGATCTGATTTTCGGCTCCTCAGAGCAGTCGATGACCGCATTTCTTGAAACCTACACCTTTATTCACAGCCGCAGCGTGCAGCCGCTCTATCTGCAAAGTGCGGTCATCGCCGTCAAACCGGGCAACCCACGCGACATCCACAGCTTCAACGACCTGCTGGAAAAAGAGGTCGCTATCGTGGTGACCGAGGGGGCGGGTGTCTACAACACCTCCGGCACCGGGGTCTGGGAAGATCTTGCCGGGCGCAAAGGCAGGCTGAAAGACGTGAAAAATATCCGCAGTAAAATCATCGCCTTTGCGAAGGGCAGCGGCGCGGCGTTTAAGGCCTTCCAGCAGCCTGATGCGGACGCCTGGATAACCTGGAGCGACTGGCCGCTGACCCATCCCGATAAAGCCGAGCTGGTGAAGATAGAGCCGGAAAGACGCCTTTACCGTGATATGAATGTGGCCGTCGCCAGCCACGCCGAGCCGCAGACGGCGGAGTTTGTCCGCTTCCTCACCTCCCCGCAGGCGACCGAAATCTTTGCCCGCGAAGGCTGGAAGCGTTAGCTCTGCCGTCCGGGTGAAGTTCAGTGAAGTAACCCATGAGAAAATAAGGAGAGACAAGATGATTAAAGCACGTTTTTACCATGCCGGATGTTCTGTCTGCGTTGCGGCTGAGCAGGCTCTGTTAGTGTTACTGTCGCCAGAGGTGGAGGTTGAAGTGGTTCACCTTGGGGAGCAACCGCAGCGTGTGGCTGAAGCCGAAGGGGCCGGGGTGAAATCCGTTCCGGCGCTGGTGGTGGGGCATGACGTTCTGCATATTAATTTCGGCGCTCCGCTCGACGCGCTTAAATAAATATAAATTGTGAATGTTATTTAGCAGGCAATCAGTTTTTATAATGATTGTCTGTTTTGTCTTTCTGAAATAAATCGCGTAAGCAAGGCTGCGCGAATGACTTTAATAGAGAAAGACTGATTGTTGATGACCGTTTTCGTCTTTAAAACTGAGTGTGGCATTCAATAAACACCCTGAGTCCTTAATGAGGAAATAACGATGAGCAAAAAAGGATTAACGACGGCTTCAGGCGCCCCGGTGGCGCACAACAACAATGTTGCGACGGCAGGCCCCCGGGGCCCCATGCTGCTTCAGGACGTCTGGTTTCTGGAAAAGCTGGCGCACTTTGATCGGGAGGTTATCCCGGAACGACGAATGCACGCCAAAGGCTCTGGCGCTTACGGAACATTCACGGTGACCAAAGATATTTCCCGCTACAGCAAGGCGAAACTATTTTCCGCCGTGGGAAAGAAAACCGAGTTATTTGTGCGCTTTTCAACGGTAGCCGGAGAGCGAGGGGCCGCCGATGCTGAACGAGATATTCGCGGCTTTTCCATTAAGTTTTATACCGAAGAGGGCAACTGGGATTTGGTCGGTAATAATACGCCCATTTTCTATTTACGCGACCCGTTAAAATTCCCCGATCTCAACCATGTGGTAAAACGCGACCCGCGCAGTAATTTGCGTAATCCTGCGTGGAAGTGGGACTTCTTTTCGCTGCTGCCGGAAACCCTGCATCAGCTGACCATCGACTTCAGCGATCGCGGGCTGCCGCGCTCCTATCGCACGATGCACGGTTTTGGCAGTCACGCCTTCAGCTTTATCAACGCCGACAACCAACGCTTCTGGGTCAAATTCCACATCAAGTCGCAGCAGGGGGTTGAAAACCTGCTGGACGAAGAAGCGAAAAAATTGGTGGCCAAAGACAGGGAGAGCGCCCAACGCGATCTGTTTACCGCCATTGAAAGCGGCAACTTTCCCCGCTGGACTTTCTGCGTGCAGATCATGCCCGAGGCCGATGCCGCCAAAGTGCCTTATAACCCCTTCGACCTGACTAAAGTCTGGCCGCACGCCGACTATCCGCTGCTGGAAGTTGGCGTGCTGGAGCTGAACCGCAACCCGGATAACTACTTTGCCGAAGTGGAGCAGGTGGCGATGTCTCCGGCGAACGTGGTGCCGGGGATCGGGTTTTCGCCCGATAAGATGCTTCAGGGCCGCCTGTTCTCCTATGGCGATGCCCACCGCTATCGCCTTGGCGTCAATCACCACCAAATCCCGGTCAATGCGCCACGCTGCCCGTTCCATAACTATCACCGCGATGGTGCGATGCGCGTGGATGGCAACAGCGGTAATGGCGTGACCTATGAACCCAACAGCTTCGGCGTTTTTCAGGAACAGCCTGATTTCAGCGAACCGCCGCTAACGCTGGAGGGCGCGGCAGCTCACTGGGATCACCGTGAGGACGGGGATTACTTCAGTCAGCCGAGGAAGCTGTTCGAACTGCTGAGCGAAGAGGAGCATCAGAGGATGTTCGCGCGCATAGCAGGCGATATGCAGGAGGTCCCGGACTTTATCCAGCAGCGCCAGATCAATCTCTTCAGCCAGGTTCATCCCGACTACGGCGCCGGGGTAGCAGCGGCGCTGCGAAAGCTTAATACCTGCAGATAGCAGCAAAACGGGAGCCCTGGCTCTAATGCCGATCAGTTAAGGATCAGTTGACCGATCCAGTGGCTGTGTAAGAATCCGGAAACGCTCACTCGTTTCCGGATTTTTTTATGCTCATTGGACAGGCACTTGATTTGGTATCCCGTTACGATTCTCTGCGT
>NZ_JBOFIN010000015.1:0-4337 GCF_051650185.1 Scandinavium sp.
TGAAGTGTCCGACGCGGACATGGTCTTTGGCGAACTGCCTGAAGAGGCACAAAAACCAAACCCATTTGCCGTATTAGCCAGCTTAAAGCGTAAGTAATTGAGGAGTAAGGTCCATGGCCGTACAACAGAATAAACCAACCCGTTCCAAACGTGGCATGCGTCGTTCCCATGACGCGCTGACTGCAGTTACCAGCCTGTCTGTAGACAAGACTTCTGGTGAGAAACACCTGCGTCACCACATCACTGCCGACGGTTTCTACCGCGGTCGCAAGGTTATCGCTAAGTAATCACGCGCGAGCGTGATGAAGCTTAGTGAGGATTTCCCCGCGTAAGCGGGGATAAACCGAACCAGGCGGCGACGAAACCTTGACACGTCTGACCCTAGCGTTGGATGTCATGGGGGGGGATTTTGGCCCTTCCGTGACGGTGCCTGCAGCATTGCAGGCACTGCACGCTAACCCGCAACTCTCGCTTCTTCTCGTCGGAAATCCCGACACCATAACGCCATTACTCGCCAAAGCTGATTTTGAACAACGTTCACGTCTGCAGATAATCCCTGCCCAGTCAGTTATTGCCAGTGATGCCCGTCCGGCCCATGCGGTTCGCAACAGCCGGGGAACCTCAATGCGTATTGCGCTTGAATTGGTGAAAGAAGGCAGAGCGCAGGCCTGTGTCAGTGCCGGGAATACCGGCGCGCTGATGGGGCTTGCCAAACTCTTACTCAAGCCGATTGACGGCATTGAGCGTCCGGCGCTGGTGACGGTATTGCCTCACCAGCAAAAGGGCAAAACGGTGGTGCTTGATTTGGGCGCCAACGTGGATTGCGACAGCACGATGCTGGTACAGTTTGCCGTCATGGGCGCGGTGATGGCCGAAGAAGTCGTCGGCATTAGCCAGCCACGAGTGGCACTGCTCAATATCGGTGAGGAAGAGAGCAAAGGTCATGAGAACATTCGTGATGCTTCAGCGCTGCTGAAAAAGGTCTCCTCCATCAACTATATCGGCTATCTTGAAGCCAACGAATTACTCACCGGCAAAACAGATGTGCTGGTTTGTGACGGTTTTACGGGAAACGTCACATTAAAAACCATGGAAGGCGTTGTCAGAATGTTTCTTTCCCTGCTGAAATCTCAGGGCGAGGGGAAAAAACAGCCGTGGTGGCTGAAAATTTTGAAACATTGGTTACAAAAAAGCCTCTCCAGGCGATTCAGTCACCTCAACCCCGACCAGTATAATGGCGCCTGTCTGTTAGGATTGCGCGGCACGGTGATTAAGAGTCATGGTGCAGCCAATCAGCGCGCGTTTAGCGTGGCGATTGAACAGGCAGTGCAGGCGGTGCAGCGCGAGGTCCCACAGCGGATCGGCGCTCGCCTCGAATCTGTATTACCACCAAAAGACTGAGCGTACATGTATACGAAGATTGTAGGTACCGGCAGCTATCTGCCTGAACAAGTGCGTACCAACGCCGACCTGGAAAAAATGGTAGATACGTCTGACGAGTGGATTGTTACACGCACAGGTATCCGTGAGCGTCGTATCGCCGCGCCAGACGAATCCGTGTCCACCATGGGCTATGAAGCCGCGAAACGTGCGCTGGAGATTGCGGGCGTTGACGCTGAGCAGCTTGGCCTGATTGTTGTGGCGACCACTTCTGCCACTCATGCGTTCCCGAGTGCGGCATGCCAGATCCAGTCTATGCTGGGTGTGAAAGGCTGCCCGGCATTTGATGTCGCTGCGGCCTGTGCAGGATTTACCTATGCGCTGAGCATTGCCGATCAGTATGTTAAGTCAGGCGCGGTTAAACACGCCCTGGTGATTGGCGCTGACGTTCTGGCACGTACCTGTGATCCGACCGATCGCGGGACGATCATTATTTTTGGTGATGGCGCAGGCGCTGTCGTTCTGAGTGCCTCCGAAGAGCCGGGGATCATTTCCACGCACCTGCACGCGGATGGCAACTACGGTGAATTGCTCACCTTGCCAAATGCCGATCGTGTTCATCCGGAAAATTCTATTCATCTGACCATGGCAGGAAACGAAGTTTTCAAAGTGGCGGTGAAAGAGCTGGCCAATATCGTCGAAGAGACGCTGGCTGCGAACAATCTGGATCGTAGCGAACTCGACTGGCTGGTGCCTCATCAGGCCAACCTGCGCATTATCAGTGCGACAGCGAAGAAGCTGGGCATGCCTATGGATAATGTCGTGGTCACGCTTGACCGTCACGGTAATACTTCTGCTGCTTCCGTGCCTTGCGCATTCGATGAAGCCGTGCGTGATGGCCGTATAAAGCGTGGTCAGTTGGTGCTGCTTGAAGCCTTCGGCGGTGGATTTACCTGGGGCTCAGCACTGGTTCGTTTCTAATTAAGGATTACAACATGACGCAATTTGCTTTTGTGTTCCCGGGACAGGGTTCTCAGACTGTCGGTATGCTGGCTGATATGGCCGCGCAATACCCGGTTATCGAAGAAACATTCCGTGAAGCTTCTGATGCTCTGGGTTACGATCTGTGGGCACTGACTCAGCAGGGGCCAGCTGAAGAACTGAACAAAACCTGGCAGACACAGCCTGCACTGCTGACTGCTTCCGTTGCACTGTACCGCGTATGGCAGCAGCAGGGCGGTAAAGAACCAGCGCTGATGGCGGGTCACAGCCTGGGCGAATATTCTGCACTGGTTTGTGCAGGCGTCATGGCCTTCGCCGATGCGGTTCGTCTGGTTGAACTGCGCGGTAAATTCATGCAGGAAGCTGTACCAGAAGGCACGGGCGGTATGTCTGCCATCATCGGTCTGGATGATGCGTCTATCGCAAAAGCCTGCGAAGAGTCTGCTGAAGGGCAGGTGGTTTCGCCGGTGAACTTTAACTCTCCGGGCCAGGTGGTGATCGCCGGTCATAAAGAAGCCGTTGAGCGTGCGGGTGCTGCCTGTAAAGCCGCTGGTGCGAAGCGTGCGCTGCCGCTGCCAGTTAGCGTGCCGTCTCACTGTGCTTTGATGAAACCTGCTGCTGAAAAACTGGCTGCTGAACTGGCAAACATTACCTTCAGCGCCCCACAGATTCCGGTTATCAATAACGTAGATGTGAAGTGCGAAACGTCTGCAGACGCCATTCGCGATGCGCTGGTTCGTCAACTCTACAGCCCGGTTCAGTGGACCAAAACCGTTGAGTTCATGGCCTCTCAGGGCGTTGAACATTTGTATGAAGTGGGGCCGGGTAAAGTCCTCACCGGCCTGACAAAACGTATTGTTGACACCCTGACTGCGTCGGCTATTAACGAACCGGCGGCCATGTCAGCGGCGCTTGAACAATAATAAGAGGAAAAGCAAAACCATGAGTTTTGAAGGAAAAGTTGCACTGGTTACCGGTGCAAGCCGCGGCATTGGCCGTGCGATTGCTGAAACGCTCGTTGCCCGTGGCGCGAAAGTTGTGGGCACTGCAACCAGCGAAAGCGGTGCTCAGGCCATCAGCGATTATCTGGGTGCTAATGGAAAAGGTCTGATGTTGAATGTGACCGAACCGGCATCTATCGAATCTGTTCTGGAAAATATTCGTGCAGAGTTTGGCGAAGTGGACATTCTGGTCAATAATGCCGGGATCACTCGTGATAACCTGTTAATGCGAATGAAAGATGACGAGTGGAACGACATTCTCGAGACCAACCTGTCATCTGTTTTCCGTCTGTCAAAAGCGGTAATGCGAGCTATGATGAAAAAGCGTCATGGTCGTATTATCACTATCGGTTCTGTGGTTGGTACCATGGGAAATGCTGGTCAGGCTAACTACGCTGCGGCGAAAGCCGGTCTGATTGGTTTCAGTAAATCGCTGGCGCGTGAAGTTGCGTCTCGCGGTATTACTGTGAACGTTGTTGCTCCGGGCTTTATTGAAACGGACATGACGCGTGCGCTGTCAGATGATCAGCGTGCGGGTATTCTGGCGCAAGTTCCAGTGGGTCGCCTTGGCGATGCAAAAGAAATCGCCAGTGCGGTGGCATTCTTAGCCTCTGACGAAGCGGGTTACATCTCTGGTGAGACTCTTCACGTCAACGGCGGAATGTACATGGTCTGACCGTAGTTTGCACAAAATGCTCAGGAACCGCGCAGTCTGTGCGGTCCTGGACATAATAACGTGCAAAATGATTTGCGTTATTGGGGCAAACAGCCGCAAAATAGCGTAAAATCGTGGTAAGACCTGCCGGGATTTAGTTGCAAATTTTTCAACATTTTATACACTACGAAAACCATCGCGAAAGCGAGTTTTGATAGGAAATTTAAGAGTATGAGCACTATCGAAGAACGCGTTAAGAAAATTATCGGCGAACAGCTGGGCGTTAAGCAGGAAGAAGT
>NZ_JBOFIN010000016.1:0-29530 GCF_051650185.1 Scandinavium sp.
CCATTTGACCTGTGTGCGGATTCCCGATAAGTTGAGGATCCGCTGGAAGCTTTCTCGATGAGCGGTCTGCTCATCATATTTATGCAGTAATTGAGATTCCCTCTGAAGCAAGTCCGCAATACTTGTTTACCGATGCGAAAGGATGTTGAGAGGGCGAATGCGTGGCCTGTGCCCCGCCGCCTTGCTCGAACTGTGCCTGCGCGCAATCGGTATCGGAGTGTCTCCGTAGAGCCTGGGGAGGTTCACTGATATGTTGTACGATAAATCCCTTGAGAGGGATAACTGTGGTTTCGGCCTGATCGCCCACATAGAAGGCGAACCTAGCCACAAGGTAGTGCGTACCGCGATCCACGCACTGGCCCGCATGCAGCACCGTGGTGCTATCCTTGCCGACGGTAAAACCGGTGACGGCTGTGGCCTGCTTTTGCAGAAACCGGACCGTTTCTTCCGTCTGGTCGCCGAAGAGCGCGGCTGGCGTTTAGCCAAAAACTACGCCGTCGGTATGCTGTTCCTGAACAAAGATCCTGAGCTTGCGGCGGCTTCACGTCGCGTCGTTGAAGAAGAGCTTCAGCGTGAAACCCTGTCGATTGTCGGCTGGCGCGACGTGCCAACCAACGAAGGGGTGCTCGGTGAAATCGCCCTCTCCTCGCTGCCACGTATCGAACAAATTTTCGTGAACGCCCCGGCTGGCTGGCGTCCACGTGATATGGAACGTCGCCTGTTCATCGCGCGTCGCCGTATCGAAAAACGTCTTCAGGAAGACAAAGACTTCTACGTTTGTAGCCTGTCGAACCTGATCAATATTTATAAAGGTCTGTGTATGCCGGCGGATCTGCCGCGCTTCTACCTGGACCTCGCGGATCTGCGTCTGGAATCGGCCATCTGCCTGTTCCACCAGCGCTTCTCCACCAATACCGTCCCTCGCTGGCCGCTGGCACAGCCGTTCCGCTATCTGGCGCATAACGGCGAAATCAACACCATCACCGGCAACCGTCAGTGGGCGCGTGCGCGTACTTACAAATTCCAGACCCCGCTGATCCCGGATCTGCACGATGCAGCGCCGTTCGTGAACGAAACCGGTTCTGACTCCAGTTCCATGGATAACATGCTCGAACTGCTGCTGGCAGGCGGGATGGATATCGTGCGTGCCATGCGTTTGCTCGTTCCGCCAGCCTGGCAGAACAACCCGGATATGGACCCGGATCTGCGCGCCTTCTTCGACTTTAACTCCATGCACATGGAGCCGTGGGATGGCCCGGCGGGCATCGTGATGTCCGATGGTCGTTATGCAGCCTGTAACCTGGACCGTAACGGTCTGCGTCCGGCGCGCTACGTCATCACCAAAGACAAGCTCATCACCTGCGCCTCGGAAGTCGGGATCTGGGATTATCAGCCTGATGAAGTGGTAGAGAAAGGCCGCGTGGGCCCGGGCGAGCTGATGGTTATCGACATCCGAGCTGGCCGCATTCTGCATTCTGCGGAAACCGACCACGACCTGAAAATCCGCCATCCGTATAAAGAGTGGATGGAGAAAAACGTGCGTCGTCTGGTGCCGTTCGAAGATCTGCCGGATGAAGAAGTGGGCAGCCGCGAACTGGATGACGACACGCTTGCGAGCTACCAGAAACAGTTTAACTACAGCGCTGAAGAGCTGGACTCCGTTATCCGCGTATTAGGCGAAAACGGCCAGGAAGCCGTCGGCTCAATGGGTGACGATACCCCGTTTGCCGTGCTTTCCAGCCAGCCGCGCATCATTTATGACTACTTCCGTCAGCAGTTTGCGCAGGTGACGAACCCGCCAATCGATCCGCTGCGTGAAGCCCATGTGATGTCGCTCGCCACCAGCATTGGCCGTGAAATGAACGTCTTCTGTGAAGCAGAAGGCCAGGCGCACCGCCTGAGCTTCAAATCGCCTATCCTGCTGTACTCCGATTTCAAACAGCTGACCACCATGCAGGAAGATCATTATCGTGCCGACACGCTCGATATTACTTTCGATGTGAGTGAAGCTACGCTTGAAGAAACCGTTAACGCGCTGTGCGATAAAGCCGAGCAAATGGTCCGTAACGGCACCGTTCTGCTGGTGCTCTCTGACCGTAATATCGCCAAAAACCGTCTGCCGGTGCCTGCGCCAATGGCTGTTGGGGCGATTCAGACGCGTCTGGTCGATAAGAGCCTGCGCTGCGACGCCAACATCATCGTTGAGACCGCAAGCGCCCGTGACCCGCACCACTTTGCGGTGCTGCTGGGCTTCGGCGCGACGGCTATCTACCCGTATCTCGCCTATGAAACCCTGGCGAAGCTGGTCGATAACAAAGCCATCGATAAAGACTATCGCCACGTGATGCTGAACTACCGTAACGGCATCAATAAAGGCCTGTACAAAATCATGTCCAAAATGGGCATCTCGACCATCGCCTCTTACCGTTGCTCCAAGCTGTTCGAAGCCGTCGGTCTGCACGATACCGTAGCCAATACCTGCTTCCAGGGCGTGGTCAGCCGTATCGGCGGTGCCGGGTTTGATGACTTCCAGCAGGATCTGCTGAATCTGTCCAAACGGGCCTGGCTGGCGCGTAAGCCGCTGGATCAGGGCGGTCTGCTGAAATATGTTCACGGCGGCGAATATCATGCCTATAACCCGGACGTGGTTCGCACCCTGCAAGAAGCTGTGCAGAGCGGCGAGTACAGCGACTATCAGCGTTACGCTCAGCTGGTCAACGAACGTCCGGCGGCCACGCTGCGCGACTTGCTGGCGCTGAATCCAGGTGACGAAGCGGTCAGCATCAACGAAGTGGAACCGGCGAAAGAGCTGTTCAAACGCTTTGATACCGCGGCCATGTCCATCGGCGCACTGAGCCCGGAAGCGCACGAAGCGCTGGCTGAAGCGATGAACAGCATCGGCGGTAACTCCAACTCCGGCGAAGGCGGTGAAGATCCTGCGCGTTACGGCACCAATAAAGTGTCACGCATCAAGCAGGTCGCTTCGGGTCGCTTTGGTGTGACACCAGCCTATCTGGTCAATGCCGACGTCATTCAGATTAAAGTCGCTCAGGGTGCAAAACCGGGTGAAGGCGGTCAGTTGCCGGGTGATAAAGTCACGCCGTATATCGCCAAACTGCGTTACTCTGTCCCTGGCGTCACCCTGATTTCGCCACCGCCGCACCACGATATCTACTCTATCGAGGATCTGGCGCAGCTGATTTTCGACCTGAAACAGGTCAATCCGAAAGCGATGATCTCCGTGAAGCTGGTTTCCGAACCGGGCGTCGGCACCATCGCCACCGGTGTAGCAAAAGCTTATGCAGATCTGATCACCATCGCGGGTTATGACGGCGGAACCGGCGCAAGCCCATTGTCCTCCGTGAAATACGCGGGTTGTCCGTGGGAACTCGGTCTGGTGGAAACCCAGCAGGCGCTGGTGGCTAATGGTCTGCGTCATAAGATTCGTCTTCAGGTCGACGGCGGTCTGAAAACCGGCCTGGATATCATCAAAGCGGCGATCCTCGGGGCTGAAAGCTTTGGCTTTGGCACGGGCCCGATGGTCGCGCTCGGCTGTAAATACCTGCGTATTTGCCACCTGAACAACTGTGCAACAGGCGTTGCAACTCAGGACGACAAGCTGCGTAAGAATCACTACCACGGCCTGCCGTTCAAAGTGACCAACTACTTTGAATTTATCGCCCGTGAAGTGCGTGAATTAATGGCGCAGCTCGGCGTGAAACGCCTGGTGGATCTGATTGGCCGTACCGACCTGCTCAAAGAGCTGGACGGTTTCACCGCCAAACAACAGAAACTGGATCTGGCGAAACTGCTGGAAACCGCAGAGCAGCATCCGGGCAAAGCGTTGTACTGCACCGAGAACAACCCGCCGTTCGATAACGGCGTGCTGAACGCGCAGCTGCTGCAACAGGCAAAACCGTTTGTCGACGACAAGCAGAGCAAAACGTTCTGGTTTGATATTCGCAACACCGACCGTTCCGTGGGCGCATCACTGTCGGGCTATATCGCTCAGACCCACGGCGACCAGGGCTTAGCGTCTGACCCGATTAAAGCGCACTTCAGCGGCACCGCAGGCCAGAGCTTCGGCGTGTGGAACGCAGGCGGCGTAGAGCTGCACCTGACGGGCGATGCCAACGACTACGTCGGTAAAGGCATGGCGGGCGGTCTGCTGGCCATTCGTCCTCCGGTGGGTTCAGCCTTCCGCAGCCACGAAGCGAGCATTATCGGTAACACCTGTCTGTACGGCGCAACGGGCGGTCGTTTATACGCAGCAGGCCGTGCGGGTGAGCGTTTCGGCGTGCGTAACTCCGGCGCCATCACCGTGGTCGAAGGCATTGGCGACAACGGCTGTGAATACATGACCGGCGGCATCGTCTGCGTGCTCGGTAAAACCGGCGTCAACTTTGGCGCAGGGATGACCGGCGGCTTCGCTTACGTGCTGGATGAAGACGGTGATTTCCGCAAACGCGTGAACCCGGAACTGGTGGAAGTGCTGGACGTTGAAACTCTCGCTATCCACGAAGAGCATCTGCGTGGGCTTATCACTGAACACGTTCAGTTGACCGGTTCTTCGCGTGGCGAAGAGATCCTGGCGAACTGGCCGGCGTTCTCCGCGAAATTCGCTCTGGTTAAACCGAAGTCCAGCGATGTCAAAGCACTGTTGGGTCACCGTAGTCGTAGCGCCGCTGAGTTGCGCGTGCAGGCGCAGTAAGGAATTCAGATGAGTCAGAATGTTTACCAGTTTATCGACTTGCAGCGTGTTGACCCCCCGAAGAAGCCGCTGAAGATCCGTAAAATTGAATTTGTTGAGATCTACGAAACGTTCTCCGAAGGCCAGGCCAAAGCACAGGCAGACCGCTGCCTGTCCTGCGGTAACCCGTACTGCGAGTGGAAATGTCCGGTTCATAACTACATCCCGAACTGGCTGAAGCTCGCTAACGAAGGCCGTATTTTTGAAGCGGCAGAACTGTCGCATCAGACCAACACCCTGCCGGAAGTCTGCGGCCGAGTGTGCCCGCAGGACCGCCTGTGCGAAGGTTCCTGCACCCTGAACGACGAGTTCGGTGCGGTGACCATCGGCAACATCGAGCGCTATATCAACGATAAAGCGTTCGAAATGGGCTGGCGTCCGGACATGACCGGCGTGAAGCAAACCGGTAAGAAAGTGGCGATCATTGGTGCGGGCCCGGCGGGCCTCGCCTGTGCCGACGTGCTAACCCGTAACGGCGTGAAAGCGGTGGTCTTTGACCGCCATCCGGAAATCGGCGGCCTGCTGACCTTCGGTATTCCGGCTTTCAAACTGGAAAAAGAAGTCATGACCCGTCGTCGTGAAATTTTCACCGACATGGGCATTGAGTTCAAACTCAACGTCGAAGTGGGCCGTGATGTTCAGCTCGACGATCTGCTGGGCGAGTACGATGCGGTGTTCCTCGGCGTTGGCACCTATCAGTCCATGCGTGGCGGCCTTGAAAACGAAGAGGCGAATGGCGTATTTGACGCGCTGCCGTTCCTGATTGCCAACACCAAACAGATGATGGGCTACGGCGAAACAACTGAAGAGCCGTACGTGTCTATGGAAGGTAAGCGCGTTGTGGTTCTGGGCGGTGGCGATACCGCGATGGACTGCGTCCGTACCTCCATTCGCCAGGGCGCAACGCACGTCACCTGTGCTTATCGCCGTGACGAAGAGAACATGCCAGGCTCTAAACGCGAAGTGAAAAACGCGCGTGAAGAAGGCGTGGAATTCCAGTTCAACGTCCAGCCTCTGGGCGTGGAAGTCAATGCCAACGGTAAAGTGAGCGGCGTGAAAATGGCGCGCACTGAAATGGGCGCTCCGGATGCCAAGGGCCGTCGTCGTGCTGAAATCGTGGCAGGTTCTGAGCACGTTGTGCCTGCAGATGCGGTCGTGATGGCGTTTGGTTTCCGTCCTCACAGCATGGAATGGCTGGCGAAGCACAGCGTCGAGCTGGATTCTCAAGGCCGTATTATTGCGCCTGAAGGCAACGAAAACACCTTCCAGACCAGCAACCCGAAAATCTTTGCCGGTGGCGACATCGTGCGAGGGTCGGACCTGGTGGTGACTGCGATTGCCGAAGGTCGTAAGGCTGCTGATGGCATCATGAACTGGCTGGAAGTGTGATCCTCAGCCCTCTCTGTACTCAGAGAGGGCTGTCAGAATTTCAGCGGCAGAAAACGTAAATCCATCAATCTGCCGCGTTTAATCGTAATAAACCCACCTTCGTTCAACGCCTGTAAAACCCTCAGCACATTGCTTCGCGACAGCCGGGCGCGCTCATTGATAAATTTCTGCACGTTGATCCTGCTTCTGACCTCTGCCGGGAATCCCATCAGGGAAGTTAGCTGATGGCGGATAATGTCGTAGGAAGAGGTGCCAACCAGCTGTAAGTCGCGCGCGCAGGCTATTTTCAGGATATAGACCAGAAGCATGGAGATGTTTTGCCAGAACTCTGGGTTGTCCTGTAACGTCTCCAGATAGCGGGCCGGAATGCGAATTCCCCTGCACTCGGTCTGAGCTTTTAACAGAAACAGCTTCTCCTTTTGCAAAGCTTCTGCCAACCCAAATATCGACATCGAGTCTTCCCTTGCTTCGCTGCACAGCAGCTGTAAGCGATCTATCCGGCGATACACAACAAATATTCCGGAAGAAAAAAACCACAGATACGACTCTCCTGAGGTATTAGCGCGATCCAGCACCTGCCCACCCGAAAGGGTAAAGGGTTCACCGTAACGCTCCAGTTCGCGATAGAGTTTATGTATCACCTCACTGGGTCGAACCAGCGAAAGATCGGCTGATAGCTTATTTGCCAGCACGATACGCACCTCATTAAAAGATTGAATAATGGAATATAGAAAGTATAGTCCTGTTTTTGCCATTTCCAAATTAACCCTACTTAATTTGCAGATAAGCCAATATTAATTCACTCCTGTCTCTTTTATTACCAGAGAGAAAGAAATAAAGAGCAAAGACGGCTTGCAGCCCTCTCTCTAAAAGCATTTCTGAAAATCCGAATAAAATCAGACTTCAAATCGCAATATCCCAAATGGGGCATAATTTATTTTGACGATTTATCCTGCTGGCGAATATTATTTTCGCAACTTCACAAGGACTCGCTCCAGTGTAAGTGAGATGAAATGGATTCAACTCCACAAATATAGCAAATTAAATAAAGCTCTCGTTTTACTTTACGTTAAACACTCGCTTTACATTTAATCGGCGTCCACAGGATTAAGATAAACAGGATTTAAAGTAATGAAACTGAACAAATTAGCTGTAGTCATGGGTCTGGTTCTGGCAAGCGGCAGCGTAATGGCAGCCCCTGCTGATATGGGCCACGGTACTGTTACCTTCAGCGGTTCTATTATCGAAGCACCATGCTCAATCACCCCGGAATCCGTTGATCAGACCGTTGACCTGGGTCAGGTATCCAGCACTGCGCTGGCTAACGGTGGCAAATCTGCACCGAAAGCTTTCCAGATCGAACTGAAAAACTGCGATCTCGGCACGCTGACCAAAGTGAAGACTCTGTTCACTGGCGCAACGTCTGCGGGTAACCCGGATCTGCTGGGTATCAGCGGCAGCGCTTCCGGTGCCAGCATTGCTATCACCGATGGCTCAGGCCAGGTGATCGACCTCGGCACCGCATCTGCACCTCAGACTCTGCAGAACGGCAACAACACCCTGTCCTTCTCTGCCTACCTGCAGGGTGACGGTGCCTCTGCTACTGTCGTTCCAGGTGACTTCACCTCTGTCGCTAACTTCTCTATCGCTTACGAGTAAGTAAAACGAGTCGCGGGCAGGGGCTCAACGCCTCCTGCCCGTCGATCGGGAGAAAGCCATGCGAACGAGAATAAAGCCAGCGTTTTCCCTGCTGCTAAGCCTCTTACTGCTGCAATCCACCGCGCAAGCAACCACAGAATGGGACCATGGGCGCGTCAATATGCGGGGTTCTATTGTCGATGCAGCCTGCTCTATCGCCACCGGCGATCGTGTCCAGGCAATTGAAATGGCCACAGAGCCTGTCGGGGCAATCCTGCGCGATGCCAGAGGCACTGACAATAAATTCGATATTCAGCTTTCCAATTGTGTTCTGGCCCGGGATGGCGACGCAACACCTAATCAGAAGCGCTTTAGTCTTACCTTTAGCGGCGGTAACAACGGTGATGATTTTCAGGTGTCCGGGGAAGCGAAAGGGGTAGCCTTACGCATCGCCGATACCCAGAACAATATTGCCAGACCCGGGGTCGCATTATTACCACAAGAGATTGACCCTAAAAATATGACCTTAAATTTTCATATTTTTCTGGTTGGCGACCAACAAATTATTCAGGCAGGGAATTATCGCGCCGCCGTCAACTTCAATATGAACTATTACTGACGCTCTGGTTATTCATATACGCTCACGTGACCAAAACGGGCGTTATTCTGTAGAGACTTATTTAGCATGATACTTTTCATGAGCACCCCATTTCGCCCAAAATCCCTTGCTGTCTTTATTGCACTTGGGATCCCTGGCGCTATTCAGACAGCCCACGCGGCCGATGCCATTGAATTCAATACTGATGTGCTTGATGTTCAGGATCAGCAGAAATTTGATCTCGGCCAGTTTACCCGCGGCGGCTTTATTCTGCCCGGTACCTATAACATGGCCATTCATATTAATAAGCAGACGCTGAGTGAACAGCCGATAGCCTTTATTGCGCCAGAAAACGATCCGAAAGGCAGCGAAGCCTGTTTATCGCCTGAGCAGGTCGCCCTGCTGGGAATTAAAAAAGAGTACGACAATAAGCTCCGCTGGACCCACAGCGGGCAATGTCTTGATTTAACCAGCCTCGACGGTATGCAGGTCGAAGGGGATTTGGGGAACGCCGTCCTTAACGTCAACCTTCCTCAGGCTTATCTGGAATACAGCAACGATTACTGGGAGCCCCCTTCCCGCTGGGATAACGGCATTCCGGGCGTTATTTTTGACTACAACCTCAATTTGCAGGCCGTTCACCAGCAGCGAAGCGGCGACAACAGCGCGAGTCTCAGCGGTAACGGCACCACTGGCTTCAACGTCGGCCCGTGGCGATTTCGCGCCGACTGGCAGTCGCAGCTCGATCGTTCAGACGACAAAAATCAGCCTTCGCAGCATAACTGGGACTGGAGCCGCTTTTACGCCTATCGTCCGCTGCCAACGCTTGGCGCTAAGCTGACGCTCGGGGAGGATTATCTCTCTTCAGGGATGTTCGACAGCTTCCGCTTTACCGGGCTGAGTCTGAACTCTGACGACAACATGCTGCCGCCAAATTTGCGCGGCTACGCGCCGGAAATCACCGGGATCGCCAAAACCAACGCCCGCGTCACCGTCAGTCAGCAGGGGCGTGTGTTGTATGAAACTCAGGTCGCCAGCGGCCCGTTTCGTATTCAGGATTTAAATGATGCGGTCTCCGGCAAGCTGGATGTTCGGGTGGAAGAGCAGGATGGCAGCGTGCAGCGGTTCCAGGTGGACACAGCCAGCATCCCTTATCTGACCCGCCCGGGCACCGTGCGTTATAAATTCGCCAGCGGCCGCCCGACGGACTGGGAACATAAAACCAACGGCCCGCTGTTCGCCACCGGTGAATTTTCCTGGGGGATCAGTAACGGCTGGTCGCTGTACGGCGGCCTGCTCGGCAGCCAGGACTACCAGGCCGCGTCCGTGGGCGTTGGCCGTGACCTGCTGATACTCGGCGCGATTTCCGCCGATATGACCCAGTCACACGCCGTGCTCGATGACGAAGAGAGCAAAAGCGGACGCTCATACCGAATCAGCTACTCCAAGCGTTTTGAAGATCTCGACAGCCAGGTGACCTTCGCAGGCTACCGCTTCTCGGAACGTAATTTTATGAGCATGGCGGACTTTCTTGATGCTCAGGATGACCGCTCCCATACCGGCAGCAGCAAGGAGATGTACACCATCACCTTTAATAAGCAGTTCAGCAGCCTGGGCCTGAGCGCCTATCTGAACTTCAGCCACCAGACCTACTGGGATCAGCCGGACAGCGATCACTACAACCTCTCCCTGTCGCGCTACTTCGATCTCGGCAGCTTTAAAAACCTGAGCCTGTCGCTGACGGCCTACCACGACAACTCATATGGCCTCAAGGACAACGGTGTCTATTTATCGCTGTCGGTGCCGGTGGGCAGCACCGGGACAGCCAACTACGACATGAGCAGCGCCCATGGCGATATCACCAATCAGGTGGGCTACAGCAACCGCATTGATGAGCGGACCAACTATCAGCTACGCACCGGGGTCTCCGGCGAGGGCAAAGCGCTGGCCTCCGCCTACCTCAATCACCAGGGCGATTACGCACAGAGCAACATGAACCTGAGCTATCAGGCCGGGGAGTACAGCTCTCTCGGAATGTCGCTCCAGGGGGGCCTTACCGCCACTACGAAAGGCGTGGCACTTCACCGCAGCGCAAGCGCCGGTGGCACAAGATTGATGCTGGATACCGACGGTGTCGCCGACGTGCCGGTTCGCGGCAACGGCAGCGTGACGCATACCAACCGCTTTGGTACCGCCGTAACCACCGATGTGAACAGCTACTACCGCAACAAGGCCAGCGTGGATCTCAATCTGCTGGCCGATAACGCCGAAGTCACCCACTCGGTGATGGAAGCCACGCTGACCGAAGGGGCCATCGGCTACCGGAAATTTGACGTGATTGCCGGAGAAAAAGCGATGGCAATAGTCCGCCTCGCCGACAGCGGTGCGCCACCGTTTGGCGCCAGCGTCCTGAACAGCAAGCACCAGGAGTCCGGGATCATCAACGATGGCGGCAGCGTTTACCTCAGCGGGATTAACCCGGGCGAATCGATGACCGTGAACTGGGACGGTAAAGCCCAGTGCGCCGTCGATCTGCCGAAGAAACTGGCGACGGCTGAACTGGCAAGCCTGCTGCTGCCCTGCCGCGCGCTGAACGCCAGAGAACTCGCGCAGGCCACGGCGAAAACCAGCAATACCCATTAATCACCGCCTGCCTGCGGGCGGGCCTGAAAGACATGAATGAAGGAAAGGTAGCACCATGAAACGTTTGATACTCACCCCAACCACCACCCTGATCGCCCTGCTCGGGATGGTGATTGCCCAGCAGGCCAGCGCGGCCATTGCGCTCGATCGCACCCGCGTCATCTACCCCGGCGGGGACAAATCGGTCAGCCTCTCCGTCAGCAATCAGAACAAGCAGCTGCCCTATCTGGCACAAGGCTGGATTGAAGACGCCCAGGGCAACAAAATTCAGTCGCCGCTGACGGTGCTGCCGCCGGTCCAGCGCATTGAACCCGGCGCCAAAAGCCAGGTGAAAATCCAGGGGCTGCCTGCCGCCAACCTGCTGGCCCAGGATAAAGAGACCCTGTTCTATTTCAACCTGCGCGAAATCCCGCCGCGCAGCAGCAAACCGAACACACTGCAAATCGCCCTGCAAACGCGGGTTAAGCTGTTTTACCGCCCTAAGGCGCTGATGCAGGCCACCTCCGGCACCCCATGGCAGGAAAAGATCACCCTGACCCGGGTGGGGGATAGCTATCAGGTCAACAACCCTTCGCCTTACTACATCACGCTGATTGACGGCAGCCGCTCGCTGAAAGGCCCTTCCATCGCTCATTTCGAGCCGTTGATGGTGGCCCCAAAGGACAAAGGAACGCTGAAAGCCAGCGCCAGCGCGCTCGGCGATAACCCGGTGCTCACTTGGGTCAACGACTTTGGCGGCCGTCCTAAGCTGCAGTTCACCTGCTCCGGCACGCTGTGTAGCGCCAAAGGCGTCGAAGAAAGCAAGGCTCAATAAGAGCAAGGAAACGTTGCCATGAAACACACCCTTCAGACATTTTGTACGAGGGCGCCACTCGCCCTGGCAGTCGCCGCCGCGCTGCTGCCCTCCGTCGTTTGCGCCACGACGGCGACGGAGACCCTGAGTCAGGATGGTCAGAGCGGCATGCTGTATGTCTCCGGCGTGCTGACCGAAAGCACCTGTCGGCTGGATATGGCTTCCGCTCATCAGGAGATCTCGCTCGGGCAACTGAGCACGAATGAACTGAAACAGCCGGGAGACGAAACCGCCTCGGTAGCCGTTCAGCTAAACCTTCACGACTGCGTGCGCCGCTCCGGCAGTATTCGCAATGCGCGCACCGGAACGCTGCTCTGGGGCGATCAGCAGCCGGTCGCCACGGTGAGCTTTATTGCGCCAGCGAATGAGGAAAACCCAAAGCTGGTCAAAATCACCGGGGCGAAAGGCTTCGGACTGCGGATTGTCGACCAGCGTCGCCGTCCTGTTCAACTGGGGAGCCGTTCGATACCGCTGTATCTCTCACCCGGTGAAAATCAGCTGACCTATTACGTTTCAGCGCAGCGCACGGCGGAGCTGCTGGAGGCGGGAGCCTGGCAGAGCCAGATAGGCTTCCGGTTGAACTATGACTAAGGCCGGACAGATGAAGACGTCATTCCGCTTGCTGTGCTGCGGCCTGTTACTGCTGCCGATCTCCTCTTTTGCGGTGAATGTCAATGTCAGCGTTCACATCGTCGCCGCCCCTTGCAAAATCAACGATGGCCAGAGCGTTGACGTTGATTTCGGCGATATCGGGATCAACAAGGTGGATGGCAATAACTATCGTCGGGAGCTGCCCTACACCATGGACTGCGACAGCAACAGCGGCAACATCGCCCTGGTCATGCAGGGCACGCCGGTCGCCTTCGACAGCGATGCTGCCACGATCAACAGCTCGCTGGCTGGGCTCGGGGTCAAGTTCTGGCTGGATGACCAGGCGTTCAAAATAAATACCCCGGCACCGGTCAGCCCCACTGCGCTGCCAAAGCTTTACGCGGCACCGTTTAAAGACACCTCGGCGACACTAAGCTCAGGTGACTTTGCTGCCACCGCGACGCTGGTCGCGATTTATCAATAGGGTTAAGCATGATGATAAAAATGTTCCCGTTAACCCTGTGTCTGCTGCTGTCAGCAACGGTGGCACAGGCCGCCGACGGTTCCGAATACAAGTTTCATGGCCGCCTGGTAGCAGAGCCCTGCACCCTGCTGGCGGAGGACGAAGCCATTAGCGTCGATTTTGGCACGGTCATTGATAAAGACCTCTACCTCAATCAGCGCGGCAACGGCAAACCGTTCACCCTGCACTTGCAGGACTGCGATACCACCCAGGGTGCAAGCGTAAAGATGAAATTTAGCGGCACGGAAAGCAGCACCTTACCAGGGTTACTGTCAGTGAGCGGCGTAAGCGGTGTCGCTATTGGGCTGGAGACCCCCGAGGGTGCTCCACTGCCGCTAAACCAGGCTGGAACGCCGTTTACCTTACAGAATGGCAATAATACGCTGACGGTCAAAGCCTATATTCAGGGCGAACCAAGTGCTATTGCCAGTCATTCTATTGGCCATGGTGAGTTTACCTCAGTGGCTACATTTGAGCTTATCTATGAATAATATATCCGCAACAGACAGACATCGGGATAATTCCTCCCATTTCTTCTCATTATTGTTTTATAAAAAGAGCCTGATCCTTATCAGTGTAATATTCATGCTTTTCACGCCTAAGAGTTTCAGCGCTCTTATCATCACCAGTGTTAGAACTGACGTCGCCTATCTCGGCAACGACCCTTTATTGGGATATTTCCAGGCCATAGGCTATTATATATATACTTGGCAGAAAGTCTCAGGACCAGAAGATAATAACCCTGTCCCCGCCGGATATTTATACTATGGTCCAGTCGCACAAGATCGTGATATCTATGTTTCACAAAGTTCACCTTACAAGCCACAAGGAGGTCCTCTGCCAGATTATATTCTTTATGTTCGCATT
Source organism: Scandinavium sp. (assembly GCF_051650185.1). Classification (GTDB taxonomy): domain Bacteria; phylum Pseudomonadota; class Gammaproteobacteria; order Enterobacterales; family Enterobacteriaceae; genus Scandinavium. The sequence goes on from NZ_JBOFIN010000016.1 coordinate 13,853, forward strand.
TACCCGGGAGATAAGTGGAAAGATGTAGAGGAGCGTTGGTTGCTCAGCGCGGGAGGTGCAACATCTTCGTATGCGTCATTACCTTTTCCTCCCAGAACGGAGCCTGTTATTACCGCTTGTATGAAATTCATCGCAGCTGAAGTGGAGCTTGCGGCTGGCATGCAGTATTCTTCAGCTACAACCAATGGTTCTCCACCCTGCGTAGGCGCACCGCCACTGGAAAGCCCAAAATGTAATATCACAAACGATATCAACTTAAACTTTGGCACACTGAATTCAGGAAGTGAAGCTGGGGCGGAAGCAACCACAACGGCAACCATCAATTGCGATCTGAATGCCACATTAAAAATGTATGATGCAACCGGACAAAATGGAGTTGTTGATTTAGGAGGTGGCCTTAAGGCTAAAACACTCATTGATGGGGTTGAATTACCCGTGTCCGGTAAACAAGTGAGCAAGGGCTCCACGACACTAACTGTCAGCGCTAAAATTGAAGGGCAAGATGCTCCCCCCGGCGATTATTCCGGCAGCTACCCTCTGATTATTGAATATCAATAAATGAACACGCGTTTGCCAAAAAGCTGCCAGCTCCTGCTGGCAGTTTATTTTCTTCTGATATTGCATTGTTATCTCCCCAATAACGGCGGCAACGGTTTTGTTTTTCCTGCAAACCTTGTTGGGATGATGGTTATCGCCTGCCTGACGCTGCTGCTTCTGTGGCACAGCCGTCGTAACTCCGTTTGCTACAGCTCTGGTGTTTTCCGCCTGATGGCCTTTAGCGCCTGCCTGCTGGCGGTGCCACTGTTGTGGAGCGATGAGCCCTGGCGCAGTCAGGCTTTGCCCCGCTTTCCTGGACTGTTTGCTGCCGTGGCGCTCTATTACGCTTTGCTCCAGTGCCGTTTTTCGCGGCGCGACCGCCAGACGGTGCTGACCCTGCTGCTGGCCGCCGCCGTCATTGAGGCGCTGCTGGGGCTGGCGCAGTATCTGCTTTTCAGCCCCGATAACTTTATGGGCTACAACACCCGGGTAAACCGCCCCTACGGCATCTTTCAGCAGGTCAACGTGATGGCAAGCTTTATCGCCACCGGGCTTGCACTGGCGCTGTATCTGATGCTGCGGGCTCGTCAGCACATCACGCTGCTGCTGGGCGGAAGCATGCTGCTGCTCGGCCCCTGGCTGCTGCTGATTATTGCCTCCCGCATCGGCCTGCTTGCTGCCTTTATCGTGACTCCGCTTCAGCTGATGGCGCTGGCGCAGCGCGATCGCCGTCGGGCAGGCTGGGCTGTCGCGCTGCTGCTGATCGGGGCCGGGCTGGGTTTTCTCAGTATCGCTCTCAACGGAGCAGGTCGTGAAGTCAGCGACCCGACCACCGTCGGCTACCGGCTGGCTATCTGGCACACCACCCTGCAAATGATTGCCGACAGGCCGCTGGCGGGCTGGGGCTACGGCCATTTCCACGCCACATTTCTGGAGTCTCTTTCCCGGCTGAGCACGCCACTGCCGATCGAGCTGGATGTCCGCCATCCTCATAACGAGAGCCTGCTGTGGTGGATGGAGGGCGGGATAGTGACGGCGATGGCAATCGCGGTGCTGATTTTTGGTCTCGCGCTGGTGATGGCAAAATCACTCCGGCTTTTCAGGCCGGGTGCCTGCCGACGATTTGCCACTTCGCCGTGGCTGCTGCTGGTCCCGATTGTGCTGCATACCCAGGTGGAGCTGCCGCTGTATCAGTCTGCGGCTCACGCTCTGGTTATGCTGCTGGTCCTGCGAGTCTGCGATCGCCGCCGGACAGCCGCACTTTCCGGCGTTGCGCTCCCCGTACGCTATACGCTGATGGCGTGGAGCACCCTGCTGTTGCTCTATATGGCAGGTGGGCTGTGGGTGTCGCAGCAGCTGGTAAAGTCAGAGCGTGAGGGGTTAAGGCATCTTCAGCCACTGGCGGCTATTGGTTTTCCTCACCCGCTGGCTTCCCGGCTGACGTGGGATCTTCGCCTGGGTGAACTGTTGCAGTATCAGGCCCGGCAGGATCCGCAAATCCTCAACCGCTACCGCCAGTGGGCGGAACAGCAGATCCAGCTGGAGCCGGACGCGAATCTCTATCTCAACCTGATTGCCATTTGCCGGTTGCAGGACGACCCGCAGGCCGCCGCCTGGTTTTTGCAACAGGCACGGCGACTGTTTCCGGATGAGCAGCGGTTTCGATAGCTTTTTCCCTCTCTGCCCGGAGAGGGCAGTCAGAATTTCAGCGGCAGGTATTTCAGGTTTAATAACCTGCCGCGTTTCACCGTAATATACCCGCCACTGTTTAATGCATTTAATATCTTCAGTGTATTACTGCGTGATAAACGCGTTCTTTCACTGATATAAGTCTGAACGTTTATTTTCAATCTGACATCCGCCGGATAGGCCATTAACGAGATCAGCTGATGGCGAATGATATTATAGGATGGGACACCGACTAATTGGCGATCGCGGTTAATCGCCAGCTTAACGAAATAAGCGACAAGTTGAGAAATATCTCGCCACAATTCTACAGAGTTGTCGTTGCTCATCAAATAGTGTGCAGGCAGCCGCCTCCCTTTACACTCACTCTCAGCCCGCAACGTGCAAAGTCTTTCTCCATCCAGAGCCTCTATAAGTCCGTATATTGACATTGCGCTTTCTGATGCCTGGCTGGTCAATAGCTGCAGACCATCCACCTGACGGGAAATGCTGAAGACCCCTGACGTAAAAAACCACAGCCAGGGCTGTCCATCCAGGCTTGAGTGTTCCAGAACTCGCCCTTCTGGTAACGTAAAAGGTTCACAATGGAGCGCAAACGCCTCAGAAAGACGTTTGATAATCTCCCCTGGTCGTATTGGCATGTAGTCAGCAGGCAACCCTGCCGCCGTCGTTTTTCTTCTCATCGTGTTGCCAGCCCTGCTATTAATAGTGTTCGTTGCACCTGGAAGAGAGGTACAGTCACCGTGCGCGTACAATTATTATATCCTATTGTTATAGCCCGATAACTGAAAATCTATGGCATTGATAAAATGTAAGCCAAAAAAAACCGTCACGCTCGTGACTGAACCAGGAATGCCGACCAGGATGTCCTGTAGCCAATATTGCCACAGTCTTTTACAATGAAAAAGTAAATTAAATGTTAATCTTCAATGCCAATTAACTTTTACGGGAATTAATACTTATTTAAGGAATACAACGCAAAAGGAGATTGTCTCAAATGGAACTTTTGGTTTGTTTGACTCATTTCTTAGCGCTGTGTAGCATTCAGACAAAACCAAGTAATATTATTAATTCAGTTTTTCCAGGTATATTCCATCAATATTTACCTCAATAAAAACTAAGTAATTTATTAATTAGGTTTTTATAAAACACATCAATCATCAAAGGGAATAGTATATGAAATACAATGGCCTGTTAGTTTGTCTGGGAATGACTGCAACCTTAATCAGTGGTGCAACGTTTGCAAACGGGAAAATTACTTTTTCGGGTTCTATTACTAATGCACCTTGCTCTATTACTGCAGATAGCCTCGATCAAACCGTCAGAATGGGTGAGATCAGCAGCGCGCTGCTGCAAGGGAGCAACTCAGCCCCAGCAGAGCAGTTTCAGCTGGATCTGGTTAACTGCGACGTGACCGCCGCTAACGATGAAGTTCAGGTGGAATTTAGCGGTACTGCTGCACCAGGGGTTACCGATAACCTGGGTATCTCAGGAACTGCGGCTGGTGCCAGCATCACGTTTTCCGATGCTGCTGGCAATAAAATCAAGCTGGGTGATAAATCTACCATCCGTAAACTGACTGCGGGTAGCAACACGCTGGCCTTCAATGCCGCTCTTCAGGGGAATGGCCCTTCTGCGGTTATCGTCCCCGGTGATTTCACCGCGATCGCTGACGTAAAACTGTCTTACCAGTAACACGGCGCACGGAAACGTGAGCTCCATTACTTAACGTCATTAAAGCACCTGTTCGCTATATTTCATTTTTGAAATAGAACAGGTGTAATACTTTAAAAAAAACCTCCATCACCTGACGTATGCATTCGGGTGATGCGATAAGCTTTAAAATATTATAATCATCAGCACAACATCATTTTATATTTTAGCCAGCTAAGTAAAGACATTTAAACATAAGCACTTCTGGCAGGTAACACTCATGGAAAATAATAGCAAGGAAGATTTTAAAAAAAGGAAACGTTATCCTTTTCATCCACACCTCTATTTCATTCTCTTATCGGGAAGCTTTTTCAGCCCCCAGATATCAGCAGCGGAGGAAGAAATAGAATTCAATACCGATATTCTCAATATTCACGAAAAACAGCAGTTTGATGCCAGCCGTTTTAGCCGCGGTGGTTACATCATGCCCGGCACCTACAACATGGTGATCCGCCTGAATGGGCAGAATTTACCTGAGCAATCCATTGTTTATCTTGCGCCGGAAAACCGCCCGACAGAGAGTGAAGTTTGCCTCTCTCCGCAGCAGGTGGGGATGTTTGGCCTGAAGGAAGCGTTGACTAAACAGCTAACATGGAGCCACAACGGGCAGTGTCTGACGCTGGAAAGCCTGCCAGGAATGCAGGCCAAAGGCGATCTCAGTAGCTCAAAATTACTGGTTACGTTGCCCCAGGCTTATCTGGAATACAGTGATGTAAACTGGGATCCCCCTTCCCGCTGGAATGACGGGATCCCCGGCATCCTGCTGGATTACAACTTCAATTTACAGTCTATCCACCAACAGCAGGGTAGCGATAATACCAGCCTCACCGGAAACGGCACGGCGGGAGTTAACGTCGGGCCCTGGCGTCTGCGCGCCGACTGGCAGTCGCGTCAGGAGAGCGGCTCAGATAAAAACTCGTCACTCTACAAAAAGTGGGAATGGACGCGTTTTTATGGCTATCGCCCGTTGACTCGCCTTGGCGCAAAGCTGGCATTTGGCGAAGGTTTTCTTAACTCTGCGATTTTCGACAGCTTTAGCTTCACGGGTCTCAGTCTTGATACCGATGACAGCATGCTGCCGCCAAATCTGCGTGGCTACGCGCCCGAAGTTTCCGGCATTGCCAAAAGCAACGCCCGGGTCACGATCAGCCATCAGGGGCACATACTTTACGAAACTCAGGTTCCCCCTGGCCCATTTCTTATTCAGGATCTCAACCAATCCGTCTCCGGCTTGCTGGATGTGAAAGTCCAGGAGCAGGACGGGAGCATTTACCAGTTTCAGGTGAGCACCGCCTCGATTCCTTATCTGACACGTCCGGGGCTGGTGCGCTATAAGCTGGCAAGCGGTCGCCCGTCGGACATCAACCACAAAACGAACGGCCCGCTGTTTGCCTCCGGTGAGTTTTCCTGGGGTATCAGCAATGGCTGGTCGCTGTTTGGCGGCCTGCTGGCCAGCGACAGCTATCGCGCCCTCGCCGCAGGTTTTGGTCGCGATCTGTTCCGGTTTGGTGCGATCTCTTTTGACGTCACCCAGTCGCACGCTGAGCTGGATAAAGAAGGCACGAAACAGGGCCGCTCGTGGCGGGTGAACTACTCCAAGCACTTTGACGAACTTAACAGTCAGATTAGCTTCGCAGGCTACCGCTTCTCCGAAAAAGAGTTCATGAGCATGAACGAATACCTCGACATCCAGCAACGAGGTATAGCAAATGACGGAAACAGCAAAGAAGCCTACACCCTCAACCTCAGCAAGCAGTTCAGCGACTCAGGCCTGAGTACTTACCTGAGCTACAGCCATCAGACCTACTGGGATCGCCCATCCAGCGACCGCTACACCCTGTCGCTGGCGAAAAACTTTGACCTTGGACGATTCAAGAACCTCAACATCTCACTGTCTGCCTATCACGATCGCTCTGAATATCGTAGAGACGACGGGATGTATCTGTCACTCACCGTCCCTCTGAGTTCAGGCGCAACGGCCAGCTATAGCATGAATTCATCATCAGGCGATGTGACTCACCAGGCGGGCTATCAGGGTCGCGTCGGCCAATACGATAACTACCAGCTCAATGCCGGTCTCACCGGTAGCCGCCCGCAGTTTAACGGCAACTACTCCCACTATGGCGACGCTGCCCAGTCAGACTTCACCGCCAGCTACGTGCAGGATCAGTATCAGTCGTTTGGCGCTTCACTGCGTGGGGGGGCAACGGCCACTCTGGAAGGGGCTGCCTTGCATCGCATAAATGCGCCAGGCGGGACAAGAATGATGATTGATACCGGCGGCGCCCGCGATGTGCCGGTCGCCGCTTATGGCCTGAGCAGCCGATCCAACCGCTTTGGTAAAGCCGTGCTGACCGATGTGAACCATTACTACCGCAACCGGGCCAGTATCGACGTTAACGGCTTAAACGATGAAACAGAAATCAGTGATTCGGTCTTTGAATCCACCCTGACCGAAGGCGCAATTGGCTATCACGCTTTTGACGTGGTGTCGGGGCAAAAAGCGATGGCGCTCATCAGACTGGCAGACGGCAGCGTGCCACCTTTTGGCGCACAGGTGGCGAATGCCCGGCGCCAGGGGGTGGGAATAGTCAATGACGACGGCACCGTCTGGTTAAGCGGGCTGAGGGCAGGCGACAGACTGACACTCTCCTGGGACAACCAGGAGCAATGTCGCGTGACGCTCCCGGATCCGCTGAAGATCGATAGCACCGCACAGCTTCTGCTTCCTTGCAAAAAATGATCTCCCTTATGACTTACTAAAGGTTTACCTCATGAAACTCAAACACTTTATCTCGTCTGCACTGCTGGTAATCTCAGGCACCGAGGTCGCCAGTGCCGCTCTTGGCCTGGACAGAACGCGTATCATTTTCGACGGCAGCCAGAAATCCGTGTCGCTAACCGTCAGCAACGGCAACAAGCAGCTGCCGTTTCTGGCACAGGGCTGGATTGAAGATGAGCAGGGGCAAAAGATCAAAAGCCCGTTGACCGTCTTGCCGCCAGTGCAGCGCATCGAGGCCGGAAGCACCAGCCAGATCAAAGTGCAGGGGCTACCGGCGGTGGCCAGCCTGCCGCAAAACCGGGAGACGCTGTTCTATTTCAACCTGCGTGAAATTCCCCCTCGCAGCAAAGAGCCGAACACCTTACAGGTAGCGTTGCAAACCAAAATAAAGATGTTCTACCGGCCACAGGCGCTCACCAAAACCGCCAGCGCTCAACCTGAAGAGCAACTGACGCTGCAGCGTGAAGGGAACAGCTACAGTATCACGAACCCTACCCCCTACTATGTGACCATAGTCGGCGCTCGTGACGCTGGCAGCAGTAAAAAAGATACCGAATTCACCCCAATAATGATCGCGCCACAGAGCAAAGCCCCACTGAAAGGCAATCCTGGCGCGAAGCCTGTGCTGACCTATATCAATGATTACGGTGGCAGGCCGGAGCTGATTTTTAATTGCGAAGGCACGCTCTGCAAATCGATCTCCGATAAGAAGAGATAAGGGCTGTATGCTCTATCTCTTTGTATATCTCCTGTCGAAGGGCCTTCAATATATTACTGATGATAAATATGATGATAAGAAATTCATTTGCTCTAAATAAAAAACGGGTGTTTTTGTTCAGGGTGTTACTGCTCCTTATACTTGCAGTTCAAATTATCCCCTCCCATGCATCCCATGGACACACTATCCGGGTTTGTGAAGGGACCATGCCACAAGCCCCTCAAATCAGATTTAATCAACCGATCACGGTTCCTTATGACTCTCCGGTAGGATTCATTGTGGCAACGGGTTCCTCTCAGGCACGGGTTAACGTCTATTCTGATGATGGCGAATTCCTCTCTGATGTCGATATCGAGATGCATCCACCAGAGCCCAGTATTATGACCATCAACAGTGGCGGTCGGACTGTTCATGTATTTAAAACCAATATACCTGGCATCGGAATTATTTATCCTGATCAAATCTCTCAGGCAAATGTAGTCCATTTTTCTGCTATCTCGCCCCAGCAATTCACTCATGGAGATGTCAGTTTCAACTTGAGATATCAATTAATAAAGACCAGCAACAGCTATCAAAGCGGTACCCTGACAGGTAATTATGGAGACTTTTATCGTGTCTGTAGAACAATAGAGCCCTCCGGCACCGGGTTCGATCAGACAGCGCCAATTCCTTTTGGCACCAGCTTAACCGTATCAGGAAACCCGGTGGTAATAGATCCCCCCTGCAAAGTCACCACCAGCAATATTAACGTTCCTATGGGAACAATTCCGCTGAGCCACTTTACACATACCGGCAGCGTCATCGCACCAATGCCCTTCAACATTTCAATGACCTGCGATGCTACCGCCGACGTGAGCTTCTCAATCACGCCCAGTGTCAGTGGGGGAATCAATCTCGATCAGGGCATTATTAACCTTGATGCACCTGACAGCAACGCAACGGCCAAAGGGGTTGGATTACAAATTCTGTTTAACAGTATGCCATTAAAGCTCAACGAGGTTATAAAAGCGGGTAAAACACAGGGGAAGAATTTCGACATTCCGCTGCTGGCACAATATATTCAGACTACCGATAAGGTTACGGCCGGTGATGCAAATGCCTCCGCCACCTTTATTATCAGCTATAACTAATACCTTACGGGATACCAGATAATCGATGTTGTTCACCCTCTTGCGGCACTCCTTCGCCCGGCTGTATTTGCTGCTGGGCATTTATTTTATTTTCCTGATGCATATTTATATCACCAATAACGGCGGCAACGGCTACGCGCTGCCGGGGAATATCCTCGGGGTGATGGTCATGAGTGCGGTGATTATTCTCAGCTACTGGCAAGCGCGCAAGTTTTCCGCCGTCAACGTCTCCCCTGCCTTAGGATTATTTACTCTCGGGGCGATGGTCCTGATACTGCCACTGCTCTGGAGCTCACTGCCCTGGCGAGAAGTGGCGATCCCTCGTCTGCTGGGGCTGGTAGCCGGACTGCTGCTCTACCATGCGCTGTTGCAGTGGTCGCTCACTCGCCAGCAGCGCAACCTGTTACTGCTGCTGCTTCTGGCGGCCGCCCTGGGGGAGGCACTGCTTGGGACAGCGCAGTACTGGCTCTTTGCGGCAGATAACCGAATGGGCTACAACATCCTGCTTAATCGCCCCTACGGCATCTTTCAGCAGGTCAACGTAATGGCGAGCTTTATGGCTACCGGGCTGGCTATTGCGCTCTGTCTGTGGCGACAGCCGCAGAGCCAGCGGCTGGCACGCCTGCAGGCAGGCAGCATGCTGTTTCTGGCCCCTTACCTGCTGCTGCTGATTGGCTCCCGCATTGGTTTGCTTGCCGTCCTTCTGGTTACCCCCCTTCAGTTTTATGCGCTTTATCGCGACTCACCCCGGCGCGCCAGCTCTGCGCTGCTGCTAATGGGGCTGGGGATCGCCGCCGCGCTGTTAAGTCTGTATCTGCAGGGAGGTGGGCGTTCTCTTGCGCAGCTTCAGGAGGTCGACATCCGCCTGGTGGCATGGAAAACCGCGCTGGCGATGCTGGCAGAAAAACCAATTATCGGCTGGGGCTATGGTACGTTTCAGAGCGCGTTTCTGGCATTCCTTCACGATCTCCACCCCCAGCTCTCATCCCACTACGCGCTTCAGCATCCGCATAATGAAATACTGTACTGGGGAGTTGAGGGCGGGCTGGTTGCCCTTATCGGTCTGGGGATCGTCGTGCTGGGGGGGATCAACAGCTTCTGTCTGAGCCTGCACTATCGCAAGCCAGGCTTCTGGCTCCGCTTTTGTGGTTCCCGCTGGCTGCTGCTGATCCCCATTCTGCTGCATACCCAGGTTGAGCTGCCGCTGTATCAGTCCGCCGCCCATGGGCTAGCCCTGATCCTCCTGCTCCGTTTGTGCGAAACCACCCGGCGTGTCGCCACGCCAAAACCTGTTTACCTGTTACGGCTGGCTGCTGCCGGGTTTGCAGGCGCGCTGATGCTGTATATGGTCGGCGGAATGTGGGTTAACCTGAAACTCACCGAGTGCGAGAGAAACGGTCTGAAAGATGTCAGCACGCTTTCCGGGGTGGATTTCCCTCATCCTCAGCAGCAAAGGCTCGAGTGGGATCGGCATTTAGCGGAGCTTTTGCACTACCCTGCGACGAAGGATCCGCTGGCGCTGGAACGCTATCGCCGCTGGGCTGAATCAAAAATCTTCGTCAGACCGGAAGTCAGCTTGTATCTCAACCTTATTTCCATCAGCCAGCTTCAGGGCGACGAGATCAGCGCCGAAAGCTTTTATCTTCAGGCGCGGAAGCTCTTCCCGGATGAGCCACGGCTGACTCCGTCCCCCTGAACGCTTATCGCAGCTCTTTTTTCTTTTTCAGCAATTCGCCGCTGCTAAACAGCGGCAGCGCACCGCTGAACGGTTTACCATCTATAGCATCATGGGTTCGCATCGCTTCCGGGCGAATCCAGCGCTGGACGCGCGTCGGCATATCCAGACCAATCAATAGGATGACCACAAACGTCAGACCAAAGGAGAGTGAACCTAATGCCGTACCCAGTTCAAGCCGCTGCGCCAGCAGAGCGCCGATGACCGGTGCTATCGCCCCACCTAATGCCCCGACGTTATAGGTAAACCCAAGCCCGGCGGCACGCTGGTCGGTATCAAAATAGCCGCCAATAAGTTTCGGCAGGATGCCGGAAATCCCCTGGCCCAGCATCTGCTGGAAAAAGAGCAGCAGACCCAGCATCCAGATATTGCCGCCACCGATAGCAAAAACCGGAAGAATGAGCAACTGCGAAGCCAACAGGCTGCAAACATAAGCTTTCCGCGTGCCCAGCCAGTCGCCGAGGAAACCGCCGACACAGCAGCCAACCGCTGCGCCAAAGCCACTGAAGAACAGCACCCGAGCAACCATCGCGGGATCGTAGGCCAGCTCGGTTTTCAGGTAAGTCGGCAACAATGCCTGAATCGGCCAGGAGTAGAGAAAAGCAAAGAGAACCACCACCATCAGCATGATGCCGGTAGGCCAGCGTTTTCCGCTGCTCTGTACCATAAAGCTGATAAACACGCTGGCGCAGAGCAGGCCCAGGATCACCACCAGTCCGGCATTGTTGAGCTCCCCAGCAAAGCAGAACCACAACGCCGTACCGGCAAACAGGGTCATGACGATATTGATCACGCGATACTTTCCGCGATAAAGAATATCGACCATCGTGCGTACCGGCGCTTTACCTTCGTGTTTCGCTTTCCAGTCTTCCGCTTCAGGAATGTTTTTACGCAGCCACAGCGCGAACACGATGGGAAAAATGCCAAGGAAAAATAAGGCACGCCAGCCCCAAACGGGCACGACAAGACTATAAACCTGCGCGGCAATCACCGCCCCAACCGAGAAACCGGAGATAAGAAATCCGCTGGCTTTATTACGCAGGTGCTTTGGCCAGCTCTCAATCACATAGGTCGCGCTGGAGCCGTACTCCCCCGCCATACCCATGCCAATCACCATGCGGGCAATAAACAGGGTGATGTAGCCAGGCGCAAACCCGCACGCCAGCGTGCCGCAGGAGAAGAGGACGATACTGGTGATCATCGCCAGTTTGCGCCCGTACCGATCGCCCATGGCACCCAGCAGCAATCCGCCAAACCAGCGTGAAATAAAGGCCGCAGAGATAAGGCTTGCTGCCTCTACGGTGGTTAAGCCAAATTCACTTTTTACTTCTGTCAGCACTAACGCAATTAACACAAAATCAAAGCCATCAAGCAGATATCCCAACCAGGCGGCCGAGAATGCTCGCCACTGCGGGCGCGTAAGATGGCGGTACCACGGGATGCTTTGGGTAGAAATACTCATAACACTCTCCCGACGAATTCTTTGTTGTCTTGCCGGATGGCGGCTTCGCCTTATCCGGCCTACGTGTCATGTCTGGTAGGCCGGATAAGCGATGCGCCATCCGGCAATGAGATTAGCGCTTCTCAGCCAGCAGTTGCTCTGCGAGGGCTTTCAGCTCCGGCAGATACTGCCCCGCCACCGGGGAAAAAGGCTTGCGGCACAGCGGAACGGAAACGACGTCCATATAGTGCAGGACGGTTTTCAGGCCACGGAACACGCCAACTTTGATGAGCAGGTCGATAACCTTGTTGCACTCACTTTGCAGACGTTGCGCTGTGGCGTTATCGCCTTCGCGAACGGCCTTCGCAATGGCCTGATAGCGCCAGCCCATAATGTTGTAGGTGCTGCCGATCCCGCCATCAGCACCCGCCAGCAGGCCGGAAGCAAAGATCTCGTCGTAACCGTTGTAAAGCACCAGATCCGGATGCTCACGACGGATCTGCTCCATCTGGAAGAGATCGCCCGAGGTTTGCTTGAGCGCGCCAACGCCAGGCAATGTCACCAGGGTGTTGATCTGTTCGAGCGAAAGTTTCACTCCGCTCAGCGCCGGAATGTTGTACACCACCATTGGCAACCCATCAGCCGAATCAATAATTGCACGGTAGTGGTCGCAGTGTTCTTCAAAACTGAAGGGATAATAGAACGGTGTGACGGCCGACACGGCATCAAAGCCCAGACGGCTCGCGGCCACCGCCAGCTGCTGGCTTTCAGCCGTGCTGACACAGCCCACATGGGCGATTAACGTGATTTTGCCTTTCGCCTCTTCAGCCACAACTTCCATCACCTGTTCGCGCTCGTACAGGCTCTGCACAAAGGCCTCCCCCGTCGATCCTCCCACATAAAGTCCATCGATCCCCTGCTGAATATTGAACCGCACAAGGCGGCGCAGGCTCTCTTTGTCCAGCGCCTGCTGGGTGGTAAACGGGGTCAGGAGTGCGGCCATTACGCCACGTAATTGCTTTGCCATAGCTACCTCAATAAATGACTGGGGTGTTTTATTTGATATACCTTTATACCTGTTATACCAGATCATTTATGCAGCACCTTATACAGAACGCTTATATTGCGATCTGCCTCACTAAACGATCGTCGGGCTACTTTTTCTTTTTGTTCTGGCCGAAAGCGTGCCAGGCGGCAGAAACACTGTTCAGATGGGTTTGCAGGGCGCGGTCGGCCTCTTCAGGATCGCGGCGACGGATCGCCTCAACGATCGCAATGTGCTGCTGATAGCTGAGATCGTTGTGCTGATACAGTTCGGCATCAGGCACTTTCGGACGCGCGGCAATCAGCCAGTCGAGCAACGCGACGTGGATCGCCATGAAGATAGGGTTACCGGGAATTTCCGCCAGAACGCGATGAAATTCAACGTCTGAACGAATGAACAACGTATTGTCGTCCAGTGACTGGCTGTTGAGTTGAAGCGCTTTGCTCAGACGCTCCACCTGCTCATCGCTGGCGTTTTCAGCGGCATAACGCACGAGGCTTGATTCAAAAAACAGACGCAGCTGCTCAAAATGGGCAATGCCGCCTGGGTGCGCGAGGAAATCCTTAGCCATGCCGGACAATTCGCTGATGAGGGTATCGGCCGAAGGTCGCGATACGCGAGCGCGTTCACCATTGTTGATCTGCACCAGACCTTTACGCTTGAGCGCGGCTAAGGCCTCGCGCACGGAAGGACGCCCCACATTGAAAAACGTCATCAGTTCACGCTCGGAAGGAAGTTGCTCACCTTCGGCAAACTCACGACGGCGGATCATTTGCTCCAGCTCTTCTTCGACCATCTCCGACAGCTTTTTACGCGCCAGCGGTCGGCGACTCAGACTGCGGCCGATGGTTTCAGAGGTCTCTTCTTCCTGAGGATCAAATGCGTTCATTGCGATTCCTGGCGCCAGGTGACAGTAAGTGACAACAAAGTGATAGTAACACAGGATTTTTAGGCAGGTGAAATGAGGCAGATAACAAAACAGGCCCGAAAGGGCCTGTTGGATTACTTCACGACGCGAAGCGCCGGACGCCCACCACGCGGTGGCGGCGTGTCATCAGGATCGTTGTCATCATCGTGATCGGGCTTGTCGCCGTCGATCACCGACATCACTGTTTCACCTTCAGTACCGATTACAGCGTCGTCATTCACGCGGGCAGCCTCTTCGTCGTACGCCGCTTCCGGCTCGAACATGGTTCCCGCACCGTTTTCACGAGCATAAATCGCCAGCACGGCAGCCAGAGGCACTTCAACCTGACGCGGCACCCCGCCGAAGCGCGCGTTGAAGCTCACTCCGTCGTTCGCCAGTTCCAGGTTGCCCACGGCTCGTGGTGCAATATTCAGAACGATTTGTCCGTCACGCGCGTACTCCATCGGTACGCGAACACCCGGCAACGTCACGTCAACCACCAGATGTGGCGTCAGTTGGTTATCCAGCAGCCATTCATAGAATGCCCGCAGCAGATAAGGACGGCGCGGTGTCAGTTGTGACACATCCATTCAGTTAGCCCCGACCGAGGCGCATTTCACGCTCGGGTTCAGTTAAGGAAGCGAGGAAGGAATCACGCTCGAAAACGCGAGTCATATACGCTTTCATCTCTTTGGAACCCGCACCGACCAGCTCGATACCCATCACCGGCAGACGCCACAGCAGCGGAGCCAGATAGCAATCGACCAGGCTGAACTCATCGCTCAGGAAGTACGGCTTCTGAGTGAAGACCGGCGCAATCGCCAGCAGCTCTTCACGCAGTTGTTTACGGGCAGCATCAGCCTGCGCCGCAGAACCGTTCATGACGGTATTCATCAGCGAATACCAGTCTTTCTCGATGCGGTGCATGTAGAGACGGCTTTCACCACGCGCCACCGGATAAACCGGCATTAACGGCGGATGCGGGAAACGCTCATCCAGATATTCCATAATGATGCGAGATTCCCAAAGGGTCAGCTCGCGATCTACCAGTGTCGGGACGCTTTGATTCGGGTTGAGGTCAATCAGATCCTGAGGTGGATTGTCCTTTTCCACGTGCTCAATCTCGAAGCTGACACCTTTTTCGGCCAGCACAATGCGGACCTGATGGCTATAGATGTCAGTAGGACCAGAAAACAGCGTCATTACCGAACGTTTGTTGGCAGCGACAGCCATGAAAACCTCCAGGTATAGTAAGAATTTTTACTGCTACCGACCACAACACGCGGCCAGCCAGATGTGAAGCCCTGTAAGCGTCGAACGACATTCCTGTTCACGAACAAAACAAAAAATGACCAATCACCCGCATTTGGGCAGAAAATTGGATGATAGTTTACCAGATTTTGCAGGCTTTGTGGTGAGGGGATTCTGGAAATGCTGAAAAAGGGCGGAAAAGAGCGACAACCATTGTGGATAACGCCTGTTTTATCCATAAAAAAACCCGCCGAAGCGGGTTTTTTCGCCAATTGTTCTGCCAGAGCAGAAAGCAATTAACGCTTGGAGAACTGAGGACGACGACGTGCTTTACGCAGGCCGACTTTCTTACGTTCAACCTGACGAGCATCACGAGTAACGAAGCCAGCTTTACGCAGTTCGCCACGCAGGGACTCATCGTACTCCATCAGAGCGCGGGTGATACCGTGACGGATCGCACCAGCCTGACCAGAGATACCACCACCTTTAACAGTGATGTACAGATCCAGTTTCTCAACCATGTCGACCAGTTCCAGCGGCTGACGAACTACCATGCGGGCAGTTTCACGACCGAAGTACTGTTCCAGAGAACGTTGGTTGATTACGATTTTACCACTGCCCGGTTTGATGAAAACGCGAGCTGCGGAACTTTTGCGGCGACCAGTGCCGTAGTATTGATTTTCAGCCATTGCCTATAATCCCGATTAGATGTCAAGAACTTGCGGTTGCTGTG
>NZ_JBOFIN010000017.1:0-9385 GCF_051650185.1 Scandinavium sp.
GGTGAGCACAGCTTCAACGTGGTGGTGGTTGACGAGGCGGGCAACGAAAGTGCGCCAACAACGCCAATCGACTTCACTGTGGTGACCGAAGTTGCCACGATCACCATCGACAGCGTGGTGGATGATAAGGAAGCGGTGATCGGTGATATCGCCAATAACGGCGTGACCAACGATGACACCCCGACCCTGAACGGGACGGCGAATCCGAACGCGACGGTACACATCTACGACAATGGCACCGAAATCGGTACTGTGATCTCCGGCTCTGACGGCTCCTGGAGCTTCACCGCAGATTCTCTGGCGGACGGTGAGCACGACTTTACCGCGACGGTTGAACTGCCGAATAGCGGTGAAAGTGCACCGACGGACGCCTGGGTCATCAACGTGGATACCCTTGCACCGGATCCGATCGATGACATCACTTCCCCGGACAATCTGACCGTATACGATGATGTGCCGGAGATCACGGGTAACGTTGATAACGGTGGCTTGACCAATGATAACCATCCGGACTTCTCCGGCAAGGATCAGGTACCGGGTGACACCATCACCATTATCGACAACGGCGTTGAGCTGGGTAAAGCCGTAGTGAAAGATGACGGCACCTGGAGCTTCACGCCGACCGATGCCATGGCTGATGGCGAGCATGCGATCACCCTGGTAGTCAGCGACGAAGCAGGCAACAGCAGCGCACCGTCCGATCCGTTCAACTTCACGATTGATTCGCTGAAGCCTGATCCAGCCGATAATATTGTGATTATCGACGATCAGGGCGATAAGACGGGAACCGTGGTGCCTGATGGCGCAACTGACGACACGACGCCGACCATTGACGGTGACGCTGAGCCTGGTTCAAAGGTGATCATCATCGACAACGGTGAAGAAATTGCGACCGTAGATGTTGATGAGAACGGTGAGTGGAGCTACACGCCGGATGAACCGTTGGATGGCGGAGAGCATGAGATCGAAGTGGTTGTCGTGGATGAGGCTGGCAATGAGAGCGATCCGAGCGATCCGATTGTGTTCTCTATCGTTACCGAAGGCAGCGTTGATTTTGAAGACGAAGAGATCACTGAGCTGAAAGAAGGCGAAGCCGTCACCCTGGATTCAGGAATGACGATTACCAGCCTGGATAGCGGTCGTGATGCGGGCACCTATGTGAACGAAATCACCGATACCGGTATTTTCCTCTTCGGACCGAAAACGTTCGGTACTCAGGCGATGCAGCTGCTGGCTGAGTCTGAAACGAAGATTGAGTTCGGCGGTGAAACCAACGCGGTAAGCTTTGATGTGTCTGCCGTGTCGGGCACCGACAGCGTGGTACACTATTGGGATGCCGAGGGTAACGAGCTTTACAGTCAGCCGATTCCATCTGCGCCGGATAACAATGTGGCCACGGTTTCCTGGACTGCACCAGAAGGTGAATATATTTCCTATATCACCATTGATGTGGGCCAGGAACAGGGTAACTCGCTGATTCGTGTCGATAACTTCACATGGGGTGACACTCAGGTTGAGTCCGGCGTTGAAGCATCGCAGCCTGCGGTTCAGAGCACGGCCGACGATCATCACGATCTGGCGACACTCGACACTCATGAAGCAGGCGGTCAACTTGCAGTTTCTGCAGATGATGTGCTGAACGGTGCCCAGGAAAATCTGCTGATCGATGACGGTAAATCCCAGTTCTCCATCACCGGTGAAAACGGTGAGCAGGTTGAGCTGCAGGGTGTGACCGAAAGCAGCCTTGAGCAACACGGTTCTGTCACCAGTGGTGGCGTCTCCTACGACATCTACACCGTCGCAGGGAACGATACTGAGCTGCTGGTTCAGCACGGACTGGAACTGCATACCACAGCTTAATATTTCCCATCATTAAGTCTGTTTAAACCAATGCCGGCATTCGCCGGCATTTTTTTATCAGCAAAACAAAGTCCTGCGCTGTTACTACACGCTAATCACACAAATCTGATCTCCAGTTATTTCTGGTGAGTGAGAAATATCTGAAGGCTGCGATGATTCCAATGTGAAGTTTTCTAACCTGTCGACAATATAGGTTACCCTAAGGAGATTTTTATGGATATTTTAGATATTGGAACCTTAAGCAACTGTCATAAGTTGTTTCCTGAGTTAACGATATGGCAGCTTGAAATAACAGTCTTGTTTTCTTCCGGTCTGACGCAGAATGAAATCGCCAGAGCGAAAAATATCAGCCGGCAGGCTGTTTCTAAAGCGCTCAATGAAAGTAAAAAAAGATATCAATTAGAAAATATCGAAAGCATCAGAAGTGTCTTTATTGCCCGGCGGTTATCCTATGTCCCTGTTTGATTGACACTATCCAGCCCGGCTAGCGGCTATCCGGTTCTATTGATGTAGATCAATTGCAGGTTGACTGTTAATTAAATGAATCATTTTCGCCTTAAAATTCATCATGTTTAGAGACAGTGTGAAAGATTGAATTCAACTACTTAGCTGCGCTATGATGCCTTAACGCCGCAAATGGAAAGTTGAGGATTTGAGGCGAAAATGAAAGTCTGCGTCACTGTGCTGTACGTTTTACTACGCTTTATATGATGATGGTGAACATGGGAAATTAGCGTTAAGCTATTTTATTAGGGATGCGAATATGGAAGAGAAAATGGAACGATATTGTCATGTGAATATGGTTGCTGAATCTTTAGTGATGATTGAAGGTGTAATGAAACAGTGCTCTGAAACAAACTGCGATGATTTTATACAGATGATTGAAAAGCTTTGCAGGCTTAAAGAGATGCTTTCCGAAAATAACGCTATGGTGACGGCGTCGACAGATTGTCCTGTTTTTTCTTTGGCTATTGATATTGAGTCTAATATGTTTCAGCGTCTGGCGCTTCTGGAAGAAAATCATTATATCCTTAAGTCCATTGTTGCCGATATGCATGGCCTGACAACCAACCTGAATGAACGTGCTAACCGCTCACTGCGGAAAAAAATACGCCTGGTGCCTGATACAGACACTTCTTTACAGCACTTCTCCTGAGCCTTCGTTAAGATAAACCTCCCAGTTTCCGAGGCTTTTATGATCGCAAAACAACGCAAAGCTTTTCTGCTCGTTGCTCTGGCATGTCTGGTGGTGCTTGCCTGCACCGCCCAGCGCATGGCGGGGCTGCACGCGTTGGTCATGAATTCCCCTGCGTTAGCCCAGTCCGTACAGCAAACCGTCGACAGCGATGCACCCGTCACCCCTTGTGAACTCAGCGCCAAATCGCTGCTGGCTTCGCCGCCGGTGATGTTTGAAGGTGCGTTGTTTGCCGTCGCTTTGCTGATGGCTGTGCTTTCTGTTGTCCCCCAGCATTTCGAACGGCGCTGGCCGCCGCGCGACATCTCGCCCCCCCCGATTGCGAGTGCATCTGCGATTATGCGTCTTCCGTGAGTGAGTAATGCCTGTTAGTTCAGGTTAATTAATCACTTACGGAGAAAATTTATGCGTATTTTTTTCAGGCAGCTGATGCTCTGCCTGTTCTGGCTATGGCTGCCCGTCAGCCATGCTGCCGAAAGCGGCTGGCTGCGTGCCGCCGATAACGATCATGCCAGCGTCCGCCTTCGGGCAGAGGCTCAGCCTGATGGCGAGGCTCGCGTGTTGCTGGACGTCGCCCTGCAAA
Source organism: Scandinavium sp. (assembly GCF_051650185.1). Lineage (GTDB taxonomy): Bacteria > Pseudomonadota > Gammaproteobacteria > Enterobacterales > Enterobacteriaceae > Scandinavium. The sequence continues at coordinate 3,639 of NZ_JBOFIN010000017.1, forward strand.
AAGGCTGGAAAACTTACTGGCGTTCACCGGGCGAGGGCGGCATCGCGCCTGCCATCAAATGGTCATCCCCGGTGGATATGGACTGGCGCTGGCCCACGCCACAGCGTTTTGACGTAGCCGGGATTTCGACTCAGGGTTATCACGGCAACGTCGCTTTTCCGATAACCCTGCGCGGTAATCTGCCGGAAAAACTGCAGGGCGTGCTGACGCTCTCGACGTGCAGCAACGTTTGCATCCTCACGGATTACCCGTTCACGCTGGATTTGAAGGCTCCTGCCGACAAAGATTTTGGCTATGACTTCACTCGCGCGATGGGCACGCTGCCGTTAAAAAGCGGGCTGACATCGCATACTGAAGCGGGCTATCAGACCGGAACTCTCACGGTTAAAGCCACTCGCGAAGCAGGCTGGCAGCAGCCGGAGCTGTTTATCGACACGCTGGCAGACACCGACTTCGGCAAACCAACTTACAAAATAAGCGGCGATACGCTGACCGCCACTGTGCCAGTGAGTGATGGCTGGGGCGAAACCGCGCCCGATCTACGTGGGAAAACGCTTTCCGTGGTGCTAAGTGACGAAGGGCAGGCGCAGGAAAGCCAGCTCACCGTAGGGCAAGCGGTGGCGAGTACAGATACCACGTCGCTGTGGTGGGTGCTGTTGATGGCGCTGGCGGGCGGTCTGATCCTCAACGTTATGCCGTGCGTATTGCCCGTGCTGGCGATGAAGCTCGGCAGCATAGTCCAGGTGCAATCTACAGATCGTCGCCACGTTCGCCAGCAGTTTGTGGCCTCCAGCTTCGGGATCGTCACCTCGTTCCTGGCGCTGGCGCTGATGATGACGCTGCTGCGGCTCAGCAATCAGGCGCTCGGCTGGGGTATTCAGTTCCAGAACCCGTGGTTTATCGCGGCGATGGCGCTGGTGATGGTGCTGTTCAGCGCCAGCCTGCTCGGCCTGTTTGAAATCCGCCTTTCTTCCGGCGTCTCGACGTTCCTCGCCACTCGCGGTGGCAATACCCTGAGCGGGCATTTCTGGCAGGGCGCGTTCGCCACGTTACTGGCAACGCCTTGCACCGCGCCATTTCTGGGTACGGCGGTTTCCGTCGCTCTGGTCGCGCCTCTTCCGCTGTTATGGGGCTTATTCTTCGCCATGGGGATTGGCATGAGCCTCCCGTGGATCTTCATCGCCATCTGGCCGGGGCTGGCGCTGAAAATGCCAAAACCAGGACGCTGGATGAACGTCGTCAGAGGCATCCTCGGGCTGATGATGCTCGGCTCCGCGCTGTGGCTGGGTAGCCTGCTGAAAACGCATATCGGCTTTATGCCAACGTTCGTCGTGCTGGCGCTGGTGGCCGCTATTCTGCTGGTTGCCATCACATGGCGCTGGGGCTGGCGTATCGCGGCGGGCAGCACGCTGGCGGCTGTTCTCGTCCTGGTCGCGACATTCCTGCTGATGCGCCCGGACAGCAAAGGCATCGTGGAAGATCGCGTGAACTGGCAGCCGCTGAGCGAACAGGCGATTACTGCCGCGCTGGCGGACAACAAACGCGTCTTTATCGATGTGACCGTCGACTGGTGCGTGACCTGCAAAGCCAATAAATACAACGTCCTGCTGCGCGAGGACGTGCAGGATGCACTGACCGCCCCGGATGTGGTCGCCCTTCGCGGTGACTGGAGCCGCCCATCGGACACGATCAGCCAGTTTCTTTGCTCTCGCCAAAGCGTGGCGGTGCCTTTCAATCAAATTTACGGGCCTGGACTGACGCAGGGCCGCGCATTGCCGCCGCTGCTCAGCACTGATGACGTGCTGCAACCCCTCAATCAGGCCAAAGGACAACACTAATGCGCATCATCACTCTGATTTTCTTATTTTGCCTTTCCACCTTCAGCATGGCCGCTGAGCCGCAGTTACAGGACTTGCTGTTCAACGACCCGAACACCCCGGCAATGGGCGCGGAAAAGCCGCGCCTGACGCTGGTGTCGTTCACGGATTACAACTGCCCGTACTGCAAACAGTTCGACCCGGAGCTGGAGAAAATCGTCCATAAATACCCGGACGTGCGGCTGGTGGTCAAACTGCTGCCGTTTCGCAGTGAAAGCTCTGCCGCGTCGGCAAGGATCGCGCTCACCGCATGGCGCGAACAGCCGGAGCAGTTCTGGGGGCTGCATCAGCGCCTGATGTCGAAAAAGGGCTATCACGATGACGCGTCGATCCTCGCCGCGCAGCAAAAGACTAATACCGCGAGCATCAAACCGGACGGGCAAAGCGGAGAAACGCTGCAAATGAACCTGATCCTCTCGCAGGTGCTGGGCGTGCAGGGCACACCCGCCACGCTGGTGGGCAAAACGATGGTGCCGGGAGCGATCCCTTATGACGAACTGGAGGCGCTGGTGAAAGAAGAACTGGCGAAAGCCGATGCGAGCTAAGCTGAAGCGCTGGCTGCGCGAAGGCATGGTACTGCTGCTGATCGCGGCGGCCGCCATGCTGGTGATGGATCAGTTTCGTAAACCGACGCTGCCGGTGACGTTTGTCAGTGCGCCATTGCAAACCATCGATGGTGAAACCGTCGCCCTGGCTGCAATGAGTCAGGAGCGTCCATTACTGGTGTACGTGTGGGCAACGTGGTGCGCGGTGTGTCGCTACACCACGCCAGCGGTGGCGGATATCGCGAAAGAGGGCGGCAACGTGATGAGCGTCGCCCTGCGATCCGGCGACGATGCCACGCTGACGCAATGGCTGGCACGCAAAAAGTACGCGCTACCCGTCGTCAACGATGAACAGGGCACACTCTCCCGACAGTGGCAAATCCAGGTCACGCCCACGCTGGTGGTGATTTCGAAAGGCGAAGTGAAATCCGTCACCACAGGCTTCACCAGCGGCTGGGGAATGAAGCTGCGGCTGTGGTGGGCGGGGGTCTAACACGAAGCCACCCGAAAGGGTGGCTTAAAACGGCAAACATTGCATAAATAAAAAATAATACTGAAGCCGCCTCGCATTTCCAGATATTCCCCGGAATTTAAACACTGTGAATTTATTCAGCAGAGTATAATTAGCCATCACAAAACAAAAAAAGGAAGTTACGGGAAAGAAGAAGTTAATTAATGAAAAGATCGCGACATGAAAGTGTTCAAAGCACCTCCATGCCGCTAACCACAAACAACTAGAGAGGAGTTGATTATGGCTGACAAAAATCATAAGCCAGAAGTGACTATTACCCAAACAGAACCAGCCGCTTTTACTGATATTTCAGGAAAGCACGATCCAGTACGCAAATATGACCGTTACGGCGTGCAGAACAAAGTCATCCACAGAAAGAAACCCGCCTCTGGAAACGGTATCTCCAAACCGTTGCGTCGGATGAGCGTCAGCTATGTCAGCATTCGCCATTACGACCGCAAAACAAACAGAACCAAATGCTACACCCGAAATGCCAGCCTGCGCCTGAATGGCCTCTGGATGGAAGAAGCTGGCTTCACATCCGGCACACCGCTGGATGTGCGCTACGACTCGCCCGACTGAAACGCCGTTAATGAAGGTGCTGAACAAAACAACGCAACTACCTGAGAAAGAACAGCAAGAGGTCATGGCGTTTTTGCAGGGCGTGGTGGCTAAGGTGGCGCTTGAGGGAGCTTGAGTCAGGTAAGTGATCCCGCCCGACACGGGCGGGGAACGGAACAGAGTAAGGGTAAACTTGCAGCTCAAAATCAGTCAGCCATACTTAGTTCACATTTAAGAGATTTAGTGTGAGTTAAGTGAACAAACGCTTTGATGTTTAAGTAAAAGTTGGGCGATATTATAACCTTGTACAGTGTCTGGATAATTTTAAGGATATGAATATGGCACCAGTAATTGATAAAGCATTAGACTTCATTAATGGTATGAATACTTCTCTTCCTGTCCCCCAGTCCATGGACGAAAGCACGACGAAAGGGATCTTAAAGTATCTGAAAGAGTTGGGAGAACCCGTTACTGCGGCAGATGTGATGGCCCGAGGTACCCAGGAGGGCTGGGATGACAGATTCACTCAAAAAGTGGCCGGTTGGGCGGAAAAAATTAACGCCGGTGAGCGTATGGTGATTAAAGATCCGGAGTACTTTTCTTCGTACATGAGAGAAGAGTTGCAGGCACTGGTCTGACTCAGCCATGTTCGGATAGAAATGTAAGGTGTTGACTGCCGCCACGCCATTTTTGCGACATAACGCGGTAGGAAAAACAAAAAAGCCACTCTGTCGAGTGGCTTAATTATATGATCTTAAAGCTAAAATTTGGTGGCCCCTGTTGGGTTTGAACCAACGACCAAGCGATTATGAGTCGCCTGCTCTAACCACTGAGCTAAGGGGCCGTGGCGGGGAATTATAAAGGAACTCCCGAAGTCAATCCAGTAAATGCGCTGCGGGTGCTGTTTTTATAAACAACGGCTTATCAATCTCTTATACTTTCCCACTCATTCCCTCAGTCGAGTCGTGTCATGGTCAAGGATATTCTTAAGCCCGGGTTGCGGGTGGTCTTCTGTGGTATCAATCCGGGTAAGTCTTCTGCGCATCTGGGGCTGCCTTTTGCCCATCCCGCGAATCGTTTCTGGAAAGTGCTGTATTTAGCCGGGTTTACCGACCGTCAGTTTAAACCTGAAGAAGCTGAGCAGATGCTGGATTACGGCTGTGGTGTCACCAAACTTGTTGAGCGACCAACGGTGCAGGCCAGCGAAGTGGCGTTTCACGAGTTGCGGGAAGGTGGCCGGGGGCTTATCACCAAAATGCAGGACTATCAGCCCATGGCGCTGGCCATTTTGGGGAAACAGGCGTTTGAGCAGGCATTCAGTCAGCGTGGCGCGCAGTGGGGCAAACAGGACGTTACGGTAGGAGAGACCGAGGTGTGGATCCTGCCCAACCCCAGCGGGTTGAGTCGTATCACGCTGGATAAACTGGTTGAGGCATACCGGGAATTAGATCAAGCGCTGGTGGCTCGCGGGCGTTAATCCTGCCAGCCACCTCGACGGGTTTTCCGTTCTTAGGACTGAGTGGCCTGTGAAATCATGATCCGGCCTAAGGTGCTTTCAATCCGGTAACACTGTGAGCCAAAATTTGTTCATTAAATACGTTTCCCTGAAAGTGTGTAGATAAAAAATAATTAGCAAGTCGGCATGCAGGAGACGATGCTTCTTTTGGTGCGAGAGCCAACGTCAGCCATCGCGCAGCCAGCATTTTTCGTGAGTATACGGTGAGTAGTCTTCATTCTGATAAGTGCAAAAACGAACACTAATAGCGGCAAATAGAGCAACGACGAAAACGGAGAGGGATGTTCTGGAATGGGGCCAGGGTGAGGAAATCAGGGGCAAAAAAAAGACCGCAGCAAGTGCGGTCTTTTCATCTGTAGCCAGTGATTAATCGTCGAGGAAGCTACGCAGCACTTCAGAACGGCTCGGGTGACGCAGTTTACGCAACGCCTTCGCTTCAATCTGACGGATACGTTCGCGGGTAACGTCGAACTGTTTACCCACTTCTTCCAGCGTGTGGTCGGTGTTCATGTCGATACCGAAACGCATACGCAGGACTTTCGCTTCACGCGCGGTCAGACCGGCCAGCACGTCGTGGGTTGCCGCACGCAGGCTTTCGGTGGTCGCAGAATCCAGCGGCAGCTCGAGGGTGGTATCCTCGATGAAATCGCCCAGATGTGAATCTTCATCGTCACCGATTGGGGTTTCCATGGAGATTGGCTCTTTGGCAATTTTCAGCACTTTGCGGATCTTGTCTT
>NZ_JBOFIN010000018.1:0-4586 GCF_051650185.1 Scandinavium sp.
CGGTTTCTATTTATTTGGTGAATGGTATTAAGCTGCAAGGGCAAATTGAGTCTTTCGATCAGTTCGTGATCCTGTTGAAAAACACGGTCAGCCAGATGGTCTATAAGCACGCAATTTCTACGGTGGTTCCGTCTCGTCCGGTCTCTCATCACAGCAATAACGCCGGCGGCAGCACCAGCAACTACCATCACGGTAGCAACGCGCAGGCTTCATCTGCGCCACAAGACAGCGAAGAAACCGAATAAGGTTGATGGCTGTTTTTCCATGTCGGGGAGCCTGCTGGTTTGGTTCCCCGCTGGTCTTTTAGGAGAGATTACGCTTGTTTGACCGTTATGATGCCGGTGAGCAGGCGGTACTGGTACACATCTATTTTTCGCAAGACAAAGATATGGAAGACCTTCAGGAGTTCGAAGCCCTGGTCTCTTCCGCCGGTGTCGAAGCAATGCAGGTGATTACCGGTAGCCGTAAAGCGCCGCACCCAAAGTATTTTGTTGGTGAAGGTAAGGCTGTCGAAATTGCGGAAGCCGTTAAAGCAACGGGTGCGTCCGTTGTCTTATTCGACCATGCATTAAGTCCGGCCCAGGAACGTAACCTGGAGCGTTTGTGCGAGTGCAGGGTTATCGATCGTACCGGTCTGATTCTTGATATTTTTGCTCAGCGTGCGCGTACCCATGAGGGGAAACTGCAGGTTGAGCTGGCGCAGCTGCGCCATCTGGCGACGCGTCTTGTGCGTGGCTGGACCCACCTTGAACGACAAAAAGGCGGGATTGGTTTGCGCGGCCCGGGTGAAACCCAGCTCGAAACTGACCGTCGTTTATTGCGTAACCGCATTATGCAGATCCTTTCTCGTCTGGAGAGAGTTGAGAAGCAACGTGAGCAGGGGCGCCGTTCGCGTACTAAAGCCGATATTCCGACCGTGTCGCTGGTGGGTTACACCAACGCCGGGAAATCGACGCTGTTTAACCAGATTACCGAAGCGCAGGTTTACGCCGCAGATCAGCTGTTCGCGACGCTGGACCCGACTCTGCGCCGAATTAACGTCGCCGATGTGGGCGAAACCGTGCTGGCGGATACCGTAGGGTTTATTCGCCATCTGCCGCACGATTTAGTGGCTGCGTTTAAAGCCACGCTGCAGGAGACGCGTCAGGCGACGCTGCTTCTGCACGTTATCGATGCCGCGGATGTCCGCCTGCAGGAAAACATTGATGCAGTGAACGTTGTGCTCGATGAAATCGAAGCTGACGAAATCCCGACGCTGCTGGTGATGAACAAGATCGATATGCTGGAAGATTTTGAACCGCGTATCGACAGGGACGAAGAAAACAAACCGATTCGCGTCTGGCTTTCTGCGCAGACGGGGATGGGGGTACCACTGCTTTTCCAGGCTTTGACTGAAAGGCTTTCCGGTGAAGTGGCTCAGCACACGCTGCGCTTACCTCCTCAGGAAGGGCGTCTCAGAAGCCGGTTTTATCAGCTTCAGGCGATAGAGAAAGAGTGGATGGAGGATGACGGTAGCGTCGGTCTGGAAGTACGTATGCCGATTGTTGACTGGCGTCGCCTCTGCAAGCAAGAACCTGCGCTGACGGACTATGTGGTCTGACAGACAGTTGGCCTGAAGATTATTCGCCTTTATACCCGGTCATTCGGGTGTACACCGCATAACAAATATGGAGCATATACATGGCGTGGAATCAGCCCGGTAATAACGGACAAGACCGCGACCCGTGGGGAAGCAGCAATAATCAAGGCGGCAACTCTGGGGGAAATGGAAACAAAGGTGGTCGCGATCAGGGGCCTCCTGATCTGGATGATATCTTCCGCAAGCTGAGTAAAAAACTCGGTGGCCTGGGCGGTGGTAAAGGCGGCTCTGGTGGTGGAAATACAACGCAATTGCCGCGTGGCCCAATGGGCGGGCGCATTGTGGGTATTGCTGCCGCTGCGGTGGTCATCATTTGGGCGGCGAGCGGGTTCTACACCATTAAGGAAGCCGAACGTGGCGTGGTGACTCGCTTCGGTAAATTCAGCCATCTGGTTGAGCCGGGCCTTAACTGGAAACCGACCTTTATCGATGAAGTGACGCCGGTTAACGTGGAAGCCGTTCGCGAACTGGCTGCTTCTGGCGTGATGCTGACTTCCGATGAAAACGTGGTGCGCGTTGAAATGAACGTGCAGTACCGCATTACCGATCCGCAAAAGTACCTGTTCAGCGTCACCAGCCCGGATGACAGCCTGCGTCAGGCGACAGACAGCGCACTGCGCGGTGTGATCGGCAAATACACCATGGACCGTATCCTCACTGAAGGCCGTACCGTTATTCGTAGCGATACTCAGCGTGAACTGGAAGAAACCATTCGTCCGTACAACATGGGTATCACCTTGCTTGACGTGAACTTCCAGACCGCTCGCCCACCGGAAGAAGTGAAGGCTGCGTTTGATGATGCGATTGCCGCGCGTGAAAACGAACAGCAATACATCCGTGAAGCCGAAGCTTACACCAACGAAGTTCAGCCACGTGCTAACGGTCAGGCGCAGCGTATCCTCGAAGAGGCGCGTGCGTATAAGACTCAGACCGTGCTGGAAGCGCAGGGTGAAGTGGCTCGTTTCGTGAAGATCCTGCCGGAATATAAAGCAGCGCCGGAAATTACCCGTGAGCGTCTCTACATCGAAACGATGGAGAAAGTGCTGAGCCATACCCGCAAAGTGCTGGTGAACGACAAAGGCGGAAACCTGATGGTGCTGCCGCTTGACCAGATGCTGAAAGGTGGCGCAGCGCCTGCAAAAAAGAGTGACAGCAGTGGCGCTGACAGCTTGTTACGCCTGCCGCCTGCGTCCAGCTCCAGCAGCAGTGCCAACAGCAACAGCGCGCCAGCCACGAGCGATAGCGACATCATGGACCAACGCCGTGCTAACGCGCAGCGTAACGACTACCAGCGTCAGGGGGAATAACGATGCGTAAGTCAGTAATTGCGATAATTGTCATCGTGCTGGTAGGCCTCTACGCCTCTGTGTTTGTGGTGAAAGAGGGTGAGCGTGGGATTAAATTCCAGTTCAGCAGTGTGGTGCGTGACAGCGACAAGAAGCCGGTGATTTACGAGCCAGGCCTGCACTTTAAGGTTCCGTTCATTCAGTCAGTAAAAACGCTGGATGCGCGTATCCAGACCATGGATAACCAGGCCGATCGCTTTGTGACCAAAGAGAAGAAAGACCTGATCGTCGATTCTTACATCAAATGGCGTATCAGCGATTTCAGCCGTTACTTCCTGGCGACCGGCGGCGGTGACGTCTCCCAGGCCGAAGTGCTGCTGAAACGTAAGTTCTCTGACCGTCTGCGTTCTGAAATTGGTCGTCTGGATGTGAAAGACATCGTCACCGATTCCCGTGGTCGTCTGACCATTGAAGTCCGTGATGCGCTGAACTCCGGTTCTGCGGGCACCGAAGATGAAGTCGCAACGCCAGCAGCAGACAGCGCTATCGCTGAAGCCGCAGAGCGTGTTGCCGCAGAGACTAACGGTAAAGTGCCGGTTATCAACCCGAACAGTATGGCTGCGCTGGGTATTGAAGTGGTCGACGTTCGAATCAAGCAGATCAACCTGCCGACCGAAGTGTCCGACGCTATCTACAACCGTATGCGCGCTGAGCGTGAAGCGGTTGCCCGTCGTCACCGTTCACAAGGTCAGGAAGAAGCCGAGAAACTGCGTGCTGCTGCGGACTATGAAGTGACCAAAACGTTGGCAGAAGCCGAGCGTCAGGGTCGTATCATGCGCGGTGAAGGCGATGCTGATGCAGCGAAACTGTTTGCAGATGCGTTCAGCCAGGACCCGGATTTCTATGCCTTTATCCGTAGCCTGCGTGCGTATGAGAACAGCTTCCAGAGCAATCAGGACGTGATGGTTCTGAGCCCGGACAGCGATTTCTTCCGCTATATGAAGACGCCAGGCAACGCGACGCGTTAATATACCCGGCAGTCTCACTACTGAAAAACCACCGCACTGGCGGTGGTTTTCTTTTATCAGGATGAACCATGAATTCAACAATCTGGCTGGCGCTTGCGCTGGTATTAGTGCTTGAAGGGCTGGGGCCGATGCTCTATCCGCAGGCATGGCGTAAAATGGTGTCAGCATTGTCACAACTTCCTGACCATCTTTTACGCCGCTTTGGCGGTGGCCTTGTGGTCGCGGGCGTAGTGATCTACTACATGTTGACGAAAACGATTGGCTGATTAAAAACTCGCCGGATTCATCATTTTTTGATGTCAAAAAGTGCTGGTCATCATCGAAACCGATGGTAGAATCCATTTTTAAGCAAACGGTGATTTTGAAAAATGGGTAACAACGTCGTCGTACTGGGCACCCAATGGGGTGACGAAGGTAAAGGGAAGATCGTCGATCTTCTGACTGAACGGGCTAAATATGTTGTACGCTACCAGGGCGGTCACAACGCAGGCCATACTCTCGTAATCAACGGTGAAAAAACCGTCCTCCATCTTATTCCATCAGGCATTCTTCGTGACAATGTGACCAGCATCATCGGTAACGGTGTTGTGCTGTCTCCTGCTGCGCTGATGAAAGAGATGAAAGAACTGGAAG
>NZ_JBOFIN010000019.1:0-11551 GCF_051650185.1 Scandinavium sp.
ATGACTCAGCGGCTTTACGTTTCAGACCCGGTTCTGACGAGCCAACATCGCGATATCGTTAAGATTAACACGAAGTCACCGCAACAGCGGACATGAGTTACGAAAGCTTGCAATTCTATCCGTAGCCACCGCCGTTGTCTTTAAGATTCAGGAGCGTAGTGCATGGAGTTCAGTGTAAAAAGCGGTAGCCCGGAGAAACAGCGGAGTGCCTGCATCGTTGTTGGCGTCTTTGAACCACGCCGTCTCTCCCCGATCGCCGAACAACTCGATAAGATCAGCGACGGTTATATCAGCGCCCTGCTGCGCCGTGGCGAGCTTGAAGGCAAACCTGGCCAGACTCTGCTGCTGCACCACGTGCCGAACGTGCTCTCTGAGCGCATTCTGCTGATTGGGTGTGGCAAAGAGCGTGAGCTGGATGAACGTCAGTATAAGCAAGTTATCCAGAAAACGATCAATACGCTCAATGACACCGGTTCGATGGAAGCGGTGTGCTTCCTGACCGAACTGCATGTCAAAGGCCGCAACAACTACTGGAAAGTACGCCAGGCGGTTGAGACCGCGAAAGAGACGCTGTACAGCTTCGACCAGTTGAAAACCAACAAAACCGAGCCGCGCCGCCCTCTGCGTAAAATGGTCTTTAACGTGCCGACCCGTCGCGAACTCACCAGCGGTGAACGCGCCATCCAGCACGGTCTGGCGATTGCTGCGGGTATTAAGGCAGCGAAAGATCTGGGCAATATGCCGCCAAACATCTGTAACGCCGGATACCTGGCTTCGCAGGCGCGCCAGCTTGCCGACTCCTACAGCAAAAACGTCGTCACCCGCGTGATTGGCGAACAGCAGATGAAAGAGCTCGGCATGCATTCGTATCTGGCGGTCGGCAACGGCTCGCAGAACGAGTCCCTGATGTCGGTCATTGAATACAAAGGCAATCCGGCGGAAGATGCCCGTCCAATCGTGCTGGTCGGTAAAGGCCTGACGTTCGACTCCGGCGGTATCTCCATCAAACCTGCCGAAGGCATGGATGAGATGAAGTACGACATGTGCGGCGCGGCGGCGGTTTACGGCGTGATGCGCATGGTGGCAGAGCTGCAACTGCCGCTGAACGTCATCGGCGTGCTGGCTGGCTGTGAAAACATGCCTGGCGGACGCGCATATCGCCCAGGCGACGTGCTGACCACCATGTCAGGTCAAACCGTTGAAGTGCTGAACACCGATGCCGAAGGCCGTCTGGTGCTGTGCGATGTGCTGACCTACGTGGAGCGTTTCGAGCCAGAAGCGGTGATCGACGTGGCGACGTTAACTGGCGCTTGTGTTATCGCTTTGGGCCATCACATTACTGGCCTGATGTCGAACCACAACCCGCTGGCGCATGAGCTGATTGGCGCGTCTGAACAAGCCGGTGACCGCGCATGGCGCTTGCCGCTGGGCGATGAGTATCAGGAACAGCTGGAAACCAACTTCGCGGATATGGCGAACATTGGTGGCCGTCCTGGCGGGGCAATTACCGCGGGCTGCTTCCTGTCACGCTTCACCCGCAAGTACAACTGGGCGCACCTCGACATCGCGGGCACCGCATGGCGTTCCGGTAAAGCCAAAGGCGCAACCGGCCGTCCTGTTGCCCTGCTGTCTCAGTTCCTGCTGAACCGCGCTGGGTTTAACGGCGAAGAGTAATGCTACAGCCCCTCACCCTAACCCTCCCCCCAAAGGGGCGAGGGGATTTTCTCCCTCTCCCTTGAGGGAGAGGGCCGGGGTGAGGGTCTACGATTTAAAATCACCACAAGAAACCCCATATTATGAAGAATGCGACGTTCTACCTGCTCGATAACGACAACACCGCCGACGGCCTAAGCGCTGTTGAACAACTGGTGTGTGAGCTGGCGGCGGACAGGTGGCGAGCGGGGAAACGCATTCTGATCGCCTGTGAAGACGAGAAACAGGCCATTCGCCTTGATGAGGCGCTGTGGTCACGCCCGGCGGAAAGCTTTGTCCCGCATAATCTGTCTGGCGAAGGCCCACGCGGGGGGGCACCTGTTGAGATAGCCTGGCCGCAAAAGCGCAACAGCAGCCCGCGGGATTTGCTTATCAGCCTGCGCGTTGGCTTTGCAGATTTTGCCACCGCTTTCACAGAAGTGATAGACTTCGTTCCTCACGAAGATTCCTTAAAACAACTGGCGCGCGACCGCTACAAAGCGTACCGCATGGCTGGTTTTAACCTGAATACGGCAACCTGGAAATAATGGAAAAGACATACAACCCACAAGATATCGAACAGCCGCTTTACGAGCACTGGGAAAAGCAGGGCTATTTCAAACCGAATGGTGATGAAAGCCAGGAAAGCTTCTGCATCATGATCCCGCCGCCGAACGTCACCGGCAGTTTGCATATGGGTCATGCCTTCCAGCAAACTATCATGGACACCATGATCCGCTACCAGCGCATGCAGGGCAAAAACACCCTGTGGCAGGCCGGTACTGACCACGCGGGTATCGCAACCCAGATGGTGGTGGAGCGTAAGATTGCCGCTGAAGAAGGGAAAACCCGCCACGACTACGGTCGCGATGCCTTCATCGACAAAATCTGGCAGTGGAAAGCCGAATCCGGCGGCACCATTACCCGTCAGATGCGCCGTCTCGGTAACTCCGTGGACTGGGAGCGAGAGCGTTTCACTATGGACGAAGGCCTTTCCAATGCCGTGAAAGAAGTCTTCGTTCGCCTGTACAAAGAAGATTTAATCTATCGTGGTAAGCGTCTGGTCAACTGGGACCCGAAACTGCGCACCGCGATTTCTGACCTGGAAGTGGAAAACCGCGAGTCTAAAGGCTCGATGTGGCACATCCGCTACCCGCTGGCCGACGGCGCAAAAACCGCTGACGGCAAAGATTACCTGGTGGTTGCCACCACTCGTCCGGAAACCCTGCTGGGCGATACCGGCGTAGCGGTTAACCCGGAAGATCCGCGCTACAAAGACCTGATTGGCAAATTCCTCGTTCTGCCGCTGGTCAACCGCCGTATTCCAGTTGTTGGCGATGAACATGCCGACATGGAAAAAGGCACCGGCTGCGTGAAAATCACCCCGGCGCACGACTTTAACGACTACGAAGTCGGCAAACGTCACGCCCTGCCGATGATCAACATTCTGACCTTCGACGGTGATATCCGCGAAAGCGCACAGGTGTTCGACACCAAAGGCGAAGAGTCCGACGTTTATCCGTCCGACATCCCGGCTGAATTCCAGAAGCTGGAGCGTTTCGCGGCCCGTAAAGCAGTTGTCGCGGCAGTTGACGCTCTCGGCCTGCTCGAAGAAATCAAACCTCACGATCTGACCGTGCCGTACGGCGACCGTGGCGGCGTGGTTATCGAGCCAATGCTGACCGACCAGTGGTACGTGCGCGCCGACGTGCTGGCAAAACCAGCCGTTGAAGCCGTTGAGAATGGCGACATTCAGTTCGTACCGAAGCAGTACGAAAACATGTATTTCTCCTGGATGCGTGACATTCAGGACTGGTGTATCTCCCGTCAGCTGTGGTGGGGTCACCGTATTCCGGCATGGTACGACAACGAAGGCAACGTCTACGTGGGCCGCACCGAAGACGAAGTGCGTCAGGAAAATAACCTGAGCGCCGACGTTGCGCTGCGTCAGGACGAAGACGTGCTCGACACCTGGTTCTCCTCCGCGCTGTGGACGTTCTCTACCCTCGGCTGGCCGGAAAACACCGACGCGCTGCGTCAGTTCCACCCAACCAGCGTGATGGTCTCCGGCTTCGACATCATCTTCTTCTGGATCGCCCGCATGATCATGATGACCATGCACTTCATCAAAGATGAAAACGGCAAGCCGCAGGTTCCGTTCCACACGGTTTACATGACCGGCCTGATTCGTGACGACGAAGGCCAGAAGATGTCCAAGTCCAAGGGTAACGTCATTGACCCGCTGGATATGGTGGACGGTATATCTCTGGCAGACCTGCTGGAGAAACGCACTGGCAATATGATGCAGCCGCAGCTGGCCGAAAAGATTGCCAAGCGTACCGAGAAACAGTTCCCGAACGGCATTGAGCCGCACGGCACCGATGCCCTGCGCTTCACCCTGGCGGCACTGGCTTCTACCGGTCGCGACATCAACTGGGACATGAAGCGCCTGGAAGGTTACCGCAACTTCTGTAACAAGCTGTGGAACGCCAGCCGCTTTGTACTGATGAACACCGAAGATCAGGATTGCGGCTTCAACGGCGGCGAGAAAGTGCTGTCGCTGGCCGACCGCTGGATCCTCGCTGAATTCAACCACACCGTGAAAGCCTACCGCGAAGCGCTGGATAACTTCCGCTTCGATATCGCCGCAGGCATCCTGTATGAGTTCACCTGGAACCAGTTCTGCGACTGGTATCTGGAGCTGACCAAACCAGTGATGACCGGCGGTTCAGAAGCTGAACTGCGTGGCACTCGCCACACGTTGGTGACCGTGCTCGAAGGCCTGCTGCGCCTGGCGCACCCAATCATTCCGTTCATCACCGAAACCATCTGGCAGCGTGTGAAAACCATCGTGGGTAACGACGCGGACACCATCATGCTGCAGCCGTTCCCGGCGTACGATGCGGCACAGGTTGATGAAGCGGCACTGGCGGACACCGAATGGCTGAAGCAGGCGATCATCGCTGTACGTAACATCCGTGCGGAAATGAACATCGCACCGGGCAAACCGCTCGAGCTGCTGCTGCGCGGTTGCAGCGCTGACGCTCAGCGTCGCGTGACCGATAACCAGAGCTTCCTGCAGTCCATGGCGCGTCTGGAAAGCATCACCGTGCTGCCAGCCGATGATAAAGGTCCGGTCTCCGTGACTAAAATCATCGACGGCGCAGAGCTGCTGATCCCAATGGCAGGCCTCATCAACAAAGAAGATGAGCTGGCGCGTCTGGCGAAAGAAGTGGCGAAGATCGACGGTGAAATCGGCCGCATCGAAAGCAAACTGTCGAACGAAGGCTTTGTCGCGCGCGCACCAGAAGCGGTGATCGCCAAAGAGCGTGAGAAGCTGGATGGTTATGCCGAAGCGAAAGCGAAGCTGATTGAACAGCAGGCTGTGATCGCCGCGCTGTGATCCCTCAACCCCTTACGCGCCCTGCGTAAGGGGTTTCTTCTCTGTCCCGACTCTCTTGCACTCCCCTTTCTACGGTGCTATTAACTGCACTATCTGTTACTTATTGCCATGAGCCATGCTATGAACGTTATGACCCACGCCGCGGTGACGCTGCGGAGGATCGCTGAGAAGGACAACCCGGCTGTCGCACGGGTAATTCGCCAGGTCTCCGCGGAATACGGATTAACAGCCGATAAAGGCTATACCGTCGCCGATCCCAATCTGGATGAGTTATACCAACTCTACAGCCAGCCAGGACACGCCTATTGGGTACTTGAGGAAGAAGGCCGCGTGGTCGGCGGCGGCGGCGTGGCCCCGTTGCAATGCAGCGAGACGGATATCTGCGAGCTGCAAAAGATGTATTTTCTGCCGTCAGCTCGCGGCAAAGGGATGGCGAAAAAGCTGGCGCTGATGGCGATGGACCACGCGCGTGAGCAGGGCTTTAAGCGCTGCTATCTGGAAACCACGGCCTTTCTCAAAGAGGCGATTGCGCTGTATGAGCATCTGGGCTTTGAGCATATCGACGGCCCGCTAGGTTGTACCGGGCATGTGGACTGTGAAGTTCGAATGCTGAAGGTGCTTTAGATTTAGCTTCTGCAAGCGCCCCTCTCCCCTGCCCTCTCCCAAAGGGAGAGGGAGAAAGAAAAGACCACTCTGTCTTTACCGCCGTTCCCACTGGGAGAGAAATAACGCCGCTCTGTCTTGATCCCCTCTCCCTTTGGGAGAGGGTTAGGGAGAGGGGATACAACAAACGCTAAACCGGCACCCCGCTATGAAAACGAAACTCCTCATCCGGCGTGGAAATTAACGCCGCCTCCACCTCACCAAAGAATCTCACCCGTGGCGTAATATCCTCATCAGAGACCTGCTGCGCCAGCGTCAGATAATCCTGATAGTGCCGCGCCTCGGAACGCAACAGCGACAGATAAAACTTCTGCAACTCTTCATCAAGATACGGGGCCAGGGCGGCAAAGCGCTCACAGGAACGCGCTTCGATGTACGCCCCACATATCAGCTTATCAATTAGCGTCAGCGGTTCGTGAGTTCGTACTTCCTTTAGCATGCCTTTGGCGTAGCGACTGGCGGTGATCTTGATATAAGGGATCTCACGAGCCAGCATGATTTCCCGCACCTGCCAGAAATGATGCAACTCCTCTTTGATGAGCAACACCATACTGTCGATAAGCTGCCGCCCCCACGGATCGTCGGTTTGCGGCATCACGCTTTTGCCAATCTGTTTTTGCAATGCGATGAAATCGGGCTCAGGCCCGGCGCGGAAGGCAAAGGCTTCGTAGGGCTGTAGCCAGGCCAGAAGCTCATCCGCTCCGGCTTTATCGGCAACGTATTTGCGCACCAACAGCATGGCGGTTTGAGCCGCTTTGAGCTCACACACCAGGTGGTCAGTTAACAACAGAGGAAGGTGCTGCGGATCGCGAGCTTTGTCGATCCAGGCCTGAGGCGTGGGGCAATGCAGAAACGTTAACACCGGGGCGAGTATTTGCGGGTAATCCATGCTCAAAAAAACTCTCATGAAAGCGATGCGGCAGCGGGCGCCACCGCATCGGTCAACGCTTAGTGGCGAACGCCGTCATCGTCTTCGTCGATGTACTCTTCGTCATCACCTTCGCCGTCTTCACCGTTAGGATCTTCGTAGTAGGTGCCCCAGCCGTCATATTCAACGCCGAATTTTTCAGCCAGGTTCATCAACTGTTCAACCTGCGCGTCGATGAGGTCTGCTTTCAGCGCACATTCACTGAGCGCGTCACAGCAAATCACCATCTCACCTTCTTCAACTTCCAGCTCTTCTGGCTCAGTCACTTCGTAACCCAGCTTGAAGACTTCTACGGCCAGCTTCTCAAGAGTGTCGAAATCATCCGCCGAGAAATGATGCTCGATGGTATACAGCGCATCCGGATCGCTACCATCGTCCAGTAATTCTTCAATAATCAGACGCGTTTCTTCGCGCTGCTCTTCCAGGTGTTCCGGGTTTGCCATAGCTCGTTCCTCATGATGTGCGGCAGATACTTCTATTTTCACATACCGCGCCCATTGCCTCCACCTTTCCCGCAAAGATTTGTGAATCGGGGTTGCAAATGAATATTCATACATATAAATTGAATTTTAATTCAATAAGTGGCCTAAGCCATGAGAGGAAATGATGACGACGTTTTATCAGAAGCATTTTTTGAAGTTACTGGATTTTACCCCTGCCCAACTCACCCATCTGCTCTCTCTGGCCGCCCAGTTAAAAGCAGATAAAAAGCACGGTCAGGAAGTGCCAAAACTGATCGGTAAAAACATCGCGCTCATCTTCGAAAAAGACTCGACCCGTACCCGTTGCTCTTTCGAAGTTGCCGCCTACGATCAGGGCGCTCGTGTGACCTGGCTCGGCCCAAGCGGCAGCCAGATTGGCCATAAAGAATCCATTAAAGATACCGCCCGCGTGCTGGGCCGCATGTATGACGGCATTCAGTACCGCGGCTACGGCCAGGAGATCGTAGAAACGCTGGCAGAGTATGCGGGAGTTCCAGTGTGGAACGGCCTGACTAACGAATTTCACCCCACCCAGTTGCTGGCAGATTTGCTGACTATGCAGGAACATCTACCAGGCAAAGCGTTTAATGAGATGACGCTGGTTTACGCAGGCGACGCCCGCAACAACATGGGCAATTCGATGCTGGAAGCCGCTGCGCTGACAGGGCTGGATTTGCGCCTGGTCGCGCCACAGGCGTGCTGGCCGGAAGCGAGTCTGGTGGCAGAATGCAAAGCGCTGGCGCAAAAGAATGGCGGCGATATTACGCTGACAGAAAACATTGCCGCTGGCGTGAAAGGTGCCGATTTCATCTACACCGACGTGTGGGTATCGATGGGCGAAGCCAAAGACAAATGGGCCGAACGTATCGCCCTGCTGCGTGACTACCAGGTGAATAAAAACATGCTGGCACTGACCGGTAACCCGCAGGTGAAACTCCTGCACTGCCTGCCTGCGTTCCACGACGACCAGACCACCCTCGGCAAGCAAATGGCGCAAGAGTTTGGCCTGCATGGCGGCATGGAAGTGACGGACGAGGTGTTTGAGTCTGAAGCGAGCATCGTGTTCGATCAGGCCGAAAACCGGATGCACACCATTAAAGCGGTGATGGTGGCGACGCTAGCGAAATAATTATTTGCAATGGCGTGTCCCCTCTCCCCGGCCCTCTCCCGTAGGGAGAGGGAGAAAATCAAACGCGCACCGTACAAGTCCCCTCTCCCTTTGGGAGAGGGTTAGGGAGAGGGGCTACAAATCACTCTACCAACAGCTTCACAACCGCCTTACGCACCTTCGCAGGCGTTCCCACTGCACACAGCGGCTTATGCACTTCGCCAGGGTAGAACACGACAAAATCACCCTCGCTCAGAATCACCGTTTTTTCCTGCACGCCTTCGGGTAAAAAGGCGATGTCTTTATCGGCCAGCCAGTCGGTATCCGGCTTCCCGGCAGGCTGGGTGCTGAACGTCATCCCCTCCTGACCTTTGAGAATGATCTGGATATCCAGATACTTCGCGTGATACTCCGCACGACGATCAGCGAACGGCTCGGTGGTGTCTTCGGAAATCAGATAAAACAGGCGGTTACCGTCGATATCGTGTTTCCCGAGCGGCGTGGCCTCAGTCACGTGCGCTTTAATGTGTTCAATAGCCTGACGCAGCTCCTGCGGCAGCCAGCTATGCAAATGATGAATGTTTCCTGCGATCATAAAGCCTCCAGAATATAAAACAACGTTTCAATTTCGAGTTTTATACGCTCCTTCACAGGGGGATTCCATCGCTTTATTGCGGATATTTGCGCTGGCGCATGCTTCTCGAAGCAATCGTTTTCCTGTCTGTGAACTTATCGCTTGATCCCTTCGATTTGCTGCGTATAATGCCAGTCGTTTTGCCGGGAGGAAGCATGGTCAACTGCGTACGACATTCTGTCTTACCGCGTCTGAAAACAGACGCTGGCCTGCCGTTTTTCTCCCGTGACATCATCGAATTCAGGAAGCCCCTTTTATAAGGGGCTTTTTTTTTGCCCAGGCGTCAGGAGATAAACATGGCTAACCCGCTATATCAAAAACATATCATTTCCATAAACGATCTCAGCCGCGAAGACCTTGAACGGGTTCTGGCGACTGCCGCCAAACTGAAAGCCCATCCCCAGCCCGAATTGCTTAAGCACAAGGTTATCGCCAGCTGCTTCTTTGAAGCCTCTACCCGCACCCGTCTGTCGTTTGAAACCTCGATGCACCGTCTGGGCGCCAGCGTGGTGGGCTTCTCCGACAGCGCGAATACTTCGCTTGGCAAAAAAGGCGAAACGCTGGCCGATACCATTTCGGTCATCAGCACCTACGTTGACGCCATTGTGATGCGCCATCCGCAGGAAGGTGCGGCGCGCCTGGCAACAGAGTTTTCCGGCGGTATTCCAGTTCTGAACGCGGGCGATGGCGCAAACCAGCACCCAACACAGACGCTGCTCGATCTCTTTACCATTCAGGAAACGCAGGGCCGCCTGGAAAACCTCAATATTGCGATGGTAGGCGACCTGAAATATGGCCGTACCGTTCACTCACTGACGCAGGCGCTGGCGAAATTTAACGGCAATCGTTTTTACTTTATCGCCCCGGATGCGCTGGCCATGCCGCAATACATTCTCGATATGCTGGATGAAAAAGGCATTGCCTGGAGCGTGCACGGCACTATCGAAGAAGTGATGGCAGAAGTGGATATTCTTTATATGACTCGCGTGCAGAAAGAGCGTCTGGACCCGTCTGAATACGCCAACGTGAAGGCGCAGTTCGTATTACGCGCCGCCGACCTCGAAGGCGCACGCAGCAACATGAAGGTGCTGCATCCGCTGCCACGCATTGATGAGATCACCACCGATGTCGATAAAACGCCGCACGCCTGGTACTTCCAGCAGGCCGGTAACGGCATCTTCGCACGCCAGGCATTGCTGGCACTGGTTCTGAACAGCGACCTGGCTCTGTAAGGGGAAATGACGATGACACACGATAATAAACTTCAGGTAGAAGCCATCAAACGCGGCACCGTAATCGACCATATCCCGGCGCAGATTGGCTTTAAATTGCTGACCTTATTCAAGCTGACCGAAACCGACCAGCGCATCACCATCGGCCTGAACCTGCCATCTGGCGAAATGGGTCGCAAGGATCTGATTAAAATCGAGAACACGTTCCTGACCGACGAGCAGGTGAACCAGCTGTCTCTGTACGCGCCGCACGCCACGGTGAACCGTATCGATAATTACGAAGTGGTCGGCAAATCCCGCCCAAGCCTGCCGGAGCGCATTGAAAGCGTGCTGGTGTGCCCGAACAGCAACTGCATCAGCCACGCGGAGCCGGTTTCGTCGAGTTTTAGCGTGAAACAGCGCGCTGACGATATCGCCCTGAAATGCAAATACTGCGAGAAAGAGTTTTCACACACTGCGGTGCTGGCGAACTAATTGAGGTTGGTATCGGGTGCCCGGCTCCCTATAATGGCCGGGTTCCACTGAAACCTAATACCGCTGTTTAATGGAGATATCATGAGCAAAGTTATTGCGACGGAAAAAGCACCTGCTGCCATCGGCCCTTACGTTCAGGGCGTTGATCTCGGCAGTATGATCATCACCTCCGGCCAGATCCCGGTCTGCCCGAAAACCGGTACTGTAGCGGAAGACGTTGCGGCACAGGCGCGCCAGTCACTGGAAAACGTTCAGGCTATCGTTGAAGCCGCAGGCCTGAAAGTGGGCGACATCGTGAAAACCACCGTTTTCGTGAAAGATCTCAACGATTTCGCCACCGTGAATGCCACCTACGAAGCGTTCTTCACCGAACATAACGCCACCTTCCCGGCACGTTCTTGTGTGGAAGTGGCTCGTTTGCCGAAAGATGTGAAGATTGAGATCGAAGCGATCGCTGTTCGTCGCTGATCGTCTTCTCCCCTCTCCCTAGCCCTCTCCCATGTACGGTCCGGAGACATGGTAGACAGGTGTTCGGGGACATGGTGAACACTATTTAACATCCTTTACCCATGGTTATCGACCTTTTCTTCAGGTCGATAACCCCCACTTTCGTACTGTACCACCACACTTCATAGCAACCGTCTTCCGCCATCTCCTTCAGCCCGACATGCTCCCCCCTGAACGCTTTGCCTGCGTTCAGACTGATGCCTTTTGCACTCAGCTTCCCGCTGATATCCACTTTCCTGACCATCACTCCCTCGTCATATTCCGGGGGGCAACGCGACGGCTGTACTGTCGCGCAGAGGGCTGATACCGCGAAGCAGGCACTGCCATATCCAGTGAAGCGTGTGGGCGTTCAAGGTTATAAACGTTGCGCCAGTGGTCGAAGGCACGCTGCAGCTCGCCACTGTCCGCGAACCACTTCCCCTGCAGAA
>NZ_JBOFIN010000020.1:0-18091 GCF_051650185.1 Scandinavium sp.
GTGGAGAAGTGCAGTCCGGCGCGAATTATCTACGCCACAGATTTGAGAATCTAAGGTCAGGTACGGCGTCCGGACTGCAGGCAGAAAGAACTGGCCGGCTCTTTCTGCACGTGGGGGATAATACAAGGTCGGGTAAGCGCAGCGCCACCCGACACGCTCTTCAGCTAAACATCGCCGTCACAGACGCACTCGCCAGGCTGTGGAAATGAACGTTAAAGCCCACCATGGCACCGCTTGCCCCTTCGTCTACTTCAATTTTTGCCACGTCCAGCGCATGCACCGTGAAGATATAGCGGTGCGTTTCGCCTTTCGGTGGCGCAGCGCCGCCGTAGCCTGCTTGACCAAAATCGGTACGCGTCTGGATCGCGCCATCTGGCAGGTCGGCGATGCCTGAACCTGCGCCTTGCGGCAACACTCGCGTGTCTGCTGGCAGGTTCACCACAACCCAGTGCCACCAGCCGGAACCGGTTGGCGCGTCCGGGTCATAACAGGTCACGACAAAGCTTTTGGTGCCGGAGGGTACCTCGTCCCACGCCAGGTGTGGCGACAGGTTGTCTCCGTCGTAGCCCATGCCGTTGAACACCTGACGGTGTGGGAGCTTATCGCCGTCTTTAAAATCATGACTGACAAGTTTCATCACTTTTCCTCGCCTCTGAATTAACGACTCAGTGTAGCTCAGCGGCTGAAAAGCGTGTTGTCGCTTAGCGCGGCTTTTACCGCTCTCGTCAGCTGAGTTAACTGTTCTGACGTAATGATAAACGGTGGCATCAGGTAAATCAGTTTGCCGAAAGGACGCACCCAGACCCCTTGTTCGACAAAGAATTTTTGCAGTCGCGCCATGTTGACGGGCTCTTTGGTTTCCACCACGCCGATAGCGCCGAGAATGCGTACATCGGCTACCAAAGGTGAGTCGATGGCTTCTGAAAGCTCACGTTTAAGCTGTGCCTCAATCTTGGCGACTTGCTGCTGCCAGTGGCCTTCTTGCAGCAGCGCGAGACTTTCTGCTGCTACAGCGCAGGCCAGCGGGTTGCCCATGAACGTCGGGCCGTGCATAAAGCACCCGGCCTCCCCGTTGCTGATGGTTTCTGCCACTTCGCGGGTAGTCAGAGCGGCGGAAAGCGTCATCATGCCGCCGGTCAGGGCTTTGCCCAGACAGAGAATATCTGGCGCAATGCCGGCATGTTCGCAGGCAAAGAGTTTGCCCGTCCGGCCAAACCCGGTGGCGATTTCATCGGCAATCAGCAGGATCCCTTCGCGGTCGCACATCTTGCGCAGGCGACGCAGCCATTCCGGGTGATACATGCGCATCCCGCCCGCGCCCTGGACGATGGGTTCGATGATCACTGCGGCAATCTCGCTGCGATGTGCAGCCATCAGCCGGGCAAAGGCCACCATATCGCGTTCATCCCACTCGCCGTCAAAACGGCTTTGCGGGGCTGGTGCGAACAGGTTTTCCGGCAGGTAGCCTTTCCACAGGCTGTGCATCGAATTGTCCGGATCGCAGACCGACATCGCGCCGAACGTATCGCCGTGATAACCGTTGCGGAACGTCAGGAAGCGGCTGCGTGATTCGCCTTTCGCCTGCCAGTATTGCAGGGCCATTTTCATCGCCACTTCCACCGCCACCGAGCCTGAATCGGCCAGGAACACGCATTCAAGCGACTCCGGCGTCATCGCCACCAGTTTACGACACAGCGCAATGGCAGCAGGGTGGGTTATCCCGCCAAACATCACATGCGACATCTGATCAATCTGCTGCGTCATGGCGGCATTAAGACGTGGATGATTGTAACCGTGAATAGCCGCCCACCATGACGACATGCCATCTACAAGCTGCTCACCGGAGGCGAGCTGCAACTCGCAGCCCTGCGCAGCCACCACGGGGTAAACCGGGAGCGGGGAGGTCATTGACGTATAGGGGTGCCAGATATGGCGCTGATCGAAAGAGAGATCGTCCTGGGTCATAATCGACTTGTAAACCATTTTGAAAAGTTTTAGGTTTACGATCCTACACCGAACCGAGAAACAACTGAACCCCTTTTGGAGAGGCCAATGGCTCACCACCCACGCTGGACACTGTCGCAGGTCACTGAACTGTTTAATAAACCCTTGCTGGAACTGCTGTTTGAAGCGCAGCAGGTACATCGTCAACACTTCGACCCTCGCCAGGTGCAGGTCAGCACGCTGCTGTCGATTAAGACGGGTGCCTGCCCGGAAGACTGCAAATATTGCCCGCAGAGTGCTCGCTACAAAACCGGGCTTGAAGCCGAACGTCTGATGGAAGTTGAGCAGGTGCTCGACTCTGCGCGTAAAGCGAAAAACGCCGGGTCGACCCGTTTTTGCATGGGCGCGGCGTGGAAAAACCCGCATGAACGCGACATGCCGTATCTCGAAGAGATGGTCAAAGGCGTGAAAGAAATGGGCCTCGAAGCCTGTATGACGCTGGGCACGTTGTCAGATTCACAGGCGCAGCGTCTGGGCGCAGCCGGGCTTGATTATTACAACCATAACCTCGACACCTCGCCGGAGTTTTACGGCAACATCATCACCACTCGCACCTATCAGGAGCGTCTGGATACGCTCGGCAAAGTGCGTGATGCGGGGATCAAAGTCTGTTCCGGCGGCATCGTAGGATTGGGCGAAACGGTGACCGATCGTGCCGGTTTATTGCTGCAACTGGCAAACCTGCCCACGCCGCCAGAAAGTGTGCCCATCAACATGCTGGTGAAGGTCAAAGGCACGCCGATGGAGAACAACGAAGACGTGGATGCGTTTGAGTTTATCCGCACCATCGCGGTGGCGCGCATCATGATGCCAGCTTCGCATGTGCGCCTCTCCGCAGGTCGCGAGAAGATGAATGAGCAGACGCAGGCGATGTGCTTTATGGCAGGCGCAAACTCGATTTTCTACGGCTGCAAGCTGCTGACCACGCCGAACCCGGAAGAGGATAAAGACCTGCTGTTGTTCCGCAAGCTGGGGATCAACCCGCAGCAGACAGAAGTGCTTTCCGGTGATATCGAACAGCAGCAGAAGCTGGAGCAGGCGCTGTTAACGCCGGACACCGACGACTACTACAACGCGGCGACGGTATGAGCTGGCAGCAACGCATAGACACGGCGCTGGCAGCACGACGCTCGGCGCAAACCTTTCGCCAGCGTCAACCCGTCACGCAAGGCGCAGGCCGCTGGCTGCAGCAGGGTGAAGAGCGCTGGCTGAATTTTTCCAGTAACGACTATCTGGGGCTGAGTCACCATCCGCAGATAGTCGCCGCCTGGCAGCAAGGCGCTGCGCTTTACGGCACAGGCAGCGGGGGCTCCGGGCATGTGACGGGCTACAGCGACGCCCATCAGCAGCTTGAACAGCAGCTGGCGGAGTGGCTGGGTTATCCTCGCGCACTGCTGTTCATCTCTGGATTTGCCGCCAATCAGGCGCTGATTGCCGCGCTGATGGGCAAAGACGACAGGATTGTGGCCGACAGGCTGAGTCATGCCTCGTTGCTGGAAGCGGCTTCGCTCAGTCCGGCTCAGCTTCGACGCTTTGTGCACAACGACAGTGAGCAGCTTGCTCACCTGCTGGCGAAACCGACTTCAGGCCTTCAGCTCACGGTAACGGAAGGCATTTTCAGCATGGATGGAGACAGTGCGCCGCTGGAAGAGATTGCTGCAGCCACGAGTGCGGCTGGTGGCTGGCTGATGGTGGATGATGCTCATGGCATCGGCGTGTGCGGCGAAGAGGGGCGTGGAAGCTGTTCACAGCAGCAGGTTAAGCCCGATCTTCTGGTGGTCACCTTTGGCAAAGCTTTTGGCCTGAGCGGCGCGGCAGTGTTGTGCAGCGAGGCCACCGCCGATTATTTGCTGCAATTTGCTCGCCATTTGATTTACAGCACCAGCATGCCTCCCGCGCAGGCAGTGGCGCTCAGCCAGGCTCTGGCAGTGATTCGAAGTGAGGAGGGCGACGCCCGGCGAGAAACGCTGCGCAGCCATATCGCCCGTTTTCGCCAAGGGGCAGAGCAACTGGGGATGACGCTGACAGCCTCACAAAGCGCCATTCAGCCGCTGATTGTCGGCGCAAACGAACGAGCTCTGCGGTTAGCGCAGCACCTGCGCGAGCAGGCTCTCTGGCTGACAGCCATTCGCCCGCCAACCGTGCCCGCAGGCACCGCGCGGTTGCGGGTGACGTTGACGGCGGCGCATCAACCGCAGGATATCGACAGGCTTTTGGAGGTGCTGAATGCCACCCGTCAATAAATCCGCCGTGGCCGCCGCCTTTGGTCGTGCTGCCGGTCAGTATCAGCAGCATGATGCGCTGCAGCGCCAGTGCGCGGCGGCGTTGATGGCCCAGCTCCCCTCACAGCCCTTTAAGCGTGTACTGGATGCTGGCTGTGGGCCGGGAAGCGTCAGCCGCCTGTGGACGGAAGCGGGAAGCGAAGTCACCGCGCTGGATCTCTCGCCGCAGATGCTGGCGGAAGCGCTGCGACAGAACGCCGCTCGTCATTACGTTCAGGCTGATATCGAATCAATGCCGTTAGCCGACGCTCAGTACGATTTGGTCTGGAGCAACCTGGCGGTGCAGTGGTGCGAATCGCTGAGCGTGGCGCTGCAAGAACTCACTCGAACGGCACGTCCCGATGGCGTGGTAGCGTTCAGCACGCTGCTGGCGGACTCTTTGCCTGAGCTGAATAAGGCCTGGCAGAGCGTCGACAGCCAGCCGCACGCTAACCGTTTTTTATCGCTGGAGCACATTCTTGCGGCTTTAAAACCGTACCGTTTCGAACATCAGACTCAGACGTTCAGCCTCACGTTTGAGGATGCGTTGAGCGCAATGCGCTCCCTGAAAGGCATCGGCGCGACGCATCTTCATGCGGGCAGAGCGGCGCAAACCCTGACGCGTAGCCGTCTGCAACAACTTCAGCTAGCCTGGCCGAAACAGCAGGGGCGCTGCGTGCTGAGCTACCACATTTTTACAGGAGTGATTTACCGTGACTGAACGTTTCTTTGTCACCGGCACCGATACCGAAGTGGGCAAGACGGTTGCCAGCTGCGCCTTATTGCAGGCGGCAGCACGCCTTGGCTACCAGACAGCGGGCTATAAGCCCGTTGCTTCGGGGAGCGAAATGACAGCACAAGGGCTGCGCAACAGCGATGCGCTGGCGTTGCAGCACAATAGCGGCGTCACCCTGCGCTACGAGGAGGTTAATCCTTATACGTTTGAAGAGCCCACTTCGCCGCACATTGTGAGCGAAGATGAACAGCGCCCGATCGACATGCAGGTGATGTCTCAGGGGTTACGAGCGCTCGAAGCCAAAGCGAACTGGGTGCTGGTGGAAGGGGCCGGAGGCTGGTTCACGCCGCTTTCCTCGTCCACAACTTTTGCTGTTTGGGTTAAGGCTGAACAGCTGCCGGTGATTCTGGTCGTCGGGGTGAAGCTCGGCTGCATCAATCACGCGGTGCTCACGGCGCAGGCCGTTCAGCAGGCGGGACTGACCCTGGCGGGCTGGATTGCCAATGACGTTGTTCCCCCCGGCAAACGGCATCAGGAATATCTGGCGACGTTAACGCGAATGCTGCCAGCGCCGTGTCTGGGGGAAATTCCCTGGCTGGAACACGGCCCGGAGGCCGCAGAGCCAGGGCAGTATCTCAAGCTTACAGCGCTTCATCCTGGGTCATAAACTGTTCCAGTAGCCGGGTATCCAGCTGCTGAACGTTGCCTTGCGCCACGTTACGTCCACGGTGCAGCAGGCAAAACCTGTCGGCAACCCGGCTAATAAACGACAGGTGTTGCTCGGCGAGCAGCACCGTCAGGCCGAGTTCGCGATTCAGGCGCACAATAAAATCCCCGAGTTTATGCATAAACCCTTGCCCCATGCCTCGCGTCGGTTCGTCAAGGATCAGCAGTTTGGGCTGAGTGACCAGGGCGCCAGCCAGCGCTAATTGATATTGCGTGTCTTCACTCAGCGCTGACCCTTTCACCTGCCGTAACGGGTAGAGCTCCGGCATGAGCTCATAGATATCACGCCCCTGGGGCGTAAAGCCGTCATCACTGCCCGCTCTCTGCGCAATACGCAGATTTTCCTCGACGGTCATTTGCGAAAAGATGCGTTTGTCCTGTGGAACGTAGCCAATGCCCATTGCGGCTCTTAGCGGGGGGGACAAAGTCAGTAAATCACAAGGTGGGCCGCTGGCCTCATGCCAGAAGATGCTGCCGCTTTCGACGTCCTGATAGCCCGCAATGCAGTTGATGAGGGTGGTTTTTCCCATCCCTGGCAGTCCCATCAGGCAGGTGCAGCGCCCGGGTTCGAGTTCGAGGTCAACGTTCCAGAGCGTGTGCTGACTGCCGTAATAGTGATTCACTGCACGTAAACTCAACATGGGCCTCTCCTCGTGGTGTGCCATTGGTGGCGAATGGATGGTGCAATTCCCTTGCCAGAACGCTGAAGCGTCCCACCCGGTGATTGTTTTTCAGACAAAGCCGCAAAAAAACGCACAACGTCAGGGCTTAAGGCGCAACGGGTGCACTTTGCCAGTGCCTGTGATGAAGCGTAGTGGTGCAGTGGAAATGCTGGATTTGTGAGCGATCTCTCAGTGCAAAATGGCAGATGCTTTGCTGATTAAACGCAAAAAAGAACGATAAATATTTTTTCCCTGAGCTCTTGTCTGACCTGAGACGTTTTGCGCGAGTGGCAGGGGAGTTGGGCTACAGACACTTATCCACTATTCCTGTGGATAACCTTGTGTATTAGAGTTAGAAAACTAACGGTGAGCGAGAGAATACGCGGCTTCCCGCCGAATTGATGCGAAACGCGGCTTTTGGATATTTCCTTTTTTAATCAAGTGGTTGTATAAAATCAATGCCTGTAAGAAAAGTGTCACCCGCCGCCACAAAAGAGGCATCACCTGTATTGACAAATGTTAAAAACGGAAAAGTTCTGGGGATAACCCACCCGGGCAGGTGTTTTATCTCGTCACAGGGTAAATTTCCGCCACAGTTGCTTGATTGTGGAAGCGGTAACACAGATACGATAATGTGTTACTGTTTTTTTATCCAGTATTTTTAACTGGCAAATTTTGGTGCGGAGAGTAGAATTAAGCGTCTGCCCGTTTCCCCTTCATCAGGTTGTTGCCCATGAGTAAACCGTTAAAACTGCATTCTGCTTTTCGTCCCTCCGGGGATCAGCCTGAAGCCATTCGTCGCCTTAAAGAAGGGCTGGAAGATGGCCTGGCGCATCAAACGTTGCTGGGCGTAACCGGGTCAGGGAAAACGTTTACCATCGCTAACGTGATTGCGGATCTTCAGCGTCCCACCATGATCCTCGCCCCCAACAAAACGCTGGCGGCGCAGCTTTATGGCGAGATGAAAGAGTTCTTCCCCGAGAACGCGGTGGAATTTTTCGTCTCCTACTACGATTACTACCAGCCTGAAGCGTACGTCCCAAGCTCCGATACCTTTATCGAGAAAGACGCTTCGGTGAACGAGCACATCGAGCAGATGCGTTTATCCGCCACCAAAGCGATGCTTGAGCGCCGCGACGTTATCGTGGTGGCTTCGGTGTCGGCCATTTATGGTCTGGGTGACCCCGACCTGTACCTGAAAATGATGCTGCACCTGACGGTCGGCATGATCATCGATCAGCGCTCCATTTTGCGCCGCCTGGCGGAGCTGCAATATACCCGTAACGATCAGGCCTTCCAGCGCGGGACCTTCCGCGTGCGCGGTGAAGTGATAGATATTTTCCCGGCCGAATCCGATGACATCGCGTTACGCGTGGAGCTGTTTGATGAAGAAGTTGAGCGTCTGTCGCTGTTCGATCCGCTGACAGGGCATCTGGAATCGACCATCCAGCGTTTTACGGTGTACCCGAAAACGCACTACGTCACCCCGCGTGAACGTATTTTGCAGGCGATGGAAGAGATCAAAGAAGAGCTGGTCGACCGCCGCAAAGTATTGCTTGAGAACAACAAGCTGCTGGAAGAACAGCGCCTGTCGCAGCGCACGCAGTTTGACCTCGAAATGATGAACGAGTTGGGCTATTGCTCGGGCATTGAGAACTACTCACGCTTTCTCTCCGGGCGCGGGCCGGGTGAGCCGCCGCCGACGCTGTTTGACTACCTTCCGGCAGACGGCCTGCTGGTGATTGATGAATCCCACGTGACCGTGCCGCAAATCGGCGGGATGTATCGCGGAGACAGGGCGCGTAAAGAGACGCTGGTGGAATATGGCTTCCGTCTGCCGTCGGCGCTGGATAACCGTCCGCTGAAGTTTGAAGAGTTTGAAGGCCTGGCCCCGCAGACCATTTATGTGTCGGCCACGCCGGGCAACTACGAGCTTGAGAAATCAGGTGGCGATGTCGTCGATCAGGTTGTGCGTCCAACCGGTCTGCTCGATCCGGTTATCGAAGTGCGTCCAGTGGGTACCCAGGTTGATGACCTGCTGTCTGAAATTCGCCTGCGTGTGGCTATCAATGAACGTGTGCTGGTCACCACGCTGACCAAACGCATGGCCGAGGATTTAACCGAGTATCTGGAAGAACACGGCGAACGCGTGCGGTATCTGCACTCAGATATCGATACCGTAGAACGTATGGAAATCATCCGTGATTTACGCCTGGGTGAGTTCGACGTGCTGGTCGGCATCAACTTGCTGAGGGAAGGCCTCGACATGCCGGAAGTCTCGCTGGTGGCGATTCTGGATGCGGATAAAGAGGGCTTCCTGCGTTCTGAACGTTCGCTGATTCAGACCATCGGCCGCGCGGCGCGTAACGTTAACGGCAAGGCGATCCTCTATGCAGATAAAATCACGCCGTCAATGGCGAAGGCGATGGGCGAAACCGAACGCCGCCGCGAGAAGCAGGAACGTTACAACGAAGAAAATGGCATTGTGCCGCAGGGCCTGAACAAGAAAGTGGTCGATATTCTGTCGTTTGGCGAGAATATCGTGAAGGCGAAAGGTAAAGGCCGGGGCAAAGGGCGTTCAGCTGCCGACGTTGAAGCGGCTGAACTGGCGCTGACACCAAAAGCGCTACAGCAGAAAATCAGCGAGCTGGAAACGCAGATGATGAAGCATGCGCAGAATCTCGAATTCGAAGAGGCGGCAGAGGTGCGAGACCGTTTACACCAGCTGCGAGACCTGTTTATTGCCGCTTCGTAGAAAGAATCAGACCCCGGTCACACCCGGTGGCCGGGGTCTTAATGTTCCGTTAATGTAACCAGGCGATACTACTTTCACTTTAATGAGGGTAGCGCCATGCAAAAGCAGAATTTCTTAACCACACTCACCGTTCTGGTTTCCTCTCTTATCGTTATCGGCTTTTTCCATCAGTGGATTTTGACTTACTGATTAACGCTCACGGCGTGGAAATTTGACCCACGCTTTCACGCCCGGCACCGACTTACGGTTATGCAGAAAGAACTGCGCATCGTGCAACTGTGCGATGCGGGTAACAATGCTGAGCCCAAGCCCGATCCCGCCGTATCGGCTGTCCATCCTTACAAACGCTTTGCTCAATTCGCCACTTTTTGCTTCGTCTATGCCCGGGCCTTCGTCTTCGACCGCCATCATCCCTTTATCGACCGTCACGGTGATGGTGGAGTTTTCAGGGCTGTAGCGATGGGCGTTTTCGACCAGATTACGTAACAGCACTCGCAGTAACGTGGCATCGCCAGAAACGGTAACTTCGGGTTCGCCTTCTGGAAGCTTCAGGGTTTGCCCGCGTTGTTCGAGCATGGTTTCCAGTTCGCCCTGAATCGGCAGGATCACCTCTTCTTTGAGCGGCACCTGCTGGTAGCTGCCCGCAGAGAATGACTGGCCGACGCGGGCCAGTTGCAACAGCTGAGAGATGCTTTCGGTCATCTGATCCAGGCGTTGCAACAGCGGATCGACATTCGCGGTGTGCATCCTGGCCATCAGCTCAAGATGCAGTCGCAGCCCGGCAAGCGGAGTACGAAGCTCGTGCGCGACGTCGGCGGTAAACAGTCTTTCGCGATCCAGCGTCTGATTCAGGCGTCCTACCAGCTGATTAATCGCTGCGGTCACCGCGTCGACTTCGCTGACGGAATGCGGCAGTTCAATCGGCTTCAGGTTATCCGGGGTGCGGGAGTTCAGTTCTTGCTGAAGATCCAGCAGAGGACGAGTGATGCGTTTCACCGCCTGCAGGCAAATCCACAGCGCCAGCCCGATAATCAACATGCTGGGGATAAGCAGGCTGGCAACGGCTTCACGCACTTCATGTTCAATGTGTTTATGGTTGTTGTGGCCCTCAATCGTGCTCTGCACCAGGAGCTGGATCTGCTCGCGGCTTTCATGCCACAGCCACAGGACGCTGATCACCTGACAAACCAGCAGGATGCTGGCAATCGTCAGCAGGAGCTGACGACGCATGGTCCATTTCACAGCCTTAAAGAACGGCAGATTCATTTACGCCTCTCCGTCGTCTTTCACCAGCATATAGCCAAAGCCCCGCACTGTGCGGATGCGGGATTTGCCGATTTTGTCTCGCAGGTTGTGGATATGCACTTCTAACGTGTTGGTCGAAGGCTCGTTATCCCAGCTGTAAATATCGTTGTAGAGGATTTCACGGTGCACAGGGCTGCCTGCTTTCGCCATCAGACGAGAGAGCAGGGCGTACTCTTTTGGCGTCAGCTCGAGCGATGTGTCGCCCAGTGAAACCAGACGACGAGTCACGTTAAGGCGAAGATTGCCAATGCTCATCTCGTTATCGCCCTGATTATTGTGGCGACGCAGCAGAGCGCGTACACGGGCGTTGAGTTCTTCCAGAGCAAACGGTTTGACCAGATAGTCATCGGCACCTGTATCCAGCCCCGTGATACGGTCGCTGACGGTATCACGGGCGGTAAGAATCAGCACCGGCAGGCTGATTTTTTCACGGCGAATGCGAGCAAGGAAACTGAGGCCATCTTCATCAGGCAGCCCGAGATCTAACACGATCAGGCTGTAATGGCCGTTGGCCAGGCACAACGCAGCTTCATGTGCGGTGGTCACGCCATCGCAGACATACCCTTCGCTTTGCATCGCGAGGATCAATCCTTGCAGTAATAACGCATCGTCTTCAACGACCAGCACTTTCATTTATTTCGCTCCTCTGCACGACGCCAGAATATCGTCGTTCGCCTGGTATTCCCTGGTACTCACACCCGCTAAACCTAACAGGGTAGAGAATAAGTTATCCTGGGAATAGTCGTTTGCTTTCGCGTGATTTTTCAGACACTCATAATTCACGCCGTAACGCTGCTGGTAATCCGGTGACAGCCAGATGAGCATCGGCACATGCTTCTGCGTATCGGGGGCGATAGACCACGGCAGACCGTGCAGATAGACGCCGTTTTCACCGAGTGATTCACCGTGATCGGAGAGATAGACCAGGCTGGTGGTAAAGGTGTTCTGCTTCGACTCCAGCAATTTGATGGCTTTATCGACGATGTAATCCACGTTCACGATGGTGTTGTCGTAGGTATTCACCAGCTCTTCACGGGTGCAGTTCTGAATTTCATTGCTGTCACAGGTTGGGCTGAACGTCCTCAGGTCTTTTGGATAACGGTTGTAATAGGTTGGGCCGTGGCTGCCGATGGTATGTAAGACAATCACGCCATCGCCTTTCAGGTTGTTGATGTACTCTTCCAGACCGTGGAACAGCACGTCGTCATAGCATTCGCCGTCGATACACTGACCCGGCAAATCCAGGCGGGTCATATCCTGATGCGGAACCCGGTCACAGGCGCCTTTACAGCCGCCGTCGTTTTCATTCCACAGCACGTTGATGCCGGCACGCTGGATCACGTCCAGCAGGCCTTCCTGATGCTGCGCCAGCTCTGCGTTGTAGCGGTCGCGTGGCATGTTGGAGAACATACACGGCACGGAAATCGCTGTCGCGGTGCCACAAGAAGTGGTTTTCGGGAAATACACCACATCGTCTTTTGCCAGACGTGGGTTAGTTTCACGTTCGTAGCCACCCAGCGAGAAGTTTTCTGCCCGGGATGTTTCGCCCAGCACCAGAATCGTCAGGTTACGACGCGGGCCATTTTTCATTTCTGGCTTCTGGGTGGCATCTTCGCCAATGTGCACCAGCGGCAGATGCGCCAGACGATTGTGTGAATACCAGGAGTTGATAGCCACAATGCTGTTAGACGGGTTGAGTGACTTCACCAGCTCTTTGTTATTACGGAACAGCGACGCGTAATCTTTATAAAACAGCAGAGCGATAATCACGATAAGCAGTGCAGAACCAGCAATGCTCACCAGACGCAGCGCGATGCTTTTCCAGGCGCGGGCCGGTTTTTTCACCTTAATCCACAGCGCGATAAGCACGGCCAGCACGCCAGAAAGCGCAATGGTCAGCACCATTTTGGTCGACATCAGGGCAAAGCTTTCTGCGGGTGTGGTGTCCAGAATATTGGTGATCATCGAGCGGTCAATCACCACGCCAAAATTCATGATGAAGTACTGCGCCGAGGCACCCAGCAGAATAAACAGGCAGACCAACAGGCGGTCAAGCCACAGGAATGAGGAGAGCGTCAGAATGATGTTAAGGGCACAAATCAGCACTATCGGCATGGTGGCGAACACCAGGGCGTTGTGCAGGCCATCGACGGGCAGCAGCGCGAACGCTTGTTTATAGAATGCGACATTCAAAAACAGCGACATATACAGCGCAGACAGAATCAGATAGCTAACGTGCCCAAGGGCAGGGCGAAGGAGGGAAAATCGTGACATCACAAAGCATCCGGCAGAAAAAGATGACGGTATGATGACAATCCAGTTTTAAGACAACCTTAAGAAATTAAGGTTTGGCTTAAGATTAAACAATCAGGAAAGCGTGCCCGTGTTTAAGCGGCACGCAAGAAAGACCTTAACCCAGCGCCTGAATGGCCTGCTCCAGCGCATCGCGCAGCAGGTGTCTGTCGTGGCGATAGCGAATATCACTGGCTTCGAGTTGAGTCTGAATCACGACCCGTCCTTCCATCTCCGACACGTCCGCTTTTGGCCCAACGACCACGGCATCAATCACCGGCTTGCCGACGTAATGCTCCATCAGCCCGAGTTTTGCTTTCAGCGACAAACTGGCCGCGGCAGGGCTTAGCTCTTTGCCCAGATTGCCGATATAGACCATCGGTGCGGGCGTGCGTCGCAGCGCTTGTGCCATATCTTCCAGCAGCAGAATTGGCATCAGGCTGGTGTAGAAACTGCCCGGGCCAATCAGGATCAAATCGGCTTCTGCAATCGCGTGCACCGCTTCGCGGGTGGCAGGCACAGCCGGAGACAGCATCAGCTCTTTTGGTGGCAGCTTCAGCTGATCGATATTCACTTCGCCGTAGATTTCATGGCCTTCATCATCGATAGCCATCAGGTCAACCGGGATTTCGGACATCGGGATCAGCGAAGCTTCGACTTTCAACAGGTTTCTGATCAGGTTGATCGCTTCCAGCGGCCGCACGCTCAGGTGATCGAGTGCCTTTAACATCAGATTCCCGAGGTTATGCCCGGAAAGCTCGCCATTGCCGCCAAAACGGTACTCAAACATGGCGGAGGCCACGCTGGGTTCGGTGATTAATTGATTCAGACAGTTGCGCATATCACCCCAGGCGATCCCGCCTTCGGCGCGGCGAATACGACCAGTTGACCCGCCGTTATCAGTGGTGGTGACAATGCCCGTCAGGCGCGAACCTAAAGAGGAGAGCGAAGACATCACTCGCCCCAGACCGTGCCCGCCGCCCAGCGCCACAACTCTGTCGAGATCCGCAAAAGTACGATTGCGCATATAATTCCTTATGAAAAACGAACCCTGTCACCTTAGCCTAACTACCCCTAAAAGACGATGCCAGGCTCAGGGCAAAATGACACATATCAATGCAAAAGCGTGATTTTTGCGTATTCTGTAGCGAAACTGCACGATCAAGTCGCTATGTATAAGATTATATAGCGATTGCGCGGAATGGCGAAACTGGCATTTCCACGCTACTATCGGCTTAACCCGCTTTCGAAAGTCGGAAGCTACACTCTAGCCTTTGTGCCTAAGTCTGAGGATATGGCGCTCTGGCCGTGACGACAGTCACCAGGGTACAGAAAGAAATGACTGTGCCTCCCGTATCTGGAAAGGTGTACATGGCTCCACAACTCACCGATGCTTTCGCGCGCAAGTTCTACTATTTGCGTTTGTCGATTACCGATGTGTGCAACTTCCGTTGCACCTATTGCCTGCCTGATGGCTACAAGCCTGGTGGCGTCAGCAATAACGGTTTCCTCTCCGTGGATGAAATCCGCCGTGTGACCCGTGCGTTTTCCGCCATGGGCACAGAAAAAGTGCGCCTGACGGGTGGCGAACCTTCGCTTCGCCGTGATTTCACCGACATCATTGCTGCCGTGCGTGAAAATAACGAGATTCGCCAGATTGCGGTCACCACCAACGGTTATCGCCTTGCGCGTGATGCTCAAAACTGGCGCGAGGCCGGGTTAACGCATGTGAATGTCAGCGTTGATAGTCTCGATGCTCGTCAGTTTCACGCCATCACCGGGCAGGATAAGTTCCGGCAGGTGATGGAGGGCATTGACGCGGCCTTTGCTGCCGGGTTCGAAAAAGTGAAGGTGAACACCGTGCTGATGCGCGATGTAAACCATCACCAGCTCGATACCTTCCTCGCCTGGATTAAACCGCGCCCGATTCAGCTGCGTTTCATCGAACTGATGGAAACCGGCGAGGGCAGCGAGCTGTTCCACAAACATCACATCTCCGGCATGGTTTTGCGCGACGAGCTGCTCAAACGCGGCTGGATCCACCAGATTCGTCAACGCAGCGACGGCCCGGCGCAGGTCTACTGCCACCCTGATTATGCAGGGGAAATCGGGCTCATCATGCCGTACGAGAAAGATTTCTGCGCCAGCTGCAACCGGCTGCGCGTCTCCTCCACGGGAAAACTGCATCTGTGCCTGTTCGGCGATGGCGGCGTTGATCTTCGCGATCTGCTGGCCGAAGACGCACAGCAGCCCGATCTCGAAACCCGTATCTCAACCGCTCTGGCGCAGAAAAAGCAGACCCATTTCCTGCATCAGGGCGATACCGGCATTACTCAGAATCTTTCATATATTGGCGGCTGAGCCGAGCCATCAAAAGAATAAGGAGGTTTGTTATGAGTCAGGTGAGTGCTGAATTTATCCCGACCCGCATCGCTATTCTTACCGTCTCCAGCCGTCGCGGCGAAGACGAAGACACATCCGGCCACTATCTGCGTGATTCCGCGCATGACGCGGGCCACCATATCGTCGACAAAGTTATCGTCAAAGAGAACCGCTACGCGATTCGCGCCCAGGTTTCAGCGTGGATTGCCAGCGACGACGTGCAGGTTGTGCTGATTAACGGCGGCACCGGGTTGACGGAAGGCGATCAGGTGCCAGAAGCGCTGCTGCCGCTGTTTGACCGCGAAGTCGAAGGCTTCGGCGAAGTGTTCCGCATGCTGTCGTTTGAAGAGATTGGCACCTCGACCCTGCAATCTCGCGCCGTGGCAGGTGTTGCCAACAAAACGCTGATTTTCGCTATGCCGGGGTCGACCAAAGCCTGCCGAACCGCGTGGGAAAACATCATTGCGCCACAGCTTGATGCGCGCACCCGTCCGTGTAATTTCCATCCTCATTTGAAGAAATAAACCATGTCGCAACTGACGCATATTAACGCCGCCGGTGAAGCCCATATGGTGGACGTTTCCGCCAAAGCAGAAACGGTGCGCGAAGCGCGCGCCGAAGCGTTCGTCACCATGAAACCTGAAACGCTGGCGATGATCATCGACGGCAGCCACCACAAAGGCGATGTCTTCGCCACCGCGCGCATTGCCGGTATTCAGGCCGCCAAACGCACCTGGGATCTTATCCCGCTTTGCCATCCGCTGATGCTCAGTAAAGTGGAAGTGAACCTTGAAGCTCAGCCGGAGAAAAATCAGGTGCGCATCGAAACGTTATGCCGTCTGACGGGCAAAACAGGCGTTGAAATGGAAGCCCTGACAGCGGCTTCCGTCGCAGCGCTGACCATCTACGACATGTGCAAAGCCGTGCAAAAAGACATGGTGATTGGCCCGGTTCGTCTGCTGACGAAAAGCGGCGGCAAGTCTGGCGATTTTAAGGCGGATGCATGATTAAGGTGCTTTTCTTCGCGCAGGTGCGTGAACTGGTAGGAACCGATGCGCTGCAGCTCGACAGCAACGCCGAAACGGTAGAACAATTGCGTCAGCAACTGGCGGCGAAAGGCGATCGCTGGGCGCTCGCGCTGGAAGAGGGCAAGCTGCTGTCGGCGGTGAATCAGACGCTGGTGGAAAGCTCGCACCCGATTGCCGATGGCGATGAAGTGGCCTTCTTCCCGCCGGTGACAGGAGGGTGATGATGAGCGAAACGCTGATCCGTGTCTCGACTGAGCGCTTTAACGTCGGCAGTGAATACAGCTGGCTGGCGGAGCGTGATGAAGACGGCGCAGTCGTCACCTTCACCGGCAAAGTACGCAATCACAATCTGGGCGACAGCGTGAAAGCGCTGACGCTGGAACACTATCCCGGCATGACGGAAAAGGCGCTGACGGAAATCGTCGATGAAGCGCGTAGCCGCTGGAAACTGGGCCGCGTTTCGGTGATCCATCGCATCGGCGAAATGTGGCCGGGCGAGGAAATTGTGTTTGTCGGCGTGACCAGCGTGCACCGCGGGAGCGCTTTTGCCGCCGGGGAATTCATCATGGATTACCTGAAAACGCGCGCCCCGTTCTGGAAACGTGAAGCCACGCCGGAAGGTGAACGCTGGGTGGAGTCCCGCGACAGCGATCAGGAAGCCGCAAAGCGCTGGTAAAACACGTTTTTCGGACCTCTACTCCAGAGGCATGTGGTACGCTTAGTAAACACCCATTTTTTCAGAGGTATTCATCATGGACCGATACTCGCGTCCCGATTCAATCGTGCAGGCACGCTCTGGCCTGCAGACCTACATGGCGCAGGTGTACGGCTGGATGACCTGCGGTTTACTGCTGACGGCGTTTGTGGCGTGGTTTGCCGCGAATACCCCGGCGGTGATGATGTTTGTCTTCTCAAGCAAAATCACTTTCTTTGGTCTGATCATTGCGCAACTGGCGCTGGTGTTCGTGCTTTCCGGCATGGTACAGCGTCTGAGCGCTGGCGTGGCTACCACGCTGTTTATGCTCTATTCCGCGCTAACCGGGTTGACGCTTTCCAGTATCTTCCTCGCGTACACCTACAGCTCTATCGCCAGCACCTTTATTGTCACGGCGGGGATGTTCGGCGCGATGAGCCTCTACGGTTACACCACGAAGCGCGATTTAACCGGCATGGGCAAAATGCTGTTTATGGCGCTGATTGGTATTGTGCTGGCTTCGCTGGTGAACATCTGGCTGAAGAGCACGCCGCTGATGTGGGCAGTGACCTATATCGGCGTGGTGGTGTTTGTCGGCCTGACAGC
Organism: Scandinavium sp.; assembly: GCF_051650185.1. GTDB lineage: Bacteria > Pseudomonadota > Gammaproteobacteria > Enterobacterales > Enterobacteriaceae > Scandinavium. The sequence continues at coordinate 17,452 of NZ_JBOFIN010000020.1, forward strand.
CTATGACACGCAGAAGCTGAAAAGAATCGGCGAGCAAATTGATACTCGCGACAGCAGCAACCTGCGCAAATACGCAATCCTCGGCGCGCTGACGCTGTACCTCGATTTCATCAACCTGTTCCTGATGCTGCTGCGCATTATGGGCAACCGCCGCTGATTTTCGCCAGACCCTCACCTTCGGTTTTCTCCCTCGCCCCTTTGGGGTGTACGGTCCGGGGACATGGTAGACAGGTGTTCGGGGACATGGTGAACACTATTTAACATCCTTTACCCATGGTTATCGACCTTTTCTTCAGGTCGATAACCCCCACTTTCGTGCTGTACCACCACACTTCATAGCAACCGTCTTCCGTCATCTCCTTCAGCCCGACATGCTCCCCTCTGAATGCTTTGCCTGCGTTCAGACTGATGCCTTTTGCACTCAGCTTTCCGCTTATATCCACTTTCCTGACCATCACTCCCTCGTCATATTCCGGAGGGCCAACGTGACTACTGTACTGCCGCGCAGAGGGCTGATACCGCGAAGCAGGCACTGCCATATCCAGTGAAGCGTGTGGGCGTTCAAGGTTATAAACGTTGCGCCAGTGGTCGAAGGCACGCTGCAGCTCGCCACTGTCCGCGAACCACTTCCCCTGCAGAA
>NZ_JBOFIN010000021.1:0-17658 GCF_051650185.1 Scandinavium sp.
TAACCATCCGGCGATTGACGGCAGCAACCAGCGTTATGCCATGAACTTCTCTGCGGATGCGTTCATGCGTCAGATTAGTCGTGCACGTACTTTTGGTTTCATGCGTGATATCGAATATCTGCAGTCCCGTGGCCTGTGCTTGGGCGGCAGCTTCGATTGTGCCATCGTTGTTGACGATTATCGCGTACTGAACGAAGACGGTTTGCGCTTTGAAGACGAATTTGTTCGCCACAAAATGCTGGATGCTATCGGTGACCTGTTTATGTGTGGTCACAATATCATCGGTGCATTCACCGCGTTCAAATCAGGTCACGCACTGAATAATAAACTGCTTCAGGCAGTCCTGGCGAAACAAGAAGCCTGGGAATTCGTGACCTTCGAAGACGAAGCTGAACTGCCACTGGCATTCAAAGCACCGTCAATGGTTCTGGCGTAAGCCTGACCATTCTGTAAATTCGACTGGTAACCTGGTACTCTCTCCGTCCAGGGAACCAGTCGTTTTTCTTTTCTCCCTTTCGAAATAATATCCTCCCGGCTTTCATCGTCTCTTATCTTGCATTAACCCGCGCGTTCGCTGCTTTCGTGACCATTTTTATCAGCAGAACACCGTCATTCCTGCTGCTCCGGGCTGCCATTAGTGGTACTATCTCAGCGCTTAAAAATTTTGACTGACGAGTAATAACGCAAGGTGGCAAGGTAGTGAGCGGAATACTGACGCGCTGGCGACAGTTTGGCAGACGATATTTCTGGCCGCATCTCCTGTTGGGGATGGTCGCGGCAGGATTCGGCTTGCCTGCGATTGCCAGTGGGACAGAAACAACGCCTCCGACTAAAACCGCCAGCAGCCACACCTCGGCAACGAAAGTTAATTTCACCCATCTGGCGATGCTGGAAGGGAATCGCCGTCCGGCGTTTAGCGTCGATTACTGGCATCAACATGCCATCCGCACTGTTATTCGTCATCTCTCCTTCGCCATGGCGCCGCAGGCTCTGCCGGTGGCAGAAGCCAGCGAACCCCTGGAAGTGCATCATCTGGCGCTGCTGGATACCCTGAATGCACTGCTGATGCGCGAAAGCCAGCCGCCTGCGATAGTCCGATCGGTGGCTTACCGTACAGAACCTGATCCACACACTGCTTTTTCCATCAATACCTGGGTAAGCCAGGTGCACGGCATTCGCGCCGGGCCTCAATCACTTAGCTGAACAAAAACAACCTATTATCTAATGCTAAGACTCCGCTGAGCGGGGCGATTGAGATTCAAATTATGCTTATCAAATTATTAACGAAAGTTTTCGGTAGCCGTAATGACCGTACGCTGCGTCGCATGCGTAAAGTTGTCACCCAGATCAATGCCATGGAACCGGAGATGGAAAAACTCTCCGATGACGAACTGAAGGCCAAAACTCAGGAGTTTCGCGCTCGTCTGGAAAAAGGCGATACCGTTGAAAGTCTGATCCCAGAAGCGTTTGCCGTGGTTCGCGAAGCCAGCAAACGTGTGTTTGGCATGCGTCACTTCGACGTGCAGCTGCTCGGTGGGATGGTGCTGAATGATCGTTGCATCGCCGAGATGCGTACCGGTGAAGGTAAAACCCTGACTGCAACACTGCCGGCTTATGTTAACGCCCTGTCTGGTAAAGGCGTTCACGTGGTTACCGTCAACGACTATCTGGCCCAGCGTGATGCCGAAAACAACCGTCCGCTGTTCGAATTCCTGGGTATGAGCGTTGCGGTAAACATGTCTGGTATGCCTGCTCCGGCGAAGCGCGAAGCGTATGCCGCGGACATCACCTACGGTACCAACAACGAATACGGCTTTGACTATCTGCGTGACAACATGGCGTTTAGCCCTGAAGAACGCGTTCAGCGCAAACTTCACTACGCCCTGGTCGATGAGGTGGACTCCATCCTTATCGATGAAGCCCGTACTCCGCTGATCATCTCCGGCCCGGCTGAAGACAGCTCCGAGATGTACAAGCAGGTCAATAAAATCATTCCAAACCTGATCCGTCAGGAAAAAGAAGATTCAGATACTTTCCAGGGCGAAGGCCACTTCTCCGTGGACGAAAAAGCTCGTCAGGTGAACATTACCGAACGCGGCCTGGTGCTGGTCGAAGAGCTGCTGGTACGTGAAGGCATTATGGATGAGGGCGAGTCTCTGTACTCCCCAGCGAACATCATGCTGATGCACCACGTGACCGCCGCCCTGCGCGCCCATGTGCTGTTTACTCGTGACGTCGACTACATCGTCAAAGATGGTGAAGTCATTATCGTTGATGAACACACCGGTCGCACCATGCAAGGTCGTCGCTGGTCTGATGGTCTGCACCAGGCGGTTGAAGCCAAAGAAGGCGTGGATATCCAGAACGAAAACCAGACCCTGGCATCCATCACCTTCCAGAACTACTTCCGTCTGTATGAAAAACTGGCGGGGATGACGGGTACAGCAGATACCGAAGCGTTTGAATTCAGCTCCATCTACAAGCTGGACACCGTAGTGGTGCCAACGAACCGTCCGATGATCCGTAAGGACATGCCGGATCTGGTCTACATGACCGAAGCGGAAAAAATTCAGGCCATCATCGAAGATATCAAAGAGCGTACCGCTAATGGCCAGCCTGTACTGGTGGGTACCATCTCTATCGAGAAATCTGAAGTCGTTTCCCACGAGCTGACCAAAGCGGGCATCAAGCACAACGTGCTGAACGCCAAATTCCACGCCAGCGAAGCAGATATCGTTGCTCAGGCGGGTTATCCGTCCACCGTGACCATCGCCACCAACATGGCGGGTCGTGGTACGGATATTATGCTCGGTGGTAGCTGGCAGGCCGAAGTGGCTCAGATTGAAGAGCCAACAGAAGAACAAATCGCAAAAATCAAAGCTGACTGGCAGGTTCGCCACGATGCGGTTCTGGCGGCAGGTGGTCTGCATATTGTCGGTACCGAACGCCACGAGTCTCGCCGTATCGATAACCAGCTGCGCGGCCGTTCTGGTCGTCAGGGTGATGCCGGTTCTTCCCGCTTCTACCTGTCGATGGAAGATGCCCTGATGCGTATCTTTGCCTCTGACCGTGTGTCCGGCATGATGCGTAAACTGGGGATGAAGCCTGGCGAGGCTATCGAGCACCCATGGGTGACCAAAGCGATTGCCAATGCGCAGCGCAAAGTGGAAAGCCGCAACTTCGATATTCGTAAGCAACTGCTGGAATACGATGATGTTGCTAACGACCAGCGTCGTGCTATCTACACCCAGCGTAACGAGCTGCTGGACGTGTCTGATGTGAGCGAAACCATCAACAGCATTCGTGAAGACGTGTTCAAGGCAACCATCGATGCGCACATTCCGCCGCAGTCTCTGGAAGAAATGTGGGATGTCGAAGGCCTGCAGGAACGTCTGAAGAACGATTTCGATCTCGACCTGCCAATCAAAGAGTGGCTGGACAAAGAGCCGGAGCTGCATGAAGAAACGCTGCGTGAGCGTATTCTTCAAAGCGGCGTAGAAGTGTATCAGCGTAAAGAAGAAGTGGTTGGCGTTGAAATGATGCGCCACTTCGAGAAAGGCGTGATGCTGCAGACGCTGGATTCCCTGTGGAAAGAGCATCTGGCGGCAATGGACTACCTGCGCCAGGGTATTCACCTGCGTGGTTATGCGCAGAAAGATCCGAAGCAGGAGTACAAACGTGAGTCGTTCGCGATGTTTGCCGCGATGCTGGAATCACTGAAGTATGAAGTGATCAGCACCCTGTGCAAGGTACAGGTCCGCATGCCGGAAGAAGTGGAAGCGATGGAAGAGCAGCGTCGTCAGGAAGCTGAGCGTCTGGCACAGATGCAGCAACTCAGCCATGCCGATGACGACACCGCTGCAGCACAATCGCTGGCCGCTGAAACTGGTGAGCGCAAAGTGGGGCGTAACGATCCGTGCCCTTGCGGTTCCGGTAAAAAATACAAGCAGTGCCATGGCCGTATTGCCTGATAACTGCTGGCAATAAAACACAAAGGGCGCTGATAACAGCGCCTTTTTTATGGAGTGAAGACAATGAAAACCCTGCAAATCTCTACCGGCATTCTTCGCAACGCAGCCGGCGAAATCTTTATTACTCAGCGCGCCGCCGATGCTCATATGGCTAATATGTGGGAATTCCCCGGCGGGAAAATCGAAGAGGGTGAATCGCCGGAAATCGCACTGGCACGTGAGCTGTTTGAAGAAGTGGGTGTTTTGCCGGAATCAGCAATGCTTTTCGACAAACTTGAATACCAGTTCCCCGACAGGCACATCACGCTGTGGTTTTGGCTGGTTGATAGCTGGCAGGGGGAACCCTGGGGGAAAGAAGGACAGCCAGGGCGCTGGGTCGCGCAGAAAGATCTGTTGGCAGAAGAATTTCCTCCTGCCAACGAGCCGGTGATCGCGAAGCTTCTCGCAGAGGCTTAAGGTTGCTGTTCGCTCCAGTCGTCACTTTCTGACAGATCGCCAGAGCTTGGGATCCGCTTCTCTTCGGCGGCCCATTCTCCTAAATCAATCAACTGACAGCGCTTGCAGCAGAAGGGGCGAAAGGGACTTTCTTCGCCCCAGACAATGGTTTTGCCACAGGTTGGGCAATTGACGGTGGTGACATCGCTCATCATTATTCCTTAGCAGCAGGCCAGTTCGAAATCCAGACGTTCTGGCACAAGGCCATTCTCGCTGTCCAGTGGCATAAAACGAATCGCAAAACGGCTCTTATGCCCTGAAATTTGCGGATAGAGTTGATCGTCCAGCGCCAGTTGCAGACGCAGTAAATCAGCATCTTCGCCGTTGTCCTGGAAGAAGCCGTTCAGGCTGGTTTGCTTGCGGAAAGGTGAGGAGTTACGCACTAAATCGAGGATCAGGTTAAGCGCTTGATTCAGAGGCTCGAGGCTTTCCAGCCAGTAAGCGACTTGTGCATCACGCTGTGATTGCGAAGAATGCAGCCAGATATGCAGTGTTGGAAGGTCGAAGCTACAGCAGCCGCCGGGAATGCTCAGACGCTGGCGAACCAGGGCGATAAGCCGGTCTTCACGCAGAAGCTGGCCCACACGTGGAGCGGACATCAGAATGGTACTGCTTTGTTTCAACTGCAACTGCAGCGCTTCAATACGATCGCTATCAACGCCCGGTACTTCATCCCATTGCTTCAGTTTGCGCTGCTGACGCTCAAGCTCTTTGAGCAGCTCGGTACGAACCTCTCCACGTTCGAACACATCCAGCAAATCCCCGACGTTGCGAAAAAAATGCAATGCGCTGGCATGATCTCTGACGGGTAAATTGCAGTTCAGTTGCTGCACGAGAAATTCAATTCGCAGCCAGGTACGCATTTTCTCGTTCAGGGGATGTTCAAAAAGGACGTGGGTGTGCATTACGATTTTTCCTGTGAATCGGCCTGCCGTGCCAGTTTCAGATAGCTGGCGTGCAGGCGGGCAACATCCAATGCGAGTGCATCTGGTGCGCCGTTGTTATCAATGACGTCGTCCGCTACGGCAAGTCGCGCTTCGCGCGTGGCCTGAGCGGCAAGGATCTGTTTTGCATGCTCTTCAGAGACGGAGTCTCTTTGCATGGTGCGCTGGAGCTGTATTTGAGGCGACACATCAATCACCAGCACTCGGTCTGCTTTTTCCCAGAGCTTATTCTCTACCAACAGCGGAACGACCCACAGTAAGTAAGCGGATGTCGCTTGCTGCATCTGGCGCTGAGTTTCTTGCTGAATCAATGGGTGAAGCAGCGCATTCAGCCATGTTTTTTCCTTAGCATCAGTGAAAATACGTTCTCGCAGCAGACGCCGATTCAGGCTGCCGTCGGTAAGGCGCATCCCGGAACCAAAGCGATCAACAATAGCCTGTAATGCGGGTGTACCAGGTTCGACCACCTGACGAGCAATCACATCGGCATCAATAACGTTAACACCCAGGTCGGCAAAAGCGTTTGCGACAGTGGTTTTCCCGCTGCCAATGCCTCCTGTTAACGCGACTGTATACCTCATGCTACCGCTTCCTGTGAAGAATAATGACTGCATATCAATGGGTTATTTCTGGCACTTTCTGCCACTCTGATGAGGCATGTTAACGCCGCTGTTCACCAGGTAAATTTGTACGATTGTAGCGTAAAAAAAGTGAAAATCGCAGTCTTGCGCAGGGTTGATTAGTGCGTATGATAACGTCACTGGAGTTGTGCTTAGTCCCTTTTTGCCTCGAACCCCAGGAATCCGCACATGCGTATTGAAGAAGATTTGAAGTTAGGTTTTAAAGACGTTCTCATCCGCCCTAAACGCTCTACCCTCAAAAGCCGTTCCGACGTTGAACTGGAACGCGAATACAACTTCAAGCACTCAGGAAAGACCTGGTCTGGCGTACCGATCATTGCCGCCAATATGGACACTGTGGGCACCTTTGCCATGGCCAAAGCGCTTGCGGCATTCGGCATCCTGACTGCTGTCCATAAGCATTACTCCGTTGAAGAGTGGAGTGCGTTTGCCCGGAGCGTTTCTGTCGATGTCCTCAAGCATGTGATGGTGTCTACCGGTACCTCTGATGCGGATTTCGAAAAAACTAAGCAGATCCTGAATCTGAATCCAGCCCTCAATTTTATCTGCATTGATGTGGCAAACGGCTACTCAGAACATTTCGTACAATTTGTCTCAAAAGCACGTGAAGCGTGGGCTGATAAAACCATCTGCGCCGGTAATGTGGTAACGGGTGAAATGTGCGAAGAATTGATTCTGGCTGGTGCGGATATCGTTAAAGTCGGTATCGGTCCAGGTTCTGTCTGCACCACTCGTGTGAAAACGGGCGTGGGCTACCCACAGCTTTCTGCTGTGATTGAGTGTGCCGATGCAGCGCACGGTCTGGGCGGTCAAATTGTCAGTGATGGCGGCTGCACCATGCCGGGTGATGTCGCAAAAGCCTTCGGTGGTGGTGCGGATTTCGTGATGCTCGGCGGTATGCTGGCGGGCCACGAAGAGAGCGGCGGTACCGTGGTGGAAGAAAACGGCGAAAAATTCATGCTGTTCTACGGCATGAGCTCTGAGTCCGCAATGAACCGCCACGTTGGCGGCGTTGCACAGTACCGCGCTGCGGAAGGCAAAACCGTTAAGCTGATGCTGCGTGGCCCGGTGGAAAACACCGCCCGTGATATCCTCGGCGGCCTGCGTTCTGCCTGTACTTATGTGGGTGCTTCTCGCCTGAAAGAACTGACCAAACGTACGACCTTTATTCGCGTGCAGGAACAAGAGAACCGCGTGTTCAACAGCCTGTAATGTGAAAGATGGCTGGTGCAGTGTCTGCGCCAGCCGTTATCCCGCCCCACTGATTGCATCCCCCAAATGAAAAATGGGTAGATACATCGCTACGACCAGCGTGCCGATAATGATGCCTGTCACCAGTAGCATTACCGGTTCTAACAACGTTGCCAGACTCTCTGCCTGCTGGTTCGTTTGCTGGCTGTGATAGCTCGCCAGATTTTCCAGCATCTTATCCAGCGAACCCGACACTTCACCGGTTCTCACCAGCTGTTTACATAGTGGTGTAAAAACTGGGCTTTTCGCCATGGCCTGCCAGATGGCGCTGCCTTGCGCCACAGAATCACTTGTCTGGTGAATAATATTGCGCCACCAGGGGCAGCTTAGGGTTTTCTCCACACTGGCCAGCCCCTGTAAAAAGGGAATGCCTGCATTCTGTGTGAGCGCCAAAACCGTGTATATCTGACTCAGCATTTGTCCACGGACCAGGCCGGAAAAAACCGGCAGCTTCAGCAGAAGACGAGGGCGGAGCATTTGCCAACGAGGGCTGCGTTTAAGCAATGGACGCAGCAAAAGAGGCGAGAAAGCCACCGCGATAATGAACGGTAAACCCCGCTGTACAGCGGCGGACATCGCCATCACCATCTCAGTCAGTAAGGGCAACGGCGTATTGAAGGTTCGGTAAATGGCGGCAAATTCCGGCAGAACAAAACCGCTCATCCCGATAACCACCCCCACGGCCAACAGCAAAATGATCAGCGGGTAGCGCAGGGCTTTTTTCACCTTTTGGCTCAGAGCGTGTTGCATCTGCTGCTGGTGTGCCAGATGAAAACAGCAGTAATCCAGTTTTCCGGTCATCTCTCCCGCATGGATCATTGCCGAATACAGTGGGGTAAATGCCTCAGGCCACTGCTGCAAAGCTACCGAAAGAGATTCACCCTGAGCCAGATGACGAGCCAGAGAGTGCAGCAATGCCTGCCATTGCAGGCTGGGATGCTGCTCTGCCAGCAGAGATATCCCTTCCGATAGCGTCAACCCGGCTTGCAGCAGCGTGGCGAGCTGCTGCACGAATTCGCTGCAGTATTGTGCTTGCCAGTGAGATTTTTTTACCGGGCGGCGTTTTAACGTCAGTGGATAGACGCCCTCTTGTTGAACCTGCTGAAGGGCCGCTATTTTCGTTTCTGCCCACACGCAGCCCTGGGTTGTTACGCCCAGTGGAGTTACCCCTCGCCATTGCCACAACTGCTTACTCGACATGCGGTAAGCCTATGACTCTTAGCAACTCTTCCACACTCGTCTGGCCTTGTCGGACGCTCTCAAAGCCATGTTCGAACAGCGTCATCATCCCGGTATCACGAGCTATCTTTTCGATTTCCTCCGGGCTTGCGCCACTGATAATGGCCTGTTTCAGTGGTGGGGTGATGAGCAACACTTCAAACAACGCAAGCCGCCCGTGATAGCCGTGGTAACAGCGATGACAGCCAGGGGCATTCCAGTGTGGAAGAGGTGTGCGGCAAAGAGCGGTTGGCAAAATGGATGAATAGCCCTCCTGTTTGCGGCAATGCGGACAAAGGCGGCGCACCAGACGTTGAGCAATGACCACCTGAAGTGCGGAGGAAATCATCCAGCGTGCTACGCCCATTTGCTGGAGCCGAATCAGGGTTTCAGTCGTCGAATTGGTATGCAGCGTTGAGAGCACCAGATGCCCGGTTTGCGCCGCTTTTATCGCAATTTCCGCCGTTTCAGCATCCCGAATCTCGCCGACCATCACGATGTCTGGATCCTGGCGCAGCAGCGCACGAAGGACATTCTGAAAAGTCAGGCCAGCCCGGCTGTTAATCTGTGTCTGATTAATCCCCTGAAGTGGGATTTCTACCGGATCCTCCACGCTGCAAATGTTAATCTCCGGCTGATTACGCAATTGCAACGCGCTGTAAAGCGTTACCGTTTTCCCGCTCCCGGTCGGCCCGGTGACCAGAATTAAGCCTTGCGGTTGTTTGAGAGAAAGCTGGAATGCCGCAAGCTGTGCTGCGCTCATGCCCAACGCTTTGACATCCAGCGCCTGTTTCACCTGATGCAAAAGGCGAAGGACGACTTTTTCGCCGCCCCGACAGGGAAGCGTAGCGATACGGAATGAGACGTTGTTTCCGCCGATATCCACGCTAAATTGCCCGTCCTGCGGTAAGCGACGTTCGGCAATATCCAGGCTGCCCAGAACTTTGAGCCTGGCGATGAGCGCTGCGCTGAGCGTCGGCGAAAAGTCCGGCAGGGCGTGAAGGACGCCATCCACCCTTAAACGCACTCGCAGGTGTTCTTCGTCTGGTTCGAAATGGATATCCGACGCCCGTTGCTGTAGTGCCTGCTGGAAGGTCTGGTTCAGCAACTCAACCACGTTGCCGTTATCATTGCGAGCAGCGGGTATATGCGTTTCCTGCGAGATTTGCAGATACTGGTCCATTTGGGGCTGATCCCAACACTCAATATCAATCCGCTTCTGTGTCGAAAAGCGCAGTGAATCCATGAGTTCAGTGGGCGGGTCGCCCACGATAGCAATGTTAAGCACTTGCTCATTGCTGTTGAGAACGACGGCGTGATAGCGCTGGCAGAGCGTCATTAGCTGTTCATGCTGCATCTTTACGCCCTCAGTTACCGTCAAACCGGAAGACATCTTCACAGGCCTGTTTTAAGGCGCTGTCGCTGGCAAGTGTGCAGGTGCGTTGCCATCCGGTAATACCCTTGGCCGTATCCCAGTTTGGTTTTAGTGTCACGCTTAACCCGTTGAGGCTTTCCTGCCCTGTCAGTGTCACTGTGCCTTGCGCCACATCCATTCCGGAGACATATCGACTGGTTGCGGGCGCAGGAATGCCATTTGTGCCGCCATCGCAGGGCGTTATGCCACCATGATCCAGAGCACAGAGTTCAATAGCGGTTCGATAAGGCATAAAGGTTTGCAGCATGTCCGTGAGGGCCGCTTTGCGCAGGTAGTTCTGGTAGGCCGGAATGCCGATAGCGCTCAGAATGGCAATGATGCCGATGACCACCATCAGCTCAATCAGGGTAAATCCTTCTTCTCTGTTCATCACAGGCTCCTTGGTTAACGGGAGCACTTTGGCAGCAGAAAAAGAGCGTGGCGAAGGGTTTAGGGTGAAAAAGGAAGGGGGTTTCCAGAGTGTTTTATTGGTTTGCGGTGCGTTGCGAAACTTTGCGAAGGGGATCGTAATCCCCTTCATCTTTGAGGTGTTATTTAAAACGCATGGAGAGGTCGAGTGCGCGCACGTGTTTGGTCAGCGCCCCCACGGAAATGTAGTCCACGCCGGTTTCGGCAAATTCGCGAATGGTGTCGAACGTGACGTTGCCGGATACTTCAAGGCGAGCCTGTCCGTTGGTGATTTTCACCGCTTCACGCATCTGCTCTGTGTCGAAGTTATCGAGCATGATGATGTCGGCCCCGGCCTTCAGCGCTTCCTGCAGTTCTTGCTGGGTTTCGACTTCGACCTCAACCGGCACATCCGGGTGGAGCCAGAAGGCTTTTTCAACGGCCTGGCGTACGGAACCCGAAGCAATGATGTGGTTTTCTTTAATCAGAAAGGCGTCGGATAAACCCAGTCGGTGATTAGCTCCGCCGCCGCACAAGACGGCGTATTTCAGCGCAGTACGCAGGCCCGGCAGGGTTTTGCGGGTATCGAGGAGCTGCGTGTTGGTGCCTTCCAGCAGTTCAACATAGCGACGAACTTCACTGGCAACGCCGGAAAGCGTTTGCACAAAATTGAGTGCCGTCCGTTCGCCGGTCAGCAGCACGCGGGACGGGCCTTTCAGTTCAAACAACGGCTGGTTGACGCTCAGCACATCGCCATCTTCCACATGCCAGATAAGGCTGACATCATCACCGGCGAGCTGAATAAATACTTCCTCTACCCAGCGTTTTCCGCAGAATACGCCTGCTTCACGGGTGATGACCACCGCGTGAGACTGCGAGTCTTCAGGCAGCAGTTGTGCCGTGATGTCGTTTGCGGCGCTGACTTCACCGCCCAGGTCTTCACGCAGCGCATGCGCCACAGCAGCAGGGATATCAAGGTTAATACGTTCCAGCAGCGCGTCACGACGATGCTCAGGATTGTAGTGGCGAGGCGGCATGATAAAACTCCAAATGGTAAGGAATCATAAGTTATAAACATGCTACTCTGAACCGGATTTCAGCACCATACATTAAGGAGAACCCGCATGCAGTTACACGGTGGGTGGCTGGATAATGCCCGACGCGTCCCGTCGCCGCATCATGATTGCCGCCCGGATGATGAAGCCCCCACGTTGCTGGTGGTGCACAATATCAGCCTGCCGCCCGGAGAATTCGGCGGTCCCTGGATTGATGCATTATTCACAGGAACAATCGATCCTGATGCTCATCCCTTTTTTGCCGAGATTGCCCACCTGCGGGTTTCTGCACACTGCCTGATTCGCCGGGATGGCGAAATCGTCCAGTACGTTCCTTTCGATAAACGCGCCTGGCACGCTGGCGTGTCGTCGTATCAGGGGCGTGAAAAATGTAATGATTTTTCGATTGGCATTGAGCTGGAAGGCACCGATACTTTAGCCTATACCGACCAACAATATCAGCAGCTTGCGGCTCTGACCCGCGTGCTTGTCTCGGCGTATCCGGCCATTGCCAGCCACATGACCGGACACAGTGATATTGCTCCAGTGCGGAAAACAGATCCCGGCCCGGCGTTTGACTGGCCACGTTTTCGCGCGCTGGTGAGCCAACCGTCAGACAAGGAGATGACATGACGCTGTTTACCACGCTACTGGTGCTGATTGCTGAACGCTTGTTCAAACTCGGTGAACACTGGCAGCTTGATCACCGGCTGGAAGTGCTGTTCCGTCGTATCAAACGCTACTCTTTTTCCGTCACGCTGCTGATGACGATTATCGCGATGGCGATTGTCTGGGTGTTGACCCGCGCATTGCATGGTTTGCTCTTTAATGTGCCGTTGCTGGTGGTGTGGATCCTGCTGGGCCTGCTGTGTATTGGTGCGGGGAAAGTAAGACTGCATTATCACGCCTATCTGAAAGCCGCCTCGCGCGATGATGCCCATGCCCGGGATGCCGTGGCGAGCGAGCTGACGCTGATCCACGGCGTGCCGCCAGGCTGCGATGAACGTGAATATCTGCGCGAGCTGCAAAACGCGCTGCTGTGGATTAACTTCCGTTTTTATCTGGCGCCGCTGTTCTGGTTTGTTGTCGGTGGCCCGTTAGGCCCGGTCACGCTGATGGGCTATGCGTTTTTGCGTGCCTGGCAGAGCTTCCTTGCTCGTTACCAAACGCCACGCGATCGCCAGCAATCCGGTGTGGATGCCATTCTCCATGTGCTGGACTGGGTTCCGGTGCGCCTTGTCGGCGTGGTGTATGCGCTGATTGGACACGGTGAAAAAGCGCTACCGGCGTGGTTTGCTTCGCTTGGCGACCGCCACAGTTCGCAATACCAGGTGCTGACACAGTTGGCGCAGTTCTCGCTGGCGCGAGAGCCGCATGTTGATAAAGTGGCGACACCGAAAGCGGCCGTCTCAATGGCGAAGAAAGCGTCATACCTGACGGTGGTGATTATGGCGCTGCTGACGATTTACGGGACGCTGGTGTAGTCAGTTTGCCGGATGGCGCTGCGCTTATCCGGCCTGCGATCTTGTAGGCCCGGTAAGGCAAAGCCGCCACCGGGCAATGGCTTATACCGAATCCGCAGGCGGGATGCCAAAATCAGGCATCCCGTTTTCGTTCCAGCGAATGAGTTTCAGGCGTGTGTGGCGGTTCGGATCGTAGAGCGGATCGCCATCAATCTCGGTGTAATTTCTCGCGTGGTAGACCAGCACATCCTCCCCTTCAGGCGTTACCGTAAAGCTGTTATGTCCCGGCCCATACTGGTGGTTTTCATAGCTGGTGGTGAACACCGGTACCGGTGATTTGTGCCAGTTACTGGCCTGCATCGGATCAGCCTCCAGGTCTATCCACAACAGCCCCATGCAGTAGTTTTCGTCGGTGGCACTGGCGGAGTAGCTGACAAACAGCTTGTCACCATGAACAATTACCGCCGGGCCCTCATTAACCAAAAATCCACGACACTCCCAGTCAAACTCGGGTTTGCTGAGCAGTATCGGCGGGCCTTTCAGCGTCCATGGGTTTTCCAGCTCCGCCAGATAGAGGTTGGAGTTTCCGGCGATATCCGGTGCTTTTTGCGCCCATAAATACCACTGCTTCCCCTGGTGCCGGAAAGTAGTGGCATCCAGCGCGAAGGTATCAAACTGCGTTTTAACCTGACCTTTTTCAACCCACGTTCCGGTGAGTGGGCACTCGTCCGTGCAGGCTAACGCAAACATGCGATGCTGGAACATGCCGAGCTTATCGAGGTCATGCGTATGCGTGGCAGCAAAATAGATAACCCATGTCCCGTCGATGTTGTGCAGTTCCGGCGCCCAGATAAGCTGGCTCATCGGGCCGGTATCTGGTTTTCTCCACACCGCAACAGGCGCTGCGTTGCGCAATCCTTCAAGCGTATCTGCCCGGCGGATCTCCAGACGGTCGTACTCCGGCACGGAAGCAATAAAGTAGTAATGCTCTTCATGGCGCAGAATAAAAGGATCTGCGCGCTGTTCAATAAAAGGGTTCGGCCATGCGGTCATTGTGGTTTCCTTATCAGTTCTGCCTGCGCCTGATAGTCGCTCAGTTCGCGGTAATTCTGGCGGCGTTTCTCCAGGTCGCTCTGGATCTGTTTCATCAGTTCACGGTCGACTTTCAGCATGCGCACCACGCCTGCGGTGATTAAATAACCGACGCCAGGGATCACGCTAAACAGCAGCACAATGCCGTTGATCGCCTGCGCGCTTTGCGTTTTAGCACCTGCGTCGTAGCCGTACCAGGAAAGCAAAAAGCCCACCATTGCCCCCGCGACAGCCAGGCCAACTTTCAGGAAGAACAGGTTGCCAGAGAAGCTGATCCCGGTGATGCGTTTCCCCGTTTTCCACTCGCCGTAATCATCCACGTCGGCCATCAGCGACCAGTGCAGTGGGGAAGGGATTTGATGCAGGATGTTGAGCAGGAAGTAGAGCACCATAATCATCATGGTGGCTTTCGGGTCGAAGAACCAGAACGCGCAGGAGAACACCGCCAGCACGATATTGGTCCAGAAGAACACCTGCAGCTTACACCAGCGGTCAGTGAGGACTTTCGCCAGCATACTGCCGATCATCATGCCCACCACGCCAAGACTGATAAACAGCGTGGCGAAATGCGTGCTTTGCTGCATGACCCAGGTAACGTAATACATGGTTGCCGCCATACGGATAAAGCCGGGGCAGACGTTACACAGGGTAAGTAGCAGGATGCGCACCCACTGATCGTTCTTCCACACGTCTTTCAGGTCGCGCTTCAGTTCGTCATTGGTCTGGACTGCCGGGCGTACGCGCTCGCGAACAGTGGCAAAGCAGAACAGGAACATGCACATGCCGATAAACGCCAGCACGGTCATCGCCATTTGATAGCCTTTGGCTTTGTCATCGCCACCAAACCAGTCGGCCATTGGCAGCAACGTGAGTGACAGCAGCAGGGTGGCGATGCCGACCATCACGAAGCGATAAGACTGGCAGGCAACGCGCTCCTTCGGATCGTTGGTGATCACGCTGCCCAGTGAGCAGTAAGGAATGTTGATCGCCGTGTAAGTGATGGAAAGCAGGAAATAGGTGACAAACGCATAGATAACTTTGCTGCTGTAGCTCCATTCCGGGGTGGTGAACATCAGCACGCTGAACAGGGCGTAGGGGAAGGCAATCCACAGCAGCCATGGGCGAAAGCGGCCATATTTGCTGCGGGTGCGGTCTGCCATGGCGCCCATAATCGGGTCGGTGACGGCGTCAATAACACGAATTGAGAGCAGCAATACGCCCACCAGTGCCGGAGCCAGCCCGAAAATATCCGTATAAAAGTAGTTCACAAACAGCATGATGGCGCCAAAGATGATGTTGCACCCGGCGTCCCCCATGCCATAACCGATTTTTTCTCTGACCGATAATGTGTTGTTGTCCATCGAGACTTCTCCGCAATGAGATATACAGCGAATTATTCGCTCGCTAAATAAATAATGCGTTGCAGGAATGCGGTGATGACATGGACAAATCTGCTGTGGGAGAGAAAGTGTGAAGCAGGTAACATGCTGCTGTAGCGGTTTTCATCCGCCAGGGGATGTGGACGATTGACGTAAAAAAAAAGAAAAACGCTCTGTACCCGCAATGAGATACAGAGCGTGGAGGGATTAAGCGCGAACGGCTTTCGCCCCTTTCTGTTTAATCATATAGCCGATACCGAGGATAACGATCCACGCCGGGATTAGGTAGACGGAAATCGCCATACCTGGGGTCATCAGCATGATGATCAGCACCGCGGCCACGGTGAACAGGCAAATCCAGTTCCCCAGTGGGTAGAACAGGGCAGGGAAGCGAGTGGTAACACCCTGCTGCTGTTTGGCTTTGCGGAACTTCATGTGCGCGAGGCTAATCATCGCCCAGTTGATCACGAGGGCAGAAACGACCAGCGCCATCAGCAGGCCGAAGGCCGATTCCGGTGCCAGGTAGTTAATCAGCACGCACAGCGCGGTGAAGACAGCGGAAACCAGAATGGTGTTCACCGGCACGCCGCGCTTGTCGACTTTGGTCAGCGCTTTTGGCGCATTGCCCTGCTGCGCCAGGCCGAACAGCATACGGCTGTTGCAGTAAACGCAGCTGTTGTACACGGAAAGTGCTGCGGTCAGTACCACGATGTTCAGCGCGTTGGCTACGAAGGTGTCACCCAGCTCGTGGAAGATAAGCACGAACGGGCTGGTGTCAGCGGTGACGCGAGTCCACGGCAGCAGAGACAGCAGCACAGCCAGCGAGCCCACATAGAAAATCAGGATGCGGTAGATAACCTGGTTGGTCGCTTTCGGGATGCTTTTCTGCGGGTCATCGGCTTCTGCTGCGGTGATGCCGACGAGCTCAAGGCCACCGAAGGAGAACATGATAATGGCCATCATCATCACCAGCCCCTGGACGCCGTGCGGCATGAAACCGCCTTGCTCCCACAGGTTGCGAACGGTAGCCTGCGGGCCGCCGTTGCCGCTGAACAGCAGCCAGCCGCCGAACAGGATCATCGCCACCACGGCCACCACTTTGATGATGGCGAACCAGAACTCCATCTCACCGAACACCTTAACGTTGGTCAGGTTGATGGCGTTAATGACGACGAAGAATACCGCCGCGGAGGCCCAGGTTGGGATCTCGGGGTACCAGAACTGGATGTATTTGCCGACGGCGGTCAGTTCCGCCATGGCGACCAGCACGTACAGCACCCAGTAGTTCCAGCCGGAGGCGAAACCGGCAAAGTTGCCCCAGTATTTATAGGCAAAGTGGCTGAAGGAGCCGGCAACCGGCTCTTCGACCACCATTTCACCTAACTGACGCATGATCAGAAAGGCCACGAAACCTGCGATGGCATAACCCAGAATAATGCTCGGGCCTGCGGATTGAATAACGGAGGCGCTGCCCAGAAACAGGCCCGTTCCGATGGCTCCACCCAGCGCAATAAGCTGAATGTGGCGGTTTTTAAGGCCGCGCTTCAGCTCGTCGCCGTGCTGTTGACCTTCCATTTTGAAACCTCGTGAGTGATTGTTTTTTCTACGCTTTGGTTAAGCGCGTGTCATTATGAATTTCCGTTTCCTGTACATTATTTTTTACATCACGGAATGGTGAATATTGCTTAGTAGTCTTCCGCAGGTTGAAGAATAGTGGTAAGCGCCAGTGAATGCACCTGCTTTATGAAGGGATGTCGACGAGTTGCATAAAAAGAAACCAAATGTAAATGCATCAGCCCGGCGTCTTCCTCTGATTTTATTCAACGCTTAACCGAAGCTTTTGAATGTCCATGCACTTTTTTAGCTGTTGAATCGGTTCAGAATGAAAAAATTTGCGTTTCAGGAAGGTTAAATCTGCCTCTTTGTGGGTAAATGTAACATTTGTTCAAGGTTGCATTCCTGAAACATGATTTCTGTAAGGTTGTTAAAATGTGCCGGGTTTACTGATTTCAATCAAAACCTGTATGGACAGAAGGTGAATACTTTGTTACTTTAGCGTCACGAACTATGAATTGGTAAGACCAATTGACTCCGGGTAAGTGGCTTGAGACAGGGAACCATGGCCTACAACAAAATCCGCCAACCAAAATTATCCGATGTGATTGAGCAGCAGCTGGAATTTTTGATCCTTGAGGGGACGCTGCGCCCCGGTGAAAAACTTCCACCTGAACGCGAACTGGCCAAACAGTTCGACGTTTCCCGTCCCTCTCTGCGCGAGGCGATTCAACGTCTCGAAGCGAAAGGGCTCCTGCTTCGTCGCCAGGGCG
>NZ_JBOFIN010000022.1:0-33615 GCF_051650185.1 Scandinavium sp.
TGGGAGAGCACCTCCCTTACAAGGAGGGGGTCGGCGGTTCGATCCCGTCATCACCCACCACTCGGGTCGTTAGCTCAGTTGGTAGAGCAGTTGACTTTTAATCAATTGGTCGCAGGTTCGAATCCTGCACGACCCACCAATTTTAACGTTGAACTCAGACGTTAAACGTGAAGGATAACGTTGCTTTAGCAACGGCCCGAAGGGCGAGACTTTAGTCGAGTCATCCTGCACGACCCACCAATTTCTGACTTAGTCTTTAAATTGGTACCGAGTCTCAGCAGTATCTCTTCGAAGCAACACCCTATGGGTCGTTAGCTCAGTTGGTAGAGCAGTTGACTTTTAATCAATTGGTCGCAGGTTCGAATCCTGCACGACCCACCAATCTTATTGGTTGTGTCTTCGAAGAAACTCCCGAAAGGGGTCGTTAGCTCAGTTGGTAGAGCAGTTGACTTTTAATCAATTGGTCGCAGGTTCGAATCCTGCACGACCCACCAAATTCAGACAAAAGCGCCTTTCGGCGCTTTTGTTGTTTTCGGGCCCGTGCTAAATGTGCAGGCTAACGTTGCTTTAGCAACGGCCCGAAGGGCGAGCGGAGCGAGTCATCCTGCACGACCCACCAATGCAAAAAAGCGCCCTAAAGGCGCTTTTTTGCTATCTGCGTCTCGACACGATTAAAACAGCGTCTCTAGCTCTTCAATCACGTTGTACTCATCATCTGTGAGCAGCAACACTTTCCATTTGTCGAAGGTCAGGCAGGGGTGAGAGGTGCCGAACACCAGAATATCTCCCACCTGAACATCACTCCCTGGCGCGAGCTTCAGCATGCAATGCTGATCCATGATGCCAGTGCTGGTGATTGCGCCAGGTGTCAATGCCAGCGGTTTGCCTGCACGGTAATGCGCAGTTGGCTGAGGAAGACCTGCATCAAACGCACAATCGCGTTTACCAAAGTTCACGATGGCACGATCCTTTTCTGGCACTGACTGAACGAGGGCCACCAGCTCCAGCGCTGAGGTTAAGTCTCCACCCAGATCACAGGCAACGGAATCACGCGCCATCAGTTCTTGCTGAGCGACATTGTAAATCCCTTCATCGTGCGTGATGTAGCAACCCGGACGGATAACTATCCGGCAATGAGAGGGCTTGCGTGCCGCCAGCCAGATATTGCACACCACGTCATACCAGACCGTACCCGCGCCGGTGAGGATAAATTCGCCCTCTACGAAAGGTTCAAGTTCACAGGCCAGCGCGGCGGCTTCGCGAAGGAGTTGCTCAACCTGCGGTTGAGGGTTATCACCGTGCAGAACGCCTTCATAAAGCTCCAGACCACGCAAACGTAGTCCAGGCAACTCATTGATGTGTTTAGCCAGCTTAAGCGCTTGTGAAGCGTTACGGCAGCCACAGCGCCCACCGGGTACCCCCAGCTCAACCATCACGTCCAGAATTTGCCCCTGTTCGTGGAAGAATGCGCTCAATGTCGCGGCATTGCTCAGGCTATCCACGCAGCACAGGTAATCAACATCAGAATACTGATGCTTGAGTTGGGAAACCGTCAGCATGTTTGCTTTCCCGACCAGCTGATTCACCATCAGCACTCGCTTCACACCGCTAACCATTGCCGCTGCGGCTTGCCAGGCGCTGCCCACGCCAATCCCCCAGGCTCCAGCTTTCTGTTGAGCCTGGAAAATCCAGGGCGTCATGGTGGTTTTGCCGTGCGGGGCGAGTGACACTCCACGGCTGTCGGCGTAACGCTGCATCCAGGCTATGTTGTTTTCCAGTGCTGATTTTTTGATGATCGCCGCTGGCAGGCAAACGTCCTCGTTCAGCACATTCGCCTGCGAAGTAAGCAGGGCGGATTTATGGGGGATAAGGACCTCGCTCTGGTATTTCATATCTTATTCCTTCTGCGTTATCGGTTTTCTGTATCGTAATTAATATATTGATATATATGGTTATAATGTTTTTATTGGTTTTTTTGTGAATAAAAGTACCACTAATTAATCCTATTTCTGTGTGCTTTTCCACTGTTTTCTTGCCTCAGGAAAGATACAGTGGCAACAGAACAGAAAGGGAGTGTGGTGTCATGAAGTTCGACTGGCTTTTCAAAAATGTAACCGTAATCGATGGCAGTGGTGGTCCGGAGTATCGCGCCGACGTGGCGGTAAGCGGCGATCGTATTGTCGATATTGCGCCCGCTATCCGCGCAGAGGCAGCACAGGTTGTCGAAGGCGAAGGTCTGGTGCTCGCCCCTGGGTTTATTGATGTTCACACGCATGATGATTTAAACGTCATCCGCATCCCTGAATATCTGCCAAAAATAAGTCAGGGGATAACCACGGTTATCGTGGGGAACTGCGGCATTTCAGCGGCTACGGCTACGATGAAAGGGGAAGTTCCGGACCCGATGAATCTCCTGGGCGAACAGGCCCAGTTCATCTATCCCACCGTCAACGCCTACGCTGATGCCATTGAAACAGCGCAGCCTTGTATCAATGTCGGGACGCTTATCGGGCACACGGCGTTGCGTAACAATCATATGGACGATCTCTTTCGCACGGCGACTGAAAGTGAAATCGTGGCTATGCGTGAGCAACTGCGTCTGGCGCTGAGCCAGGGCGCGCTCGGCATGAGTACCGGGCTTGCCTACGCCAGCGCGTTTCAGTCTTCCACCGAAGAAGTGATGGCGCTGGCAGAAGAGCTGGCGGGCAGCGGCGCGGTTTATACCACCCACTTACGCTCTGAATTTGAACCCATTCTGGATGCGCTGGATGAAGCTTTCCGTATCGGCCGCCATGGGAAAGTACCTGTCGTTGTCTCGCATCACAAATGCGCGGGGGCGAAAAACTGGGGGCGCACGAAGGAAACTCTGGCTTTTATCGATAAGATGCGCCAACACCAGGAGATCGCCTGCGACTGCTACCCTTATTCGGCGAGTTCCTCGACGCTGGATTTAAAACAGGTCACCGATGAATTTGATATCGTGATCACCTGGTCTGAGTCTCTCCCAGAACAGGCCGGAAAAACATTGAAAGAGATTGCCGAACACTGGCAAGTTACGATGCTCGAAGCGGCAAAACAGTTGATGCCAGCGGGCGCAATTTACTACAACATGGATGAACAGGATGTGCGCCGGGTGATGCAGTATCCGGTCACGATGATTGGTTCCGACGGTTTACCTAACGATCCAATGCCGCATCCGCGTCTGTGGGGCGCGTTCCCTCGCGTGCTGGGTCATTACAGCCGTGATGAAAAGCTCTTCCCGCTGACTACAGCCATCCACAAAATGACAGGATTGTCCGCCGCGCGCTTTGGCCTTGCCGGGCGTGGGCTGATAAAAACGGGCAACTTTGCCGATCTGGTGTTGTTCAACCCCCGGACGGTGCGTGACGTCGCGAGTTTCAGCGATCCTAAGCGGCCTGCACAAGGCATTGAAGCGGTGATGGTGAATGGCGTCATGAGCTATCGCCCTGAGCAAAAAATTATCGGACGAGCAGGGCGATTCCTGCGCCGACAGCCTTAAAAAGAAGGAGAAAGTATGAGCATTAAACGTTATGGCACCGAAGGCGGTACCGGCACAGGAGGCCAGCATCTGCCTTTTTCACGCGCGGTAGAAGCGGGCGGTTGGCTGTATGTCTCCGGTCAGACGCCAATGACCAACGGTGAAGTGGTTGAAGGGGGGATCGTCGATCAGTCCCGTCTCGCTATCCAGAATTGTGTCGATATCATGACTGAAGCGGGCTATACCCTGGCGGATGTGGTGCATGTCAAAGTTATCCTGACTGACGCCCGTTATTTCCAGTCCTTCAATAAGGTCTTCCGTGAATTCTTCGGGGATCATCCTCCGGCGCGTATCTGCTGCGTGGCTGACCTGGTTGTGGATTGCAAAGTGGAAGTTGACGTGACGTGCTATAACGCCGCACGTAATAAATAAGAAATAAGCCCTTCGGCAGAAGGGCTGAAACTGATAATAAAAGCAGTATCGTTATAAAAATATAAATTGAACCCATTCTCTGGAACCTGTTTATTCAGGTGCCAGTCTTGTCAACATCCTCATGTTTTTTTAAAGAGCATGACTTACTGTACCTGGACGAGAGCTATGAATAATTTATCCTTTTTAATCTGGTTTGCGATATATGCCTGCGCGATGATAACCCTGGGCTGGTATGTTTCGCGTAACCAAAAGAACGGCGACGATTTTCTTTTAGGCGGACGCTCACTGCCAATGATCCTGACCCTCGGTTCGACAGTGGGCACCATGGTTGGAACCGGCTCAAGCGTGGGGGCCGTCGGCTTTGGCTACACCAACGGCTGGGCGGGAATGTTATATGGTCTGGGCGGGGCAGTCGGCATTTTGCTGGTGGCCTGGTTATTTGCGCCAGTACGTAAAATGCGTTTTATGACCATGAGTGAAGAAATATCGTATTACACTGGCGGCAGTAAAATAATAAAGAACCTGGTGGCGATATTGATTTTTATTGCCTCGATTGGTTGGCTCGGAGCACATATATTAGGCGGCGGATTATATCTCGCATGGGCCAGCGGTATTGATATTAATACTGCGAAAATTATCATTGCCCTGGCGTTTATTGTTTATGTTGGCATTGGCGGTTATTCCGCAGTGGTATGGATTGATACTATTCAGTCAATTGTCCTGTTCGCCGGTTTCATCATTATGGCGGTGCTCGCCGTTCATCATGCGGGCGGATGGACCGAAATAAAACACACGGTAGACCCTGCTGCGCAAAGCCTCTTTGCCGTCGATAAGTTGGGTGTTTTACCTGCGCTCTCACTGGCCTTCGTGATTAGCGTTGGCGTGCTGGCGACGCCGTCTTACCGCCAGCGGATCTACTCGGCAAAAACGGTGTCCTCCGTTCGTCAGTCATTCACCATCACCGGCGTGCTGTACCTGATGTTCTCATTCCTGCCTGCGATTATCGGCATGGCGGTGTGGACGATGAACTCGCACCTCGAAAACAGTGGGTTTGCCTTCCTGTTCGCCACGCAGGTTCTGCCGCCGGTTCTGGCGATGGCCGTACTGATTGCCGGGATGTCCGCCAACATGTCTTCCGGCAGTTCAGACGCCATTGCCGCGGTATCTATCATGCTGCGCGATCTCTACACCCTGATCACCGGACACATGCCTGCGCCGGAAAAAGCGATCCGCATGTCGCGTATCTTCCTGGTACTGGTGATTGCGCTGGCGCTGCTGTTTGCTCTGACGTCTAACGACATCATCAGCTACATCACTAAGATGATTTCGATGATCATGTCAGGCATGTTTATCTGCTCCATGCTGGGCCGCTTCTGGACACGCTTCAACTGGCAAGGAGCGTTGGCCTCACTGCTCGGTGGGGCCGTGGCTTCGATGGTGGTATTGATGGACAGCAGCTGGCTCGCCTTCTGGGGTAACCCTTGCATTCCTTCGGTACTGACAAGCCTGGTCGGTGGTGTGGTCGTGACTCTGGTTACGCCAGCTCCGCGCCTGAGCCGTGAAGCGGCGCTGGAAATGATCACCCGTGAGCGTGAAAGTCAGCCTGAAGCGCCACAGGTGGCCGTTGGCATCCGCAAAGTGTCAGAGAGCTGAGGGAATAATGGAGAACTGGATTGCCGTTGACTGGGGCTCCACGCACCTTCGGGCGTGGCACTGGCAGAACGAGGTTTGTGTGAATCAGTTGCAGATTGCCGCAGGTGTTTCTCAGCTCAACGGACGCACGCCGGAAGAGATCTTCCGGCAGCACATCGCGCCGTGGCGTGAAGAGAACAGCATCCCGGTCTTTATGGCCGGCATGATCGGCAGCGATGCGGGCTGGCAAGTGGCCCCTTATCTGCCCTGTCCGGTAACGACCCGGCAATTGGGCAGCAAACTGACAGAAGTGGCCGGGCAGGTCTGGATTGTGCCGGGGCTGAAAGTACAGCAAAACGGCGAGTGCAACGTGATGCGCGGCGAAGAAACTCAGTTAACGGGCGCGATGGCGCTGTCACCCGCTGATGTGTACGTGATGCCAGGCACCCACAGTAAATGGGTGAGCGTCGATGGCGAGTGCATTCAGCACTTCTCTACTGTGATGACCGGTGAGCTTTTCCATTTGCTGCTCAACCAGTCGCTGATCGGCAAAGGGCTGCCGCAACAGCAGGCGGACGATGAAGCTTTCCAGCGTGGCTTAAAGCGCGGGCTCACAACCTCATCGCCAGTTGCCTCATTGTTCAGCGCTCGTGCTGCACGCGTGCTTGGTGAGTTAGCCCCCACTTCGGTGGCGGACTATCTCTCCGGGTTGCTGATAGGCGCTGAAGTGGCGGAGATGTATCCGCAACACACCCAGCCCCGCGTCACTCTGGTGGGCGGTTCTTTGCTGAATGCGCGCTACCTTCGTGCCTTTGCCGCGCTCGGCGTTCAGGCGAATTGCTGCGATGGCGATGACGCCTTTCTGCAAGGAATAAGGAGTATTTTTCATGGCCGACACTAAACTGGTAGCCATTCTTCGCGGTATCACGCCTGCTGAAGCGGGAGCTCACACCAGCGTGCTGATTGAAGCTGGGTTTCGCTATATCGAAATTCCGCTGAACTCGCCTGACTGGCAGCAAAGCATTCCGGCTCTGATGAGTGAGTACGGACATCGGGCGATGATTGGCGCAGGGACCGTCCTCAACGTTGAACAGGTTGATACTCTGGCGCAGGCTGGAGCGAAGTTGGTGGTCACTCCGAACACACAGCCTGCGGTGATTCGCAAGGCGGTGGATAAAGGCATGCTGGTTTGCGCCGGGTGCGCTACCGCTACCGAAGCGTTTACCGCGCTGGATGCGGGCGCACAATGGCTCAAAATCTTCCCGTCTTCCGCTTTTGGCCCGGCCTATATTCAGGCGCTAAAAGCGGTATTGCCAGCCTCGGTGCCAGTGCTGGCTGTCGGGGGGATCACCCCTGAAAATCTGTCGGAGTATAGGCGGGCTGGCTGCGCAGGAGCAGGGCTTGGTAGCGACTTATACCGTCCAGGGCAGGCTGTCTCGCGTACTAAAGAACAGGCGGCCCGCTACCTGGCGGTGTTTGCCGAAGCGCTTTAATCGCCCAACGGCTGGCGATCAATGCCACCACGCAGATTATGCAATGAGAGTTTAATACGACGCAGGCGGTCTTTGGCCTGCGCTTTATTGGCCATCGCAAGCTCCGTCGCGAGCACATCTATCATCGCCAGCATCGCATAGCGCGAGGTGCTTGGCTTAAAGATGTAGTCGTTTTCCGTGACCACTAACGGCAGCACCAAATCGGCCTGTTTCGCCAGCGGCGTGTCTTCTGGGGTAATGGCGATGACTTTCGCCCCATACTGTCTGGCGATGGCGGCGCTGTCAGTCACCTCAGGCGTGTAACCGCCGAGCGACAAAGCAATGACCACATCCTGAGGCGCCACCGCAGAACACATCATCCGCACCAGCAAACCGTCATTCTGGCTGGCGACCGGCAACCCCAGGCGGAACAGGCGGTACTGAAGTTCCTGAGCGCAAATCGTTGAGCCGCCGCCCATGCCAATCGCCAGAATTTGTCGTGACTGGGTTAACCAGCCCACCGCTTTTTGCAGCGAGTCAGGGTCAAGCGCGCGACGGTTGGTTTCCAGCACGCTGATAATCGACTCGTAAATCCCCTGAACGCCTTCCAGATCCGGCACATCCAGAATAAAGCGTTGCCCGACAGCGAGGGACTGCGCCAGCTTCACTTTCAAATCACGTACATCTTTGCAGCCAAGCGTCCGGGCAAACCGTGTCACCGAAGCCTGGCTGGTACTGGTCTGACGGGCGAGCTCAGCTATCGGCAACTCAGCCGCCGCGGCAACATCATCCAGAATGAACTGAGCAATGCGTTTTTCGGTGGCGGTGAGCGCCACAAACTGTTCGGTGATACAGGAGATGATATCGATGGTGTACGCCATGGCAGCAAGTATCGTCAGTCGTCAAATGTTGATACTTTGTACCACAAAAAAGCCTGATTGGCACAGACGGAAAATCTGCACGACTTTTCGGCAGCAATTCGCTATCTTGTTTAGCATATAAAACACCACTGTCTGATTAACGCGATTCAGGCCATTAAATCGACAGTTTTGTTAAGCCAGTGAAACGAGAAGCCATGATGAGCGTAATGTTTGATCCTGAAACCGCAATTTATCCGTTTCCGCCTAAGCCCGCGCCGTTGAGCGCCGAGGAAAAGCAGTTCTATCGCGAGAAAATTAAGCGACTGCTGAAAGAGCGCAACGCGGTGATGGTTGCCCATTACTACACCGACCCGGAAATCCAGCAGCTGGCGGAAGAAACCGGCGGCTGTATCTCCGATTCCCTTGAGATGGCGCGCTTCGGTGCCCGCCATGAGGCGACAACGCTGCTGGTAGCTGGCGTGCGCTTTATGGGGGAAACCGCGAAGATCCTCAGCCCGGAAAAAACGATTCTGATGCCCACGCTCAACGCTGAGTGTTCTCTGGATCTCGGTTGTCCAATCGACGAATTTAACAAGTTCTGTGATGCGCATCCGGACCGCACGGTTGTGGTGTATGCCAACACTTCGGCTGCGGTAAAAGCCCGCGCCGACTGGGTAGTGACCTCAAGTATTGCCGTTGAGCTTATCGAGCATCTCGACAGCCTGGGGGAAAAGATCATCTGGGCTCCGGATCGTCACTTAGGGCGCTATGTGCAAAAGCAGACGGGCGCAGATGTGCTGTGCTGGCAGGGCGCCTGTATCGTCCACGATGAATTCAAAACCCAGGCTCTGGCTCGCATGAATGCGCTTTATCCGCAAGCCGCCATACTGGTACATCCGGAATCGCCACAGTCGATTGTGGATATGGCGGATGC
This sequence comes from Scandinavium sp., assembly GCF_051650185.1. GTDB lineage: Bacteria > Pseudomonadota > Gammaproteobacteria > Enterobacterales > Enterobacteriaceae > Scandinavium. The sequence continues at coordinate 8,830 of NZ_JBOFIN010000022.1, forward strand.
GGTGGGCTCAACCAGCCAGCTGATTGCCGCGGCGAAAACGCTCCCCAACCAGCAGCTTATCGTGGCCACCGATCGCGGTATTTTCTACAAAATGCAGCAGGCCGTGCCGGAAAAAGAGCTGCTTGAAGCGCCGACCGCTGGCGAAGGTGCCACTTGTCGCAGCTGCGCACACTGCCCGTGGATGGCGATGAACGGGCTGAAGGCGATTGCGGATGGTCTTGAGCACGGCGGAGCAGAACATGAGATCCATGTTGATGCGGCGCTGAGAGAGGGCGCATTGCTGCCTTTGAACCGCATGCTGGATTTTGCGGCTACACTACGCTCATAATTACGGTCATAACCCGTTGTTTACTTTATGACGTCACGTCTGCGGAGAAAAAAATGGATTTCTTTAGCACGCAAAACATTCTGGTGCATATTCCCCTTGGCGCAGGGGGCTACGATCTCTCATGGATTGAAGCCGTGGGCACGATTGCCGGTCTGCTGTGTATCTGGCTCGCCAGCCTCGAAAAAATCAGCAACTACGCCTTCGGTCTGATCAACGTCACGCTGTTTGCGATCATCTTTTTCCAGATCCAGCTGTATGCCAGCCTGCTGCTGCAACTTTTCTTTTTTGCCGCGAATATCTACGGCTGGTATGCGTGGTCGCGACAAACCAGCCAACATGAAGCGGAACTGCAAATCCGCTGGCTGCCGTTGCCCAAAGCGCTCACCTGGCTTGCCGTGTGTGTGGTGGCGATAGGCCTGATGACCGTATTTATCAATCCCGTGTTTGGCTTCCTCACCCGCGTGGCGGTAACGCTAATGCAAGGGCTTGGGCTGAAGGTTTCCATGCCGGAGCTACAGCCCGATGCTTTCCCGTTCTGGGATTCCTGCATGATGGTGCTGTCGATTGTGGCGATGATCCTGATGACCCGCAAATACGTTGAAAACTGGCTGCTGTGGGTGGTTATCAATGTAATCAGTGTGGTGATTTTTGCGCTGCAGGGCGTATATGCGATGTCACTGGAGTATCTGTTGCTGACCTTTATCGCACTGAACGGCAGCCGGATGTGGATTAACAGCGCACGTGAACGGGGCTCACGCGCGCTTTCCAGCTAGTGGTGATGATGATGGCCGTGCCCGGATTGCACTTCGTTAAGATGGCATTCCGGGCCGCTGCACGGCTGATATTCCATCTGAATGGTGGCGTGCGCTATCTGGTAGTGATGCTCCAGATAGTGCTGAATTCTCTCCAGCAAAGCATCGTGGTCGTGAGGGGGGATCACATGCACATGCAGCGTCATAATGGGCTTCTCGCCCACCAGCCAGACGTGAACGTGGCGAACATTCCGCACCTCGGGAATTTCACGACGCAGCCCGCGTTTGAGGGCTGAAATATCAATCGAACCCGGCGCGCCTTCCAGTAGCTCATTCACGCTCTCCTTCAGCAGTTGCCACGCACTCTTCAGCACAAGGCAGGAAACCAGTACCGAAAGTATCGGGTCAATCGGCGTCCAGCCTGTGGTCAGAATCACAATGGCCGCGACAATGGCGCCTACGGAACCCAGCAAATCCCCAAGAACGTGCAGCGCGGCGGCGCGAACGTTCAGGTTTTTCTCTTCACTGCCACGATGCAAAATCCAGAATGAGAGAATATTCGCCAGCAACCCTGCGACGGCAGTGACCATCATTGTCGCCCCGGCGATCGGCTGCGGGTGCTGGAAACGTTGAATGGCTTCCCAGACAATCAGGAGGGTGATCAACACCAGCGCGATGGCATTCACGAAAGCGGCAAGCGTCGTCAGGCGAAGCCAGCCAAACGTGTGGCGGGAGTTGGGCGGACGCTTCGCAAACTGGACTGCCAGCAGCGCAAACAACAACGCTGCCGCATCGGTCAGCATGTGCCCGGCATCTGCCAACAGCGCCAGAGAGCCAGAAATCAAGCCACCGACAACTTCCAGCAGCATAAATCCGGCGGTAATGATAAACGCCAGCAGCAGGCGGCGAGCGTTGCCGTCATTGGGCTGCTGGGCCGAGGAGTGAGAATGCGAATGCGCCATATGCAGGTCCTGCTTTTTTTTAGTTAGTGCATGACATGATTGCAGATCTTTGGCCTTTACGCATAAAAAAAGGAGAGCGAGGCTCTCCTTTAGAGATAGCAGAAATCACTTACTGGGTCGTGCCGTCCGTTTTGGTATCGACGTCATTGTTCATCCCATTACCGGTTTCAACTTTCTTGTTGATGTCCGGGCACTTGCCGTCTTTACACATGGAGTTCTTGTGGATCTCATCCTTGCTCATGTGCTGGGCGTCGCTGGTGGCGCCATTCGGATGCAGCATGGTGCCGCTGGATGAGCTGTTCACATTGCTGTTATCGACGCCATTTGGGGCGACATTTTGATGGGCGTCAGGGGCGTGTTGACCCGCATCGGCAGCGGAATTCGCCTGGCCATTATTGTCTGAAGCGGTGTCTGCCGCGATGGCTGCGCCACTCATCATCGAAAGCGTCGCGGTCAGGATCAGTGTTGCCAGTGTGTTGTTTTTCATGAGGGTGCTCCTGTTATGGTCGTTACGTCGGATAACTTCTTCCAACAGTGCATTTCGCTGATGTGTGGATAAAAACTCCACAACAATGATTTAAGTCAGCGTGGAATCTCGCTAAACATTTAAAAGCTAGCATTTATCTTTAAAAAGTGTAGCGGCTGTCTCAGTTATCGCTACTTTCTGGCGTTTTTAAGGTTAATTCCAGGAATTATCCGGCTCAAGTGTAAAACCCGGTTTACACTTTTGGCCTGGCGAGATAGATTGATGGGATTGCACTCAATCGACTAAGTATGGCAACGCTGGAAAGATCATGAATTATCAGAACGACGATTTACGTATTAAAGAGATCAACGAGTTATTACCGCCTGTAGCGCTCCTTGAAAAATTCCCCGCCACTGAAAATGCCGCCAACACGGTGTCGCATGCCCGCAAAGCGATCCACAAGATCCTTAAAGGCAGTGACGATCGCCTGCTGGTGGTGATTGGCCCGTGCTCCATTCATGATCCTGTTGCGGCGAAGGAATACGCCAACCGCCTGCTGGCATTGCGTGAAGAGCTGAAAGGCGAGCTGGAAATCGTCATGCGCGTCTATTTTGAAAAGCCGCGCACTACCGTGGGCTGGAAAGGGCTGATTAACGATCCGCATATGGATAACAGCTTCCAGATTAACGACGGCCTGCGCATTGCCCGTAAGCTGCTGCTCGAAATTAACGACAGCGGCCTGCCTGCGGCGGGTGAATTCCTCGATATGATCACCCCACAGTACATGGCTGACCTGATGAGCTGGGGCGCAATTGGTGCGCGTACCACCGAATCACAGGTTCACCGTGAGCTGGCTTCCGGCCTTTCTTGCCCGGTAGGTTTCAAAAACGGTACAGACGGCACCATCAAAGTGGCTATCGATGCCATTAATGCCGCTGGCGCGCCACACTGCTTCCTGTCTGTGACCAAATGGGGCCACTCTGCCATTGTGAACACCAGCGGGAACGGCGACTGCCACATCATTCTGCGTGGCGGTAAAGAGCCGAACTACAGCGCGCATCACGTCGCGATGGTCAAAGAAGGGCTGCACAAAGCGGGCCTGCCTTCTCAGGTGATGATCGACTTCAGCCACGCCAACTCCAGCAAGCAGTTCAAAAAGCAGATGGACGTGGCGACCGACGTCGCAGGGCAAATTGCGGGTGGCGAAAAAGCCATTATCGGAGTGATGATTGAAAGCCATCTGGTGGAAGGCAATCAGAATCTCGAAAGCGGCGAACCGCTGACCTACGGCAAGAGCATCACCGATGCCTGCATTGGTTGGGATGACACCGATGCGGTGCTGCGCCAGCTGACGAACGCGGTTAAAGCTCGTCGCGGCTAAGGATTTCAGGCAATAAAAAAGCGTGGTGAAAACCACGCTTTTTTTGCGTCTGGCGAAAAGTTACTTCGCTTTGCCCTGGTTCGCCACGGCCGCTGCTTTCGCAGCGATTTCGTCAGCATTGCCCAGATAGTAGTGTTTCACCGGCTTGAAGTTTTCATCGAACTCATACACCAGCGGTACGCCGGTTGGGATGTTCAGTTCGAGAATTTCGTCTTCGCCCATGTTGTCCAGGTATTTCACCAGTGCACGCAGGGAGTTGCCGTGAGCCGCGATGATCACGCGCTCGCCGCTTTTCAGACGTGGCAGAATGGTTTCGTTCCAGTAAGGCACTACGCGATCGATCGTCAGCGCCAGGCTTTCGGTCACTGGCAGCTCTTTATCCGTCAGTTTCGCGTAGCGTGGGTCATGGCCCGGGTAGCGTTCGTCATCTTTGGTCAGCTCTGGTGGGGTGATGGCAAAGCCACGACGCCACTGTTTAACCTGCTCGTCACCGTATTTTTCAGCGGTTTCCGCTTTATTCAGACCCTGCAACGCGCCGTAGTGACGTTCGTTCAGCTTCCAGGATTTCTCAACCGGCAGCCACGCCTGATCCAGTTCATCCAGCACGTTCCACAGGGTGTGGATGGCACGTTTCAGCACGGAGGTATAAGCAAAATCAAAGCTGAAGCCTTCTTCTTTCAGCAGTTTGCCTGCTGCTTTGGCTTCGCCCACACCTTTCTCAGACAGATCAACATCATACCAACCGGTGAAGCGGTTTTCATTGTTCCACTGGCTTTCGCCGTGACGAACAAGCACAAGCTTAGTAACAGCCATACTGTGACTCCTGAACTAGATTGAATGATAACAATTCTCATTATATTGCCGTTGCGTCAGCAGCGGCAACGCTTATTGATAACCATAGCGAAAATAGCGGCGCAGTGTAAGCAGCTTGTGATGAGGTCGTTAGTTTTTAACGGTAAGTGCGGTAATTTTCAGCATTTTACTGAAAAAGGCCCTCCGACAGGAGGGCAGGGGATCACAACGAGGTAAATTGATATTCGGTCACGCTGACATACTCTTCACCCGGCAGCAGCGTGCAGTCTGGCTGCGGCCATTCCGGATGATTAGGGCTGTCTGGCAGGAATTCGCTTTCCAGCGCCAGCCCTTGCCAGGCGGCGTAAGGCTGCGGTTCGCGTGACGGCGTGCCGTCAAGGAAATTGCCGGAATAAAATTGCAGCGCAGGCGCAGTGGTGAACACCTTCAGCTCTAGCTTGTTATCGGCAGACCACACCGTTGCCACGGGCTGAGAAAGTTCACCTTTGGCATTAAGGAGGAAAGCGTGATCGTAGCCATTAACTTTGCGCTGATCGTCGTCAGACAGGAACTCATTGGCAATCTGCTTAGGTTTACGGAAATCAAAGCTGGTGCCGGTAACGTCTTTCAGGCCTGAACGAGGGATGCCCATTTCATCAACCGGCAGATACTGATCGGCCGCGATGCTCAGCGTGTGATTGCGCACATCGCTCTGACCACCATCGAGATTGAAATAGACATGGTTGGTCAGGTTGACCGGGCAGGCTTTATCGACCGTCGCCCGGTATTCGATAGCAATGCGATTATCTTCTGTCAGCTGATACTGCGCGGTAGCACGCAGATTTCCAGGGAAACCCTGGTCGCCATCGGCTGATTCAAGGGTAAACAGCACAGAAGTGTCATTCTGATTCACCACTTGCCAGCGGCGTTTGTCGAACCCTTCCGGGCCACCGTGCAGCTGATTTGGGGCCTGGCTCGGCGCGAGCTGGTAAGTTTCCCCGGCAAGTTGAAAACGGCTGTCGGCGATGCGATTGGCATAGCGGCCGACGGAGGCACCCAGAAAAGCAGCCTGACTGGTGTAGTGTTCCGGGCTGGCACAGCCAAGCAGGGCTTCGCGCACGGAACCCTCTTTCAGCGGAATGCGTGCGGAAAGCAGCGTCGCGCCCCAGTCCATCAACGTGACAACCATGCCTGCGCTGTTACGCAGGGTTAGCAAGCGAAACGGCAGGCCGTCCGGCGCTAACGTTGGAGTTTCAATCAGCACTGGCCCGCTCCTTGTGATGCTTTACACACATAGAAGGTTTCTTTGATGCCGGTTTTGGCGTGATATTGCGCAGCAACCGCGTCTTTCACCGCAGGCACCAGCTCTTCAGGCACCAGCGCCACAATGCAGCCACCGAAACCGCCGCCGGTCATGCGTACGCCGCCTTTGTCGCCAATGGTGGTTTTCACAATCTCGACCAGCGTATCAATCTGCGGCACGGTGATTTCGAAGTCATCACGCATGGAAGCATGAGATTCAGCCATCAGCTCACCCATCCGCTTCAGGTCACCTTTCGCGAGAGCTGAAGCGGCTTCAACGGTACGGGCGTTTTCCGTCAGCACGTGGCGAACACGTTTGGCGACAGTCGGGTCAAGTTCATGAGCGACGGCGTTGAATTTTTCCAGAGAAACATCGCGCAGAGCGGGCTGCTGGAAGAAGTGCGCGCCCGTCTCACACTGTTCGCGGCGAGTGTTGTACTCGCTGCCTACCAGCGTGCGTTTGAAGTTACTGTTGATGATGATCACCGCCGCACCTTTCGGCATGGAAACCGCTTTGGTGCCAAGCGAACGGCAGTCGATCAGCAACGCATGATCTTTCTTGCCGAGAGCGGAAATCAGCTGATCCATAATGCCGCAGTTACAGCCAACAAACTGGTTCTCCGCTTCCTGCCCATTAAGAGCGATTTGCGCCCCGTCCAGCGGCAGATGATAAAGCTGCTGGAAAACCGTGCCCACGGCAACTTCAAGCGATGCAGAAGAGCTCAGGCCCGCGCCCTGCGGCACGTCACCGCTGATAACCATATCCACGCCGCCGAAATTGCGGTTACGTTTTTGCAGATGCTTCACCACGCCGCGCACGTAGTTGGACCACTGCTGAGTATCGTGGCTGACAATCGGCGCATCGAGGGAGAACTCATCCGTCTGGTTTTCGTAGTCGGCCGCAATCACGCGCACCGTTCTGTCCTGGCGTGGCGCACAGCTGATCACCGTCTGATAATCGATGGCGCACGGCAACACGAACCCGTCGTTGTAATCGGTGTGTTCGCCAATCAGATTCACGCGGCCTGGCGCCTGGATAACGTGGTTGGCAGGGTAGCCAAATTTTTCAGCAAACAGGGACAGGGTTTTTTCTTTCAGACTCATTATTTTTAGACTCCTGATTCGCGATAGTGGACGTCACTGACGGCGCGCAGACGCTCCGCGGCTTGTTCAGCCGTGAGATCGCGCTGTGTTTCTGCCAGCATTTCATAACCGACCATAAACTTGCGAACGGTGGCCGAGCGCAGCAGGGGTGGATAGAAATGAGCATGCAGCTGCCAGTGAGCATTGTCTTCGCCATTGAACGGCGCGCCGTGCCAGCCCATGGAGTAGGGGAAGGAGCACTGGAACAGGTTGTCGTAACGGCTGGTGAGTTTTTTCAACGCCACAGCAAGATCGCTGCGTTGAGCTTCCGTTAAATCGGTGATGCGCAGGACATGAGCTTTTGGCAACAGCAGCGTTTCGAACGGCCACGCCGCCCAGTAAGGCACAACGGCAAGCCAGTGCTCGGTTTCCACCACGGTGCGGCTGCCGTCGGCCATTTCGCGCTGGGTGTAATCCACCAACATGGGCGAACCCTGCCGGGCAAAATAGTCTTTTTGCAGACGGTCTTCACGTTCCGCTTCATTCGGTAAAAAACTGTTTGCCCACACCTGACCGTGAGGGTGTGGGTTAGAGCAGCCCATCGCCGCGCCTTTGTTCTCAAACACCTGAACCCAGGGGTAGCGCTGGCCTAAATCTGCTGTCTGTTCCTGCCAGGTTTTCACCACTTCTTCTAATGCAGAAACGCTCAGTTCAGGCAAGGTTTTGCTGTGATCGGGCGAGAAACAAATCACCCGACTGGTGCCACGTGCGCTTTCACAACGCATCAGCGGATCTTCACTTTCCGGTGCGTCTGGCGTGTCTGTCATCAGCGCAGCAAAGTCATTCGTAAAGACGTAGGTGCCGGTGTATTGCGGGTTGGTATCGCCGGTTGCTCGCGTGTTGCCCGGGCAAAGGAAACAATCCGGATCGTGCGCGGGCAACGTTTGTTTGGCTGGCGTTTCTTGCGCCCCCTGCCAGGGGCGCTTGGCGCGATGCGGTGACACCAGGATCCACTGCCCGGTTAACGGGTTATAGCGGCGGTGCGGATGATCGACAGGGTTGAATTGCGTCATGACAGGTCCTTAGTCAGGGTAACCCTGCGGATGGCGGGACTGCCAGTGCCAGGTGTCCTGTGCCATTTCGTCAAGATTACGGGTCACTCGCCAGTTCAGATCGCGATCGGCTTTGTTCGCATCCGCCCAGTAGGCCGGAAGGTCGCCATCGCGACGTGGCGCGAAGTGATAGTTGATCGGTTTGCCGCAGGCTTTACTGAAGGCGTTCACCACATCCAGTACGCTGCTGCCAACGCCTGCACCCAGGTTATAGATATGCACGCCTGGTTTGTCGGCGAGTTTTTCCATTGCCGCTACGTGACCGTCGGCCAGATCCATCACGTGGATGTAATCGCGTACGCCGGTGCCGTCTTGTGTTGGGTAGTCATTGCCAAAAATAGCGAGCGAATCCCGGCGGCCAACGGCAACCTGCGCGATGTACGGCATCAGGTTATTTGGAATGCCTTGCGGATCTTCACCCATATCGCCTGATGGATGAGCGCCTACCGGGTTGAAATAGCGCAGCAGGGCGATGCTCCATTCAGGCTGGGCTTTTTGCAGGTCAGCCAGAATTTGCTCAACCATCAGCTTGCTCTTGCCGTAAGGGCTTTGCGGCGTGCCGGTCGGGAAGCTTTCAACGTAAGGGATTTTTGGCTGGTCGCCGTAGACGGTGGCGGAGGAGCTGAAAATGAAGTTTTTGACGCTGGCGGCGCGCATTGCGGAAATCAGACGCAGCGTGCCCGTCACATTGTTGTCGTAGTACTCGAGCGGCTTAGCGACAGATTCACCCACGGCTTTCAGCCCGGCAAAGTGAATAACGGTATCGATAGCGTGATCGTGCAGAATTTCGGTCATCAGCGCTTCGTTGCGGATATCCCCCTCCACAAACACCGGCTGCTTGCCGCCTAAGCGTTCAATCACCGGTAACACGCTGCGTTTGCTGTTGCACAGGTTGTCGAGAATGATGACGTCGTGCCCTTGTTTCAGCAACTGCACGCAGGTATGGCTGCCTATGTAACCGCTACCACCTGTAACCAGTACTCTCATAATTCGCTCCGTTAAGCCTATGGTATGGAATAAGCCTAGCATAACAGAGAAGCGAAAAGTGTGACACGGCCTAAATTAGTGGAATCGTTTACACAGTGAAAAATCACACCGTAACGGCACGTTTTTGCATTATAAAACAAGGTGAAGAGAAAGGAAGGCTACTCTTTATCTGAAAAGCGGGGAGCGGCAGGCTCCCCCACAGGATGATCAGCGTTTACCAATGGCGTAGCGATAGCCCTCAGCCTGAGGCACAAACTCCAGACGATGAGTGATGCAGTCCGGTGCGTCTTCAGCGTGATGCGAGACAAACAGCAGCTGCGTGTTGCCTTCCCCAATCAGCACGTCTACAAAACGCCGCACAAGTTGGCGGTTTAGCGGATCAAGGCCCTGAAGCGGCTCATCAAGGATCAGCAGCGTCGGGTGTTTCACTAACGCCCGAACAATCAGTGCTAATCGCTGCTGGCCCCAGGAAAGGCTGTGAAACGGGGCGTCAGCGGTGCGATTGTCGATACCCAAAATATCCAGCCAGACTTGCGCCAGCTTGTGCTGTTTATCGGACACGGCCTGATAGATACCGATGGAGTCGAAGAAGCCGGAAAGGATCACATTACGCACATTGGTGCTCACGCGGTAATCAAGATGCAGGCTGCTGCTGACATAGCCGATGTGCTTTTTAATGTCCCAGATGGTTTCTCCGCTGCCACGGCGGCGGCCAAACAGCGTCAGATCATTGCTGTAACCCTGTGGGTGATCGCCTGTGACCAGGCTCAACAGCGTCGATTTACCGGCACCGTTCGGGCCAACAATCTGCCAGTGCTCGCCCGGATTTACCGTCCAGCTCATGTCCTCAATAATCGGTTTATCGTTGTAAGACACCACGCCGTGATTGAGCACAATCCTCGGCTGATCTTCAGGCAGCGAAAGCCGGGCAGGCGGCGCATCCGGTTCTGGCAATGCAATGCCCGAAAGCTTCTCGCTATGGGCAAGTTGGGCTATCAGCGCCTGTTCCAGCAGCGCTTTTTTAGTGCCAGTTTCCAGCAAGGTGCAGTCCGCCAGCACGCCAGCAAACTCGACGAACTCAGGAATTTCATCAAAACGGTTGAGCACCAGAACCAGCGTGATGCCTTCCTGATGCAACGTGGCGAGTAGCTCGGCCAGGGCCTGGCGCGAAGCCACATCCAGGCCATCAAACGGCTCATCCAGAATCAACAAGTCCGGGTTGCTCATCAGCGCCTGGCACAGCAAGGTTTTGCGTGTTTCGCCGGTAGAAAGGTATTTGAAGCGGCGCTCCAGTAAAGACGCGATACCAAAGCGAGTGGCGAGGTCACGGCATCGTGCCGGGTCTTTCACTTCTTCCTGGATAATCTCGGCTGTTGTGCGCCCGGTGTCTTCTTCGCCAGGGCTGAGCAGGTCAGTATTGTTGCGTTGCCACTCGTCGCTGACCAGTTTTTGTAACTGCTCAAAGGAGAGGCGAGTGGTTCGCGTGAAGGCACTTTCGCGGGTGCCGGAGAGCAAAGTCAGCTCCCCGGAGAGCGCACGAGCCAGCGCAGACTTGCCGCTACCGTTGCTGCCAACGAACGCCCAGGATTCACCAGCGTGAAGGGTGAGGCCAGGAACAGAGAGCGTTTTTGTATCGCTAAGACGAAACGTGCCTTGCGAAATATGCAATGATGACATGGTGTATCCCATTTTTTGCAGCGATTTTATTCAGGGATACGTTTTCTGATGGCGAAAGTCAAGCCATCAGCGAAGGGTGGCGAGGATCACCCTGTCGGCATTAAACCAGGCGATGGCGGGTTCATTTTCATTTAATTCAGCGGCTTCCTCGACGGGCAGTGTGGCGCAAAGCGCCTGCCCATCAGGTAGCGTCATCAGCACTTCACACTGTGCCTGCCCGCGTTCAATATGGCTGATCACGCCGGAAAGCTGATTGTCTGCCTGCGCCGCGACTTTGGCATCACGCGTAATGCCGACCCAAGGCGCTTTCAGCAAAACCAGCACTTCTTTGCCTTCCTCAAGCCCAAGACGCTCACCGCTTTGTGCGGTGATGGCGACTTTAAGACGCGTTTCACCATCGGCAAGCAGCACATCGACATGTTCCTGCACCTGCTGGTGGTCGCGGCGGGTAATCGTACCGAACCACTGATTACGCGCGCTGGTTTGCAGAGAAAAGCGTGAAATGGCTGCCAGCAGGCTGTCCAGCGGCAGGGCATCGTCGTCACTCAGCACGTCGAACGCTTTCTGCTGGATTTGCGCCAGCAGATCATAAAGCTGAATCAGACGCTGACCATAGCGCGTCAGCACTGCGCCACCGCCGCCTTTGCCGCCAGTGGCTCTGTCGACCAGCGGCTGCTCGCTGAGCTGGTTCATATCGTTGATGGCATCCCAGGCGCTTTTGTAGCTGATGCCCGCATTTTTCGCGCCCTGGCTGATGGAGCCCGTCACGTCGATTTGTTTGAGCAGGGCAATGCGGCGCGGATCGGCAAACAGACGCTGCTGAAGCTTAAGGGTAAGAAGAATTTCGGCCTGCATATCAATGTCCTGCTCAGTTTTTGGATGTACGTTCCTGATTATTATTACACAGGGCACCGCACAAAAGGGGAGTGAATTTCCTGAGTATCCGGTTACAATGAAGGAATCACAATGTCAGGAGCTGACCATGTTAGAGTTGTTGAAAAGTCTGGTCTTTGCCGTAATCATGGTTCCCGTGGTGATGGCGATCATTCTGGGGCTGATTTACGGTCTCGGTGAAGTGTTTAACGTTCTGTCGAACGTCGGCCACAAAGATAAAGGCCAGCAGCAAAATCATTGATTTCGAGATGCCCGGTAAAGCCGGGCATTTTTTTATCCCCATTCCGCCTCGTTTCCCCTGTTTAAGTTCTTCTTCTTTCTGCCGATATACTCACTGAGTGGTGCCAATTAGCACTGGGAAAACCCTATAGTTATCGTTATATTATTTCGTACATAACGACACTCACAGGAGTCACAAATGGAACGTTCTTGGTTACGCCTCGTCGCAGGCACAGCTTTATCGCTTTCTGTTGCCGGTCATGCTTTTGCTGATGAAGGGAAGATTACGGTCTTTGCGGCCGCCTCGCTGACCAACGCGATGCAGGACATTGCCAAAGAGTACAAGAAAGAGAAAAACGTGGATGTGGTGTCCTCTTTTGCTTCTTCTTCAACGCTTGCTCGCCAGATTGAAGCGGGCGCGCCAGCGGACCTGTTTATCTCTGCTGACCAGAAATGGATGGATTACGCGGTCGAGAAAAAAGCCATTGATACCGCTACGCGTGAAACATTGCTGGGCAACAGCCTTGTCGTCGTTGCACCGAAAGCCAGTGAGCAGGGCGATGTGACTATCGATGCGAAAACCAACTGGACCAGCCTGCTGAAAGGTGGCCGTCTGGCAGTTGGCGATCCGGATCACGTTCCAGCGGGCATTTACGCGAAAGAAGCGCTGCAGAAATTGGGCGCATGGGATACGCTGTCTGCCAGACTTGCTCCGGCCGAAGATGTGCGCGGTGCGCTGGCACTGGTTGAGCGTAACGAAGCGCCGCTGGGCATTGTGTACGGCTCTGATGCTGTCGCCAGCAAAGGCGTTAAAGTGGTGGGCACCTTCCCGGAAGACTCCCACAAAAAAGTGGAATACCCGGTAGCGATTACCGACGGACATAAAAACGCCACGGTCACGGCTTTCTATGATTACCTGAAAGGACCGCAGGCTTCCGCCATTTTCAAACAGTACGGATTTACTACCCACGAATGATATTGACCGATCCCGAATGGCAGGCGGTACTGCTGAGCCTGAAAGTTTCTTCCCTGGCCGTGGTGTTCAGTTTGCCCTTCGGGATCTTCTTTGCCTGGTTGCTGGTACGCCGCAACTTTCCCGGCAAAGCGCTGCTCGACAGCCTTATCCACCTTCCTTTAGTCCTTCCACCCGTGGTGGTCGGATATCTGTTGTTGATAGCAATGGGCCGTCGGGGGTTTATCGGCGCCTGGCTCTACGATTGGTTCGGCATCACCTTCGCCTTTAGCTGGCGCGGCGCGGTGCTGGCGGCAGCGGTGATGTCCTTCCCGCTGATGGTTCGGGCTATTCGTCTGGCGCTGGAAGGCGTCGATATCAAACTCGAACAGGCCGCTCGCACGTTGGGCGCAGGGCGCTGGCGAGTGTTCTTCACCATCACCTTACCGCTCACTTTGCCGGGGATTATCGTCGGCACGGTGCTGGCCTTTGCGCGTTCGCTTGGCGAATTTGGCGCAACCATTACGTTTGTCTCCAACATTCCAGGGGAAACCCGCACCATTCCTTCTGCCATGTACACCCTGATTCAGACGCCGGGCGGCGAAGGTGCGGCGGCCAGGCTGTGCCTGATTTCCATCGTGCTGGCGCTGGTGTCGCTGTTGATTTCAGAATGGCTGGCACGCCTTAGCCGCGAACGGACGGGGAGATAACCATGCTGGAACTCAACTTCAGCCAGACCTTAGGCGATCACTGCCTGACCATCAACGAATCGCTTCCGGCTTCCGGCATTACCGCTATTTTTGGTGTTTCTGGCGCAGGAAAAACGTCTTTGATTAACGCCATCAGCGGCCTGACGAAGCCGCAGAAGGGCCGCATCGTGCTCAACAATCGGGTGCTTAACGACGCAGAAAAGAAAATTTGTCTGTCGCCGGAAAAGCGCCGTGTTGGCTACGTATTTCAGGATGCGCGCCTGTTCCCGCACTATAAGGTGCGCGGCAATCTGCGCTACGGCATGGCGAAAAGTATGGCGGGGCAGTTTGACAAACTGGTCTCGCTGCTGGGGATTGAAGGTTTGCTGGACAGGCTGCCGGGCGGTCTTTCTGGTGGCGAAAAACAGCGAGTCGCCATTGGGCGTGCGCTGCTCACCGCACCGGAATTGCTGTTACTGGACGAGCCGCTGGCCTCTTTAGATATTCCCCGTAAACGCGAGCTGTTGCCTTATCTGCAACGCCTGGCTCGTGAAATCAACATTCCGATGCTGTACGTCAGCCACTCGTTAGACGAGATCCTGCATCTGGCCGATAAAGTGCTGGTGCTGGAAGAGGGCAACGTGAAGGCTTTCGGCAATCTTGAGGATGTCTGGGGCAGCAGCGTGATGCATCCCTGGCTGCCGAAAGAGCAGCAGAGCAGCATCCTGAAAGTGACCGTGCTGGAACACCATCCCCACTATGCGATGAGTGCGCTGGCGCTGGGCGATCAGCATATCTGGGTCAACAAACTCGACCGTCCGTTACAGTCGCCGGTGCGCATTCGTGTTCAGGCCTCTGACGTGTCGCTGGTGCTCCAGCCGCCGGTACAGACCAGTATTCGTAACGTCCTGCGGGCGAAAGTGGTTCAGTGCTTTGATGATAACGGTCAGGTGGAAGTGCAGCTGGAAGTGGGGGGCCGCACGTTGTGGGCGCGCATCAGCCCCTGGGCGCGTGATGACCTGGCGGTGAAGCCAGGCCAGTGGTTGTATGCGCAGATTAAGAGCGTTTCAATTACCGCCTGATTACAACAGCTGCTTATAGATAAAGTCGGCGATGCTGGTCTCAGTATTTTCGCCGATAACCACATTGGCGCGGGCTTTTACCGCGTCATCCGCATTGCCCATCGCCACGCCCATACCGGCGTTTTCCAGCATGCTGATGTCGTTGAAGTTATCGCCAAAGGCGACCACGTCTTTCATCGAAAGCCCCTGAGATTCCACCCAGCGAGCCAGACGGTTGCCTTTGCTGTTGCCTTTGCGCGCCACGTCGACCTGATAAATCCACGAGCGTTCGCACTCCAGGCCAAGCTTCTCTTCAACCTGCTGGACGAAGGCGTTGAGGCGCTCGCTGTTTTCGTCGGTCAGGGCGAATTTCCAGATGGTGTCGACGTCATGCGCGGCCTTAGCGAAGGACTCAACCTGCCGGAAGACCGGGCGCTGCGCTTCAGGCAACGTTAAACCCCACTCAATCCCACGCGTGATGTGGCCTGTCTCTTGTTCGTACACCATGGCGTTGTCGACATACATCAGGCCGTGAACGCCGTGTTCGTTGAGCATCTCAATCAGCGGCAAAGCCTGTGCGGTGGAAAGCGGATCGGCTTCCAGCACCTTTTTTGCCTGATAATCATACAAATAGGTGCCATTACAGCAAATTGCAGGTGTATCCAGTGCCAGTGCCTGATAAAAAGGATGGATGGCAACGTGATGTCGACCCGTGACGATCAGGATTTGATAGCCTGCTTCTTTTGCTCTAGCCAGCGCTTCAAGCGACGCAGGCAGAATGGTTTTGTTGGGTGTCAGCAGGGTACCGTCTAAATCAAGGGCTATCACGCGAGATGTCATGTTGCAGTCCAGGTTAATGTTGAAAAATGTGCAGCTGACGATGGTACACCGCTGTGTTCTCAGGGCAAATTTTTCAGCACTAACTATCCTGTTAATTTGCTTCCACGTGCAGTAAGGAAAGGAGTTTTCATGAAACAAACCGTATATACCGCGAGCCCGGAAAGCCAACAAATCCACGTCTGGAGCCTGAAGCACGACGGTAAACTGACGCTGGTTCAGGTGGTGGATGTGCCGGGTCAGGTACAGCCGATGGTCATCAGCCCGGATAAACGCTACCTGTACGTTGGCGTGCGCCCTGAGTTTCGCGTGATTGCCTACCGCATTGCGCCGGACGACGGCGCGCTGACCTTTGCTGGCGAATCAGCCCTGCCGGGCAGCCCAACGCACATTTCGACCGATCACAAAGGCCAGTTCCTGTTTAGCGGTTCATACAATCAGGCGTGCGTGAGCGTGACTCGTCTGGAAGATGGCCTGCCGGTGGGCGTTGTGGATGTGGTCGAAGGCCTGGAAGGGTGCCACTCAGCAAATATCACCCCGGACAACCGCACCCTGTGGGTGCCTGCGCTGAAGCAAGATCGTATCTGCCTGTTTACCCTGAGCGACGATGGCAAGCTGGTGGCACAGACTCCAGCGGAAGTGACCACCGTTGAAGGCGCGGGCCCACGCCATATGGCGTTCCACCCGAATCAGCAATACGCGTACTGCGTGAATGAGCTGAACAGCTCCGTCGACGTGTGGGAACTCAAAGATCCGCACGGTGAGATTGAGTGCGTGCAAACGCTGGACATGATGCCGCCAGATTTCACCGGTACGCGCTGGGCGGCAGACATTCATATCACCCCGGACGGTCGCCACCTGTATGCGTGTGACCGTACTTCCAGCACCCTGACGGTGTTCACTGTTTCTGAAGACGGCAGCGTGCTTGAGATCCAGGGCTTCCAGTCGACGGAAACCCAGCCACGTGGTTTCAACATCGACCACAGCGGGAAGTTCCTGCTGGCGGTGGGCCAGAAGTCGCATCATCTGGCGGTGTATGAGATTCAGGGCGAGCAGGGTCTGCTGCATGAGAAAGGCCGCTACGCTGTTGGGCAAGGCCCGATGTGGGTTGTGGTTAACGCTCACTAAGCGGATAGCTGATAACAAAAAACCTCGCCGAAGCGAGGTTTTTTTATGGCTTTTTGTCAGGCGGCGCTTTGCTGGCCTGACCTGGATTTTGTGTAGGCCCGCGCAAACGCAGTGCCACCGGGCAACTCATCCAGATTACTGCTTCGGTTCCGCCACGACATAACTACCCACGCCGCGGTTGTTGTATTCCCACATGCGGTTGAAGTTGGTGTCGTTCAGGTTACGCTCAGTTTCACCTTTGTCGTTCTTCGCGCCGGTGTTGCCGCTGAACGGACGTTTAGAAACGGCTGCGTCGGCCCAGGGTTTGGCTGAGTTGAAACCTTCGTTGATCACGCTGTCGCGGATCACGACCTGGCCGTTGGTGTTGCCAACAACGTCCAGTGAACGGCCCAACTGCGCCACGCCATCACCGGAAGCGGTGAAGCGGCTGTTGGTCGCCAGGAAGCCATAGAACAGGTTCGCCTGGGTTGCCGGGGCGAAGACATAGCCTTCCTGCTGCGTGCGGGAGTTGACCACGCGGAAGTCGGTGTTATCGAACACCACTGCGCCACGGCCGGAAACGATATCCACGTCACCCTCGAGGTAGCTGTTGGTCACCAGCGTGCGGGTGATGCGGTCGTTTTGCAGTTTATTCTGCACGCCGCTGTTGGTCACAAAGAAGGTGTTCTGACGACCCAGAATATTGACGTTGTTCAGCTGAACCTGATCGCCATCGTTGCGCAGCGCGACGGCCTGATGGTTACCCGCGTCCACGCTGTCGCCCAGGTTGTTTTCAATGGTCAGGTTTTGCAGTTGCAGACCGTTGTTCTGAGACCAGAACACCGCAGAGCACATCACGCCAACGGTGGCAGTGCGCTTGCTCTGGCAGCTGTCGAACATGTACCAGGCCGGTTTGCCAGGCATGTATTTGCCCGCAGGGTTCACCAGACGACGCCAGTCGTTCGGGGCGATTTCAGAATCGATAGCCAGGCCGATTTTCACGTCGCCAGCTTTCTCGCCAGTCCCGTAAACGGTGATGGAGCCCGGGGCTGCTGGCACGTAAACAGTGCCCTGATATTCGCCAGGCATCACGGCGATATACACACGTGAGCTGCTATGGCGAGTGATCGCTGCATCAACCGCCGCCTGAATAGTGGTGTGAGTCACGCCCTGAGTGCCCGCCGGGCCAACCACGAAATCAGGTTTTGCTGGCACGGAAATTGGCGACGGTGACCATGGCGCAGCATTCTGGTCCATGGTGGTGAAATAGCGAGCCTGAACGAAGTTTTTCGCTTCGCCTGCGGTCAGGATCGGACGAGACGCAGTACCCGGCGCTTCCTGAGTGGAAGGCTGCTGATCGGGCGGCGTAGAGCTACAGGCGGTCAACGTCACGCCAAAAGCGAACGCCAGCGCCAGACGGGAAACCGAGAATGTGTTCATGGTGCTCCAGGCTGAGTAAAAGTGGAAAAGGTCCCTAAAACCTGACTTTTTATACTAAGTTGAGCGAAACGGGAAGCGATGGGGCAAAAAAGATCGTCAAACGCGATAACAGCTGCGCGTTGAATATCACAAATAAGCAACATATTCGGCTCGTCTGTTGACAGCCGCTGTGAAGCTATCAATAAATGTCTATACAACCCATGACAAGTGGAAGCTCTATGTCTGAGCCAATCGAACATCACGTTATCTGGCACAACGCCCGCCTGGCGACCTTTGATCCGCAGCGCCCTGAACCTTACGGCATGATTGATAATCATGCGCTGATTGTCCGTGACGGGCGCATTGTCGCCGTTGTGCCTGAAGCAGAAGCCGCATCAGAAAAGGGCAGACGCATTGACCTGCAAGGGCGGCTGGTCACGCCCGGACTGATTGATTGCCACACGCATCTGGTGTTTGGCGGCAGCCGTGCGCAGGAGTGGGAGCAGCGGCTCAACGGCGTGTCGTATCAGACCATCAGCGCCAACGGCGGCGGTATCAATGCCACCGTGCAGGCAACCCGTGCGGCGAGCGAAGCGGAACTCCTGAAGCTTGCACAGCAAAGGCTTGATCGGCTGATGCGTGAAGGTGTCACTACGCTGGAAGTGAAGTCTGGTTATGGGCTGGATGAGGCCAATGAGCGCAAAATGTTGCGCGTCGCGCAGCAGCTGGCCGCCAACAGTGCTGTTGAAATCAGCCCAACGCTGCTGGCGGCGCATGCCGTTCCTGCGGACTATAAAGGACGAGCTGACGACTACATCACCCTGGTCTGTGAAGAAATTCTTCCCGCCCTCTGGCAGGAAGGGCTTTTCGAATCTGTTGATGCGTTTTGTGAAAACGTCGGGTTTACGCCTGAGCAAACCGAGCGCGTGTTCGTGGCGGCGCAGTGCCTGGGTATTCCGGTGAAAGGGCATGTGGAACAGCTTTCTTCCCTGGGCGGGGCAGAGCTGGTGAGCCGCTACCACGGCCTGTCTGCCGATCATATCGAGTATCTCTCCCCGGCAGGCGTGGAGGCGATGGCACACAATCAGACTGTCGCCGTGCTGCTTCCCGGTGCGTTCTATTTCCTTAATGACACGCAAAAGCCGCCTGTCGCTGCCTTGCGCGAGCGCGGCGTGCCCATGGCTGTGGCAACGGATTACAACCCCGGCACCAGCCCTTTCGCCAGCCTGCATCTGGCGATGAATATGGCCTGTGTCAAATTCGGGCTAACGCCAGAAGAAGCCTGGAACGGCGTAACGCGCCATGCCGCAAGTGCGCTTGGGCGCGGCAACACGCACGGGCAACTGGCCGCAGGATACGTGGCCGATTTTGCCATCTGGGATGCGAAGCACCCGGTCGAAATGGTTTATGAGCCGGGCCGTAATCCGCTCTGGCAGCGCGTCTTTCGCGGCGAGGTCACACTATGAAGCTCTGGCATTCAACACATGAAACACTCTGGCAGGGCCGCGACGACAGTGCGGAATCCCCGGAGGCAAAACGCCTTTTTCAGACGGTAGAGGTAGAGAACCACTTTGCGCCTGAAAAACATCAGGGGAAAATAGCCCTGCTGGGGTTCGCCTGCGATGAAGGCGTGAAGCGCAATCAGGGCCGCCCGGGCGCGCAGCTTGGGCCAGACGCCCTGCGTAAAGCACTGGCGAATATGGCCAGCCATAATGGTCACGATTTACTGGTTGATTTGGGCAATGTTCAAGCCGAGCCAGAGAGGCTTGAAGAAGCACAACAGGCCTTGCACGAAGCGGTTAAAGCCTGCCAGCGGGCACAAATGAAAACGCTGGTGTTCGGTGGCGGACATGAGACGGCTTACGGTCACGGCGCTGGCGTGCTGGACGCCTTTCCGAATGAGAAAGTGGCTATTGTGAACCTCGACGCGCATCTCGATTTACGTTCTGCCGCGCAGGCCACGTCTGGCACGCCGTTCCGCCAGCTGGCGTTAAAGTGTGAAAGTGATGGGCGTGAGTTCAGCTACACCTGTTACGGCGCGAGCAAAGCCGCGAATACTCAGGCGCTCTGGCAGGAAGCGCAGCAACGCCACGTGACCGTACTGGAAGATTTAACATTGCTCGACCCGCAGAGTGGTGAACTGGCGCGTGACCTAAAGCGGGTAATTGACGAGCATGACCGAATTTATCTGACCATCGATCTGGACGTGCTCCCCGCATGGGAAATGCCCGCCGTGTCTGCGCCTGCGGCGTTAGGCGTACCGCTGGCAATTCTGTTGCGCATCGTGCTGCCGCTGTGTCAGAGTGGCAAGCTGCAGGCGGTTGATTTGGTTGAATTCAATCCGCACTACGATCGCGATGGACAGGGAGCACGCACCGCGGCCAGACTGGCCTGGCAAATTGTGTATAGCTGGCACCTTCCTAAATAAAGGACGACACATGTATTCACCGCCAACCGGCGCCCCTGCGCCGTTCTATGAGAAAATCAAACGGGTCATCAGCGACAACATTGCCGCCGGGATCTGGCGTCCGCACGACAGAATACCATCGGAAGCTGAGCTGGTGGCGCAGTTTGGTTTCAGCCGTATGACCATCAACCGCGCGCTGCGTGAGCTTACCGACGAAGGGCTGCTGGTGCGTTTACAGGGCGTAGGCACCTTTGTCGCCGAGCCAAAAGGGCAGTCGGCGCTGTTTGAAGTTCACAGCATCGCCGATGAAATTCGCGCCCGTCAGCACCAGCACCGCTGTGAAGTGTTGCTGCTGGAGGAGACAAAAGCCGATAAGCAGCAGGCCCAGGCGCTGAACGTTGCTGAAGGCACACACATCTTTCATTCTCTGATGGTGCATTTTGAGAACGATGTGCCAGTGCAGATTGAAGATCGCTGCGTGAATGCCATCGTGGTGCCGGAGTATCTTCAGCAGGATTACACCACCACCACGGCGCACGATTACCTGTCGCTGATTGCTCCCCTGACGGAAGGTGAGCACATTGTGGAAGCGGTCAAAGCCAGCTCCGAAGAGTGCCGGCTGTTGCAGATCCACGAGCACGATCCCTGCCTGATGATCCGTCGTCGCACCTGGTCCCGTTCCAGCATAGTGACCCAGGCCCGCCTGATTTTCCCCGGCAGTCGTTATCGCCTGCAAGGCCACTTCGGTTCCTGATAGCTTGCGTCAGCAAATGTGATTGCTGACGCAAGAAAGCAAAAATGTATCCAACTTGTTAAATCCTGCCTTGCGAATGATTGTATAGACAAGTATATAACTTTATACCTTCATCGTATCCGTCAGGAGTCACCCCGATGTCTCAAAACAAAATTCGTCGTCAGGACGTTCGTGCCCCTCGTGGTACCACGCTCACCGCGAAAAGCTGGCTCACCGAAGCGCCATTGCGCATGTTGATGAACAACCTCGATCCCGAAGTGGCCGAAAATCCGCATGAGCTGGTGGTTTACGGCGGGATCGGACGCGCAGCCCGTAACTGGGATTGCTTTGATGCGATTGTGGATTCCCTGACAAAACTGGAACACGACGAAACGCTGCTGGTGCAATCCGGGAAGCCGGTTGGGGTATTCAAAACCCACGACAACGCGCCGCGCGTGCTGATTGCCAACTCTAACCTGGTACCGCACTGGGCCACCTGGGAACACTTCAACGAACTGGACGCCAAAGGCCTGGCGATGTACGGCCAGATGACCGCGGGCAGCTGGATTTACATCGGCAGCCAGGGCATCGTGCAGGGCACCTATGAAACCTTCGTCGAAGCAGGTCGCCAGCACTACAACGGCAATCTGCAAGGGCGCTGGGTGCTAACGGCCGGTCTTGGTGGCATGGGCGGCGCACAGCCGCTGGCTGCAACCCTGGCGGGCGCTTGTTCACTGGTGATTGAATGCCAGCAAAGCCGCATCGATTTCCGTCTGCGTACCCGCTACATCGACGAACAGGCTGATTCGCTGGATGACGCTCTGGCTCGCATCAAAAAGTACACTTCCGAAGGCCGCGCGGTGTCGGTCGCGCTCTGTGGCAATGCCGCCGATGTGCTGCCAGAACTGGTGAAACGTGGCGTCCGTCCGGACATGGTCACCGACCAGACCAGCGCACACGATCCGCTGCACGGTTATTTACCTCAAGGCTGGACGTGGGAAACCTATCAGCAAAAAGCCGAAAGCGACCCGCAGGGCACGGTGAAGGCCGCCAAACTGTCGATGGCAGAGCACGTCAAAGCCATGCTCGCTTTCTGTGCCCAGGGCATTCCGACCTTCGACTACGGCAACAACATTCGCCAGATGGCAAAAGAGATGGGCGTGACCAATGCCTTCGATTTCCCGGGATTTGTGCCAGCCTATATTCGCCCGCTGTTTTGTCGCGGCATCGGCCCGTTCCGTTGGGTGGCGCTGTCCGGCGATCCGCAGGATATCTACAAAACCGACGCCAAAGTGAAAGAGATTATTCAGGACGACAAACACCTGCATCGCTGGCTGGATATGGCGCGTGAGCGCATCAGCTTCCAGGGCCTGCCTGCCCGTATCTGCTGGGTAGGGCTGGAATGGCGGCAAAAGCTGGGGCTGGCGTTCAACGAGATGGTGCGCTCGGGTGAAGTTTCTGCGCCGATTGTGATTGGTCGCGATCATCTGGATTCTGGCTCAGTCGCCAGCCCGAACCGCGAGACCGAAGCCATGCGCGATGGCTCTGATGCCGTCTCTGACTGGCCGCTGCTGAATGCATTGCTGAATACGGCGAGCGGGGCAACCTGGGTATCGTTGCATCACGGTGGTGGGGTGGGAATGGGCTTCTCGCAGCATGCGGGCATGGTGATTGTCTGCGACGGCTCCGATGAAGCGGCTGCGCGTATCGCCCGAGTGTTGCATAACGATCCGGCCACTGGCGTCATGCGACATGCGGACGCAGGCTATGAAATCGCGGTAGAATGCGCCGCCGAACAAGGACTCAATTTACCGATGATTGCTGCAACCCAGGGGCAGAAATAATGAACACACTCAACCTGATTCCGGGCCAACTGACCCTCGCACAACTGCAGGATGTTTACCGCCACCCCCATAAGCTCACGCTGGATAACAGCGCCGTGCCGGGTATCAACGCCAGCGTGGCGTGCGTCAACGCGATTATGGCTGAAGGGCGCACCGCTTACGGAATCAACACCGGTTTTGGCCTGCTGGCTTCCACCCAAATCGCGACGAACGATCTGGAAAACCTGCAACGATCGCTGGTGCTTTCCCATGCGGCGGGCGTAGGCGAAGCGCTGGACGACTCGATGGTTCGTCTGATCATGGTGCTGAAAATCAACAGCCTGGCGCGGGGCTTCTCCGGCATTCGCCTGAGCGTGATTGAAGCGCTGATGGCGCTGGTGAATCATGAAGTCTATCCGTGCATCCCGGCGAAAGGCTCCGTGGGCGCTTCAGGCGATCTGGCGCCGCTCGCGCATATGTCCTTAACGCTGCTGGGTGAAGGCAAAGCCCGCTGGCAGGGAGAATGGCTGCCCGCGACAGAAGCCCTGAAAAAAGCCGGGCTTGAACCGCTCACGCTGGCGGCGAAAGAAGGGCTGGCGCTGCTCAATGGCACACAGGCCTCCACGGCTTTTGCATTGCGTGGCCTGTTCGAAGCGGAAGAGCTGTTCAGTTCGGCCGTGATTTGTGGCGCGCTGACGACAGAAGCGGCACTGGGTTCGCGTCGTCCCTTTGATGCCCGAATTCACGAAGCTCGCGGTCAGCGTGGGCAAATTGATGCTGCGGCGCTGTACCGCCACGTGCTGACCGATGCCAGCGAAGTTTCACAATCGCACGCGAAATGCAGCAAAGTGCAAGACCCATATTCTCTGCGCTGTCAGCCGCAGGTGATGGGCGCGTGCTTAACGCAGCTTCGTCAGGCGAAGGAAGTCCTGCTGACTGAAGCGAATGCCGTGTCGGATAACCCGCTGGTGTTCGCCGACGAAAACGAAGTCATTTCCGGCGGCAACTTCCACGCCGAGCCGGTAGCGATGGCAGCCGATAACATCGCGCTGGCGATTGCGGAAATCGGCTCGCTGGCGGAGCGCCGTATTGCCCTGCTGATGGACAGCCATATGTCGCAACTGCCGCCGTTCCTGGTGAAAAATGGCGGCGTGAACTCCGGCTTTATGATTGCGCAGGTGACGGCGGCGGCCCTTGCCAGTGAGAACAAAGCGCTGGCGCATCCACACAGCGTTGACAGCTTGCCCACGTCTGCAAACCAGGAAGATCACGTCTCGATGGCTCCCGCAGCCGGTCGTCGCCTCTGGGAAATGGCAGCCAACACCCGCGGTGTGATTGCGGTGGAGTGGCTGGCGGCAGTGCAGGGGATTGATATGCGGGAAGGCTTAACCACCAGTCCGTTGCTGGAACAAGCGCGTCATCTGCTGCGCGAGAAAGTCTCGCACTATGTGCAGGACCGTTATTTTGCCCCTGATATCGAAGCGGCGATTGAGATGCTGGCTGAGGCTCAGTTGCAGAAGCTGGTGCCATCGGTGCTGTAATGGTTGCCCGGCGGCGCAAAGGTATGAACCGGAAACATGGGTAACACTTTAGACCGGATACATGGGTAACAGTTATAACTGGCATAGAAGAGGAGACTCGCTATGCCCTGGACTGAGACCCAACCTTGTATTATCCCCCACGTGCAGAAAGAGCCGGCCAGTTCTTTCTGCCTGCAGTCCGGACGCCGTACCTGACCTTAGATTCTCAAATCTGTGGCGTAGATAATTCGCGCCGGACTGCACTTCTCCACATGTGATAAAC
>NZ_JBOFIN010000023.1:0-50458 GCF_051650185.1 Scandinavium sp.
AAACGTGAAACAATTTATCCTGCCTGAGAAAAGAAAACGGCCCAAAGAAAGGACCGTTCGTATCTCAAAAACCCAGTATCCCGTTCACTCAAAGCATCTTAAGTGAACGGTGTTACGCTTCGGCGGGTTTTTTTATGCCTGCACAACCGCAAATCAGAGCAACAGCGGCAACGTAGCACTAGCCGTTTGCTGATTGACCTCACTGTAATGCTCATCAAGACCGATAAGCGACGTGGTGAGCAGTTCAACCAACAGCATCACGCCAACTTTGGCATTCAACGCTCCCGCACTTAGCGGCCCTTCGGGTTTGGCGGCGACCAGTTGAATATCGCTAAGCGAAGCCAGCGGGCTGCGTGGAGTGTTGCTTAACGACAGCACCTGCACACCGCGTTTACGGGCCAGTTTCACCACATGCAGTAAGTCGCGAGTGGAGCCGGAACTGGAAATCGCAACCACCAGGGTGTTTTTCGTCAGCGTCGTCGCATTCATCGCCGCTCGATGCATATCGCTAAAAAGCTGTGCTGGTTTCCCAAGACGCAGCAGCTTGTAATGCAAATACTCGCCAAGGATCGCGCTGGCCGCCACGCCGTAGATTTGGACTGCATCTGCCTGATGCAGCGCCTGCGCGGCTTTCTCCAGCAACGCTCTGTCCAGCAGCTTCGCTGTGTCCTGCAACGCCTGAACGGATTCATTGACTACGTTATCAATGTCATCCCCGCTCCGCTGAGCCGGTTGTCCCTGCTGAATATCCAGCGCCAGCGCCATTTTAAATTCGTTATAGCCTTTACAACCCAGCGTGCGACACAGGCGGGTGACGCTGGCCTCGCTGGTGTCGCTTTCACGCGCCAGTTCGGTGATGGTCAGATACAACACCCTGGCCGGATCGCCCAGCACAAACTCCCCCAGCTTTTGCTGTGTCGGGCTGTAGCCGGAAACTCCCTGGCGCAGCCTCAACAGCAGATTTTCATTTTCTGACATGCAGGATCCTTAATGCGTTTCTCTGTGACTAGTGTGGCGGAAAGCAGGGGATCGATGCCAGTCATTTTAAAAAAGTATGATCGGCTTCCTGGTTTTCGGTGATAATTTTCACTTTAAATAATTTATATGGTAAAAATTTTCATTACAACGACAGGGGAATGAAAAAATGAATCAAATGTTCAGTGGCGCCTCCTCAGGGGCATGGTTTGAAAAGGCGCAGCGGTTCGGTAAATCGTTCATGCTGCCGATTGCGGTATTACCTGCGGCAGGGTTGCTGCTGGGGATTGGCGGCGCGTTATCCAATCCGAATACCTTAACGGCTTACCCCTTCCTGGATGTCGGCTGGTTACAGGCGATATTCACCATCATGAGCAGCGCTGGCTCCATTGTTTTCGCCAACCTCTCTGTGTTGTTTGCTGTGGGTGTCGCGGTTGGCCTGGCAAAAACCGACAAAGGTACCGCCGGGCTGGCGGCCCTGCTGGCGTTTCTGGTGATGAATGCCACGATCAACGCCTTGCTCATCCTCAATGGCACACTGGCTCATGAGAATCCCGGCGCGGTCGGGCAGGGCATGACGCTGGGCATTCAGACGCTCGAAACGGGTGTGTTTGGCGGGGTGGTGATTGGCCTGGTGACCTGCGCTCTGCATCATCGCTTTAATAAAATTGCGCTGCCGCAGTTCCTCGGCTTCTTCGGCGGCTCGCGCTTTGTGCCGATTATCAGTTCGCTGGCAGCGATACTGGTCGGTGCCATCATGACGGTGGTGTGGCCGCATTTTCAGAAACTGATTTTTGGCCTGGGCGGGCTGGTTGATGCCACAGGCTATCTCGGCACGCTGCTGTATGGCTTTATCCTGCGCATGCTCGGGCCCTTTGGTCTGCACCATATTTTCTATTTACCGTTCTGGACGACCGCACTTGGCGGCAGTGAAATCGTTAACGGGCAGCTGGTAGAAGGCACGCAGCGTATTTTCTTCGCCCAGTTAGCTGACCCGAACACTCAGCAGTTCTACGTTGGCACTTCCCGCTTTATGTCCGGGCGCTTCATCACCATGATGTTTGGCCTGATTGGAGTATGTCTGGCGATGTATCACACGGCGAAGCCGGAGAACAAAAAGCGCGTGGCGGGCCTGTTGTTATCCGCAGCGCTGACTTCTTTCCTGACCGGCATCACCGAGCCGATTGAGTTCTCCTTCCTGTTTGTTGCGCCTGTTCTGTACGTCATTCACGCCTTCTTCGACGGGCTGGCGTTTATGCTTGCCCACATTCTGCACATCACCATCGGTCAGACCTTCTCCGGCGGATTTATCGATTTCATCCTCTTCGGCGTGTTGCAGGGCGAAGCCAAAACCCACTGGATGTATGTGCCGCTGGTCGGCGTGCCCTGGTTCTTCCTGTACTACTTCACGTTCCGCTTCCTGATTAATCGCTTCGATTTTCTGACGCCTGGCCGTGAAAAAGAAAACATCGTCGAAAGTGCACTTCCGCAAAGTGAACGTGCGGCGGCAGTGATTGCCGGGCTGGGCGGGCGTGACAATCTGGAGGAAGTGGACTGCTGCGCGACACGCTTGCGCGTGACGGTTAAAGACGGTGGAAAGGTTAATCAGGAAGCATTGAAAGCCACAGGCGCACGAGGCGTTATCCTGCGCGGCAACGGAGTGCAGGTCATCTATGGCCCACATGTCACGATCATTAAAAACGAAGTAGAAGAGATTTTATCGTAATGAAAACTGTACTGGATACCCTCAAAGGAAAACTGATTGTCTCTTGTCAGGCGCTGGAACATGAACCGCTGCACAGCCCGTTTATCATGTCCCGAATGGCTGTCGCAGCAGAAGAAGGGGGGGCT
Organism: Scandinavium sp.; assembly: GCF_051650185.1. GTDB lineage: Bacteria > Pseudomonadota > Gammaproteobacteria > Enterobacterales > Enterobacteriaceae > Scandinavium. The sequence continues at coordinate 2,827 of NZ_JBOFIN010000023.1, forward strand.
GAGGGCATTCGTGCGAACAGCGTGGTCGATATTGCCGCCATCAGGCAGCAGGTGTCGCTGCCGGTGATTGGCATCATCAAGCGCGATTATCCTGACAGCAACGTGTTTATCACCGCCACGCTGAAAGAAGTGGATGAGCTGATGGGCGTCGGGCCGGAAATCATTGCGCTTGATGCCACCGCTCGCCCACGTCCTGACGGGCAAACACTGGCAGATTTAGTGGCGCAAATAAGGGCCCGTTATCCGTCATTGCTGCTGATGGCAGACATCTCAACGGTGGAAGAAGCTGTCACTGCGCAAGCACTCGGATTTGATTGCGTGGGCACCACGCTTTACGGTTACACGGCAGAAACAGCAGGCCACACGTTGCCGGAGAATGACTGCGCCTTCCTGCGCGAAGTGTTGGCTGCAGTGACGGTGCCTGTCGTGGCAGAAGGAAATGTTGAAACGCCAGAACTGGCGGCTCGTTGCCTGTCGCTTGGGGCGCATACTGTGGTTGTTGGCGGGGCGATTACCCGTCCTCAACAAATTACGGCGCGGTTTGCGGCGGCGATTAAATCCTGAGTGAAGAAAACCCGCCTCGGCGGGTTTTTTCTGCTTATTTGAAATCAACAGCCATCTGTTCGGGGATGGTCAGTTCGCGCGTAGTCTGCACGCAGCGGTCAATATAGTCGGTGAAACGCGGCGGTTTTGGCATCCCAAGACGCAACAGCTTGTCGTTACTGAAGCGCACGTTGAGCATCGCGAACGCGCCATACAGACGCATCGCTTTCAGCATCAGGCGTTCGTTGCACGGCCCAAAGATCCCTTTCAGTTCACGGCGCATTTTCACCAGCGTTTCGTAACTGACCTGGGCATATTTGTCGCTCACTGGCGCTTTCTCAAGTGCGGCAGCCATCGCGAAATCGATATCCGCAAAGCGAACGCTGTGTTCTTCACCCGCCGAAATATGCACCACTTCGCCACGCGCGAGATTGCCGGAGATCAACATCAGCAATGCGTCCGCGCAGTAGTCGACCGGGATAACGTCAATTCTGTCGTCAAGCGAGCACATGAATTTTTGCAGCATCAACGCCATGCTGAATACCCAGAAAATACTGCTGGAAGGACGGCAACCAAAACGAGTGTGGCCCACCACAATCGACGGTCGCGCAATCACTAAAGGCAATGTTGGGCACTGCTCACGCATCAGGCGCTCGATGGTGGATTTCGAGTGCGTATAGTCGACAAGATGCTCGGCGCGATCGTGAAACTCGCTGCTTTCCGCAACCAGTGAGTCTGGATCAGGCGCACAGGACATCGCGGTGCCCACATGCAGAAAGCGCTGTAAGCCCTTAACCTGCGCCATACGGCGAGCAAATTTGAGCGTACCTTCTACGTTCACTTTCCAGATAAGCGGATTGTTACCAAACGACGCAATAGCGGCAGAGTTCAGCACGTGCGTGACGCCGTCGAGGCGTGGATCGTCAAGGAAGCTCTCTGGCGTCGCCAGATCGCCCAACAGAATATGCTCTTCGCTGAGCCGCGCCAGTGCCGTTTCACTGACGCTGAATTTCCGCATGTTGTCCTTAACGCGCTCGATGGCCGCTTGCCGGTCGGAGGCTCTGACGAGTAAAAGGACCTTCACGTCATTTTGCTCATTCAGCACTTTTTCAAATACCGCCCCGCCAAGAAACCCCGTCACACCCGTAATCAATAACGTCTTCACGATAACAGTCTCGCATTGTTGAATCTGGCGATTGTAGTGAGCCGGATTTCAACGAGGCGTAAATGGCATTTGCCGATAGCAAGGAATAACCGGGTTGTTTACCCGCCGTTCAGAAATCTGCCGCGCAGCCGCTTGTCTCGCCCTGATGGGCTAAATCTGCGATAATTACGGTTTACCCCCTTATCAGAGATGACTATGCAGTACCCGATTAACGAAATGTTCCAGACCCTGCAAGGCGAGGGTTACTTCACTGGCGTGCCTGCCATCTTTATTCGACTGCAGGGATGCCCGGTAGGGTGCGCGTGGTGCGATACCAAACACACCTGGGATATGCTCGAGGATCGGGAAGTGTCTCTGTTCAGCATTCTGGCGAAGACCAAAGAGAGCGACAAATGGGGCGGAGCGACAGCAGAAGACCTGCTGACTGCCATTACCCGCCAGGGCTGGACGGCGCGCCATGTGGTGATCACCGGTGGCGAACCGTGCATCCACGATTTAACACCGCTCACCACGCTGCTTGAGCAGAACGGTTACAGCTGCCAGATTGAAACCAGCGGTACGCATGAAGTCCGTTGCTCTCACAGCACCTGGGTTACCGTGTCGCCGAAGGTGAACATGCGTGGCGGTTACGAAGTGTTGTCTCAGGCACTGCATCGCGCCGATGAGATCAAACACCCTGTTGGTCGTGTGCGTGACATCGAAGCGCTGGACGAATTGCTCGACACCTTGAGCGATGACAAACAGCGAGTCATCGCCCTGCAGCCCATCAGCCAGAAAGAAGATGCCACCCGTCTGTGCATTGAAACCTGTATCGCCCGTAACTGGCGTTTGTCGATGCAGACGCATAAGTATCTGAATATTGCCTGATACAAAAAGTTCGGTGGAAAAATGCCGGGTGGCGCAGGCGCTTACCCGGCCTACACTTCATTGTTTTTTGTAGGCCCGGTAAGGCGTAGCCGCCACCGGGCACTCTGCCCCAGGTAAACAATCAGGCATTCGACCAACTCTGAATTGCGTCCACGTTATCTAAATCCCCATGGAACACCTGGTACGATTTTTTCAGGATCGGGTCGGTGTGCTTCGTCAGCTCTTTGAAGATCCCTTTGTTCATGGCCTCATAGCGCGCCGCATGGGCTGCGACGGGCACAAACTCGTCTTTCACCCGTACCATGTTGTCAACGGCTTGCTGATAGGAAGAGTAGAGGCCAAGCCCGACGGCTGTGTTAATTGCCGCACCCAGGCTGGCGCAGCCGTTAATCACATTGCGTCTTGCGGGAAGATTAAAGACATCGGCAAAAATCTGCATAAACAGGTCGCTATTAGAGCCGCCGCCGGTGATGATGATTTGCTTCGCTGTGTGCTGCATCTCTTCGGTCATGTTGTCGAAGTTGTTCTTCAGCGTCAGGGCGATGCTTTCAAGAATCGAGCGGTAAATCCACGCATAGTCCATCGTGGCGTTGAAGCCAATCATGATCCCGCGTTTGTACGGTTCCCAGGGGTTGGTGAGCCAGTCGAGCACGGTCATCAGTCCGTCGCAGCCCGGTGGCACCTGGGCGGCCTTTTGGTTCAGCAAATCTTCCGGGGAAAGGTCCTGCGCCTTCGCATCCTGAATTAACGATTCGCCGAGCATGTCGCGCAGCCAGCTGACAGTCCACATCCCTTTGCGAATGCCATAGCCTTCATAAAGCAGCGTTTCCGGCACCGAAGACATGATAGGCCAGTAGGATTGCGGGTCTTTCGGCAGCGCTTTGCCGTTCATCATCAGCGCAATGTAAGTCCCGAGCGAAATGACCGCCGTCTCATCGTCCAGCAAGCCCGCACCGAGTGCTTCAACCGCTTTATCGCTGGTGCTACAAACCACAGGCAGGCCCTGAGGGAAACCAGTAAGTTGCGAGGCCTGTGCGGTGATATGGCCCAGCACCGTGCCCGGCATCTGCACATCAAACAGCATTTCGCGGGGGATATTAAATTTCGTGAAGACTTCCGCATCTTCACTCCAGTTCCAGGTTTTGTAATCCACCGGCCATTGCCCAAAATAGTTGGCAACGTTGTCTTTGCGCTCGCCGGTCAGTCGATGTGCCAGATAGCCTGAGAAAGACGTCACATACGCCACATCCGGGTTGGTATGTTCGTAAGGGCGGGTCACGCGGGAATCCTGCCAGCTGATCAACTGTGCGGCTGGCGTTCCATCTGCTTTTAACAACGCACGGCAGCAGCGAATCGAACCGAGACCAATGCCCACGATATCCGCTTTGTTGCCAGTGAACTGGCGCATCAAATCCTTGCCTGCCGAGCAGAGCGAGGTCCAGAGATCGTCATCGGGATGCTCAACCGTGTCGGCATCTGGCGTGTACATCGGCTGCAGCAAGCCTTTGCCTTCGCACACCACATTGCCTTCCAGGTCATACATCACCACTTTGGTACTCTGACTTCCGCCATCAATGCCAATGATGTACTTCTTAGCCATGCTCATTCTCCTTTAAATTAACAGCGTCACTCGCTAACCGCTTCGCTAGTCAGTGGCGCCTCGTTTTCGGTGCGCTGCGTGGCGCGAATTTTTCGGGCTAGCAGGAAGGTGAACACAATCACCATGCAGACGGCGCTCAGCCCCATCAACCACATATTTCGATACGCCTCTTCGGCAGGCAGGGTGTCCTGCCAGTGGCCGACCACAGGGTAGACAAACACGTCCGGCAGAAAGCCGATGACGGAGCAGATCCCAACGGTGGTGCCCATAATGAACGTCGGCGTTTTGGCTTCACCCGGGCAGGCAAAATAGAGGCCTCGTGAGGCATAGCACGTAAAGCCCAGCAGCAGGATCAGGCCAATGCCGATGACAACGGATTGGGGATTACTGTTGGTCATGAGCAAGGCAACCAACGTCAGGGCGCTGATAACCGAGAGGATCTGGATAACCCGAGTCGGGGATTTAACCCGGCTGTAGGTGGTGATAAGCCCGCCTAATGGGCCACACATCGCGCGGAAAATCTTGTTGATGACAATCCCCATGTAGCTCGCCGCAACCAGCGACATGCCGTACATTTCAGTCAGGTAGTTGGTGGAGTAGCTCAGGATCGCGTAGATGGTATACACGCCGAAGATGATCAGGCTGCAGTACCAGGTCGTGCTGATGCGTAAGACGGAAAGGATGTCTGAAAGCTGGAAGGTTTTCTTCTTCTCAGCACCAGGCGCCGACTCCTGGCTAACCCCGTCGCTGACGAAAAACCAGCACAGAAGACCCAGCAGAATATAGACCACGCTGTAAATCAGGATAACGGTCTTCAGGCTGTCAGGGTCGTCCGGTGCGAAACGAGAGAATGCCCACATGGTGAAGACCGCCAGTGACATCACACCGACACCGCGCAGGCCTTCCATCCAGCCCATGATCTTGCCCTGTTCGCTGTGATCGCCGAGCAGCGAGGCGGCTTTAATGGAGACCGACCAGAGCATCAGGATCGTGGTAATAGCAAAAGCCACCTGAATGGATAGCATTACCCAAAGTGGGGGATACGTTGCCATCACAAAGCCCAGTAAACCGGTGATTATCATGGCGGAGGTGATCATTTTACGGTGGGAGAATTTATCCGCAATAATCCCACTGGGCGCATAAAGAATAATAGCGGTAATACCGAAAGTGCTCATGATTAACCCAATTTCGGTATTGCTGAATCCCATAAATTTTGCCATCGGGATTTGGTAAATATAGCGTAAATAGGCCAGGTCAAAACTAACGCCCCCGCTAAAGCTTATAATAGCGAGGGTAATCCAACGTCGCCAGGGTGAGTGTTGCATCTTGTTATCTCGCGTTATTTAGTCTGTATGACAGACAAAAAAAAGAGAAAGGTAAACCACCCTTTGGAAGGCGGATTACTTTTCTCTTGGTCTCTAGTAATTGCCACCAGAAATAACATGGTCATGCTTTTTTAGGTGTGAGAATTATCACGCTTCTGAGGATTACTCTTTTCTGCTGAAGGTAAATTCTTGTCTGTGATATTCATCACATTAGCCGGGTGTCAGCCTGTGCTAAAAAATATCCCCAGTTACCAGAGAATATGAGAAAGGTGACTTCCCTCAAACCGGGGGAAGTTGCCTTTCTTTTTTTTTGCCTAAAGGATTTTGGAGCCCATTATGTCTGTTGAATCTTTAAACGCATTTTCCATGGATTTCTTCTCGCTCAAAGGTAAAACCGCCATTGTCACCGGAGGCAACAGCGGGCTGGGCCAGGCTTTTGCCATGGCGCTGGCGAAAGCAGGGGCTAACTTGTTTATCCCAAGCTTCATCAAGGACAACGGCGAAACCCGTGAGCTGATTGAGCAGCAGGGCGTTCAGGTTGAGTTCATGCAGGTCGACATCACCACCAAAGGCGCACCCCGCGACATCATCGCCACGTGCTGCGAACGCTTTGGTGGCGTCGACATTCTGGTCAACAACGCCGGGATTTGTAAGCTGAATAAGGTGCTGGATTTTGGTCGTGCCGACTGGGATCCAATGATTGACGTTAACCTGACTGCCGCTTTTGAATTAAGTCATGAAGCCGCAAAAATGATGATCCCGCAAAAGCACGGAAAAATTATCAATATCTGTTCGTTATTTTCTTATTTAGGTGGGCAATGGTCACCGGCTTATTCTGCCACGAAACATGCGTTAGCAGGTTTTACTAAAGCCTATTGCGATGAGTTGGGTCAGTACAATATTCAGGTCAATGGTATTGCGCCTGGTTATTATGCAACCGATATCACTTTAGCGACTCGCAGTAATCCGGAAACAAACCAACGGGTGTTAGATCATATTCCAGCCAATCGCTGGGGAGATACTCAGGATTTAATGGGCGCAATGGTATTTCTTTCCAGCCGAGCCTCTGATTACGTAAATGGTCATTTATTGGTCGTCGATGGTGGATATTTGGTCCGCTAATGCAGAGTAGTCTTATTGATATTGTTAGTTGAACAGGTGGTTCCTGCAATTTTCTATACTTACTTGAAAAAGGAAGCGTTATGTCTTTATCCCGCGAAGCCATTGTTGAACAGGTCAAAGAAATTGTTGGCCCCGCCCGTGTGGTCACCGATGAAACTGTTCTGAAGAAAAACAGCTATGACCGTTTCAGGAAGTACGCTGACATTCACGGTGTTTATACCTTACCCTTGCCGGCAGCGGTGGTGAAACTCGGTTCAACCGGGCAAGTTTCGCAAGTGCTGGCATTTATGAACGAGCACAAAATAGCTGCGGTTCCGAGAACGGGTGCATCCGCTACGGAAGGCGGGTTAGAAACGGTCGTCAAAGACACGCTGGTGCTTGATGGTTCCGGGATGAACAAGATTATCGATATCGACATCGAAAATATGCAAGCCACCGCGCAGTGCGGCGTGCCGCTGGAGGTTCTTGAAAACGCGCTGCGCGCCAAAGGGTACACCACCGGGCACTCGCCGCAGTCAAAACCGTTAGCGCAGATGGGCGGCCTGGTTGCCACTCGCAGCATTGGGCAGTTCTCCACGCTGTACGGCGCGATTGAAGATATGGTGGTTGGCCTGGAGGCTGTGCTGCCGGACGGCACCATCACCCGTATTAAGAACGTACCGCGCCGTGCGGCCGGGCCGGACATTCGCCACATCATTATCGGTAACGAAGGCGCACTGTGCTACATCACTGAAGTCACGGTGAAAATCTTCAAATACACCCCAGAAAACAATCTCTTCTACGGCTACATTCTTGATGAGATGAAGACCGGGTTTGAGATCCTGCGCGAAGTGATGGTTGAAGGTTATCGTCCGTCGATTGCTCGCTTGTATGACGCCGAAGATGGCACGCAGCACTTCACCCATTTTGCTGATGGCAAATGCGTGCTGATCTTCATGGCTGAAGGGAATCCGCGTATGGCGCGTGCGACCGGCGAAGGCATTGCCGAGATCGTGGCTCGCTACCCACAGTGCACTCGCGTTGACAGTAAGCTGATTGAAAACTGGTTCAATCATCTCAACTGGGGCCCTGAAAAAGTGGCAGCGGAACGCGTACAAATCCTCAAAACCGGCAACATGGGCTTCACCACAGAAGTGTCCGGCGACTGGAGCAGCATCAACGAAATCTACGAACGTGTGATCCACCGTATTCGCACGGAGTTCCCGCACGCAGACGACATCACCATGCTTGGCGGACACTCGTCCCATAGCTACATCAACGGCACCAACATGTACTTCGTCTATGACTACAACGTGGTGGACTGCAAGCCGGAAGAGGAAATCGACAAGTACCACAATCCGCTGAACAAAATCATCTGCGAAGAGACCATTCGTCTGGGTGGCTCCATGGTGCACCACCACGGTATTGGCAAGCACCGTGTGCACTGGGCGAAAGCCGAGCACGGCAGCGCCTGGGCACTCCTGGAAGGGCTGAAAAAGCAGTTCGACCCGAATGGCATCATGAACCCAGGAACGATCTACCCGATTGAAAAATAATCACCCTCACGGCTTCTCTTCGCGGGAAGCCGTTCTCATTTTTAAGGGGGAGCCATGAGCGCGTCACCTGTTCGCATGGACGATCTGCCGCTAACCCGATTTCACTGGCGTATTGCCGGGCTGACCTTTGGCGCGCATCTGACTGATGGCTACGTGCTTGGCGTCATCGGCTACGCGATTATCCCGCTTCAGTCGCAAATGCAGTTGACCCCGTTACTGGAAGGGTTGATTGGCGGCTCGGCGCTGTTTGGCCTGTTTCTCGGCAGCCTGATACTCGGTTGGATTTCTGACCATATTGGTCGCCAGCGTATCTTCACGTTCAGCTTTCTGCTGATCACGCTGGCCTCTTTTTTGCAGTTCTTTGTGACCTCACCAGAACAACTTATTTTCCTGCGCGTGCTGATAGGCTTTGGCCTTGGCGGCGATTACTCCGTCGGGCATACGCTGCTGGCCGAGTTCTCTCCAAAACGCTATCGCGGCATGCTGCTCGGCGCGTTCAGCGTGGTCTGGACGTTTGGCTATGTGCTGGCGAGCGTGGCCGGGCATCACTGGATTAACAGCGATCCGGAAGCCTGGCGTTGGCTGCTGGCTTCTGCGGCGCTGCCGGCGTTGGCCATCACGCTGCTGCGAATGGGCACGCCCGAATCGCCACGCTGGCTGATGCGTCAGGGGCGAATAACCGAAGCCCATGCCGTGGTGAGACGTTTTCTGGGGGCGAATGTCTTACCTGGGGATGAGATTTCCGGGGTGACAACGCGCCATTTTAGTACGCTATTTTCAGCCCGTTACTGGCGGAGAACCGCATTTAACAGCCTGTTCTTTATCTGCCTGGTGGTGCCGTGGTTCGTGATTTATACCTGGCTGCCCACTATCGCTTTGACTATCGGTCTTGAAGACGCGATGACCGCGAGCCTTATCCTCAACAGCCTGCTTATTGTTGGCGCGCTGCTTGGCCTGGTGTTGACGTGGTGGCTGACTCGCCGCCAGTTTTTGATTGGCAGTTTTCTGCTGTTAGCCATCGTGCTGACGGTGCTGGCGTATACGCCGGCCAGCAACAGCGCGCTGATCCTGCTGCTGTTCGTGTTGTTCAGCATGGCTATCTCAGCCGCGAGCAATCTGGTGGGCATTCTGCCTGCCGAAAGTTTCCCGACAGATATTCGCTCGCTCGGCGTTGGGTTTGCTACCTCCATGAGCCGTCTTGGTGCGGCCATTGGTACGGGCCTTTTGCCGGTTGCGCTTACAGTCTGGGGCATGAGAAGCACTCTTTTGATGCTGGTGGCGGTGCTGATTATTGGGCTGATTGTTTCGCTGCTCTGGGCACCGGAAACCAAAAACTTGTCGCTGGTGGAGGCGGCAGATTTACCGCCAAAGCCACAGGGAAAGATCAATGAACATTCTGTTGGCGTTTAAAGCCGAACCGGATCTGGCGATGCTGGCGGAAGCCGACTGGCAGGCGGCAACGCAAGGGGTCACAGGCCCCGACTCAGCTTTAATGCGAGTGGCGATGGGCAATGATGAGCAAGGCGCGGCAGAGCTGATGCTTCAGGCGCGTGAAATCGACCCGGATTTAACGCTGAATGCGGTTACGCTGGGCGATACTCGTGCACTTCCCGCACTACGGCTACTTGCGGCACTCGGGTTCGAAGATCTCACTTTGATACAGGCTGAGCGAGATCTCCGGTTTTCCGCCGCTTTCGTCGCAGAGCAACTGGCTAATCACGCCCGGAAAACAGAGGCGCGTTTAGTGCTGCTGGGCACGCAAAGCAGCGAAGGGCAAAACGGTCAGACAGGCTGGCTGCTGGCAGAAATGCTGGGCTGGCCGTGTCTGTCGCAGGTGACAGGACTCAGCCAGACAGCGCAAGGGTTTGCAGTAGAGTGCGAAGACACAGAGCAGCGCAGTCTGTGGCAGGTGAATAACCCGGCGGTGCTGATGGTTCAAAATCGCGGGCAGCTGGCGCTGAGAGTGCCGGGGATGAGAGCGAAAATGGCCGCAGCAAAAGCAGATATCAGGCAACTAAACTGTGAGCCTTCGTTGCCTGAAGAGTTTCACTGCAAGGCCTTAACGCGCAGCATCCAGCACCGTGAAGGCATGCTTATCAGAGAGCAAACGCCACAGGACGCCGCCCGACGTTTATGGCGTGACTATCTCGCCGCAAGGAGGCAGTCATGAAGATTGCGCTTGTTCTGCTCAGCGCCGAAGAACAATCCACGTTCGCCGCATTCATTGCGGATAATTCGTTGACAGATTCCCAGATTACCTGCTGGCGAGTACCGAATAACAACGCATCAAGTGAAGCCATGCTGGCGGCGCTGGAGGCGGAATACAGGGCCTCCCCAGTGGACATCCTTCTGTTCCCTTCGACGATGAAAGGCGACGAGCTTGCCACGCGGCTGGCCTGGCGGCTTAAGGGAAGTGCGGTATGCCAGGCGCTGGCTTATGATGTGGCGCAAAAGACGGTGACCAAAGCCGTGTACGGAAATGGCCTGTTGGCCGCGCTTGAGGTGCAGCGTTTTCCTCTTTGTTTGTCGCTCTCTCGTCAGTTACCGCAGCAAGATGGCACTCTTTCGTTGCAACCCGAAGAGAGCCCTCTCGAGACAGTTTCTCAGCCCAGAGAATTGCCCGCGCCGCAGATCCTCACTAAATCACAGCATCCGCTGCAAACGGCGAAATGGGTGCTGGCGACCGGGCAGGGCGCAGCAGGCGATGCTTTTCAACAACTGGCTACGGCGCTTGGCGTAGAGCAGGGTTTTACGCGGCAGCGGGTGATGGCGGGCGGCTGCGATGAACAGCGAATGATCGGCATTTCCGGGCAGAGTATTGCCCCGGAAGTGTGCTTGATCGCCGGGGCGTCCGGCGCATCCGCGTTTATGGCGGGCGTGCAGCAAAGTCGGCTGATTGTTGCCATTAATCACGATCCCGCCGCGCCAGTTTTTGCCGCAGCGGATGTAGGTATTGTGGGAGATGCCGAGGAAGTGCTGACGGCGCTTGTGCAGTGTGTCGGGCAAGCTTGACGCTGTTGTAGGCCCGTGCAAGCGCAGCGCCGCCGGGCGAGGTTAATTCAGCTTTTTAGCCAGTTTCCACACGTCGATATTGGTCGTCGACAACGCAGCTACGCCTGCTGCAATCGCATTGCGGGCATCTTCTTCATCGCACACCAGACCGCCTGCAATCAGCGGCTGGCGGACTTTCTCTGTCACCCAGTTCAGCACTTTCGGCATACAGCCCGGTAAGATTTCAATGCAGTCAGCGTTGGATTGCGCGACCTGTTTATCGATGTTGTGGAAGGAGATGGAGTCGACGATAAACAACCGATGGATGCAGAAATACCCCTCAGCCCTGGCGGCTTTCAGCATGTTCGGCTTGGTGCTGATTATCCCGTCTGCCTGGGTCACCAGCTTCAAAAACTGAATCACCACCTCTTTATTGGAGGCACCTTCCAGTAAATCGACGTGGATGAAGCAGAATTTCCCCGCCAGTTTGATCTTCTGCACAATCCCGGTAATGGTGCAGATATTGCCGTACAGCACCGAAATAAACTGGCAATCGGACTCAATCGCCAGCTGCAGGCTGGCATTATCTTTGACCGCGGCGATCACCGGGTTTTGTCTCAGCAGGTGAAGTAAAGGCACACAGACATCCTTACAGTGGTTAACCAAAACGCAGGGTGATCCCCGCGCCAGAAGAGGGGTATTGCCAGTCGCTCAGCGAGTCTTGCCCGGCAATCAGCCGGCAGCAGCCGCACTCAAGGCAGCCCTGAAAATGCACATTTACCCTGCCATCGGCATCACGCTTAAACAACCCGGCGGGGCAGATTTTTTCCAGCAACGCACACTGTTCGTCACTCAACGATTCACGCACGGCGATATGAGAAGTGTTTGCGGGGTGATAACAATTTCTTGTAAGACTTTCGTTTACAGACACTTCAGGCTCCTCACAATATCAGCCCCTAACCGTAGTGGGCCGAAACGACGGCTTTGACGCAGCAGCGTTTGCCTCAACGCCGGGTTAGCATCGGCTTCTGCCCTCGTCATTTCCTGCAACACAGCCTGAGTGAACGTGGGCCACTGGCGGTACCAGCTTTCGCGCTGGAGCAGGTCAGGAACGTGCTGATAGCGCTTGAGCTGCTGCCAGAGCGCACTGCGAGTCAGATGCTGATCGTAGCGCTGATGCAGGGGTTTTCCCGGCGACTGAAAGTGCGAAATAAGCGCCCCGGCGGCGGCTTTGGCATTCAGGATCGCCATGTCCATGCCTCGAACAGTCAGCCCGGTATTGATGCAGGTGCGGAGCGTATCGCCGAGCAGCATCCAGCCTTCCCCGGCTCGTTGCAGCGGCAGACTGTTCAGGCCACCTTCGGGTACCAGATGTGCGCCGTATTCCAGCGTTTCCGTGTCGCGTACCAAAGGCCGAATCGCCGGGTGATTTTTCAGTTTCGCCAGCAGAGCAGAGGCTTCACCCGGGCCATTACGCAAAGAGGTGAGCGGGGCGACCACGCCCAGAGACAGGGTTTGTTTATTGGTATACAGAAATGCGCCAGCGGGTTTTGTGCCGCAAATTTGCCCGCTGAACAGCCAGGCCGCGCCCTGATTGGCTTCCAGGTGGAAACGTTCATGGATTCGGCCGCTTTCCAGCGACAACGTTTCTTTAATGCCCAGCGCCATGCTGTTTAACTCAGGACGCGCAACTAACCCGTGTTGCTCGGCAAGCAGGCTGTTAGCGCCTTCGGCCACGACCACAACGTTGGATTTGAGGATGTCGTCTTCACAAATGACGCCCGCAACCCGCCCATTTTCACGATAAAGCGATTCTGCCGTCACGCCGCACAAAAGCTGCGCGCCTGCCGCTTCAGCCTGAGCCGCAAGCCACGGATCGAAACGGGCGCGAAGTATGCTCCAGGACGGGCTGACCGGGTTCTGCCCGCCAAGGGTTGTGCCGCCATCGGCAGTCAGCAGCGTGAAGTTTTCGCGAGCGATAGCGCGCTCAAGCGGGGCGTGTTGCTGAAAATCAGGAAGGATGTCGGCGAGGGCGTAACCATACAGTCTGCCGCCGGAGAGATTTTTGCTGCCAGGCTGTTCGCTGCGTTCCAGCAGCAGAACCGACAACCCGGCGCGGGCACAAAGCAGGGCGCAGGTGGAACCTGCTATCCCTGCGCCGATAATAATAACGTCGAAATCGTCCGCCACCTTGCGCTCCTTTTCCTCAGAGCGCACACCCTACCATGACGGGTTTAGAGGGTGTTTGACCGCTGCCGCAAAGGCAACAATCACTCGCCGCGATAAATGCAGCCAGCGGTGCAGGTTTCTTTGATCATCACCGCGCTAAGCAACGGCACCAGCGGTTTGATTTCATTCCAAATCCACTTCGCCAGCACTTCGCTGGTTGGGTTTTCAAGACCAGGGATGTCATTCAGATAGTAGTGATCCAGACGATCGTAAGTCGGTTTAAACGCGGCCTTCAGCTCAGCGAAGTCCATGATCCAGCCTGTATGCGGGTCAACCTCGCCGGTAATTTCCAGACGCACCATAAAGGAGTGTCCGTGCAGGCGACCGCACTTATGGCCTTCCGGCACGTGCGGCAGGTGGTGAGCAGCTTCAAACATAAAATCTTTAAACAGGGTGGTGGACATCATGAACTCTCGAAAAATGCGGAAAAAACCGGCGAATCTTACCGCAAAGGGCGTTTTTTCGCATTAACTAAAACCGCCATTAAAACGAGCTCCGCGGTGAGACGGCATGACTCCCTGAAAAAAAGAGAAATATCATAGAGATAGTTAACCAGTTTTGCCGATAAAACTGATGACTAAAACAGGTTAGTCCATTTGGTTATTTAATATTTCCATCCCTTCTTTAATTGTTATTATTCCTGCCGTTAACCTTACTGTTACTTGAGTTATTACGATAAAAATTGGCTCTGCTACTGGAACATAACAACGCATGACGACACAGGCCCCACCTTCCGCTTTGCTACCGTTAAACCCGGAGCAACTGGCACGCCTGCAGGCGGCCACGACCGATCTTTCACCGACGCAGCTTGCGTGGGTCTCCGGCTATTTCTGGGGCATGCTCAATCAGCAGCCCGGCGCAACCGTGGCGGCAACGCCTGCGGCGGTTGAAGCTCCGGCCATCACGCTGATTTCCGCTTCACAAACCGGCAATGCTCGCCGCGTGGCAGAACAGCTTCGTGATGATTTGCTGGCGGCCAAACTAAACGTCAACCTGGTGAATGCGGGCGACTATAAATTCAAGCAAATCGCTCAGGAAAAACTGCTGGTGGTGGTGACGTCGACTCAGGGCGAAGGTGAGCCGCCGGAAGAAGCCGTTGCGTTGCATAAATTCCTGTTCTCGAAAAAAGCGCCGAAACTCAACGGCACCGCATTTGCGGTGTTTGGTCTGGGCGATACGTCCTATGAATTCTTCTGCCAGTCCGGTAAAGACTTCGACAGCAAACTGGCTGAACTGGGCGCCGAACGCTTGCTGGATCGCGTAGATACTGACGTTGAATATCAGGCGGCGGCGGCAGAATGGCGCGAACGCATCGTTGACGTGCTGAAAGCCCGTGCGCCAAAAGAGACTCCCGCTCAGGCTGCATTGACGGCCACAGGCGTGGTGAATGAAGTTCACTCCAGCCCGTACACCAAAGAAGCGCCGCTGACCGCGACGCTTTCTGTGAATCAAAAAATCACCGGACGTGATTCCGAAAAAGACGTGCGTCACATCGAAATCGATCTGGCTGATTCAGGTTTGCGCTATCAGCCGGGCGATGCATTGGGCGTCTGGTATCAGAACGACGCAGCTCTGGTTCAGGAACTGGCTGAGCTGCTGTGGCTGAAAGGCACCGAAACCGTCACTGTCCACGGTAAAGAAATGCCGCTGAGTGAAGCGCTGGAGTGGCATCTCGAATTGACGGTCAACACCGGCAACATCGTGGAAAATTACGCCACGCTGACCCGCAGCGAATCATTGTTGCCGCTGGTGGGCGATAAGACGAAATTGCAGCACTACGCCGCAACGACGCCGATCGTGGATATGGTGCGTTTCTCCCCGGCACAGCTTGATGCGCAAGCGCTGGTGGATTTACTGCGTCCACTCACGCCGCGTCTTTATTCCATTGCCTCTTCTCAGGCTGAAGTGGAAACCGAAGTTCACGTGACCGTTGGCGTAGTGCGTTATGACATCGAAGGCCGGGCGCGTACCGGCGGCGCTTCCAGCTTCCTCGCCGATCGCGTGGAAGAAGACGGCGAAGTGCGCGTGTTCATCGAGCATAACGATAACTTCCGTCTGCCAGCGAACCCGCAAACGCCGGTCATCATGATTGGCCCGGGTACCGGGATTGCGCCGTTTCGTGCGTTCATGCAGCAGCGTGCCGCAGACGGTGCGGAGGGCAAAAACTGGCTGTTCTTCGGCAACCCGCACTTCACCGACGATTTCCTCTATCAGGTGGAATGGCAGCGTCTGGTCAAAGACGGCGTGCTGAGCAACATCTCTCTGGCCTGGTCCAGAGATCAAAAAGAAAAAATCTACGTACAAGACAAACTGCGCGAACAGGGCGCAGAGCTGTGGCGCTGGATCAATGACGGTGCCCACATTTATGTCTGCGGCGACGCTAATCGCATGGCGAAAGACGTCGAGCAGGCAATGCTTGAAGTGATTGCTGAATTTGGTGCAATGGACGCCGAAGCGGCAGACGATTATTTAAGTGAGCTGCGCGTAGAGCGCCGTTATCAGCGAGATGTCTACTAATGAGCGAAAAACACCCAGGCCCTTTAGTGGTCGAAGGCAAGCTGTCAGACACCGAACGTCTGAAAAAAGAGAGCAACTATCTTCGCGGGACTATCGCGGAAGATTTGCATGACGGCCTGACGGGCGGCTTCAACGGCGATAACTTCCTGCTGATCCGTTTCCACGGTATGTATCAGCAGGATGACCGCGATATTCGCGCAGAGCGTGCAGAACAAAAGCTGGAGCCGCGTCATGCCATGATGCTGCGCTGCCGTCTGCCGGGCGGGATCATCACCACCAGACAGTGGCAGGCGATCGACAAATTTGCTGAGAACAACACGATCTACGGCAGCATTCGCCTGACTAACCGTCAGACGTTCCAGTTTCACGGCATACTGAAAAAGAACGTCAAACCCGCGCACCAGATGCTGAATGAAGTCGGCCTGGACGCGCTGGCCACCGCCAATGACGTGAACCGCAACGTGCTTTGCACCTCGAACCCGGTGGAGTCTGAGCTGCACGCCGAAGCGTACGAATGGGCGAAAAAGCTCTCTGAGCATTTGCTGCCGCGTACCCGCGCTTATGCAGAGATCTGGCACGATCAGCAAAAAGTGGCAACAACCGACGAAGAGCCGATCCTGGGCGAAACCTATTTGCCGCGTAAGTTTAAAACGACGGTCGTGATCCCGCCGCAGAACGACGTGGATCTGCACGCCAACGACATGAACTTTGTCGCGGTCGCCGAGAACGGCAAACTGGTGGGCTTCAACCTGCTGGTGGGCGGCGGTTTATCTATCGATCACGGTAATAAGAAAACCTACGCCCGCACCGCGAGCGAATTTGGTTTCCTGCCGCTGGAGCACACGCTTGCCGTGGCGGAAGCGGTGGTCACCACCCAGCGTGACTGGGGTAACCGTACCGACCGTAAAAATGCCAAAACCAAATACACCCTGGAACGCGTCGGCGTAGACGTGTTTAAGGCTGAAGTTGAACGTCGCGCAGGGATGACCTTCGCCCCGATTCGTCCGTATGAATTTACCGGACGCGGCGATCGCATCGGCTGGGTGAAAGGCATCGACAGCAAATGGCACCTGACGCTGTTCATCGAGAACGGCCGTATTCTGGATTATCCGGGCCGCCCGCTTAAAACCGGTCTGCTGGAGATAGCGAAGATCCACAAAGGTGATTTCCGCCTGACTGCGAACCAGAACCTGATTATCGCAGGCGTGCCGGAAAGCCAGAAGGCGAAGATTGAGAAACTCGCGCAAGAGCATGGGTTAATGAACGCCGTGAAGCCGCAGCGTGAAAACTCAATGGCCTGCGTGGCATTCCCAACCTGTCCGCTGGCGATGGCCGAAGCTGAGCGTTTCCTGCCTTCCTTTATCGATAAAGTGGAAGCGGTCATGGAACGTCACGGCGTGGGCGAGGAACACATTGTTCTGCGTGTGACGGGCTGCCCGAACGGCTGTGGCCGTGCACTGCTGGCAGAGTTAGGGCTGGTAGGTAAAGCGCCGGGTCGCTACAACCTGCATCTGGGCGGCAACCGCATGGGCACGCGTATTCCGCGGATGTACCGCGAGAACATCACCGAATCTGAGATTCTGGATTCTGTGGACGAGCTGGTGGGCCGCTGGGCGAAAGAACGTGAAGCCAATGAAGGCTTCGGCGATTTCACCGTGCGTGCCGGGATTGTGCGGCCTGTGCTCGATCCCGCTCGCGATTTCTGGGAATAACATTTTTTACCCTCACCCCGACCCTCTCCTTTAAAGGGAGAGGGAGCAAATCATGCCCTCTCCCCTTTGAGGAGAGGGCTAGGGTGAGGGGCAATCTACGTGAGGTCACTATGTCATCACTCAGTCTGAACGCCTTAAACGAACTGCCGAAAGTCGACCGCGTGCTGCAACTGGCGGAAACCAACGCTCAACTGGAAAAGCTTAGCGCTGAAGAGCGCGTCGCCTGGGCGCTGGAAAACCTGCCCGGCGAGTATGTGCTCTCTTCAAGCTTCGGTATTCAGGCGGCGGTGAGTCTGCATCTGGTTAATCAGGTCAGCCCGGGTATTCCCGTGATTCTCACTGATACAGGCTATTTGTTCCCGGAGACCTATCAGTTTATCGATGAGCTGACCGACAAGCTGAATCTGAACCTGAAGATTTATCGTGCAGAACAGAGCCCGGCGTGGCAGGAAGCGCGTTACGGTAAGCTGTGGGAGCAGGGCGTTGAAGGCATTGAGAAATACAATGACATCAACAAAGTCGAACCGATGAACCGGGCGCTGAAAGAGCTGAACGCGCAAACCTGGTTTGCTGGCCTGCGCCGCGAGCAATCCGGCAGCCGCGCCACGCTTCCGGTGCTGGCTGTTCAGCGTGAAGTCTTCAAAGTACTGCCGATCATCGACTGGGACAATCGCACGGTGTACCAGTATCTGCAAAAGCATGGCCTGAAATACCATCCGCTGTGGGATCAGGGCTATTTGTCCGTGGGCGATACGCACACCACGCGCAAATGGGAACCTGGCATGGCAGAAGAAGAAACCCGTTTCTTTGGGTTAAAACGCGAATGCGGGTTGCACGAAGGGTAAGATTCTCAGAAATAGCGAACGCCTCATGCTGAAAAGTGTGGGGCGTTTTTTTATCTTGCGAGCCGCTTTCCAGTATCCGTATTTAGGTGCAGCAAGAGCAGGGAATTCAGCGTTAGTATGACGGCGGGTGCTTGAGGCTAGCTGGCGTTGAGCATTTGCGAGGTTCCAGATAGATGAAAGCCCCAGGAGATATTTTTATCAACCTGAGGCCTACATACCGAACCTAGCAATTCGGATGTTAGTCTCTTCTTTGCAGGGAGGCAAGGCATGCTGACAAAATACGCCCTTGTGGCGATCGTCGTACTGTGTCTCACAGTGCTGGGATTCACGTTAATGGTGCGCAACTCGCTATGCGAGTTAAGTATCAGAGAGCGTGGTATGGAGTTTAAAGCTGTTCTCGCTTACGAATCGAAGAAGTAGCTAAAACGCGGGGGCAACCCCGCGTACCGGAGTGTGACAGTCGGTTCTCCTGCACCCATTCACTAAACCTTCTTTGCTGAAATGACTGACTCAACGTGATTCACTTCTTCAACTGACCATACGCTGAGCCCTGCACTTTGACATTCCGGGGCGGGACCCCGAACTCTTTGCGAAAACAGGTCGCAAACCAGGAGTGATCGTCAAAGCCACAGTCCTGTGCAACAGAGGTAATGGCTTTGTTGGTATAAAGCAGCTGATACAGTGCGTTAAACAGACGCAATTTGTTTAAATAGCGCTGAGGCGACAGCCCGATATCTTTATCAAGGTAGCGATGCATGGTTCTCACCGTAATAGAAAATTGTGCCGCCACCTCTCCCCAGTTGACCTGCTCCTGATAGTGCGTATGTAGCCAGCGGATTAACCGTAGCGTCCTTCTCTCGTTGGTGTTGTTTTTATCATAAAAATAGCTGCAATAGCGGATATCGACTAATAGCCTTAAAAACAGGCTTTCCTGTTCGATATAGCCTTTATCCTGGCTGGCGATTAATTTATCCAGCGATGCCTGAATCAGGCTGGCACTGTTTCGATCTAAAAAGCGGTGAATATGAAATGAGGCAAATTGTTTAGGGATTAGCGCCTCAAATCCTTTTATCAAATGGAAATGTTCGGATGGCTGATAGTAGATATTGAGCGTACTCAGATTTTGCGTATGTTCGTAGAGTTGCAGATCGTTGGCCTGGGTAAAAAACAGCATTCTGGGGTAAATGGTGTAGGGCTTGTCGTTAATAATGTGCAGGCCAATGCCATTGGTAATAAAGGTGATTTTACTGAAATTAAAGTTGGGTTTTGGCGAGTAGTGCTGCGGGGTTCTGGACGTAATGATGATATTTTGATGCTCGGAAATAAAGTGATCCTGAAACGTTGATTTATTCATGGGCAAAAAGTCACCTTTGAGGCTTGATCAGGGCCAGCGGGAACGGCCAGCTGGCCCTGATACTACAGCAGGGACTCCGCTAAAACAGCCCCAGAGGCAGCATTTCCCCATACCGTGTCCACAACGCAGGAAGCCTATTTTTCGCCGAAGCCTGCATCAAACAGCGCTTTGAGATCTGAATAAACCCCCTGTTCGTCTGGTCCATCACAAATTACCTCGACGCTGGCGCCTCCGGTGATGCCTGCGGTCATTAATCCGATGACGCTTTTCCCCTTAATGACCTTATCCTTAAATAAAAACTCAACTTTAGCGTGATGCTTTGAGACTATTTTTACTATTGCACTGGCCGGTCGGGCATGTAAGCCAGTGGTGTTATTCACCCTGAGCGTTTCTTTAATCATTCGCTTTCTTCCGGAAATAAATGAAATTGGGCCTGGCCTGTGCTTAAAGCTTTATCAGCATGTCGCTGTGCCCGGTAGTAAAATAATCGTTCATCACGCTTTTCAACAAATAAGGTGCTTTGGGGATCGCATCAATCGTATCGCCCGCAATATGGGGCGTAAGGGTAATGTTATCCAGTTCAAGCAAAGGATCACCAGGCTCAATCGGTTCATACCAGCTGACATCCAGCGCCGCACCCGCAATACGTTTGGTCCGTAAGGCGGCAACCAAATCCTCTTTGCAGATGACGCCCGCTCTGGCTGTGTTGATGATGTAGCTGCCTGGTTTCATCTGTTCAAATATCGCTTTGTTGATCATGCCTTCCGTTTCGGGGGTTAAGCGCATATGTAAAGACAGAATGTCGGCTTGTGAAACCACCTTTTCCAGAGGCAGCAGCGCCACCTGAATGCCTTCTTTCTCCAGCGTGGCGGGATCGATAAAGGGATCGTGTGCAATCACGGTTATCCCTAAAGCATTCAGCCTCCTGGCGACTAGCTTGCCAATGTAGCCCAGCCCAATCAGGCCAACCGTATGGCTGGCGAGGACGGTTTTAAAGGCGTCATTGGAAAAGCTCTTACGCCACTGGCCCGTTTTAATCGCATGGTGCGCACGAGCGATATTTCGCGTCTCGGCGTACATCAGGCTCAACGTAAAGTCGGCCACCGGCTCAGCATTGCGGATCACATGAATGAGCGTCACGTTTTTCTTCTTCACGCTATCCAGCGCAATATGCTCAAGCCCACCGCGGCAGGTTCCAATGAGCTTCAGCTTGTCGGCGGCCTCCAGCATGGCCTCAGAGACGGGCGCAATATGAACCAAAAGGTAATCGGCATCGCGCATCGCCTCGATAATGCCTTCCGGCACAGGGACGGCTTCAGGGCCGTTTTTCTCAATTAACAGGATTTTGGCCTGAAACGCTTCCTTTTCCAGATGCGAGAACCATTCGAACGTCGTCATTTCCAGCTCTGCGCCATTCATCCCCGGGAAATCGATGCCCCTGGCGGCATCAATTAACGTCGCGCTGCTGACCAGGGCATCTCCAACAATAACCAGTTTCATTGTGACACTCCTTGTTCAATTGCGGGGTTGGGTTCATCGGGTGGGAGGACTTGTCTTTCAAGATACGCATGGATGGCATCGCGCTTAATGCGTACGAATAGATAGAACACGATATAAACCAGGACGCTGAGCGCAATATAGAGCGGGTTTTGCGTCAGGAAGATCAGGAATAAACCGCCCATCAGGTGGTTGGTCATCACCGCAAAGCTGCAAATTAACAGTGCTCCGGCCGGTAAAATAACCCCAACGCTTTTGGCCACATCGGTAAAAACCGGCGCGACAGCGGTAATGATATAGAGGCCGCCAACACACCAGATAGCACCTGATATCAGCGACTTAAAGATATTTCCGCCGGAGATAGCGATGATGAGCTCAATCATGTACGGGATGGCAATCAGGTCGACCATGGGCAAGGTCTGATTGCCCGGTAACACGATAGCCAGGATAAAAATGACAGGGATCAGCAGCATACCTGTCAGCAGCGTGGCGGATTCGCCGTAGCCTGCCGCATCGTTGATGGCCAGATACCAGACCCGATTTCTACCGCTGCTTTTCGCTGTTTTCCTGGACGCATCAGTGATGGTGGTAAACGCCGAGGCAAACACGCCGGCAATTTTAGGGAAGATACTCATCACCGCCGCAGTGGCGACACCCACTTTACAGACTTCACCCCAGGCTTCGAGGCTGTCGAGGCGAGTATAGTTGCCCGCAAGGCCAATTAAGCAGCCTAATACCAGACCCAGACTGACGGGTTCACCCATAAAGCCCAGTTTTTCCTGAAGGGTTTCCGGGTTCCATTTGACCTTATTGGCTCCCAGTTTGTTAAGGATCCAGTCGACCACAATGGCTAACGGTACGGAACAAACGTGGTGTGGGGCCGTCATGGTACAGCCGGGATAGCCGTAATAATTTGACCAGCGTTTGGCCACAATTTCTGAACACACCAAAGAGTACAAATTCGACAGCAGCATCAGCCCAATCGCCAGATAGATGTTGCCGGTGGCGATATAGAGCATCGAGCCCCAGAGCATAAAGGAGAAGTTATTCCACATGTCCGACGGCATAAAGATGTTGGTGAATCGGGTGGCAAACAGGATCGTCTGGAACAGCAGCCCAAGGCCTAAAAAGATCATCCCGACATGGGTGGAGTAAGCGACAACGCTGGTCGCTTGCCATCCGGTGTCCAGGATGCGCAGCGAGATACCGGATGTTTCCACCATCCTGGTGATCACCGGCGTGACCACAGGCGTATAGGCACCAATCAGCATGCCAAAGCCCGTGAGGCCAATACCGGCATTCAAACCGGCTTTCATCGCTTTTTTATGATTCACCTTCATGATCAGCGCGATAATATAAATGATAAAGGGCACGATTATCGCAGCGCCGAAGGAGTTCATGATTTTTGACAGAAGATCTAACATATTCCCCTCTCATGCTTTTGTATTCAGAAGGCGGCTGAGAACTCAGGATCTGGCCCACAATACCTTCTGATGGGTGTGCCACGTTCTTGCAGAAAATAGCCTCTGCAACAAAGAAACGGGCTGTCAGCGAGTGACAAAATAACAGTCTCCATAAACTGGCGTTTAGGGAGGTAAGGTATTTAAATGTTTAATTTCTCTACCGCGGTGAGCAGTTCTTCAATAAATCCATCTTCATCGGTTCCAATTAATAATCCGACGGCATTAATTGTTGGAATAGAGTAGGTGTCTTTCAACGGGCTGGTGTGCACAATAATATCCCATTTTCCTGTGCTTAATTGGCCTTCCACTCCACCAGGATTGACTTCAACCGTTTTGGCTTTATATCCATTGACGTCAAGGATGTCTTTTACTTTTTCGGCAACCATCGAACTGGTGACGGTGCCAGAACCGCAAACAGAAATGACATTGATATTTTTCATCTTTGCTTCCTTTATAGGTCTTTTGGTGGGCTATAAAATTCCGACTCGCGGTGTGACATTGAAAGTGTCTGCCAGCGCTTTTAGCTCTTCGGTGGTGATGGATTGCTTAATTCCTGAAGTCGCGGCAGAGGCACGTAAATAAATCTCTGCGGCTTTGTCGACGGTTTCGACCAGGCCGAGGGCATCATCCAGATTGCAGCCTGCGCCCATAATGCCGTGATGCGCCCAGATAACGATGCGGCAATATTCCATTTTGGCGGCAGAGGCTAAGCCAAGTTCGATGGTGCCAGCCACCATCCAGGGGACGATGCCAACGCCTTCCGGGAACACCACCAGGCATTCCGTAATCTGCTGCCACAGCGTTTTCGAAAATGTCTTTTCATCAAGATCATGAACAAACGTCATCGCAATCGTGGCGGTCGCATGGGTATGCAGAATAACGCGGTGATCGGCATCCTGCTTCAGACGCGTATCGTGGCATTTTAAATGAGAGGCCAGTTCGCTGGTCGGCGTGCCGCCATTAACCAGACCCCACAGTCGATGATAATACTGACCATCCTCGGATACTTTCAGAATAACCAGGGTGTCGGCAGGGTTTTTGATGACGTTGCGAAAATATTTCCCGGAACCTGACACAAGGAAGATTTTATTGGCCAAATCCGGAAGGGCGATGGGAAGCGCAATGGTTTCGAGATACTGCTGTGTATTCAAATAAGGCGCGACTTCCTCTTCCTTCAGAAGATAACTGATATTCCCGCCATTTCTTTCGGCCCAGCCTTTTTCCCATAACTTAAGGGTAATATCGCTCATTTCCTTAATAAAGGGCGCTTCATTAATATTATAGATAATCATGGTGTTTACCTTTTTATGAAAGTGAATGAAAGAAGGCGTAAACGTCTTCCGTTGAGGTTAATGCCTTCAGTGTCTGTACCCGATCGTGGTGCGAGAAAAGGGACATGAGTGTCTGGAGCAAGGCGATTTGATTCTCTGCCTGGGTTACGCCCAGTGAAAAAATCCAGTCGACTTCAATTTTTTCATCCGTGGTGCCCATCACCAAAAAGGGCAGGGGTTTTGCCAGTTGAGTAATGGCGATGAAGGGCTTTTTAATATGCTGTGGATCGGTATGAGGGATCGCAATATTCAGCCCCATGGCTGCCAGGCCTGTGGGGTATTCCTGCTCTCTGGCCACAATGTTGTCGAGGTAGCTTGCTGCCACGTAGTCCTGAAGATACAGGGCCTGGAAAGAGTGTTGAAAGAAATCGTCCTGATCGTGATAGACGGCATTTAAGGTGATCAGAGAAGGGGAGATAACATCACTTATCGCGCTGCTCATCTTGTATTATCCATGCTTTGATGTCCCGGTTAATGGCCATTGTTCGCCAGCGTGTGCTGCTGACTGCCATCTTAGGACGCAGGGCCGGGATTTCATTAGGGCGGTGGACGGGGAACGAAAAAACCTGTCTGTGTGACTAAACTGCGGGTGACGCTTATCACAAGTTGTTGATATTTCCTTCCGACCCGATTGAGGGATAAAGAAAAGGGCGAGTGATTGCTCACCCACCCGTTTTGCGAAGTGGCATCATAAACCGGGTTGGTTACTGATGCTTAATTTTCCCTGCCTTTGCCAGTTCCTTCATCAAAGGCAGCATCACGCGCACAACGTCGCGGGCACGGTGTTCGATGCGGCCCGGCAGAACTTTGTCGATGTACTGCTGGTTATCCAACTGGACGTTATGCCAGCTGGTGCCATCCGGGAACGCGTGCGATTTTGCTCGCTGCTGGAATCCATCCTTATTGCCCAGTGACCAGTTGGTGGCTTCAACGGACAGCACCGGAATGCCGGCTTTGTCGAAGATCTCCGCATCGTTACAGCAGCCTGTTCCTTTTGGATACGTTGGGTTCAGCCCCGGATTGCTGATGGCCTGAATACCGTGGCTGTGTGCGATGTTTAGCGCCCGATCGCGTGTCAATTTGCGCACAGAGGCGGGCGTGGTTTTGCCGCTGTTGAAATAAAGTTTGTCGCCCACCACCAGGTTATCGAGATTAATCACCAACAGGGTGTTCTTTTTCTCTTCAGGGCTCATGCGTTTAAGCATGTTTTCTGCGCCCAGTTTTCCCTCTTCTTCACCGCTGGTGGCGATAAAGCGAATACTGTATTCGGTGGGAATATCTTTCAGGCGTTCGGCCAGTTCGAGCATCACGCCGACGCCCATTGCGTTATCGTCGATGCCCTGCAACGTCAAACCGCCGAGATTCTTTTCCACGTCGGTGTCGCTGTGTGGGGCATAGGTATCCAGGTGTGCCATCACGATAATCTGCTGGCTGGCTTTGCCTTCGTGTGCGGCGATGACCGTGCTGCCGGTGACGTTATGCCAGTTCTGCCGATTATCTTTGCTGGTATAAATGAAGCGGCTTTTAAAGGTGCGGATATCGCTCTCGTAACCCATCTGGGATAACTGCTGGCGGACATAATCGGCGGAGAGCATCTCGGCCGGGCTGCCCGTCATTCGCCCGGGAAAATAGGTGGCGATATGGCGTGCTTGTTCATTGGCGATATGACCGGCGGGCACAGCGGCGGCGAAAACAGAGGTCGAAAAACATGCGCCAATCGCGAGCGGCAGCAGGCGGCGGCACAATGCGGAAAACATAATGTGTCCTTACATGAGGGCAAAATAATGAACCGCACTAGTATGAAACTGTGATCGGCTCAACACAATTTCATTTCGTCCTAAACTGCCCAAAAAACGCGCACTAAGCACTTTTTTATCTGACCTTTGCTGAAGTGTTATTCCTTTGCGGAACTACTCATTCCATTTCGTAATTTCATTTGATCTGAGCCTCCCCCTATAGTCGCCCTATGACTGAATGTGAACGAGTTGTCGCCCCGTGGACTATTTGCCTCTCTTTGCTGAACTGAAAGACCGCCCGGTTTTGGTGATCGGCGCAGGCGATGTTGCTGCCCGCAAAATCGTGCTGCTACGCCGGGCGGGTGCCCGCGTGCGCCTGGTGGCCCGTGAGATAGCGCCAGAAATCGCCGAACAAGTAGAGAGCGGTGATATCACAATGCTCGCCGAAGAGTTTGACGAGGCCCAGATTGACACCGTGTTCCTGGTAGTCGCCGCGACGGACGATGCTGAACTCAATCAGCGCGTATTTGCTGCCGCGGACGCTCGCCAGCGTCTGGTGAACGTGGTTGATAACCCGCCGCTTTGCTCGTTCATTTTCCCCTCGATTGTCGATCGCTCGCCGTTGATGGTGGCTATTTCTTCCAGCGGCTCAGCGCCGGTGCTGGCAAGGCTGCTGCGGGAAAAAATTGAGGCGCTGCTGCCGACCAACATTGGACGCATGGCGCAGGCGGCGAGCTATTGGCGTCATCACTTGCAGACGCGGGTGAAGAGCGTGGCGGAGCGTCGTCGTTTCTGGGAGCGCGTCTTTACCGGACGTTTCGCCAGCCAGATGCTGGCCGGGAATGAAGCGGCGGCTCAGCAGGCGCTGGAAGATGAACTTAATCAGCCCGAACGTAGCATGGGCGATATCACGCTGGTTGGCGCAGGGCCAGGCGATGCAGGTTTGCTCACGCTTCGTGGCTTGCAGGTTATCCAGCAGGCCGATGTGGTGTTTTACGACCATCTGGTGACGGAATCGGTGCTTGAGCTTGTTCGCCGCGATGCGGATCTCATCTGCGTTGGCAAACGCGCAGGCAGCCACAGCGTGCCTCAGCATGAAACGAATCGGCTGCTGGTGGAGGCCGCGCTTCAGGGCAAAAGCGTGGTGCGTCTGAAAGGCGGCGACCCGTTTATTTTCGGTCGCGGCGGTGAAGAGCTACAGGCGGCAGCAGAAGCTGGCGTGCCGTTCCAGGTGGTGCCTGGCGTTACCGCAGCCGCAGGGGCAACGGCCTATGCCGGGATCCCATTAACACACCGGGAACACGCCCAGAGCGTGACCTTCGTGACCGGACATTACAAAGCCGACAGCACGCCGTTTGACTGGGCGCACCTGGCGCAAAGTCGTCAGACGCTGGCGATTTACATGGGCACCATGAAGGCGGCAGAAATCAGCCAGCAGCTTATCCAGCATGGGCGTGATGCTTCGACCCCGGTGGCGGTGATAAGCCGCGGCACTCGCGCAGATCAACAGGTCAGCGTCGGCACATTACAACAACTCGAGAGCCTTGCGAAAGATGCCCCGATGCCAGCGCTGCTGGTAGTCGGTGAGGTGGTGCAGCTGCATCATCAGCTCGCCTGGTTTCAACACAACCCACAACAGGAGGGCTTTAACTCCTCCGTGGTGAATCTGGCTTAAGGAACGGTTATGGACCAAAAACGACTCACTCACTTGCGGCAGCTGGAGGCGGAAAGCATCCACATCATCCGTGAAGTGGCGGCTGAATTTTCCAACCCGGTGATGATGTACTCCATCGGCAAGGATTCCAGCGTGATGCTGCATCTGGCGCGCAAGGCGTTCTATCCGGGAACCTTGCCTTTCCCGCTGCTGCACGTGGATACCGGCTGGAAATTCCGTGAGATGTACGAATTCCGTGACCGCACGGCGAAAGCCTACGGCTGTGAGCTGTTAGTGCATAAAAACCCGGAAGGGGTGGCGATGGGCATCAACCCGTTCGTGCACGGCAGCGCTAAACACACTGACATCATGAAAACCGAAGGCCTGAAGCAGGCGCTGAATAAATACGGTTTCGACGCCGCATTTGGCGGGGCTCGTCGTGATGAAGAAAAATCTCGTGCGAAAGAACGTATCTACTCTTTCCGCGACCGTTTCCATCGCTGGGACCCGAAAAATCAGCGTCCGGAGCTGTGGCACAACTACAACGGCCAGATTAACAAAGGCGAGAGCATTCGCGTGTTCCCGCTCTCCAACTGGACTGAGCTGGATATCTGGCAGTACATCTATCTGGAAAATATTGAGATCGTTCCGCTGTATCTGGCGGCACCGCGTCCGGTGCTGGAGCGTGACGGTATGCTGATGATGATCGACGACGATCGTATTGATTTGCAGCCGGGCGAGGTTATCAAACAACGCATGGTGCGCTTCCGTACCCTCGGCTGCTGGCCGCTGACCGGCGCGGTGGAGTCTGAAGCGCAGACGCTGCCGGAAATTATCGAAGAGATGCTGGTGTCGACCACCAGTGAACGACAGGGCCGCGTGATTGACCGCGACCAGGCAGGCTCCATGGAGCTTAAGAAACGTCAGGGTTATTTCTAAGGAGCCGCCATGAACACCACGATTGCACAACAGATTGCCGATGAAGGCGGTGTGGAAGCGTATCTGCACGCTCAGCAGCACAAAAGCCTGCTGCGCTTTTTGACCTGCGGGAGCGTCGACGATGGCAAAAGCACGCTGATTGGGCGCTTGCTGCACGACACTCGTCAGATTTACGAAGATCAGCTCTCTTCGCTGCACAATGACAGCAAACGTCACGGCACGCAGGGTGAGAAGCTGGATCTGGCGCTGCTGGTAGATGGCTTACAGGCTGAACGCGAGCAGGGCATCACGATTGATGTCGCGTATCGCTATTTCTCCACCGAGAAGCGCAAATTTATCATCGCCGACACGCCGGGGCATGAGCAGTACACCCGCAATATGGCGACCGGCGCGTCGACCTGCGAACTTGCGATCCTGCTAATGGATGCCCGTAAAGGCGTACTGGACCAAACCCGTCGCCACAGCTTTATCTCCACGTTGCTGGGGATTAAGCACCTGGTTGTTGCGTTGAACAAAATGGATCTGGTGAACTACAGCGAAGACACCTTCAACGAAATCCGTGAAGCGTACCTGACCTTTGCCGAGCAGTTGCCGGGCGAGCTGGATATCCGCTTTGTGCCGCTGTCTGCCCTGGAAGGCGATAACGTCGCCAGCCAGAGCGAGAAAATGCCCTGGTACAGCGGCCCGACGCTGCTGGAAGTGCTTGAAACGGTGGAAATCAAACGCGTGGTGGAAAGCCAGCCGCTGCGTTTCCCGGTGCAGTATGTGAACCGTCCTAACCTCGATTTTCGCGGGTTTTCGGGCACGCTGGCCTCCGGCACGGTGAGCGTCGGGCAGCGCGTGAAAGTGCTGCCATCGGGCGTGGAATCTGCTGTTGCGCGGATCGTCACTTTTGACGGTGACCTGCAACAGGCTGCGGCGGGCGAGGCCATCACGCTGGTTCTGAAAGATGAAATCGACATCAGCCGTGGCGATCTGCTGGTGGATGTGACTGAAACCCTGCCTGCGGTACAAAGCGCCAGTGTGGACGTGGTGTGGATGGCGGAACAACCTCTGCAACCGGGCCAAAGTTACGAGATTAAAATTGCGGGCAAGAAAACCCGTGCGCGTGTGGACGGTGTGCAGTATCAGTTTGATATCAATAATCTGACTCAGCTTGAAGCGACGCAACTGCCGCTGAACGGTATCGGTCTGGTTGATTTGACCTTTGATGAGCCGCTGGTGCTGGATAAATATCAGCAAAACCCGGTGACGGGTGGCCTTATCTTTATCGACCGTCTGAGTAACGTGACTGTCGGCGCGGGTATGGTACGTGAACCGCAGCAGGAAAAAACGGCACAGGCTGGTACGGATTACAGCGCTTTTGAGCTTGAGCTGAACGCGCTGGTACGCAAACACTTCCCGCACTGGGGCGCACGCGACCTGCTGGGAGGCAAGTAATGGCCCAGCATGACGAAAACGTCGTCTGGCACGCGCATCCGGTTACGCAGCATCAGCGCGAGCAACTCCACGGGCATCGTGGGGTTGTGCTGTGGTTTACCGGGCTTTCGGGCTCGGGAAAATCCACGGTCGCCGGTGCGCTGGAAGAGGCGCTGCATGAAATTGGCGTCAGCACGTATCTGCTGGATGGCGATAACGTCCGTCACGGTCTGTGCAGCGACCTGGGTTTTAGCGATGACGATCGTAAAGAGAACATTCGCCGCGTGGGTGAAGTGGCAAAGCTGATGGTCGATGCCGGGCTGGTGGTGCTGACGGCGTTTATTTCGCCTCATCGGGCAGAGCGGCAAATGGTTCGTGAACGTGTGGGCGAAACGCGCTTTATTGAGGTGTTTGTCGACACGCCGCTTGAGGTGTGTGAAACGCGCGATCCTAAGGGCCTGTACAAGAAAGCGCGAGCCGGGGAACTGCGTAATTTCACCGGAATCGACTCCGTTTACGAAGCGCCAGAAAAGGCAGAAATCCACCTTGATGGCGAACAATTGGTAACAAATTTGGTTAACCAATTATTAGACCTGCTGAGACAGGGCGATATTATCAGATCCTGAGACCCGGCCGGTATTCCGGCCAAGTCAGGAAACAGGATTTGATATGCGTAATACCCAAAATATAACCCTGAGCCGTGCAGAACCCATGAACAGCGACAACGAAGAGACTACCTGGTCTTTTTCTGGCGCAGTCGTGGGTTTTGTTGCGTGGCTGCTGGCACTGGGTATCCCGGTTTTGTTCTACGGCAGCAACACCCTGTTTTTCTTCCTCTACACCTGGCCCTTCTTTCTGGCGCTGTTACCCGTCTCGGTGGTGATTGGTATCGCGCTGCATTCGTTGCTCAACGGCAGGCTGCTTTACAGCATCGTGGTGACGCTTATCACCGTAGCGGCGCTGTTCGCTTTGCTGTTTTTATGGCTGCTGGGTTGATCCCTGTCTGATATGCATTCTGATTGCAATGAGTCATACGACTCGACGAGCAAAATGTGGTACATTCCCGGCGTTATGCGGCATCGTCCGCACGCCAGAGGCGAGTACTCCGGCAAGTTACGGGATGATGATGCCGTTTTTCAGGGGGCAGGATGGGTAAATTAACGCTGCTATTGCTGGCTTTACTGGTCTGGCTACAGTATTCATTGTGGTTCGGCAAGAATGGCCTTCACGACTACAGTCGCGTCAATGACGACGTGGTCGCACAGCAGGCAACTAACGCCAAACTTAAAGCGCGCAACGATCAGCTTTTCGCCGAAATTGACGATCTCAATGGTGGCCAGGAAGCTATCGAAGAACGCGCTCGCAACGAACTGAGCATGACGCGCCCGGGCGAAACCTTTTATCGTCTGGTGCCTGATGCGTCAAAACGTAATCAAAGCCAGAGCTCAGGGCAAAACAATCGATAAACAGACGCCAGGATAACGACATGGCAGCCACTTTTCCGGGCATTTGTGCCGTGGTGCCGGCAGCCGGCTTTGGCCGCCGCATGCAAACGGAATGCCCGAAACAATACCTTTCAATCGGTAACAAAACGATTCTGGAACACTCGGTAGCCGCACTGCTGGCGCACCCGGGTGTGGAACGCGTGATCATCGCGATTAGCGACGGTGATGTGCGCTTCCGGCAACTTCCCCTCGCGCAACACCCCCAAATCACTGTCGTTGAAGGCGGCGCTGAACGTGCGGATTCCGTTCTGGCGGGCCTGCGCGCGGCGGGCGATGCGCAATGGATTCTGGTGCATGATGCGGCGAGGCCTTGTCTGCATCAGGACGATCTTGAGCGCCTGATAGCGCTGCGCGAAACAAGCCGTGTCGGCGGCATTCTGGCTGCACCCGTGCGTGACACTATGAAGCGTGCCGAACCCGGCAAAGATGCCATCGCCCATACAGTCGACAGAAACGATCTCTGGCACGCGCTCACCCCACAATTTTTCCCTCGCGAACTATTGTTTGACTGCCTGACCCGGGCGCTCAACGAAGGCGCGGTGATAACGGATGAAGCGTCGGCGCTGGAATATTGTGGCTTCCATCCACAGTTAGTCGCCGGACGCGCTGATAATATTAAAGTGACCCGCCCGGAAGACCTGGCGCTGGCAGAATTTTACCTTACCCGATGCGGACTTCAGGAGCAGGCATAATGCGAATTGGACACGGTTTTGACGTACACGCTTTTGGCGGTGAAGGCCCGATTATCATTGGCGGCGTACGTATCCCTTACGAAAAAGGCCTGCTGGCACATTCCGACGGTGACGTAGCGCTGCATGCGCTGACCGACGCGCTGTTAGGCGCCGCCGCTCTGGGCGACATCGGCAAATTGTTCCCGGACACCGATCCGGCGTTTAAAGGTGCCGACAGCCGCGAGCTGCTGCGGGAAGCCTGGCGTCGAATTCAGGCAAAAGGCTACAGCCTTGGCAACGTCGATGTCACTATCATCGCGCAGGCCCCGAAAATGCTGCCGCACATTCCACAGATGCGAGTGTTTATTGCTGAAGATCTCGGTTGCCACATGGATGACGTTAACGTCAAAGCGACCACCACCGAAAAACTCGGGTTTACCGGGCGCGGAGAAGGGATTGCCTGTGAAGCCGTGGCGTTGTTGCATAAGGTCAAGCCATGATTGCCCTCGATGAACTCACTTACCTGCACGGAAAACCGCAGGGGCAGGGGCTGCTGAAAGCCAATCCGGAAGATTTTCTGGTGGTCGAGGATTTAGGTTTTGAGCCTGACGGCGAAGGCGAACACGTGCTGGTCCGTATCCTGAAAAACGGTTGCAACACGCGCTTTGTGGCCGACGCGCTGGCAAAGTTCCTGAAAATTCATGCCCGTGAAGTGAGTTTCGCCGGACAGAAAGACAAACATGCCGTCACCGAACAATGGCTTTGCGCGCGCGTGCCGGGCAAAGAGATGCCTGATTTAAGCAAATTTGAGCTTGAGGGCTGTAAAGTCCTTGAATATGCCCGCCATAAACGCAAGCTGCGTTTGGGAGCACTGAAAGGCAACGCGTTCACGCTGGTTCTGCGGGAAATCACTAACCGCGACGACGTGGAAGCTCGTCTTCAGGCCATTGTGGAAAAAGGTGTGCCGAACTATTTTGGCGCGCAACGCTTCGGGATTGGCGGCAGCAACCTGCAGGGCGCATTGCGCTGGGCGCAGAGTGATGCTCCCGTCCGCGACCGTAATAAGCGCAGTTTTTGGTTGTCGGCAGCCCGCAGTGCGTTGTTTAATCAGCTGGTCAGTGAACGGTTAAAAAAACCGGACTTTAATCAAGTTGTTGACGGCGATGCGCTACAATTAGCGGGACGGGGAAGCTGGTTCGTGGCAACGGACGAAGAGATGTCCGAACTTCAGTCCCGGGTCGACAGTCGCGCTCTGATGATCACCGCGTCACTGCCTGGCAGCGGTGAGTGGGGAACACAGCGCGCCGCTCTGGATTTTGAGCAACAAACGCTTGCCGACGACACGCTGCTGCAATCCTTATTGCTGCGCGAAAAAGTCGAGGCGGCGCGACGAGCAGTGCTGCTCTATCCGCAACAACTTAGCTGGAACTGGTGGGATGACGTCACCGTTGAGGTGCGTTTCTGGCTGCCTGCAGGCAGTTTTGCCACCAGTGTGGTAAGGGAACTTATCAACACAACGGGTGATTATGCGAATATTGCTGAGTAACGATGACGGGGTTCATGCGCCAGGTATACAGACGCTAGCCAAAGCCTTGCGCGAGTTTGCCGAGGTTCAGGTTGTCGCACCCGATCGTAATCGCAGCGGAGCATCTAATTCGCTGACCCTGGAGTCGTCGCTTCGCACCTTCAGTTTTGAAAACGGTGATATCGCTGTGCAGATGGGCACACCGACCGATTGCGTGTTCCTTGGCGTCAATACGCTGATGCGACCACGCCCAGATGTGGTGGTTTCCGGCATCAATGCCGGGCCAAATCTTGGCGACGACGTTATCTATTCCGGCACGGTAGCCGCAGCAATGGAAGGTCGCCATCTTGGTTTTCCCGCCCTGGCTGTCTCCCTCAACGGGTACAAGCATTACGATACGGCCGCGGCGGTCACCTGCTCGATTCTGCGAGCCCTTGCCCGGGAGCCATTGCGCACCGGCCGCATCCTGAATATCAACGTGCCGGACCTGCCGCTCTCAGAAGTCAAAGGCATTCGCGTGACTCGCTGCGGCAGCCGCCATCCGGCCGATAAAGTCATTCCTCAACAAGATCCGCGCGGCAACACGCTTTACTGGATTGGGCCGCCTGGCGACAAATGCGATGCCGGGCCTGACACAGACTTCGCCGCCGTTGAGGAAGGCTACGTTTCTGTCACGCCACTGCACGTAGATTTGACGGCTTACAGCGCTCAGGACGTGGTGGCTGGCTGGTTAGATCGTGTTGGAGTTGATGTGCAATGGTAAGCAAACGCGTACAAAGCCTTCTCAATCAGCTGCGAAATCAGGGCATTCTGGACGAGCACGTGCTCGACGCTATCGCTCAGGTTCCGCGCGAAAAGTTTATTGACGAAGCCTTTGAACACAAAGCCTGGGAAAACGTTGCGCTGCCAATAGGTCAGGGACAAACCATCTCACAACCCTACATGGTGGCGCGGATGACCGAGCTGCTTGAGCTGACACCGGACTCCCGGGTGCTGGAAATTGGCACCGGTTCAGGCTATCAGACGGCAATTCTTGCCCACCTGGTGCATCACGTTTGTTCCGTCGAACGAATCAAAAGCCTGCAATGGCAGGCTCGCCGTCGCCTGAAACAGCTTGATTTACATAATGTTTC
Organism: Scandinavium sp.; assembly: GCF_051650185.1. Taxonomy (GTDB): domain Bacteria; phylum Pseudomonadota; class Gammaproteobacteria; order Enterobacterales; family Enterobacteriaceae; genus Scandinavium. The sequence continues at coordinate 37,505 of NZ_JBOFIN010000023.1, forward strand.
AACTCGGCATGGCGATGGCTGGCAAGGCTGGCACGCACGCGCGCCATTTGATGCCATTATTGTTACGGCAGCGCCGCTGGAAATTCCGACCGCGCTGATGTCACAGCTTGCTGAAGGCGGCATTCTGGTTTTACCTGTTGGCGAAGAACATCAGTTACTGAAACGTGTTCGCCGACGGGGAGATGACTTTATTATCGATACCGTAGAAGCGGTTCGCTTTGTACCCTTAGTGAAGGGCGAACTGGCGTAATACAGGAGTTTTCCTGTTTCTTTCACTGCGCTCTTTGGCGTAGGGTTAGCACACTTTTTTTGCGTGATTACCGCTGCGCTATGCGGTTTCTAAGACACTGGCAGTTAACACATTCCTGGGGGATAAATGAGCACGGGAAGCCCAAAATTCACCGTTAGTCGCGTTGCGGCATTATCACTGGTTTCACTCTGGCTGGCGGGATGTACCTCGTCCAATAATGCGCCAGCTCCGGTCAGTTCTGTCGGCGGCACAGGCTCCGATTCTGGAATGTTGATTACCCCGGCGCAAAAAGGGGGCATGGCACCGCAGACGGCTCCACAGCCACAGCCTGTGCAAACGGCTCCTGTACAACCCCAAATTCAGCCGATGCAGACGCAGCCTGCAGCCAGCTCGCAAAGCACCGTCCAGATTGTTAATGGCCATGCTGTCTATAACCGTAAATACGGTGATATTCCAAAAGGCAGCTATACCGGTGGCAGCACTTATACCGTTAAACGCGGCGACACCCTGTTCTATATCGCATGGGTAACCGGGAACGATTTCCGTGACCTGGCGCAGCGCAACAATGTGGCTGAACCTTATGCGCTGAACGTTGGTCAGGTTCTGCAAGTGGGCAACGCGAGCGGCCAGCCCATTACCGGCAATAACGCCGTAGCACAGGCCAGTGAACAAGCCAGCACCGCTTCGCCTGGATTAGTCTCAAAACCTGCACAAAATTCCTCCGCAGTGGTTGCGTCTCAACCAACAATTACGTATTCTGAGGATTCAGGTGAACAAAGTGCTAACAAAATGTTGCCTAATAACAAGCCTGCGACGCCTGTCACAGCGCCTGTTACGGCACCTGTTGTCAGTACAACCCAACCAACTGCAAGCAGTACGTCTACCAGTTCGCCGATCTCCTCCTGGCGCTGGCCGACTGACGGCAAAATCATCGAAAACTTTAGTGGCGGCGATGGCGGCAACAAAGGTATCGATATTGCAGGCAGTAAAGGACAGGCTATCGTCGCGACCGCAGATGGGCGCGTCGTTTATGCCGGTAACGCACTGCGCGGTTACGGTAATCTTATTATCATCAAACACAACGATGATTACCTGAGCGCCTACGCCCATAACGACACAATGCTGGTCCGGGAACAACAAGAGGTCAAGGCGGGGCAGAAGATAGCTACTATGGGTAGCACCGGAACCAGTTCAACACGCTTGCATTTTGAAATTCGTTACAAGGGGAAATCCGTCAACCCGCTGCAGTATTTGCCGCAGCGATAATTTGGCGAAACAACCGTGAGGTGTGTTTCGTCCAGGGATCACGGGTAGGAGCCACCTTATGAGTCAGAATACGCTGAAAGTTCATGATTTAAATGAAGATGCGGAATTTGATGAGAACGGAGCAGAGGCTTTCGATGAGAAAGCCTTAGTAGAAGAGGAACCCAGTGATAACGACCTGGCTGAGGAAGAGCTGTTATCGCAGGGCGCCACACAGCGTGTGCTTGATGCGACTCAGCTTTACCTTGGGGAGATTGGTTACTCCCCACTGCTAACGGCCGAAGAAGAAGTGTATTTCGCACGTCGTGCGTTGCGTGGTGATGTCGTCTCGCGCCGCCGGATGATAGAAAGCAACCTGCGTCTGGTGGTGAAAATTGCCCGTCGTTATAGCAATCGTGGTCTGGCACTGCTGGACCTGATTGAAGAGGGCAACCTGGGGCTGATTCGCGCGGTCGAAAAATTCGACCCGGAACGCGGATTCCGTTTCTCGACCTACGCAACCTGGTGGATTCGTCAGACCATTGAACGGGCTATCATGAACCAAACCCGTACCATTCGTCTGCCTATCCACATTGTCAAAGAGCTCAACGTTTACCTGCGTACCGCACGTGAGTTGTCCCATAAGCTGGACCACGAACCGAGCGCCGAAGAGATCGCTGAGCAACTGGACAAACCGGTTGATGACGTCAGCCGTATGCTGCGTCTCAACGAGCGCATTACCTCGGTCGACACCCCGCTGGGTGGCGATTCCGAAAAAGCGCTGCTGGACATCCTGGCCGATGAAAAAGACAACGGCCCGGAAGACACCACGCAGGACGATGACATGAAACAGAGCATCGTCAAATGGCTGTTCGAACTGAACGCCAAACAGCGTGAAGTGCTGGCGCGACGTTTCGGTTTACTGGGGTATGAAGCTGCGACACTGGAAGATGTTGGCCGTGAAATTGGCCTGACTCGTGAACGTGTCCGTCAGATTCAGGTAGAAGGTTTGCGCCGCCTGCGTGAAATCCTGCAGGGGCAAGGGCTGAATATCGAAGCGCTGTTCCGCGAGTAAAATCTCCTCCTATAAAAAAGACCCGCTTTGATAGCGGGTCTTTGCTTTTTGGGCCTTAGCCATTATTCACTGACCGCCTGCTTGATGCCCAGCGCCTGTCGGCGAACCCAGAGGATGATTGCCGCCAGCACCACCACCGGCAGTAACGGATCCAGCCAACTGCCGCCGGAGCCGAACAGCAGGTTGATAAGCGCCACGCCCGTACCGCCAATAGCCCAGGCGATGGTTGTCGGCACCGACCACACCACCATCTGCTGCTTGACGTCGGACACGCCCATCATCCGGTTGACCACCCAGAACAGGCTGTCGTTAAAGTAGCCGAAGAACAGCGACCCCATCGTCGCCGCCTGCGCGGCCAGCAGCATGTTGATGCCGGGGATCTGCGCCAGAATGGGCGCGGAAATCGAGGCGGCGGTGATCATCGCCACCGTGCCGGAGCCCTGGATCAGCCGCACCAGCGTGGCGACGATAAACGGGATCAGAATGGGCGAAATCGACAGATTCGCCACCTGTTCCGCCAGCTGTTGGCCTGCACCGCTTTCGCGCAAAATAGCCCCCAGCGCGCCGCCCGCACCGGTCACCAGCAGAATGATCCCCGCACTCTGCAAGCCTTCCTCCAGCCGCTCGGCGGTAGTGTGTTTGTCCATCTTTGGCACCAGGGTATAGACCGCCAGCAGCACGCTTACCGCCAGGGCGATGATCGGGCTGCCCACAAAGCCGATCGCGGCCACCAGCGGATTTTCCAGCAACCCGTCAAGTCCTTCGACTGTGGCGAGCGTGGTGAGGATCGCTTTAAGGAAGATCAGCACAATCGGCACGACGATCGGCAGCAGCGACAGCGTCAGGCTCGGCAGATCCTTCTGCTCTTTTTCAGCGTTGTAGCGCTCCAGTGCCGCCTCTACTTCCTGCGGATTAAGGGTTTGCGGCGTGAAGTCGGGATAGCGCTTATCCAGCCAGCGGGCATAAAACACGATGCCGATCACGCAGGGCACCGCCAGCACCATTCCGGTCAGCAGCATCGCGCCGACATCCACGCCGAAAATCCCGGCGACGCCCAGCGGCCCCGGCGTCGGCGGCACCGTATGGTGGGTCACCACCAGTCCGCCCGCCAGCGCCACGCCAAGGGTCAGCAGCGAGCGCTTGCCTTTTTTCGCCAGCGCTTTCGCCACCGGGTAGAGGATGACGAACGCCGAATCGACGAAGATTGGAATGCTGACGATATAGCCGGTGATCGCCAGCGCCCACTCTTCCCGCCGCTTACCAAGCCACTTGATAAAGCTCCAGGCGATGCGCTCAGCGGCACCGGAGACTTCCAGCAGCCGCCCCATCATCACCCCCAGCCCGATAACAATACCGATGCTGCCCAGCGTCGAACCGAAGCCGCTGACGATCACTGACAGGGTTTTCTCGCTGCCCATACCGCCAATGAGCCCGGCGATACAGGCCGCCGCCAGCATGGCGATCAGCGCGTGGACGCGGGTGCGCAGCACCAGCCAGACGAGAACGAAGACCGCGATAATCAGGCCGATAATCGGCGTTGGCAGGCTGCTCATGGCGCCTCCGCAAGATCTTCGGTGAGGAAGCGATCGACGATGGCGCGGAAGCTGTCGTCAGCCTGAAAACCAAGCGCCAGCGCCCGTTGATTATCGATGCGCCCCGGCCAGGAGGCGACGATGGCGGAAATGGCCTCGTCGTGCTGCTGGCTGACTCTGGCGCGTGCTTCATCGCCTGCCACCGCGCGCAGGGTTTCCAGCATCTCGCCGACGGTGACGCTGAGACCCGGCAGATTGAGGCTGCGGGCGTCGCCGGGAGCGGGAAGGGTCGCGGCCCGCAGCAGATTAGCGATCACCGTCGCCGGGCTTGAGATCCAAAGCCGCAGGCTCTCCGGCACCGGACAGACGGCGGTATCGCCCTGCAAAGGCTCGCGCACGATCGAGCTGACAAAAGAAGAGGCTGCGCGGTTCGGCTTGCCCGGACGTACGCAGATGGTCGGCAGGCGCAGCGCCAGTCCGTCGACATAGCCCTTGCGGGTGTAGTCGTTCACCAGCAGCTCGCAGGCGGCTTTTTGCGCGCCGTAGGAGGAGCGGGGCGTCAGCGCGGTGGCATCGGTAACGGTTCCCGGCAGCGTTCCGCCGTAGACCGCCAGCGAGCTGGAGAAGACGAAGCGGATCCCCGGTCGGCGGCGACAGGCTTCCAGTAACTGGCGGGTCAGATCGAGATTGACCTGCCAGCCGAGATCGAAATCCTCTTCGGCGTGGCTGCTGACGATAGCCGCCAGATGGTAGACCACGCCGGTGCGGTCGCTTATCAGGTCTTCAACCACGCCAGGGCGGGTCAGATCGGCCTCCAGGCAGCGCAGGCGGGGAGAGTCTGACAGCCGGGGCGGCATCTTCAGGTCCACCAGCAGCAGTTCATCGAACGGGATCGAAGCCTGTAACAGGGCGCTGGCGAGCTTCTGGCCTAAAAAGCCGCCTCCGCCGGTAATGATAATCTGCATCCGGAACTCCTCATTTCTGATTGTAGGGGGTATCTCAGCGCCAGGCGGCAAGCCAGCCCAGCCCTGCTGCGGTGGTGGTTCTTGGGTGGTACTCGCAGCCGATCCAGCCGCGATAGCCCACGGCGTCGAACAGCTGGAACAGCCAGGGGTAATTGATTTCGCCGTCGTCGGGTTCGTTGCGATCGGGAAGCGAAGCCACCTGAACGTGGACATAGCGCCCCGCATACTCGCGGATCAGATGGCTGAGGTTGCCGTCCACCTTCTGGGCGTGAAAGGTGTCGAGCTGAAGAAAGACGTTCGCTCTGTCCACCTCATCGACGATCGCCAGCGCCTGATACTGGCTGGCGAAGAGGTAGCCGGGCTTCACGCCGGGGCTGAGTGCCTCTACCAGCACGCGTTTGCCGTGCGGCGCAAAGCGCTCTGCGGCGTAGCGCAGGTTGCTGATAAAGGTGGCCCGGCAGGCTTCGGGGTCGGCATCCTGCGGGACGACGCCCGCCATCACGTGAACCTGCTCGCATCCCAGCGCCAGCGCATATTCCAGCGCGAGGTCAATATCTTCCCGCGCCTCCTGCTCCCGGCCCGGCAGGACGCTGCGGCCCCACTCACCTGCGTTGACTTCGCCGGGGCTGGTGTTGAACAGCGCCAGCGTCAGCCCATACTTATCAAGCTGTTCGCGGATCGTGGCAGGCGGATAGTCGTAGGGAAACAGAAACTCCACCGCCTGGAAACCCGCCTGCGCGGCGGCGGCAAAGCGTTCCATAAACGGCACTTCGGTAAACATCATTGACAGATTGGCAGCAAAACGTGGCATAGGCTTAGCTCCTTAGTTCCGCTATTTCGTCGGCGCTCAGATAGCGGATCGGACGATCGCCGAGGATAAAGATAAGCTTCGCGGTCTCCTCCAGCTCCTCGGCATTGTTGGCCGCTTCCTGCAGGCTTTCGCCGCAGACTACCGGGCCGTGATTGGCCAGTAAAAAGGCCTGATGCTGACCGGCCAGCGCCGCCAGATCGCAGGCAATACGTTCATCACCCGGGCGGTAGTAAGGGATCAGCGGAATATCTCCCATCCGCATCACCACATAGGGGGTAAACGGACGAATAACGCTTTGTGGATCCAGCCCTTGCAGGCAGGAGAGGGCCGTCGACCACGCGCTGTGCAGATGCACCACGGCCCGGCAGCGCGGATTGTTGCGATACAGCGCCAGATGAAAACGTACCTCCTTCGACGGCTTGTCGCCGCTCAGCCACTCGCCCTCAGCGCTCACCTTTGACAGCCTTCCTGCATCGAGATTGCCCAGGCTGGAGCCGGTCGGGGTCGCCAGCAGATTACCGTCGGGCAGTAGCAGAGAAAGATTACCCGCCGAGCCGGTGGCGTAACCGCGCTGAAAGAAGGAGTGGGCGATGCGGACCATCTCTTCACGAAGCCGGGCTTCCTGTTGGCTCATACCGGGAACTCCTGTTGGGCGCGGGAGAAGAAGGCTTCATCGCCAAAATTACCGGACTTCAGCGCCAGCGAAACGGGCTGATTCAGCGCTTTCACCCACGGCACGCCCGGCGAGATGGTTGGGCCGATATGGAAGCCTGTGATCCCCAGTTGCTGGCAGACCACCCCGGCGGTCTCACCTCCGGCCACGATAAAGCGGCGGAATTCGCCTTCGGCCAGCTTCACGGCGAGGCTGGCGAACAGCGCTTCAACGGCCTCGCTGGCGCGGGCTGCGCCAAACTGCGCCTGGATTTCTTTCAGAGCCTGCGCCGAAGCCGTGGCGTAGATAATCGGTGCCAGCTCGCTGGTTTGCGCCAGCGCCCACGCCGCCAGTTCACTGGCGTAGGCTTCACGATCTTTGAGGCAGAGTGCCACCTCCACGGCTTGCGCCGGGGCCAGCTGCGCATAGTGCCCAACCTGACGATTGGTCATCTCCGAGCACGAGCCGGAAAGCACGACTGCACGCCCTGGCTGCGGATAGCCGCTGGCGGCGCTGTCAGCACTCGCTCCGGCGCGCGCCCACTGACGGGCGAGGCCAATCGCCAGCCCGGAACCACCGGTCACCAGCGTCAGATCGCGCAGCGCTTCACCCTGGATCTCCAGATGGCGCTCGTTCAGTGCATCCAGCACTGCCCAGGAATATCCTTCGTCCTGCAAGCGCTGGAGCGCTGCCCGGGTGGCTGCTGCGCCCTGATCCAGCGTCTGCGCGCTGACGACCCCACAGCGCCCTGTGGCCTGGCCTTCCACCAGCCGGGGCAGGTAGCTGTCGCTCATCGGGTTAAGCGGGTGATGGCGCATTCCTGACTCTGCCAGCAGCTGATCCATCACGAACAGATAACCCTGATAAACCGTGCGACCGTTAACCGGCAGCGCCGGGGAGAAGACGGTAAAGGGGGTGTCGAGCGCGGTCATCAGGGCGCGGGTCACCGGGCCGATATTCCCCTGCGCGGTGCTGTCGAAGGTGGAGCAATACTTGAAGTAGATCTGCCGACACCCTTGCTCCTGGAGCCAGCTCAGCGCCGAAAGCGATAGCGCAATAGCGTCGGGGGCCGGGCAGGAGCGGGTTTTCAGCCCGATAACCACCGCTTCGCAGGCGGCGGGCGCATCCTCCACGGGTACGCCGTTCATCTGCACGGTTGGCAGGCCATTAGCCACCAAAAAGCTGGCGATATCCGTCGCCCCGGTCAGATCGTCTGCAATCACGCCGATTTTCATCATCCCTTCTCCTGTGGTGTCGCTTCGGGCAACCTGATGCCGGAAAAAATTTTGATCACCGCGCTGTCGTCCTGCTGGCCAAACCCGGCGTTGCTGGCGCTGGTGAACATATTGAGAGCAGTGGTGGCAAGCGGCAGCGGGAAGTTGAGCGCTCGGGCGCTGTCTGCCACCAGACCCAGATCCTTAACGAAGATGTCGACCGCCGAACGCGGGGTGTAATCGCCCTCGACGACGTGGCGCATCCGGTTTTCAAACATCCACGAATTGCCTGCCGCGTGGGTGACCACCTCATACATCAGCTCCAGCGGGATGTTTGCCCGGGCTGCCAGCGCCATCGCTTCGGCGGCGGCCGCAATATGGACGCCTGCCAGCAACTGGTGGATGATTTTTACCGTTGACCCCATGCCAGGTTCATCGCCAATGCGGTAAACGCTTGTGGCGATGGCTTCCAGCACCGGTTTCAGCCGGGTGAAAGCCTGTTCGCTGCCGGAGGTCATCACCGTCAGCTCACCGCTGGCGGCTTTGGCGGCACCGCCGGAAATCGGGGCGTCGAGCATAGCGATCCCGAGAGCCGCAAGCTGGCTGGCTATCTCGCGGGCATCCGTGGCGCTGAGCGTGGAGGAGACCATCACTGTACATCCCGCCTTCAGCCGCTGCGCAACGCCCTTCTCGCCAAACAGCACCCGTTTGACCTGCTGACCATTCACCACCAGCACGACCAGTGCATCAAGGCGAGCGGCTATCTCAGCCGCATCCGTCGCGACGCCCTGCGCGCCTTCCTGACGCAGTGCCTCACAGGCCGCAGGGTTAAGGTCAACGCCCCAGGTTGCCAGCCCGGCACGAATGCAGGAACGGGCAACACCCATGCCCATTGAGCCCAGCCCGACCACGCCGACATGAGATTCAGGTTCCATCTTCGCTCCGTGTTAAATTAAGTTATAATTTGTTCTATGTTGTGAATGTAAGCGATGAGCAGGTCGATGAAAGTGCGGGGTGTCACAAATTATCACAAATCATGTGATTTTTTGTGAAGCTGGTCGTGAAGGGGGTCGACAAACTGATATGATAGACGCCAGAACTGGCGGCAGAGAAAGGAGTGCAGGGTGATCCCGGTAGAGCGCAGACAAACAATTCTGGATATGGTGGCGGAGAAGGGCGTTATCAGCATCGCTGAGCTGACGGGAAGAATGCAGGTGTCGCACATGACCATCCGCAGGGATTTGCAGAAGCTGGAGGAGCAGGGGGCTGTGATGCTGGTCTCCGGCGGCGTGCAGTCCTCTTCGCGAGTGGCACAGGAGCCTTCTCACCAGATGAAAACCGCGCTGGCGGCCGCGCAGAAAGTGGCCATCGGCAAACTGGCGGCAAGCCAGGTGGCGGCGGAGAGCTGTATCTACCTTGACGCTGGCACGACGACGCTTGCGATCGCCCGTGAGCTGACGGCGATTGAAAAACTGACGGTGGTCACCAACGATTTTGTGATTGCCGATTTCCTTCTTGATAACAGTGACTGCACGATCATTCACACCGGTGGCGCCGTCTGCCGTGAAAACCGCTCCTGCGTCGGCGAAGCGGCGGCGGCGATGATCCGCAACCTGATGATCGACCAGGCCTTCATTTCAGCCTCTTCGTGGAATCTGAACGGCATCTCCACCCCGGCCGAGAACAAAGTGGCGGTCAAGCGAGCGGTGACTGCGGCCAGCCGCCGTCGCGTGCTGGTTTGCGATGCGAGTAAATACGGCAAAGTGGCGACCTGGCTTGCGCTGCCGCTGGGGGAGTTTGAACAGGTGATTAGCGACGAGGGATTACCGGAAAGCGCTGTGAAGGCGCTGCAGAAGCTGGATATTTCACTGCTGCTGGCAAAACTCTAGCCTTCGGGAAAACGGCCCGGCGCACAGCACGCCGGGCGGGCGCTTACACCAGGCTTTTCAGCCGATAGATCCACTCCAGCGCCTGACGCGGTGTGAGGGAATCCGGATCCAGATTTTCCAGCGCTTCCAGCGCCGGGGAGGTCTCTTCTGGGGCGGCAAGCAACGACATCTGCGTGCCGTCGACCTGAGTCGCTGCCGCATTCGGTGACAGGCTTTCCAGCTCGCGCAGTTTCTGACGCGCACGCTTGATAACCTCTTTCGGCACGCCAGCCAATGCGGCGACCGCCAGACCATAGCTTTTGCTTGCCGCGCCGTCCTGCACGCTGTGCATGAAGGCAATAGTATCGCCGTGCTCCAGCGCATCAAGATGCACATTCGCCACACCTTCCATTTTCTCCGGCAGCTGGGTCAGCTCGAAGTAGTGGGTGGCGAACAGCGTTAGCGCTTTGATGCGGTTAGCAAGCCCTTCTGCGCAGGCCCAGGCCAGCGACAGGCCGTCGTAGGTGGAGGTGCCGCGCCCGATCTCATCCATCAACACCAGGCTCTGCTCGGTGGCGTTATGCAGGATGTTGGCGGTCTCCGTCATCTCCACCATGAAGGTTGAACGGCCGCTGGCAAGATCGTCGGCTGCGCCAACGCGGGTGAAGATCCGGTCGATAGGGCCAATTTCCACTTTTTGCGCCGGAACATAGCTACCGATATAGGCCAGCAGCGCAATCAGCGCGGTCTGGCGCATATAGGTACTTTTACCGCCCATGTTCGGCCCGGTGATAATCAGCATTCTGCGCTGCGGTGACAGGTTCAGCGGGTTGGCAATAAACGGCTCATTCAGGACCTGTTCGACTACCGGATGGCGGCCCTCAGTAATACGAATACCGGGCTTATCGCTGAACTGCGGGCAGGTGTAGTTCAGGGTGCAGGCACGCTCTGCAAGGTTCACCAGAACGTCGAGTTCTGCCAGCGCGGTGGCACTCTGCTGAAGCTCGGCCAGATGGGGTAACAGCATGTCAAACAGCTGGTCATAAAGCTGTTTTTCCAGCGCCAGCGCCTTGCCTTTAGAAGTCAGAACTTTGTCTTCGTACTCTTTCAGCTCAGGGATGATGTAGCGCTCGGCATTTTTGAGCGTCTGGCGGCGGACGTAATGGATTGGCGCCATGTGGCTCTGACCACGGCTGATCTGGATGTAGTAGCCGTGAACGGCGTTATAGCCCACTTTCAGCGTGTCCAGACCAAGACGTTCGCGTTCACGAATTTCCAGCCTGTCGAGGTAGTCGGTTGCGCCATCTGCCAGCGCGCGCCACTCATCCAGTTCTTCGTGGTAACCCGGGGCGATAACACCACCGTCTCGCACTAACACCGGCGGTGATTCAATGATTGAGCGCTCGAGCAATTCGCGAAGCTCGCTGAACTCACCCATGGTTTCGCGCAGTTTCTGCACAGCCGGACTGTTAACGTCCGCCAGCTGTTGGCGCAGCTCCGGCAGCTGCTGGAAAGCATGACGCATGCGGGCGAGATCGCGCGGACGGGCGGTACGCAATGCAAGGCGTGCCAGAATACGTTCCAGATCGCCAACCTGACGCAGCACAGGCTGCAACTCGTCGCATCTGTCCTGTAAAGCGCCGATTGTTTGCTGGCGCTCGGTCAGAATCGCGGTATCGCGGACTGGCATATGCAGCCAGCGTTTAAGCATGCGGCTGCCCATCGGCGTGACGGTGCGGTCAAGCACTGCCGCCAGCGTGTTATCAATGCCCCCGGCCAGATTCTGGGTGATCTCCAGATTACGGCGCGTCGCGGCATCCATGATGATGCTGTCCTGCTGACGTTCCATGGTGATGGAGCGAATATGCGGCAGGGACGTGCGCTGCGTATCTTTGACGTACTGAAGCAAGCAGCCCGCAGCACACAGGCCGCGCGGTGCGTTTTCTACGCCAAAACCAATCAGGTCGCGAGTGCCAAACTGCAGGTTAAGCTGCTGGCGCGCGGTATCAATTTCAAATTCCCACAACGGACGGCGGCGCAGGCCGCGACGCCCTTCAATCAGCGCCGTTTCGGCGAAGTCTTCGGCATACAGCAATTCTGCCGGATTGGTTCGCTGCAGCTCGGCCGCCATGGTTTCGCGATCGGCGGGTTCGCTCAGGCGAAAACGGCCGGAGCTGATATCCAGCGTGGCATAGCCGTAGCCTTTGCTGTCCTGCCAGATGGCGGCCAGCAGGTTGTCCTGGCGTTCCTGAAGCAGGGCTTCGTCGCTGATGGTGCCCGGCGTAACAATACGCACAACTTTGCGCTCAACCGGGCCTTTGCTGGTTGCCGGGTCGCCAACCTGTTCGCAAATGGCCGCGGACTCGCCGAGATTGACCAGCTTCGCCAGATAGTTTTCGACAGCGTGATGCGGCACGCCCGCCATCGGGATGGGTTCGCCTGCGGAGGCACCACGCTTGGTCAGCGAGATATCGAGCAGCTGCGAGGCCCGTTTGGCATCGTCATAAAACAGCTCGTAGAAATCACCCATACGGTAAAACAGCAGGATCTCCGGATGCTGGGCTTTCAGCTTCAGGTACTGCTGCATCATGGGCGTATGGGCGTCGAAATTTTCAAGTGTGGCCATGGAGTTATGATGTCCATTTCGTTGAAAAACAATAATATTCAGGTGTTTTTTATACCGATCGTTGGCGTCATTGTCGCATGAACGACAACGATCACGCAGCAAAAACTGCGCTTGCTGGCGAGCCAAAATCTCAACGAAAAGTGACGCTCCGCTACCGTTAACTCCCGGCGTCACCTCCTTGCTGTTTTGCCTGCAGGATCAGCAAACCTTGCTGTATCGATACGCTGACGACAGCGCCCGTTGGAAAGCCTGCTTCTTCCAGCCAGTTGCCGGTTAGCACCAGGCTTGGATGGCGGCTGTAATGCCGTGTGCGCCGTGTTTTGGGATCCTGGTGGCGTTTTCTGACATAGCTCACGGTCAGTTGACGAGCCATTCTGGAAATCTCACGGGGTAGTGTCTGGTTTTGAATCATTGTTCGCCCCTCCTTGTTGGTCTGAGCAGAGTAGCAATTCGCTGTATAGAAATTCAGTGTCTGTACCTGGGGAGTGTTCCGGATTGCGGGCTGGATTCCAGGAATTCGCCGCGATATGCAACGTTTCAGGAAAAAGTGGGGGCGGTAGATAAAAAAACCTCTCATGACGAGTAATGCCAGTCAGTTAAGCAACTGACTGGCTCTTTTTCGGGGCTGTGGGGTATTTCCAGGGCCTCTCCTTTACCACTCTCGGGAAGGCCCTTTCCCTTCTTGTCGGTAATTTCACTAGTTGTCCCATACTTGCAAG
>NZ_JBOFIN010000024.1:0-6423 GCF_051650185.1 Scandinavium sp.
CCGGCGAGGTAGGAGCTGTCTGCGGAGCGGAGGAAACCAAATCCATCCTGCAGAATCTCCAGCACACCGTCGCCAAAGATATCTTCGCCACTCTTCGCGTGCTGCTTCAGGATGGCAAAAATGATGTCCTGTTTGCGCATACGGGCCAGGTTTTCCAGCCCCATATTTTCGCCGAGAGTAATCAGCTCAGAAACCGGCGTATTCTTTAATTCGGTAAGATTCATAGTGGTGTGAGGGGTAAATCTCGAACGTATGTTGTGAATGGTATGGCAGGGTCATCCGTGCCTGTTTACGGCCATCAACTCATGTCTGTACGCTGCCTGGTCAAGGAAAGAACGCAGAACTGAAACGACGAGACGGAAATAGTGATAAGCCTGGAATCTTGCAACTTCACGCGTAAGTAGTGGTACGGGAAGGTTTGGCTAAATCAGATTCAAACTACATAAGGTATGTTTAAAACGAAGTCAACGTTAACTTAGCACGACTATGAACGGGCGTCCAGCGGTCCTGACATTTTAGGAGAACACTGGGCGCCACATCGGCAACGTCTGGATTAGGCGAGGTTTGCTTCGAGGAATTCTTTCAGCTGGCCTTTAGACAGCGCGCCCACTTTCGTGGCAGCGACTTCGCCGTTTTTGAACAACAGCAGGGTCGGAATACCACGGATGCCGTATTTCGGCGCTGTGCCTGGGTTTGCATCGATGTTCAGCTTCGCAACGGTCAGCTTACCTTCGAACTCTTCAGCGATTTCATCCAGAATCGGGGCAATCATTTTGCACGGACCGCACCACTCTGCCCAGAAATCAACGAGAGTAACCCCGTCAGCTTTGAGTACGTCCGTGTCAAAACTATCGTCAGTCAGGTGAATAATTTTATCGCTCATATATAACTCCACAGGAATAAGCCTGGTGTGTTGGTGTAGCATTAATCAACAATCAACGTCGTGTTGATGTTGCTTTAGCCAACTAAAAGGTTGACGTTATTTCACCGGATACGCTTTCTTAATGCAATAGTAAGCTGATATTCTACCACACTATGAGCAAAACACATTTAACAGAACAGAAGTTTTCCGACTTCGCCCTGCACCCAAAAGTGATTGAAGCCCTTGAAATGAAAGGGTTTCATAATTGCACGCCCATTCAGGCACTGGCCCTCCCGCTGACACTGGCGGGTCGTGATGTTGCAGGGCAGGCGCAAACCGGAACCGGCAAAACGATGGCGTTTTTAACGTCAACGTTCCATTATCTTCTCTCTCACCCGGCCGCAGAGAACCGTCAGGTTAACCAACCTCGCGCTCTGATCATGGCACCTACGCGTGAACTGGCAGTCCAGATTCATGCGGATGCAGAGCCTTTGGCAAATGCGACCGGCCTGAAGCTTGGTCTCGCCTACGGCGGCGACGGCTACGACAAGCAGCTCAAAGTCCTGGAAAGCGGCGTCGATATATTGATCGGCACCACTGGCCGTCTTATTGATTATGCAAAACAGAATCACATTAACCTGGGCGCGATCCAGGTCGTGGTGCTGGACGAAGCCGACCGCATGTACGATCTCGGCTTTATCAAAGATATTCGCTGGCTGTTCCGCCGCATGCCACAGGCCAATCAGCGCCTGAACATGCTGTTCTCCGCAACCCTTTCTTACCGCGTTCGCGAGCTGGCTTTCGAGCAGATGAACAACGCCGAGTACGTGGAAGTGGAGCCAGAGCAGAAAACCGGGCACCGCATTAAAGAAGAACTCTTCTACCCTTCTAACGAAGAAAAAATGCGCCTGCTGCAAACGCTGATTGAAGAAGAGTGGCCAGATCGCGCCATCATCTTCGCCAACACCAAACACCGTTGTGAAGACATCTGGGGCCATCTGGCAGCAGACGGTCATCGCGTTGGCCTGTTGACCGGCGACGTTGCACAGAAAAAACGCCTGCGTATTCTCGACGAATTCACTCGCGGCGATCTCGATATTCTGGTCGCAACCGACGTTGCGGCACGCGGCCTGCATATTCCAGCCGTGACGCACGTCTTTAACTACGACCTGCCAGACGATTGCGAAGACTATGTTCACCGCATCGGTCGTACCGGTCGTGCCGGTGCCAGCGGCCACTCTATCAGCCTCGCCTGTGAAGAGTACGCCCTGAATTTGCCCGCTATCGAAACCTACATTGGTCATTCGATCCCGCAGAGCAAATACAATCCGGATGCCCTGATGAACGATCTGCCGAAGGCGTTGCGCCTGACGCGTGCTCGTCCAGGCAATGGCCCGCGTCGCTCAGGTGGCGCACCGCGTAATCGTCGTCGTCCAGGTTAAACGCGCTATGCTCAGTACCGCCTCTTCGCTTTATGCAGCTATCGATCTCGGTTCTAATAGTTTTCATATGCTGGTTGTGCGCGAAGTGGCGGGGAGCATTCAAACCCTGACGCGCATCAAGCGCAAAGTCAGGCTCGCCGCCGGGCTGGACAGCAATAACACGCTGTCACCCGAAGCGATGGAGCGAGGCTGGCAATGTTTGCGTCTGTTTGCCGAACGTCTGCAGGATATTCCCCACGCCCAAATCCGTGTGGTCGCCACCGCAACGCTGCGTCTGGCGGCCAATGCGAGCGATTTCATCGCCAAAGCACAAGAGATCCTCGGCTGCCCGATTCAGGTCATCAGCGGTGAAGAAGAAGCGCGCCTGATTTATCAGGGCGTGGCGCATACCACTGGCGGCGATGAACGCCGTCTGGTCGTCGATATCGGCGGAGCCAGTACTGAACTCGTCACCGGTGTGGGCGCACAAACAACCTCGCTGTTTAGCCTTTCCATGGGCTGCGTCACCTGGCTGGAACGCTTCTTTACCGACCGTAACCTTGAACAGGCTCATTTCGATGCTGCCGAACAAGCTGCGCGTGAAGTACTGCGCCCGGTTGCCAATGAACTGCGCAACAATGGCTGGAAAGTCTGCGTCGGCGCTTCTGGCACCGTCCAGGCATTGCAGGAAATCATGATGGCGCAGGGCATGGACGAGCGCATCACGCTCGCCAAACTGCAACAGCTGAAACAGCGCGCCATCCAGTGCGGTCGTCTTGAAGAACTTGAGATTGAAGGCCTGACGCTGGAACGTGCGCTGGTCTTCCCCAGTGGCCTCGCTATTCTGCTGGCCATTTTCAACGAGCTGGGTATTCAGTGCATGACGCTGGCTGGCGGAGCCCTGCGTGAAGGTTTGGTTTACGGGATGCTGCATCTGGCGGTCGATCAGGATATTCGCAGCCGCACGCTACGTAATATCCAGCGTCGTTTTATGGTCGATACCGAACAAGCTCAGCGCGTGGCGCAACTGGCTTCGCATTTCGTCGATCAGATCGGGGAAACGTGGGATATCGAGCCATTAAGCTGCGATCTGCTGCTAAGTGCCTGCCATCTGCATGAAATTGGGCTGAGCGTGGATTTTAAGCAAGCCCCGCAACACGCGGCTTACCTGGTGCGCAATCTGGATTTACCGGGTTTTACCCCCGCCCAGAAAAAGCTGCTGGCGACGTTAGTGCTCAATCAAACCAATACGGTTGATCTTCCTTCTTTGCATCAGCAAAACGCAGTCTCTCCACGCGTTGCTGACAGGCTCTGCCGCCTGCTGCGCCTGGCGATTTTGTTTGCCAGCCGCCGCCGTGACGATCTGGTTCCCGACATGACGTTAAGCGTGGAAGGTGAAGCGCTGGCGTTAAAACTGCCTTCAGGCTGGCTGGAAAATCATCCGCTTGGCGCAGAGTTGGTGTTGCAGGAAAGCCAGTGGCAAAGCTATGTGCACTGGCCTTTGACCGTAGAGTAATCCTGTCTTTGCCGGATGGCGCGTACGCTTATCCGGCCTACACACCGATTACGGCTTAGCTTTTGCCCGCGCTAACATCTCTTTGATATTCGCCACGTTCGCCTGCCCTTTATGCATCCGCTCTTCCGCCGACACCACTTTACGCTCCTGCTCCCAAATCAAATCGTCCTGCGGTAATTCGAGCAGGAAACGGCTGGGTTCCGGACGAACCAGCTCGCCATACTGGCGGCGCTCTTTACATAAGGTAAAAGTCAGCTCTTTCTGGGCTCGGGTGATCCCGACATACGCCAGACGGCGCTCCTCATCGACGTTATCTTCATCGATGCTGCTTTGATGCGGCAGTAAACCTTCTTCCATACCCACAAGATAAACATAAGGGAATTCCAGCCCTTTCGAGGCGTGCAGCGTCATCAGCTGTACCTGGTCGAGTTCCTCATCGCTTTCACCGCGTTCCATCATGTCGCGCAGTGTGAAGCGGGTGACAACCTGGGTCAGCGTCATCGGCTCTTCCAGATCGCTGCCTTCCAGCATTTCCGTCATCCAGCCAAACAGCGTATTGACGTTTTTCATGCGCATTTCAGCGGCTTTCGGGCTTGGGGAGGTTTCGAACAGCCAGGATTCGTAATTGATGCCGTGGATAAGATCTCGCACCGCAGCAATCGGTTCACGCTCCGCCAGGCGCTGTACTTCGCCCAGCCAGTGTGTAAAACGCGTCAGCGACTCGTAGCCACGCCCGGTCAGCGTCTGGGTCAGACCCATATCAAAGCTTGCGGCAAACATGCTTTTGTTGCGAGTCATCGCCCATTCGCCCAGCTTTTGCAGCGTTGCCGGGCCAATCTCACGCTTTGGCGTGTTGACGATACGCAGGAAAGCACTGTCGTCATCCGGATTGGTCAACACTCGCAGATAAGCCAGCAAATCTTTGATCTCAGGGCGCGAGAAGAAGGATGTGCCCCCAGAAATAAGGTACGGAATGCGGTTTTGCATCAACAGCTTTTCGAACACACGGGACTGGTGATTACCGCGATAAAGGATCGCGTAATCCTTGTAAGCGGTCTTGTTGATAAAGTGATGGGCGATAAGCTCCCCGGCGACGCGCTCCGCTTCGTGCTCTTCGTGGTTAGCGCTCAGCACTTTCAGCTCGACGCCATAACCCAGCTCGGAGAACAGTTTCTTCTCGAAGACGTGCGGGTTATTGGCAATCAGGATGTTCGCCGCTTTCAGGATACGCCCTGAAGAGCGGTAGTTTTGCTCGAGCTTAATGACCTGTAGCTTCGGGAAGTCCTGGCTCAGCAGTACCAGGTTTTGCGGAC
This sequence comes from Scandinavium sp., assembly GCF_051650185.1. Taxonomy (GTDB): domain Bacteria; phylum Pseudomonadota; class Gammaproteobacteria; order Enterobacterales; family Enterobacteriaceae; genus Scandinavium. The sequence continues at coordinate 5,113 of NZ_JBOFIN010000024.1, forward strand.
GCGCACCACGCCAGGAGTAAATTGACTGATCGTCATCGCCTACAACAGTGAAGCGTGCGCGGCTGCCCACCAGCAGTTTCACCAGTTCGTACTGACTGGTATTGGTGTCCTGATATTCATCCACCAGCAGGTAACGAATTTTGTTCTGCCAGCGCTCGCGCACTTCTTCATTACGTTGCAGCAACAGCGTTGGCAGCAGGATCAGATCATCGAAATCCAGGACGTTGCACGCCTTCATGTGCGCGTCGTACTGTCCGTAACAATGAGCAAAAATACGATCGCGCTCCCCCTTCGCCTGCGCTGCGGCCAGCGATGGCGTCATCAGATCGTTTTTCCAGTTGGAGATCGTCGAGATCAGCTGCTGCAACAGCACCTTATCGTCTTCGATAATCCCCTCTGTCAGCTCTTTGAGCAGTGCAGTCTGATCGGTGTCGTCGAACAGAGAAAAGTTCGATTTCATCCCTAACGCGGCAAATTCACGTTTGATGATTTCAAGCCCAAGCGTGTGGAACGTGGAAATCATCAACCCGCGCGCCTCTTTGCGCCCCAACGTTTGCGCCACACGCTCTTTCATTTCACGAGCGGCTTTATTGGTAAACGTCACCGCCGCAATGTGTTTTGCCTGATAGCCGCACTGATGGATCAAATGGGCAATCTTGTTGGTGATAACGCGAGTTTTGCCGGAACCAGCACCCGCCAGCACCAGGCAAGGTCCGGTGACGAATTCGACGGCTTGTTGTTGTCCGGGGTTTAAACGCATAGGGTCACTCAATGAAAAACGGGAGGGCAGAAATAGAGCGTGGTAGTATAACGAGCCTGAACCACACCACTCAAGGCACAATCATGGCAAAAACAGCAGCAGCACTGCATATCCTTGTAAAAGAAGAAAAACTGGCTCTGGACCTTCTGGAGCAAATCAAAAATGGCGCCGATTTCGGCAAGCTTGCGAAGAAACACTCCATCTGCCCATCAGGCAAACGAGGCGGAGACTTAGGCGAGTTCCGTCAGGGTCAGATGGTCCCGGCGTTTGATAAAGTGGTCTTCTCTTGCCCGGTGCTGGAGCCAACCGGCCCGCTGCACACCCAGTTCGGCTACCACGTGATTAAAGTTCTTTATCGCAAATAAAAAGCCGGGTGGCGGCGACGCCTTACCCGGCCTACATCTTAGGTTTTGTAGATACTGTTATGCCACGCAAGCATTTTCCATATGCTGAGTGGCATCGAAAGGGCGTCCTGATTTCAGGACGCCATACGCCATCTGCGCCAGCTTCCGCATCATCGCCCCGATTATTAGCTTCCCATTTTTCCCGTT
>NZ_JBOFIN010000025.1:0-35627 GCF_051650185.1 Scandinavium sp.
CTATCGGGCGCAGGCGAGGAGCCTTTTTGCCACCCTACGGAACCACAAAACAACGGGAGAAGTTCATGACCTGGGAATATGCGCTAATTGGTTTAGTCGTCGGTATCATCATTGGCGCCGTCGCAATGCGTTTTGGCAATCGCAAGTTACGCCAGCAGCAAGCCCTGCAATACGAACTGGAAAAGAACAAAGCAGAGCTGGACGAATATCGTGAAGAGTTAGTCAGCCACTTTGCCCGCAGCGCAGAGCTGCTCGACAACATGGCGCATGATTACCGCCAGCTGTATCAGCACATGGCGAAAAGCTCCAGCAACCTGCTGCCGGAAATGAGCGCAGAGGAAAACCCATTCCGCAATCGTCTGGCAGAATCTGAAGCCAGCAACGATCAGGCTCCGGTTCAGATGCCTCGCGATTACTCTGATGGCGCATCCGGCCTGCTGCGCAGCGGCGTTAAACGCGACTGATCACCCTCTTTCCGACTATTTTTTACGGGCGCGCCCCCTGCGCCCGCCTCTTCCCCCCCTTCCCAGCTATTATTTAGTCATCACCTCATTGTTAGGCGTCCGAAAATTCAATAACATCGGGCTGTTTATGGGCATTTTTTCTTTCTCCTCCTCAGGTAATGAGAGCCAGCATCAATGAAAAAACAAACCTTATTATTAAGTGCGTTAGCGTTAAGTGTTGGACTGTCTCTTGGCGCTGCCGCGCCGGTGTCGGCCTCTCTGCCTTCTGCGGTCCCAGGGCAAGGCCAACTGCCTAGCCTTGCACCGATGCTGGAGAAAGTGCTTCCTGCGGTGGTCAGCGTGCAGGTTGAAGGCACCGCCTCACCCGCCCAAAACGGGCAAGTCCCGGATGAACTGAAAAAGTATTTTGGCGATGACGCGCCAAACGATCAGCCTCAGCCGTTTGAAGGCCTGGGTTCCGGTGTCATCATTGATGCGGCAAAGGGCTACGTGCTGACGAACAATCACGTCGTGAATCAGGCGCAGAAAATCAGCGTACAGCTGAACGATGGCCGGGAGTTTGATGCCAAACTGGTAGGAAGCGACGATCAAAGCGACATCGCGCTGCTGCAACTGCAAAAAGCCGATCACCTGACACAAATCGCGATTGCCGATTCCGACAAGCTTCGGGTCGGCGATTTCGCCGTCGCCGTCGGCAACCCGTTTGGCCTCGGTCAAACCGCCACGTCGGGCATCATTTCTGCTTTAGGGCGCAGCGGCCTCAATCTGGAAGGTCTGGAAAACTTCATTCAGACCGACGCCTCCATCAACCGGGGCAACTCCGGCGGCGCGCTGCTGAATCTTAATGGCGAGCTGGTCGGCATCAATACCGCGATTCTGGCCCCTGCCGGTGGCAGCGTCGGCATCGGCTTTGCCATTCCCAGCAACATGGCCATTACTCTGGCAAAACAGCTGATTCAGTTTGGCGAAATTAAGCGTGGCCTGCTCGGTATCAAAGGCATGGAAATGACTGCCGATATCGCGAAAGCTTTCAACCTCGATATTCAGCGCGGGGCCTTTGTTAGTGAAGTTCTGCCAAATTCTGGCTCAGCAAAAGCAGGCATTAAATCAGGCGACGTGATAGTCAGCCTGAACGGTAAACCGCTTAATAGCTTCGCAGAATTGCGTTCAAGGATTGCCACCACCGAGCCGGGTACAAAAGTGAAACTGGGCTTACTGCGCGCCGGCAAACCGCTGGATGTAGAAGTCACCCTGGATAAAAGCACCTCGTCGACCGCCAGCGCCGAACTGATCACCCCTGCCCTGCAAGGTGCTTCATTGAGCGATGGTCAGATGAAAGATGGCACCAAAGGGATCGTGCTCGACGAAGTTGAGAAAGGCAGCGCGGCGGCACAGGTTGGGTTGCATAAAGGCGATGTCATCATCGGCATCAACCGTGAACGAATTCAGTCGATTGCCGAAATGCGCAAAGTTCTGGAGTCCAAACCCGCGATCATTGCGCTCAACGTGATGCGCGGCAATGAAAGTATCTATCTGCTGCTGCGTTAAGTGAAATTTTTCGGGCATCCTCTGCGCGATGCCCGAAAAACTCATGTTATGCTGCGCCTGTTTCCTTACCAGTGATAAAGGCATCATGCTTGTAAAGCTCCTGCGTTCCGTCGCGATTGGTTGTATTGTGGGTGGCATTCTGTTGGCCGCCATGCCGTCATTGCGTCAATTTAATCCGTTGTCCACCGCGCCGTATGACAGTACGGACGAATCCCCTGCCAGCTACAATCAGGCTGTGAAACGTGCGGCACCTGCCGTGGTTAACGTCTACAACCGTGCGTTAAACAACACCAGCCATAATATGCTGACCCTGGGGTCGGGCGTGATTATGGACGAGCGTGGGTACATCATTACCAACAAGCACGTGATTAACGATGCCGACCAGATCATCGTCGCTTTGCAGGACGGGCGCGTGTTCGAAGCGCTGCTGGTCGGTTCCGACACCCTGACTGATTTGGCCGTACTGAAAATCACCGCCAACGGCGGCTTGCCCGTTATTCCCATCAATCCCAAACGCGTGCCGCATATCGGTGATGTCGTGCTGGCGATTGGTAACCCGTATAACCTGGGCCAAACCATCACTCAGGGCATTATCAGCGCCACCGGGCGCATCGGCCTGAATCCGTCAGGTCGGCAGAATTTCCTGCAAACGGATGCCTCCATCAACCACGGCAACTCCGGCGGCGCGCTGGTCAACTCGCTGGGCGAACTGATGGGCATCAACACCCTTTCCTTTGATAAGAGCAACGATGGCGAAACGCCGGAAGGCATTGGTTTCGCCATTCCTTTCCAGCTGGCAACAAAAATCATGGACAAGCTGATTCGTGATGGCCGCGTGATTCGTGGTTATATCGGGATTAGCGGGCGTGAAATTGCGCCGCTCCACACTCAGGGTGGCGCGCTGGATCAGATTCAGGGCATTGTGGTGAATGAAGTCGCTTCAGGTGGCCCGGCGGCAGAAGCAGGCATTCAGGTGAACGACGTGATTGTTACCGTGAATGATAAACCTGCCGTGTCAGCGCTGGAGACCATGGATCAGGTGGCAGAAATTCGCCCTGGCTCCGTTATCCCTGTTGTGGTGATGCGCGATGATAAGAAGCTGACGCTGAAGGTCACCATTCAGGAATACCCCGCCACCAACTAAAACAGCAAAGCCCGGTTAACCCGGGCTTCGTTTTTTCTAGCCGTTAACCTCAATCATCGTTTTGATCTCATTGGCGACAGGCTGCGTCCAGGCTTCCTGCGCGCGCGACAGCGGCAGGCTTCGGCTCACCAGAATATCGGCATTCAGCTTTTGCGCCTCCAGCGCGGCAATCACCGCAGGCCAGGTGAATTTGTAGCGCATCACACCGTGGATCGTGACCTCCCGCTCAATGACGGCCGACATCGGGAATCCGCCAATCGGCTCGCCCACACCAATGATGATTGCCCGCCCGCCGGAAACGACGCTCAGGCAGGCATCGTGGCGCACCGACTGCACACCCGTGCATTCCAGTAGCACATCATACTGGCGGTCATTCTCTGCCAGGCTTTGCAACGTTTCTGCACCGAACTCATGGGCGATGCGACGCCGCCCGTCCTGCGGCTCGACCAGCACCACTTCTGTCGCACCACAGGCTTTCGCCACCTGCACGGCAAACAGGCCAACAGGCCCGCCGCCGGTGATAAGCACGCGTGAACCAAGCCCGATGCACCCTTTTTGCACCCCCGCTAACGCAACAGAAATGGTTTCCACCATTGCCGCCGCGTGATCGCTGACGGCATCACCGATCGCATGAGCATTGCGCGTCGGCACGCATAAATAGTTCTGCATCGCGCCGTAAGTGCCCGGCACGCCGAAGAACTTCTGCGTCGGGCAAATGTTGTAGTTGCCCTGCAAACAGTGCGCGCAATGGCCGCATGGCACCAGGGGATCAACAGAAACACGCTGACCGATTAGGGCATTGCTCACGCCTTTGCCCACCGCAACGATCGTGCCGCCAAACTCATGCCCCATGATCATCGGTTCGGTGATAATTTCACTGCCGCAGCGACCCTCAAAATAGAAATGCTTGTCCGAGCCACACACGCCAACCGAGCCAATTTTGACTAACACCTCGCCCGGCTGCGGCTGAGGCACTTCCGTTGTTTGCAACTCCAGCGTCTCTTTTCCTGTCAGGAACAGCGACTGCTGGGTATCAGGCACAGCGATTTTCGATTCCATATCAACCTCAATCAGAGTTAATGACAATGTGAGATGTAGCCGACGTGCGCGGGCTGAAGCGCCCGTTAATCAGGCTTTGTTCGATATCTTCCAGGCTGCGACCGCGGGTTTCAGGCGCATAGCGCCAGACAAAAATCCAGGCCAGCGCGTTGACGAAAGCCAGAGCGCCAAACACAAGACCGATACCCAACGCATCGGCAGTGAAGAAGAGGAGAAGAGTGACGATAAAATTGACCGTCCACAGCGTGAAGGAGCAAAGAGCAGTACCTTTGCCGCGAACGCCAAGCGGGAAGATTTCGGCGCAGTAAAGCCAGGTCACAACGGAAAGGCTGCCGCCGTTAAACGCGAAATAGCCCAGCAGGCACACCAGCACAACCACTTTGCTGGTCTCGCTGAGGATCCGATGTGAGTCCGGCGACCACGGCAGCAGCAGCGACATCACCGCCAGCACAATCACCGCTCCCGGCAGGCCGATGAGCATTAAGCGGCGACGCCCAAGCACATCCAGCAGCCAGATACCCAGCAGCGTGAAAAGCGTCAGCACCACACCGATGCCAACCGAGCCCAGCGTGGCGGCCGCAGTACCAAACTGCGCCATCACCAGCAGCGATGGGGCGTAATAGATAATGGCGCTGATCCCGGTTGCCTGAGAGAAAATGGCGATGCCCAGACCAGCAATTAACGCCGGGCGAACCCACGGCTGGAAAAGCTCACGCCAGCTGGACTCCTGCTCCAGATGTAAACGCTGGATTTCATTCACCTCAAGCACAGCTTCGTGTTCAGTGCGCCCTACGCGCATCAGAATGGCTTTTGCCCGTTCAACCTGATGCTTACCCACCAGCCAGCGCGGGCTTTCCGGCAGGAACACCATCACCACGATGAAAATCACGGCCGGAATAACGGCAATCCCGAGCATCCATTCCCACGAACCTGTGGGCCCAAGCAGATAGCCTGTCGCATAGGCGAGCAAAGTCCCGACGCAAATCATCATCTGGAACAGCACGCCCTGAGCACCACGCCGGTGAGCGGGTGCCAGTTCGGCAATGTACATCGGCACAATCTGTGACGAGCCGCCAACGCCAAGACCGAGCAGAAAACGCATTACAATCAGCATGCTGAGGGAAGTAGAGAGCGCACACCCCAGAGCAAAGAGCGCAAACAGGACTGATATGACGATGACGGTATGACGTCGGCCAAGACGATCAGACAGCGGGCCGGTGAGCAGTGCGCCAAAAATCGCGCCCAGCAGCGTGGCGGACGTCACCACCGACTGCATAAAGGCGTCATTCGCAATGCCGAAATCATCACGCAGAAACAGCAACGCGCTGGCGATAATTCCGGTGTCATAGCCGTACAGCAGACCACCGATGCTGGCCCCTATCGCAACCAGAAAGCTGTAGCCTTTGCCGTGAGCGGCGAGTGTGGCGGAGGGCGATATCCTGTTCATGTTTAACCTCTTCTGAATATTTTTGTTTGCCCCCTTTGCCAGATTTCGGCAAAGGGAGTCCCTGCAGCACGCTGTGCCACAAAGGAGCCAGGGTTAAGAGGGGAAGCGTTAACGCTTCCCGTACGACGAACGAACAACGCGCAACCACGATCGACGCCAACAGCGCAGGCGATCATGCGCAGGTCAAATCACACTTCGAGGACAGGGATATTCAGCAGTTGTCCCAGCTTATGGAAGGCCTGAGCGTGATGCCCGCGCCCCATCGCACAGTGGTGCGTTGGGCCACAGGCAGACCAGGCATTCACAAACGTGCGCATTCCATTGCGGAAGCGGAACAGGGCATTGGTATCGCCCAGTTGTAGGGTTTTCCCCTCAACCAGTTCCCCTTCGGCCAGCACCAGCAGATACTGACCGTCCGAGCCCTGCGTGACGGATGCCAGCGTCACCGGGCCGGGCGCTGGCGTGAACTGCGTCAGGAAACCGCTGCCCGGTTTACCATGGAAAACAGGGCTCATTTTCAGCAGGGATTTTTCGTCGGCAATATCAGGATCGCCCGCCCCGCTGTGACCCAGGATGCAGAGATCCTGATTGAAATCCATCGAGTAGAGTTCGGTGAGCGTCGCACTCCCGGACAGCGATTTCATCAGCGTCAGTGCTATCGCCACTTTTACGTCTGCCTCAACCGGCGAGGCAATGCCCTGCTGTGTCAGCATGGAAAAGACCGGATTAGAGGCGGAGATAATCTGGTGCATGTAGCCGCTGGGCTGAACTTCAAAATGGTTCGACAGTGCGATCAGCTGGTGATCGTCAACCAGCTTTTGGGTCGCCAGATACACCTCGATCATCGACGTCAGGTGCTGCTCATCCAGATCCGCCGGAAGCCGGAAGACCTCTTTGACCCGACGGCTTGCCTGCTCGATGGCATCCGGGCCAAAACCACAGGCGACATTGGCAGCAATATCTTCCCAGTTCAGATGCTTAACGTAGCTGCCGAAGGTACGGAATATCTGCGTTTCATCGACGTTCAAATCCATCATCCCCGGATAAGGGCGACCCAGGATGCCGATATTGCCGGACTTCAGGCGGCGGCAGGCATCGGCGGCAGCACACCACTCCTCGATTGCCGCGTCCAGGATGTCGTCACCATTGAGATACCCCGTCACCACCGCAAACGGATGCTCAAAACGACGAAGCACAGCGGTCATTTCAGGAAGCCCCGCACAGGTACAGCCTTTCCCCAACCAGTCATCAATGGTGTGCGTGTTATCCAGATCCAGCGCGGGAACAGACTGCACGTTAAGCAGCACCAGCGTGACGTTACCCAGCGCGCGCACAACGGGCAGGAGCGATTCCGAAGAGGCGTAGGTCGTCAGATGGCAAAAAACGATGTCCACATCTTCGGCCTGGAAGCGCAGGCCAGCTTCGCGTGCTCGCGTTGGGTTATCCACCATCCCCACGGAGACAACATCCCGTCCTGAAAACTTTTCCACCAGCTGATGATGGTGATCCAGCAAACGCGCCTTCATGCCTGAAAACTGGGGCCAGTACGCCTCCAGCCCGATAGCCAAAACGCCAATTTTTGCACTCATTTGATTCTCCTCAGCTTTTACACAATGCGGTTTGCCCTGATCCCGAGCAGCGTGGCCAGTTTTTCCAGCGTCTCACCGTGATGCCCGATGCCGATGGCGCAGTGATGCGCGGCCCCGCCGCGAGACCACTGTTCTGTAAAGGCCCGCGCTCCGTTCGCAAAGCGGTAGCGGCTGTTGGTGTTGCCGATGTCCAGCACTTCGCCCTCGACGGATTCCCCTTCGGCATACTGCAAAATCACCTGGTTGTGGATATCTTCCACCACGGACAGGAAGGTCACCGGGCCGTTGCGTACGCTCATCTGAATAGAGATGCCTTTCCCTGGTTTGCCGTGATAAACCGGCAGCGGCACCAGGCGCACCTCACTTTCTGCCATGGCCGGATGCGCCGGGCCATCGTGGCCCCACAGCACCACGTCATCATCAAAATCAATGCCGTACGGCTCAGCAAAGGAACCGCCCGCCCCAAGCAGCGACATGATTTTCATCGCAATGACATTTTTGACTTCGTACTCACCGGAGACAGGGATATCGCGCCCCGTCAGCAGGGTGTTACCCAGAATCAGTGAGGTGACGATGTTTTCGTAGGCGTTACCCGACGAGCCTTCGTAGTAATAGGCGAGCGCATCGAGCGAGTTTTCACGAACCAGGCTGTCGAGCGCGACGGCGGTGTGCATCGCTCGCTGCAATTCTTTCGCTTCGCAGCTGGGATCGGTGGTGAGTTTGTCGTTAATTTCGCGCTGCTTATCGTCCAGTTGCGCGGGTGTGACCTGCTCGCGCCAGTGCAGCAGCTCGCACATCTCCAGCGGCTGGAAGCGCACACCCAGCTTTGCCGACAGGTTAGTCATGTTGGAATAGACGTCGTACATGCCGTTGTAGTAATGCCCAAGCACGCCAATATGGGTTTGCGCGAGGCGCATTTTCAGGATGTGAGCGCCAAGCCAGGCTTCCGTTTGCTGCCAGACGTGCGGATCGTTATTCAGCGCTCCGACGATCATTTCCCAGCGGATCCCGGCGCGGTTAAAGACGTTTGCCAGCTCAGGCGCACTGCAAGCCTGACAATGCGCCAGCCATTCACCGGTACGCGCGCCGCGATCCGGCAAATCGCGGATCGCGCTATATGGCAATGTGCGCTCCGGCTGTAAGGCCAGGATCAGCACCGGTACGGAGAATTGCTGCACTAACGGCAGCACCGTCGAGCTGAGAGCGTAGGTGCTGATAGCAATAATGATGACATCCGGCGCGGCCTGTTTGAGCTCCCGGGCGAAAGCATCGCTTTTCTCGGTCGAATCCAGCAGGCCACCGTTAATGATGTTTAGCTGCGGGGCGGCAAGACGCTGCTCAATGTCCTGCAAATACCCCAATAACCGCTGTTCCAGCCCGGCAAATTGCGGCCAGTAGGTGTTTAATCCAATGCCAAATAAGGCCGCGTTAAGCTTGTCCTGTGCATTCATAAAGTGTCTCCTTGAGAGAGTAAATTGCCTGAAAAGGGAAAAAGGCCTCGCCCGGTTCCAGCCGTCTGCAATGCTCGTCGACAGTGGCTGGGGGACTGATTAAAGGTTTTTTGAAACATGACGGAAAAGTAATTGCTGTCGCTAAAACCGCTCACCGCAGCAACTTCAGAAATAGGCAGTTCGCTGGTCCCCAGCAAAAAGATGGCGTGGCAAAGCCGGCGCTGCATCTGGTAGCGGCTGATGGTCATGCCTGTCATTTGCTTAAAGGCATCCCGCACCGATCGCGGAGAAAGCTGATGCCGCGAACAAAGCGAGTCCAGTTCGAACTTCTCGTTGAGATGCGAACCCAGCGTCGCCATCACCAGATCGATATCCTTTCGCGCCTGAACCATCGGCTTATCAGGCGCACAGCGATGGCGCATAAGCAGCAGCGTCAGTTCGAGAAAAAGGGATTCCGTCAGCCTCAGGGAAATCGAATCTTGCCTGCGACATTCCGCATCCAGGCGTTCAACCTGTTGACGTATCAACGCCAGCGATTCAACGGTTAAGCGCCAGCTGCGGCTTTCCTGATCCGTTTCGGTGCCGGGTAACAGACTGTTCCAGTCCGTACCGATACGCAGACGATCGCGGCAAAAAAGAATGTTGCCCAGCTCAAGATTGTCGACCAACTCGTAGTAGTGAGAGTCCTGCTGGGTAACGTAAAACATGTCGCCATAGGTAATGCGGTGCGGCAAACCATTCCAGATGTGCAAGCCATTCCCCCGCCAGACAATGACTATCTCGTCAAAATCATGCCGATGAAGCGGGAACGGATCCTGAGGACTGCGGTGTTCCACCGCCACTGGATGGGCGGCACTGGTGAAGTAGTCACTGCGTCGGAGCATTAGCGATGTCATGGATTTCCCCGCGAATGGCTGCAAGATGAAGCCAATATAGGGCAGACGAAAGTTGAAGCGCCTTAAGAGGCAGGTGGAAAATCAGGCCGATCGTGGCCAAAAAATCAAGAAACAGGCAGGGATTGTTGAAGTTGCAATGCTGATCACATTTCAATAACAAATGGCCAGACGCATCACAATCAGAACGGAATCAAAAAAAATGCGGGCTAAGCAGCCCGCACATTATCGTTACTGGAAAGCTATGAACATCACTTGTTCACAAACTCTTCACCCAGCACGATATCTTTCTTCAGGGTATCGAGCATGCCTTCCATCGCGTGTTGTTCAAACGCGCTCAGCTTGCCGATAGACTGGCGCTCTTCCACCCCGTTCTTGCCGAGCAGCAGCGGCTGTGAGAAGAAGCGAGCATGTTCGCCGTCACCTTCAACATAAGCACACTCAACAACGCCTTTCTCACCCTGCAGTGCACGCACCAGAGAAAGACCAAAGCGAGCCGCCGCCTGGCCCATAGACAGTGTCGCGGAGCCGCCACCGGCTTTCGCTTCCACCACTTCGGTGCCTGCGTTCTGAATACGCTTCGTCAGGTCTGCCACTTCCTGTTCGGAGAAGCTCACACCTGGAATTTGCGACAGCAGCGGCAGAATCGTCACGCCTGAGTGACCACCGATAACCGGCACTTCAACGTCTGTTGGCTGTTTACCTTTCAGTTCCGCCACAAAAGTATTCGAGCGGATGATATCCAGCGTGGTCACACCAAACAGTTTGTTTTTGTCATAAACGCCCGCTTTCTTCAGCACTTCTGCTGCAATCGCGACCGTGGTGTTAACCGGGTTGGTGATGATCCCAATGCAGGCTTTCGGACAGGTTTTCGCAACCTGCTGCACGAGGTTCTTCACGATGCCCGCGTTGACGTTAAACAGATCGGAACGATCCATCCCTGGTTTACGCGCGACACCGGCAGAAATCAGCACCACATCAGCGCCTTCCAGTGCTGGTGTTGCGTCTTCGCCGGAAAAGCCTTTGATCCTGACCGCGGTCGGGATATGGCTGAGATCAACCGCCACGCCAGGTGTGACTGGCGCGATATCATACAGGGAGAGTTCTGAGCCGGAAGGCAGTTGGGTCTTAAGTAGTAGGGCAAGCGCCTGACCGATACCGCCAGCTGCGCCGAGGACTGCGACTTTCATCCTAAACTCCTTATTATGGTTAGTTTCATCTACCGAAACTCCGTTGCGGCAACCTTAATTCACAAGGTAAACAATAACAATAAGCGGCGTTACAGAATGCGGCGTTCCCCGCAGCATTGCGTTGTTATCGCTCACTTTACCGCCTGAATCAGGCTTAACGCGACGGCGTAACCAGTCGACTACTGGTTACAATACACCCAGCAAGTTGGGCAAAACAACATCATTTTGATAACAATTGATTTACTTTTACCCTTATTTCCGCGCCGTGACGAAAGCATGTTCCCTGATAACGATTTTTGATAAAATCGTTCCCTTTCATAACATTATTTCAGCCTTATTGATGGCAGATAATTTGCATAAAAATTCATTCATATGCATAATAATGTTGTTTTTCCCGCCATGATATGGGTGACTTATGCGAAGCTCGTCTAAGCAAGAAGAATTAGTCAAAGCGTTTAAAGCGCTGCTTAAAGAAGAAAAATTCAGTTCTCAGGGCGAAATCGTCCAGGCATTGCAGGAAGAAGGCTTTGATAATATCAATCAGTCTAAAGTCTCCCGCATGCTGACGAAGTTCGGTGCAGTCCGTACCCGCAACGCCAAAATGGAGATGGTTTATTGTCTGCCTGCTGAGCTTGGCGTCCCAACCACCTCCAGCCCGCTGAAGAATCTGGTGCTGGACATCGACTATAACGATGCGGTGGTGGTTATCCACACAAGCCCGGGCGCGGCACAGTTGATTGCTCGTCTGCTGGATTCTTTGGGTAAAGCAGAAGGCATTCTGGGTAGCATCGCGGGCGATGACACCATCTTCACCACTCCCGCACGCGGTTTCACGGTAAAAGAGTTGTACGAAGCCATTCTGGTGTTATTCGAGCAAGAACTGTAAGCGACCCCTCTCCGGTTAGCGCCGGAGAGTCTCCTCCCTTCCTGACGCACCGAAGCGCTACATAAACCTCCCTTTTCTTTAACATTAAGTGCGTTTCACTGCCTTAATGTATTCATCCAGTGAATCTCGTTAGCAAAATCGCACAAAATATCAAATTCATCTATCTCTATGATTTTCTTATTGTTAATAGAGTAACTTTTGCATTCCCTGCCATTTCTAATGCCTTTTAGTTATAAAAATGACGTTTTTTGACATTTAATTACACGGGCAATCATTAGCCTGGTATTAATTTTTTAGGTGATTAGTGTATACTTGATTTTGTGATGAGGGTCACGAAACAAGGCCCTGATAAAAAATTCGACGAGGTGAATATTATGAAAATCAAAACCACTGTAAGCGCATTGACCATCCTTTCTGTTCTCTCTTTCGGCGCTTTTGCAGCAGATTCCATCAATGCAGACCAGGCCGCTAATCGCCAGGCGATTGGAACTGTTTCTGTCGGTGCTGTCGGTTCTTCTCCAATGGACATGCACCAGATGCTGGATCAAAAAGCCCAGGAACAAGGTGCTTCTTCTTACCGCATCATCGAAGCACGCACTGGTAAAAGCTGGCACGCCACTGCAGAGCTGTACAAATAAGTTTTCTTTCTAGTCAGAAGCAAAAAACGAATGTAACCCCGCGGCACCAGGCATAAAAAAAGCAGTTCAAACCTTCTCGCCGCGTATCACTGAATTGAGGTAAAGATTATGAAAAACGCAATGATTATCGCATCCCTGGGTCTGGCATCTGTTCTGTCTTTCAGCGCCGGTGCTGCTGTTCATCAGGTTAGCGCAGAGCAGGCACAAAACCTGCAGTCCATGGGTACCGTCTCTGTTTCTCAGGTAGGTAGCGCACCAATGGACATGCGTCATGAACTGGCTGCTAAAGCTGAAAAAGAAGGTGCTTCTTCCTACCGCATTATCGAAGCGCGTTCAGGCGATACCTGGCACGCTACGGCTGAGCTGTACAAATAAACCCTCGTCGTCTTACTGACGACTTGCCCCCGCCTGTCGGGGGCTTTTTTGTTTTATTGCCCGGCCTACTCAACCACGATAAACCTTTTTATTTGTGGCGTACGTTAAAACGCAGCATCCCTTCCAGCTCTTCTTCCGCTTCATCAAACAGCAAAATGAGTGCGCCGTAGCGTCGGTGCTGTGCCTCGTCGAGATGGATAAACTCAATCTCCAGCGGCAACGGTAACTCGCTGTTGGTCACGGCTTCCCAGAGTGAATCAAGATCGCGAATCTGCACACCCGCAAGGGAAAACGTGCGGGTAAACTCACGGTAAAAATCGTTTTGATTGCCGATATGTTTGAAATCAAAGGTATAGCTTTTCATGCATGCCCCGCCTCACCCCAGACGGGCGGCACAAGCCGCCCTTTGTATTCGCTTATAATCCCCCAAGATGCAGGGTTTTGACTTCCAAAAACTCCTCCAGCCCTAACACCGATCCCTCGCGGCCAAGCCCGGACTCTTTCACGCCACCAAATGGCCCCAGCTCGGTGGAGACGGCACACTCATTAATCCCGATCATGCCGCTTTCCAGCGCCTGTGAGACCCGGAAGACCCGCTGTAAATTCTGAGTATAGAAATAAGCGGCGAGGCCAAACGGCGTGTTGTTCGCACGCTGAATAACTTCCTCCTCGCTGGTGAAACGGAAGCAGGCTGCGACCGGGCCAAAGGTTTCTTCCTGAGCTAACTGCATGTTATCGCTGCAATCGCCCAACACGGTCGGTTGCCAGAAATTGCCGCCCAACGCATGGGCTTTGCCTCCGGCGAGCACGCTTGCCCCTTTGGCTACGGCATCTTCAACGTGTTCACGCACCTTTTTGACTGCGGAGGGTTCGATCAACGGGCCAACCACCACGCCCTCTTCCGCTCCATTGCCCACTTTCAGGATATTCACCGCGTCTGCCAGCTTGCGGGTAAAATCGTCATAAACCTTTTCCTGAATATAGAAGCGGTTAACGCTGACGCACACCTGCCCGGCATTGCGGAACTTATTGGCAATAGCGCCTTTCACCGCAGCATCAATGTCCGCATCGTCAAAGACGATGTAAGGTGCGTTGCCGCCCAACTCCATCGACACTTTCTTCATCGTCTCTGCGGCATTACGCACCAGCGTCTTGCCCACGGCCGTCGAGCCGGTGAAAGAGATCTTGCGCACTTCGTGGCTTGCCATGATGGCGTCACTGATTTCTTGCGTATTTCCCGCGACGGCATTCAGCACACCGTCAGGAACACCCGCTTTTTTGGCTAATTGCAGGAGAGCAAAAGCGCTGAGCGGCGTATTGTTGGCTGGCTTGATGACGCCGGTACACCCCGCAGCTAACGCCGGGCCCAGTTTGCGCGTCAGCATGGCCATAGGGAAATTCCACGGCGTGATCGCCGCGACCACACCAACAGGTTCACGGGTCGCCAGAATTCGGGAGCCGGGTTTGACGGGCGGAATGATTTCGCCGTTAGCGCGTTTGCCCTGTTCGGCAAACCACTGAATAAAGCTTGCGGAGTATTCCACTTCGCCTTCCGCTTCTTTTATCGGCTTGCCCTGCTCGGTGGTCATCAATCTGCCAAGCCAGGCTTTGTTCTCGATGATTAACTGATACCAGCGATAGAGAATTTCGGAGCGCTCTTTCGCCGTTTTCGCCCGCCAGAGTGGGAAAGCTTTGCTTGCTGCGGCAATCGCGGCTTCGGTTTCTTTCTTACCTGCTTTCGCGACTTTGGCGATCACTTCCCCTGTTGCCGGGTTAACGACGTCGAATGTCGTCTCAAGGGATTTCCATACGCCATCAACAAAAAAACCCGTTTGAAAAAGTTCGTTATCCTGGAGTGCCTGCGTTGTCATGATTCCTCCGACCGTGGTGTCCTGTGATAACAGTTAAGTATAGCCATAAAAAAACCGACGCTTTTGGCGTCGGTCCATAGAGTTGCACAGGCCCACGTAGGCCTGGTAAGCGAAGCGCCACCGGGCGTTAATTCACCGTCAATGCATGCTGATATTTCCGCAGCATCCCGGTAAGTCTTTTCACCGGCTCCGTGACCTGCAGCGGCGCTTCCCAGATGAGCAGTTTTTCCTGATAGATATCCAGCTCCTCCAGCAGGCGTCCGAAGTACCGGCTGCGTTTGTCATCGCTGCTGGCAGAGATCACTTTATCCGCCGTCCGCCGAAGCTGACGGTGGAACGCCGATAAATCTTCATTCACCGGAACGGGTGCATCACGCAGACGCTGATGAGCAATGATCAGGTTCAGCGCCAGACGATACTTCGCCAGATCCCCCGGGAATTTATTCAGCAACATAAACAGCTGCTGATACAGCGCGGGCAGATGGTTTTCCTTACGTCTTGCCTTGTTGGTGGTGAGCGACGAAATGGCGGCAGACACAAACTGATTCAGCAACACCCGGCCCGTGCGAGCCTGGGAGTTGTCGCGCACCAGCAGAATCACCATCAGGGCGAGGAAACAGCCCACCAGCTGACCCAGAGCACTGTCGAGGAACTGACTAAAGTGGAAGGTCATCGGGTTGTCCAGCACCAGAATATTGATGGTGCTGGCCAGTGCGCCGAGCGATCCCAGCCGCCGTTTCTGCACTTCAATCCCAATAAAGAACGCCAGTACCGCGAGGCTGATACATAACAGCAGCATGCTTTGCTGAGTGGAGGGAATGATCACCAGGAAATAGAGCGCACCCAGCGGCAGCGCGGCAATGGTGCCCAGCAGGAAGTCTATCGCCACCATTCGTGGATTAGGCAAACGCATCGCCAGCGCCGTTACAACAGCAATCATCACCATTGCGCCACTGCCTGACGTCCAGCCGGTCCACAGCCAGAAGAGGGTTCCCAGCGCACAGGCAAGCGTGGTTCGCCAAAAGTTAACCATCGCATGGTGACGTTCAGCGGATTCGACTTTCACCACCACTTCACCCTGCAAAATCTCTTCTTCACGCGCGTTGATTCTGGCATTGCAGACCACGCCGCGCTTCAGCAGTTGATAGCGTGTGGCCGCCCCGATCCAGGTATAGAGCGTAATCGGCGTGTTGTGCTGACCCGTCCAGGCAAGTATGCGGCGCATCCGTTTGAGCTGCTTATGAACATCCTGCACGCTTTCCACGGGCACTTCGAACATCTCGCGCCATTCGGCGGTAATAAATTCCGGACGGGTATTCTGGATCAGGTAGGTTTCACACGCCTGGGTGATCAGCGTGAGCGAAAGAGTATTCAGCGCTTTAAGACGGCGATTGGCACGCGCCCAACGTGAAGACTCCATGTGCAGATTGCTGCGCATGCCCTCCAGCGCCTGAGTTCTGCGCACCAGAGCGGCCCATGCATTATCGACTTCTTCGCTGTCACCGTGGCGGATACACAGCTGCATAAGCTGATATTGCGCCACCATCAGCGCATCCAGCTCACGGTCAATTTCTTGCTTAATGGAACGCGGGGAAAACAGCAGATCGGCGACGATCGCACAGACAATCCCGATCACTATCTCACTACAGCGCTCAACGGCAAACTGCGGGGAAAGCAAAGGTTGATTCTGAATAGTGATCACAATGATCAGCGCGGTATAACCCGCCAGGCCCCAGGCGTAGGAGTTTTCAACTTTAACGAGCGAGGAGACCCAGGTGCAGAAACCGGCCCACAGACAGCACACCATCACCATCAACAACGGAGCGCGGATCATCAGGATGATGATGGTTAATGCCGCGATACAGCCGATAAACGTTCCGCAGATACGCAGCATGCCACGGTAGCGAATCGCGCCAGAATACGGTTCACCGCCAGCAGCGAACGCAGGGCCCGCCGCGACAATCGCTGCGGTCAGCACGGCCCAGCGTGGGGTTTCAAGCTCGAAGTGAAAGCCGACAAACAGCGCCAGCACAATCGCGCAGGCCAGTTTGACCGCAAAGCGAATGTGCTGGTTGGCAATGGAGAAAATGCCCATAGCGATTAACCGAACTCACGCAGACGCATACCGAGCTTCTGGAAGAAAGACATCTGGCTCGTGTCTCTGTCTTTCGTGCCGGTGATGATCACGGTGGCGGTAGTGCCGGCAGGCCACAAATTCCCCTGCTGTTCATCAAGATGAATACGAACCGGCACACGTTGCGCCAGACGCACCCACTCCAGGTTGGAGTCAATGGTCGCCATGCCTTTGGCATCGCTGCTGCTGCTGGCGTTAGTGACCCCAGCGGCCACGCTGTCCACGGTGCCTTTGATGACCTTGGTGCTACCGAGCGGGGTGATTTCAGCGCGGTAACCCGGGCGAACCCCTTCGAGTTTGGTTTCTTCCATGTAGGCCATCACATAGAAGCTGTCCTTTTGCACTAACGCGACGGCAGTGGAGCCACGGGTAATAAATTCACCGGTGTAAACGTTGAGGTTCGTCACCCAACCGTCGGCTGGGGCGCGAATGACAGTGCGTTCGAGATCAAGACGCGCCAGTTCGCGTGTCGCCTGGGCTTTCGCCAGCTGATGCTCCACGGTCTGCAAAATGTTATTGGCCTGGTCTATCTCTTCACGAGACATCGCCATGGTACCCAGCTGGTTACGACGCCCCGCTTCACGGCGTTTTTCGGCAGCCAGTGCCTGGTAATAGGCAACGTCGGCATCCGCTTCTTCGAGCGCTTTCTGGTAGCGCGGCTGGTCGATGGTGAACAACACCTGGTTTTTCTTAACCAGTTGGTTATCCTTGACGTTCACTGCAGTGATAAGCCCGGCGACATCCGGCGCGATTGCCACTACGTCCGCACTGAAACGGGCGTCGCGAGTCCACGGCGATTCGGTGTAATAGACCCAGGCGTGGAAAATAGCGATGAAGGCCAACACCACCATAATCAGCGTGATGGCCGTACGGGTAATTTTTCTTGTTAGTGTTTTCACAGCGACCTCAAACGAACAAGCGCGATATCAGATAGAACAAACAGCAGTACAGCGCAGTATTAAAAAGCGCAGGATGCCAGACAAAATCATAGATCCCGGTTGGGACAAGCACCCGGCGCAGCAGCCAAAAAATGGCTAACGACAATAGCAACTCGAAGAAGATCGGCGGAAACGAGAGACCGAAAATCACGATGACGGGAAACAGACTCATGTTGACCTTGATGTAGAGAGTGCAGGTGAGAGTAGTGAAGCTTTACTTATTCAACTAACAGTATATTAACGTAACTGTTATCACGTGATCTATATTATGTGATCTAAATCACTTTTAAGTCAGAGTGAACAATGGAACGACTAAAACGCATGTCGGTTTTCGCCAAAGTGGTGGAACTGGGCTCTTTTACCGCGGCTGCCAGGCAGCTGGAAATGAGCGTAAGCTCGATAAGCCAGACCGTCTCAAAGCTTGAAGATGAGCTACAGGTTAAGCTGCTGAACCGCAGCACGCGCAGTATCGGGCTGACAGAAGCCGGTAAGATTTATTATCAGGGCTGCCGCCGAATGCTGCATGAAGTTCAGGATGTTCACGAGCAGCTTTATGCCTTTAACAACACCCCCATCGGCACGCTGCGGGTTGGCTGTTCTTCAACCATGGCACAAAATGTGCTCGCAAAAATCACTGCGGAAATGCTGAAAGAGTACCCGGAGTTGTCCGTCAACCTGGTCACTGGCATCCCCGCACCTGATTTAATTGCCGATGGTCTGGATCTGGTGATTCGCGTCGGCGCACTTCAGGATTCCGGACTCTTTTCCCGCCGCCTGGGCTCAATGCCGATGGTGCTTTGCGCGGCAAAAAGCTATCTGCAACAGGCAGGCACGCCGGAAAAACCCGCCGATCTCGCCAGCCATTCCTGGCTGGAATACAGCATCCGTCCGCACAATGAGTTTGAGCTTATTGCGCCGGAAGGGCTTTCCACGAAGCTTATCCCTCAGGGCCGCTTTGTGACCAACGATCCGATGACGCTCAATCGCTGGTTGACCGCCGGGGCCGGGATCGCCTTCGTGCCGCTGATGTGGGTGATCAACGAGATCAATCGTGGCGAGCTGGAGATCCTGCTGCCGCGTTATCAGTCCGATCCACGCCCGGTTTATGCGGTCTATACCGAGAAAGATAAGCTGCCGCTCAAGGTTCAGGTCTGTATTAACTATCTGACGGACTATTTCGTTGATGTCGCCAAACAGTTCCAGGGCATCAGCGGCCGGGGAAAATCTTAGGGCACCTGTTCCGGCTCCACATCTGAAATCAGATGCGTCACTTCACCGAGTGCGCCAATGCGTACTTCGCTGGAGCGATTAAATTTGCTCTTGTCCATCAGCAGTAACGACTGTGATGCCCGCCTGAGAAGCAACGATTTATAGCTGGCGTTATGCGCACTGGAATCCCACATCACCCCGCTACGATCAACGCCTTCACAGGAAAAGATAAACAGATCGATATCCAGCGTTTTGAGTTGCGGCACCAGTGCCGGATTGACGTAGTAGCCATATTCCCGCTGGAGCTGTCCACCGGAACTGATAAGCCTGATATGTTCGCGTTTACCCAGTTCCGTACACACTAAATGGCTGTTGGTAAACACAGTCAGGTGGATATCCGGAAGCTGGCGGGCCAGAAACCAACAGGTTGAACTGGCATCCAGCGCAATCGTCATGCCTTCATCAATCCAGGCTAATGCATGCCGGGCGATATCCGATTTGTGGGCATAATGGCTTTTGAGGCGGGTCTGAAACGGGGATTCATTGCCCTGGTTATTGCGACGGATCACGCGTGCACGCCCGTGGCTGCGCTGGATTTTTCCCTGCCGTTGCAGCTCGCTTAAATCGCGGCGTACCGTTTCTTTACTGACGCTGAGAGCAGCCGCCAGCTCATCTGTCGTGAGCGTCTGGGTTTGTTCGAGAAGGGTGACGATTTGCTGATGGCGAACGACCTTCATCTTCGGTCTCCGTCAAAAATGCCCGCTTGCACGGGCCTGCGTAGAGGGAGTAGGCCCGGTAAACTTCGCGCCACCGGGCATTGACGATTACGCCGTTCCGCCGACGGTCAGGTTGTCGACCTTCAGCGTCGGCTGGCCTACGCCAACCGGCAGGCTCTGGCCTTCTTTACCGCAGACGCCGACGCCGTTATCGAGTTTCAGATCGTTACCGACCATGGAAATCTGCTGCATTGCCTCAATGCCGGAGCCAATCAGCGTCGCGCCTTTCACCGCTTTGGTCACTTTGCCTTTCTCGATGAGGTACGCCTCGGACGTTGAGAACACAAATTTACCCGAGGTGATATCGACCTGGCCGCCACCAAAGTTCGGCGCATAAATGCCGTAATCAACAGATTCGATGATTTCCTGCGGAGTCGATTTGCCGGCCAGCATATAAGTGTTGGTCATACGCGGCATTGGCAGGTGCGCATAGGATTCGCGGCGACCGTTCCCGGTAGGGTTCACGCCCATCAGACGCGCGTTCAGTTTGTCCTGCATGTAGCCTTTCAGCACGCCATTTTCGATCAGCACGTTGTACTGACCCGGTGTCCCTTCATCATCGATGGACACGGAGCCACGGCGATCGTTCATTGTGCCGTCGTCCACAACCGTACAAAGTTCTGAGGCAACCAGTTGCCCCATCTGACCGCTGAACACCGAAGTGCCGCGACGGTTGAAATCGCCTTCCAGGCCATGACCTACCGCTTCGTGCAGCAGCACGCCCGGCCAGCCTGCGCCCAGCACCACGGGCAGCGTTCCGGCTGGTGCTGCCACAGCAGAGAGATTCACCATCGCCATGCGCACGGCTTCTTTTGCCCACGCATCGGCACGCACGTCGCCATTTTCATCGGCAAGGAAATAGTCGTAACCAAAACGACCACCGCCGCCGCTCGAACCGCGCTCGCGTTTGCCGTCTTCTTCCACCAGCACGCTTACCGACAGGCGAACCAGCGGGCGAACGTCCGCCGCCAACGTGCCGTCAGTGGCCGCGACCAGAATCAGTTCGTAAACACCGGTCAGGCTCGCAGAGACTTCCTGCACACGCTTGTCTGCGGCGCGTGCCGCTTTATCCACCCGACGCAGAATATCGAGCTTCTCTTCGCGGCTCATGCTTTGCAGCGGATCGATGCTGGTATACAGCGAAGTGTGCTCTTTCGCGCCGAACGCATGGACTTTACCGTCGCCGTTATCACGCACGATGGTGCGCGCCGCCTGAGCGCTCTGCTCAAGGGCCAGCAGGCTAATCTGATCGGCATAGGCGAAACCTGTTTTCTCACCGCTGACCGCACGCACTCCAACACCCTGATCGATGTTGTACGAGCCGTCTTTAATAATGCTGTCTTCCAACACCCAGGATTCGTGATAGCTCGACTGGAAATAAAGATCGCCATAATCAAGACGGCGCTCAGTCAGTTGGCCAAGTATGGCAAACAGGTCCTGATGACTCAGGCCATTCGCCGACAGCAGATGTTCACTTACCAGGTTAAGACTCATCGTTTTTGCTACTCGTTAGTTGCCGCGAAGCTCGCGGAAAATCAGTTTTATCTATTGAGAGTGAGGTAAATTGTAACGCCCGTCAAATCATTGCTTTTTATCCCCGCGCGCCTGGCGCAGGACTTCATTGATTTGCGGCTGATCGATAGGACCCGAGATGTGATAGCGCAGAATGGAGACTTTGCTCCACAGCGGCCCCAGCACTTTGCTGGCGGCGAACACGGCTGCGCCGACAATCGGGTTGATAGCAAAGGCGGTGGCGACGCCAACGGTTGCCGAGATTTCCGGTGCCACGATGGCTTCCAGATCCAGCTCGCGGCGCACCAGGTTCACCGACCCTTTCATGCCGATATCGGCTTCAAGACCGTCCACCAGCGTGTCGTCGGTATGCAGCGTGCCGTCTTTAATCCAGGCGGTACTGCGAATGGAATCGTAATAGAACCCTTCGCTGAAAGTGTCGCTAAAATCGAAGCGCAGCTTGCGTAAGAGAGCATCCACACTTAACAGACGTAACAACTGGCCCGCATGACCCGTGCTGATATCGGTGAATTCGCCTTTACCCAGATGGGCTTTCAGAATGCCATTGAGGGAAGCAACATCTGGCGTCCACGGCTCGTCTCGCCAGTGCAGGTCATAGTCGAAGTCAAATGAAGAGCCTTTCGCCGGAGTCGACACGCCAAAGAAATTCACTGCGGAATCAATCTTGTCGCCGTGAAGTTTCCCTTTCATCGACGTCCGTTCGCTGCCCGGCACATTGACCCATTCACCGTCCATCGTCAGGCGAGCAAAACCGGTATCCACCAGACCATTGGCGAGCGATAGCGTGTTGCCTTTAATCGCAAAATCGCCGTCGATACGGCCGTATTTTTGCCCCCACAGCCAGCACTCCGCACAGCGCAATTGCAGATCAGGCCAGTTCTGGAAGTCGACACGATCTTTCTTAAAGAGATTACTGCCCACCGCGGCACCCGTGGTGGTGGTCGACGACGGGTTGTAGTAGAGATAGCGAATGGCGGCCTGCCACGGCGAGTGGTCGCGTAAGGTCAGCGACGCATTAATCTCACGCCCCTGAGCATCAATCTGCGTTCCGCCCAGGACGGGTTGAGAAACGAGGCTGAGGTTATTCCATTTTTGCCCTGCCATGGTCAGCGCAGGGGTACGCAGCGTGACCCGCTCAGGGAAAGCGGCGGCACTGCCCACGCTATCGGCGGCCCCCTGGCGGAACAAGGCCAGCCATTGGGCACCGTCCATCGGCGGCAGATTCAGCTCTACGCCAGCGGTATCAGGCAACGGCGGTACGCTACGGCTGTCGGAAGCCCAGATAGCACGGTCCAGCGTAAGTTTCTTATTCAGCAGCCAGCGGCTATTCAGATGATCTTTGGCACCGACATTGCCGGTCAAATCAAAGCGGGTTAACCCCCCTTCGACGTTTAATTTCACCGGCAGCGGCTCGCCCGCTTTTTTATCGACAGGCGCAGGTAAGCGACTGCTCACATTCTTCAGATCGCCCGTTAAATCGACTTTGTAACTGGCACTGCCTTTGTAGGGCAGCTCAATAGCCACTTTACCTTGCCACGGAATACTGCCGCTGACGGCATCGTTCACCTGCTTAGGTAAAACACCCATTTTGGTCGGCTGCCAGTTGGCGTCCATGTTCACCGCGACCTGGTAGGCTTTCGGCCCTTCTGTCGTGGAGAAATCGACTTTTAAAGGCTGATTAAACCAGCTGGCCGTCATTGGCCCACTTTTCAGGTCGCCGTTCTCAAAGCTGAATCCGCCGCTGAGGTTTTTTAAGGTGCTGTCGAGCGGCTTGATAAACAGACTGTTGTTATTGAGCTTCACATCGCCTTTCGCTAACACCTGAGTGCCGTTCAGCGGGATATCGAGATGTAAGCGAGCATTCACATCGCCATCAAGCTGAAGCTCATCCAGCGTTGCCCCGAGGGAGTCTTTCAGCGGCGTGTCTTTAAAATACGGGCCGACAGCTTTGCCCGGGCCGCTGATTTGCGAGTCAATAATCAGTTTCTCTTTCGAGTAATCCGGGATGGCAGCATTGAGGTTGTAAGCGGTCACGCCGCCCAGCGCCACCTTATCAGCCTGCATCCACAAGCCGTCGTTGAGGAAGTTGAGGTCGATATTCAGGTTGGTCAGCGCAGGCCAGTCAGGCTGGAAAGCAAAGGTCGCGTTATGCAGCGGCACCCAAACCTGGAACTGGCCTTCGTTATGCTTATACGGGAACAAATGCGGGTTGCCACCGTAGACCAGCGTCGCGTTGTCGGACTGCCCACCTTTGATGGCCGAACTGAGATAATCGACCAGCTCTTTGCCCATCAGATTTTCCGGGAAGTAGCGCCAGGCCTGGCTGCCATCGTCAGTGCTGATCCCCGCCAGAATACCCAGCCAGGGTTCATCGCCCTCAGGCTGCAGCCAGCGGAAACCGCCCCGGGCATGCACCGCTTTGGCCTGTACGTCGATATCACGGCCATCCAGCATGAAGCCTTTGTCATTCTTCACCCAGGACAAATTCGCCACGCCTTTGGCGATTTCAAGCGGTGCACGGAATACCGTCTCATACGGCATTTTGGCATTTTCCATGCTGACGAAAACCTGCCCGTTTTCCACGCTGCCTTCGGCGCGCCCGGAGAAGTGTTCAGCCCCCGGCAGCAGCTTCCACTGCTTCCAGCCAAGATTGCTCCATGCGGCCTGGAAACGGGTCTTTTCGGTCGCCTGAAGAGGAATATCCAGCGCCAGAGAATCAATTTGCCCGGCGGGCTGGGTGGTTTCCCAGATGTCGCCGAATGAAGGGGAGAGTTTCTCTGCTATTGGCAGCAGCCCGGACAGGCCGCTGAGCTCCAGGTTGCTCGCTCGGATGCGGAGCTCGTCGCTGCGCACATTATCCTGGCCGCCCACGTCCTGATCGGGGATCCAGGCCATGGCGAGCGCGCCCTGCGGCCAGCGCTTACCGTCGATAGTGATACGCGTATCCGGCACATGGAAGGACCAGCCTGATTTTTCGCGGGATAAGTGGGCTGTCAGATTATCGACCGAAAGGTCGTGCGGGTGTTTATCGCCTTCCCAGCTCGCGCCGCCTTTTTTCAGCCACACATCCCCACTGGCGATGTCGCCTTTATCGAGCGTCATCCAGCCTTCAAGGCTAAACCGCGCTGAAGTGAGCGCAATGTTGTCCTGCATCCAGCGGCCCAGCCAGGGTTTAACGTCGATGTCATCCGCCTGAACCCACAAGCGGCCTTCATTCAGCAGACCGTTTTCATCGCGTAAATCCATGCGCACTTTCATGACGCCGTGCTGCCCGGTGAGGCTTGAGAGGCTTAGTTCCCCTTCAGCGCGGTGACGGTTCCTGCCGTTAAGCCAGGTCAGTTGGGGAATAGCTAATTCCGCGCGCTGCCCGGAGAGCGTGAGGAAGCTGAGATGACTATCGCGAAGCGTAAACTGGTCAAACTGACGCAGGAACAGATCGCCGATGCGGTCCGTTTTCAGCTTGCCGCTACTATCATTATGCTGCAGGGGGGTATTGGTGCGGATTTGCAGCTGCCAGAAGGTCAGTTCGCGGAACTGCCAGCGGAAATGCAGCAGGCTCTGCCAGATATCGAGCGCCAGGGTGACGCGTTTAATGGAAAGCTGCCCGTCATTTTTCATGCCCGCTTTAATATCGCGAACTTCAAGCGTCGGGCCGTAGTTTTCCCAGCTGGCTTTAATCTGCGAGGCTTCAACCGGATGACCGGTCGATTCGGCTATCTTTTCGAGCAGCTGCGGACGCCATTTGTCGAGCTGCGGCAATACGAGACGCAGGCCACTGACCAGTAGCGCGACGATAACAATCAATGTTGCCACCGTGATCAGTAAGATTCCAGGCAAGCGCCTCACGCTTCTCTCCTTGTCGCAGCCAGCAAACTACATCATCACTACGTCGAATTGTTCCTGATTGTAGAGCGGCTCTATCTGAACTTTCACCTGCTTACCGACGAAAATTTCCACTTCGGCCAGTGCATGTGACTCTTCGCCCTTTAAGGTTTCCGCTACTGCGGCAGAAGCATAGACCAGGAAGCGATCGGAGTCATAGGCATGATGCACACGAACAATTTCACGCATGATTTCATAGCAGACGGTTTCGACGGTCTTCACAGTCCCCCGCCCGTGGCAGGTAGGGCATTCATTACAGAGGACATGCTCAACGCTTTCACGCGTGCGTTTACGGGTCATTTCAACCAGACCCAGCTGTGAAAAACCGTTAATGCTGGTTTTTACGCGGTCTTTGTTCAGGGCCTGCTCCAGCGAGTGCAGCACCCGGCGACGGTGATCTTCATTGTTCATATCGATGAAGTCGATAATGATGATCCCGCCGAGATTGCGCAGACGAAGCTGGCGGGCGATGGCCTGAGTCGCTTCGATATTGGTGTTGAAAATGGTGTCGTCGAGATTGCGATGCCCGACAAAGGCGCCAGTGTTGATATCGACCGTCGTCATGGCTTCCGTCTGATCGATAACCAGATATCCGCCCGATTTGAGTTCAACTTTACGCTCCAGCGCACGCTGAATTTCATTCTCAACATCAAAGAGATCGAAAATAGGCTGACGACCGCTGTAATGCTCAAGCTTGCTGGTCATCTCCGGCATATACTCCGCCGTGAACTCCATCAGCGATTCGAAGGTCAGACGGGAGTCTACGCGGATGCGATCCAGCTGGGCATCCGCAAAATCGCGAAGCACACGCTGGGCAAGCGCTAGCTCGCCGTACATCTGATAACGAGTCTGAGGGCGTTTTTTACGCTCCATGACCTTCGTCCATACGCGCTTGAGATAAGCGGCATCGGAGGCCAAATCGTCTTCACACACGCCTTCCGCTGCGGTACGAATAATAAACCCGCCCTGCTCATCGCAGTACGCAGAAACCACGTTTTTCAGACGCTCACGCTCGGCTTCGCTTTCAATTCGTTGGGAAACCCCGACGTGAGACGCACCAGGCATGAAGACCAGGTAACGGGAAGGCAGCGTGATGTCTGTAGTCAGACGCGCGCCTTTGGTGCCCAGCGGATCTTTCACCACCTGCACCATAAGATCCTGGCCCTGACGAACCAGTTCTGAAATATCGCGAACGGTGAACTGCTTCTGCTCTTCACCGGCGACACATTCGGTGTGGGGCATGATGTCTGAGGCGTGAAGAAATGCAGCCTTGTCCAGGCCAATATCTACAAATGCCGCCTGCATGCCGGGAAGGACACGACTCACCCGACCTTTGTAGATATTGCCTACGATCCCACGGCGCGCTTCGCGCTCGATGTGGATCTCTTGCAGAATACCGCCATCAATGTAAGCCACGCGGGTTTCCGAGGGCGTTACGTTCACTAATAATTCAGCCGTCATGTTTATCCCTTTGCTCACGCAGTGAGTTAAAATTACTCAGCAACTCATACGTTTCCACCAGCGGTAAGCCGACTACGCCGTGGTAACTGCCATTTATCTTCCTGACAAAACAGCCACCCAACCCTTGAATACCGTATGCACCTGCCTTATCCATCGGTTCGCCACTGGCGATGTACCCGACGATATCGTCTTCTGACAATACTCTGAACGTCACTTCCGTGGTCACCAGACAATCGATAGTTTGCAGGCGATCGGCCAGTGCCACTGCGGTCAGCACCTGATGCGTTTGCCCGGAAAGCTGGCGCAGCATGGTGGCGGCATGTTCGGCATCGCGAGGCTTTTCCTGCACTTCGCCGTTGAGCACCACGATGGTGTCTGAGCCAAGTACGGGCAAATCTTTCGCAGCGAGCGTTACACCCGCCTGTGCTTTTTCACGCGCCAGGCGGGCAACGTAATGCTGAGCGCTTTCCTGCGGCTTACGCTGCTCTTCAATGCCGGGCAGCAGACGTTCGAAACGCACACCTAACTGGGTCAACAGCTCCTGACGACGCGGCGAGCCGGAAGCAAGATAAAGCATTGTCATAGAAACCTTTATTGTACAGCGAATTGCTGACGTATCTTGCGCATCAGCAAGAATATCCAGGGCCAGAGTACACCGTTAACCACGCTACTCCAGAACACTTCCGGTCGGAAAGAGACGTTGATCACTAAAAATTCTGACCAGAAAACAACGATATCCACCGCAAGGGACAGCATCATGACGACCAGCGCCTGTTGCCAGAGCGCGAGGTTGCGAAACAACTGGTATTTCAGTGCAACCAGATAGGCAATGATGCTGAGGGACAATGCGCGGACGCCCAGCGTGGAACCGCTAATCAGATCCAGTATGGCACCCATAATGAAACCTGTGCCAACATTGACCCGATGGGGTAACGCTAAGATCCAGTAGAGCAGAATGAGCAGAACCCAGTTCGGCCGGTAGACCAGGAGATCGTCCGGCCAGGGCATGACCTGTAACAAGAGGGCGACCAGAAACGACAGCCAGATAACCCAGCGACCCTGGCTTCTATAGCTTGCCACTACTGCCCTCCTGAAGAAGGCGGAACAGGTGCGGCGGCAGGTGCAGGCTGAGTAATACCTGTTGCTGGCGGCGGTACAGGTGCTGGCGGCCCCATCGAATCGGCGGCTGGCAACACTTGTGGCATCATCTGCATCAGACGTTCATTGGCCACGCGATGCACTTCTTCTGGCGTCATTGGGTTCGCACCATTACGGTCCGCTCCCCACAACAGCAGCAGATAGCGCAGACGCTGGAGGCCCGCAGTCGGACGCGCCTGAATCACGGTGTAAGCACGCTGAGTGTCGAGTTTCACAGAGGAAACCACGGCAACAGGATAACCTTCAGGGAAACGGCCACCCAATCCTGATGTCACCAGCACATCACCCACGCGAATATCGGTATTGGCGGGCAGATGTTCCAGTTGCAGATCGTCGGTACACCCGTTACCGGCAGCGATAACGCGAATGTCATTACGCAGTACCTGAATCGGCAGCGCATGGGTAGCATCGCAAATCAGCAACACGCGGCTGGTCAATTTGGCGACCGCAACCACCTGGCCAACCACGCCTTTATCGCTGATCACAGGCTGACCTTCGTAGACGCCATTGACGCTACCTTTGTCGATAACCACCTGATCGCTGTAAGGGTCGTTCACCGTTGAGATCACCTGAGTGACCATCTTCTGCTCGTCCTGACGCAGCGGAGAACCCAGCAGTTCACGCAGACGGGCGTTTTCCTGCTTGTACTGGCCCATCATCAGCAAATCACTGTTTTTCAGCAGCAGTTCCTGGCGCAACGCACGGTTTTCCAGCTCAAGCTGGTCACGGGAAGCCAAAGTCTGCGAGATGCCGTCCAGTAATTCACGGGGACCGTTGGAAATAAAGTAGAAAGGGCTAACGGCGGTATCCATGTACGTTCGGATTTGACTGAACGTACCGAGGCGGCTGTCGGCAATAATCACGCCGAGCGCCACCAGCACCGCCAGGATAAGGCGAATCTGTAGCGACGGGCCACGGCTAAAAATGGGCTTCATAGGCTATGCGTATTCTCGTGTCAGTGAAATCAAAGGGCAGCAAAACCGCTGCCCCAGACTTCAGGCTGACTACTCTTCGCTAAACAAGTCGCCGCCGTGCATGTCGATCATTTCCAGTGCCTTGCCGCCGCCACGGGCAACACAGGTCAGTGGATCTTCTGCAACTACGACAGGAATTCCTGTCTCTTCCATTAACAGGCGGTCGAGGTTACGCAGCAGCGCACCACCACCGGTCAGCACCATGCCGCGCTCGGAGATATCGGAAGCCAGTTCTGGCGGGCACTGTTCCAGTGCAACCATCACCGCGCTGACGATACCGGTCAGCGGTTCCTGCAGGGCTTCGAGGATTTCATTGGAGTTCAGGGTGAAGCCACGTGGCACACCTTCAGCCAGGTTACGGCCGCGAACTTCAATTTCACGCACTTCGTCACCCGGGTAGGCAGAACCGATTTCGTGCTTGATACGCTCAGCAGTCGCTTCACCGATAAGAGAACCGTAGTTACGACGAACATAATTAATGATGGCTTCGTCGAAACGGTCACCACCGATACGTACGGAGGAGGAATACACTACGCCGTTCAGGGAGATAACCGCGACTTCAGTGGTACCACCACCGATATCGACAACCATAGAACCGGTTGCTTCAGACACCGGCAGACCTGCACCGATTGCTGCCGCCATCGGCTCTTCAATCAGGAACACTTCACGAGCGCCTGCGCCCTGAGCGGATTCACGAATGGCACGACGTTCAACCTGCGTTGCGCCAACCGGCACACACACCAGTACGCGCGGGCTTGGACGCATGAAGCTGTTGCTGTGAACCTGCTTGATGAAGTGCTGCAGCATCTTCTCAGTCACGAAGAAGTCGGCGATAACGCCGTCTTTCATTGGACGGATAGCCGCGATGTTGCCAGGCGTACGACCCAGCATCTGCTTCGCTTCATGACCGACGGCAGCCACACTTTT
This sequence comes from Scandinavium sp., assembly GCF_051650185.1. Taxonomy (GTDB): domain Bacteria; phylum Pseudomonadota; class Gammaproteobacteria; order Enterobacterales; family Enterobacteriaceae; genus Scandinavium. The sequence continues at coordinate 29,548 of NZ_JBOFIN010000025.1, forward strand.
CGGTGAACCGGCACGATCCTGGCGAATGGCCACAACGGAAGGCTCATTCAGTACGATGCCTTGTCCTTTTACGTAAATCAGGGTATTCGCAGTACCCAGGTCAATGGACAGGTCATTGGAAAACATGCCACGAAATTTTTTCAACATACTAAGGGATAATCCTGAAAGCTGGGGCGGAAACAAAATCCGCTTACTTTACCAACCACACGCAGCAGCGACAAGGCGCAAAAATCATCTGCTACGGTGAAAATTAGTGCAGTTCGTTTCCTTTGTTACAATTTCGACCTGACAGCGTCAGGACCGCAGCACTCCTCGCCTGCATTGTAACCTTTCAAAGGACGATCACTGGCTTGTTGTCTGTAACATTTCGGCGGGCAGTCATGCACACCCCCGGGAGAAACAGCGCGCGTTATTCTACGTGAAAACACAGCAAACGGCAGATCAAACAGAGTATCTTTGCGAATATTTTTTTACGCTAGTGTCAAGTGGTTGTGACGAAGCAAAAAAATCGCCCTGTCCACCTAACACACCACACTCTCTGAGCACTTGCCATTCACTTCGGCTGCGCAACCCGGTCGCAAAGACCTGTGTCGTAGTACCTTTACAGGCTTCGACGAGACTTTGCACCAACAATTGGTTCTCACTGCGTTTTTCGATGTTTCGTACCAGACCCGGATGGAGCTTGACGATTTCCACCGACAGTTCTTTGATCCAACTGGTGCTGACTAACGTCAAACCAGCCTGAATCACCACGACTCTCACCCCTAATGCATTAATCAAACGCATAACGGGCTGTAAACGGCTGATATGTTGACAGACATCCGCCTCTGCAAGTTCAAAAATAATCCGTTTTCGCTGCGATTTTTCACATTGCATCAAAGTATCACGCAGCCAGCGCTGGAATCGGGGACGAATTAAGGATTCTACCGTGACCTGTAATGCCAGATTTTCTTCAGGCCAGAAAGAGAGGAAAGGCAGCAGACGAGTGATCTGCAGTCGGTCATATTCTTCCGCCAGCCCGAACTCAAGCACCATCGGCATGTATTCGGCGGCAATCACTTCTTCTTTACCATCATAGATGCGGCACATGAGTTCGCGGTGATGGACTCGCCCGTCGTAGTGAATGGCGGGTTTTTGATAGAAGCGCGGACCGCCACGGCTGAGCATCTGTTCAATCAAGGTTCGCCAGCGAACGTTACCCCGCCCTTTTTCTGGCAAGGTGTCGTCATAAACCGCCCAGCTATTACTGCCCTGAAGCACAGCGTTACGCACCGCAGCATCAGCATGTTCCATCACCTGATCGGTGCTCTGCCCACTACGCCAGGCGCAGATGCCGATGTGCATCATGTCATCCTGATCGAGAATTTTTGTTGCAGGCAGGGCATCGAGCGACTTCAGCAACCCGGAGGCAATGCTGTCCGCTTCTTTCAACGTGCGATGCGGGAGCAGCACGGCATAGTCGCTGCGATGATAGCGAGCCAGCAGCGCACCGGGATAACGCATCATAAAAGTGGAAAGCATATTAATGAGGGTGAAGAAATGTTCTTCTGCCGCACTTCTTCCAAAATGGTCTCTCACCAGATCGAATTCTGGCAGGCGAATGAGCATGACGATACCGTGAGCACCGACTTTCTCCTGATCGTCGAGAAGCGTGGCCAGCTGGTTATCAAAGAACATTCGATTGCTGAGACCCGTTTTGGTGTCCTGGGCGGCGTACGAGCGAATTAAGGTATCGAGGCGTGTACGCTGTTCACCGGCAAACTGAATTTCGGAGAGCAATGCGTCCAACGCACTGCTGGTTCGGGCTGGCCACTCATGCACAGTACCATATACCTGATTCCCGCGTTCACCATTGAGAATACGTGTTGAACGCTGCTCCAGCAGCTCTTGCCCGGAAAGCTGATTACGCAACCAACGTACTGAGAAGAAGATAATCAGCACCATAAAACCTATGGCGATAGTCAGCGGGGCCGTCGTTAACAGCGAGTGGAAGTAGTTCACCATCGGGTCGAGGTAGACCATATGAATGGTCATGCCGGGGTGCTTCACGGATTCAACGCTTAGCTCGCGATACTGATAATTACTGCCCATCGGGCGATAGCTGCTTTTGCGCGAATGGCTGAAAATCGTTTTGTCGTTGACGACGAAATCGATGCGCACAATGTCCACAGGCACCAGAATTTCGTCCAGTTGACTGTCGAGCTGATTGAAAGGGGTATTGACCAGGCGGGAATCGACCACCGTCGCCACAGCACGGGCGCGGTAATCCACTTTATACTGAATACCGTTATAGAAGCTCAGTGAGCAGCCTATCAGGGTGACAAAGATAGTCAGGCCCGTCAGCAGTGTCACAAAAGCCGAAAATTTCGTCGTTAATCGCATCCCTGTATTAACTCCGTTGATGAAAAACAGCCCGACCAAGCCGGACACCCGCGGTGACGCCCTACAGTTAGTGAGTACTAACTAGCACGCCAAAAGGACCATGCATACTACCAGAGTGAGTGGAACTGGCAATTTATTGCGATAAGTCGGCATCGTGTTTCAGTTAGCGAGTATAGTCATCAAAAAATTTTTTCCAATCATTCAGCAACCGAGGAAAGATTATGCAGGCGTTAATCTTAGAACAGCACGATGGTAAAACCCTCGCATCGGTCCAGGATATCGAAGAGAGCCAGCTCCCGCAGGGCGAGGTTACCGTGGATATTCAGTGGTCCAGCCTGAACTTTAAAGATGCACTCACGATCACCGGGAAAGGAAAAATTATTCGTAATTTTCCGATGATTCCCGGTATCGACTTTGCCGGTATTGTCCACAACAGCGAAGATCCTCGCTTTCATTCAGGCCAAAAGGTACTGCTGACAGGATGGGGCGTGGGTGAAAATCATTGGGGCGGTCTGGCACAGCGTGCGCGTGTGAAAGGCGACTGGCTGGTGCCGCAGCCCGAAGGGATGGATGCGCGTCAGGCGATGATTATCGGCACAGCAGGTTTCACGGCCATGCTGTGCGTGATGGCGCTGGAAGAGGCTGGGATTAAACCTGAAGATGGCGAGATTGTTGTCACTGGCGCCAGCGGTGGCGTAGGCAGTACCGCTATTGCTCTGCTGCACAAGCTGGGTTATCAGGTTGTGGCTGTTTCCGGTCGCGAAAGTACTCACGATTATCTGCGCGCGCTTGGGGCCAGCCGTATTCTGGGCCGTGACGAATTCGCCGAGACTCGCCCGCTGGAGAAACAGCTTTGGACTGGAGCCGTCGATACGGTTGGCGACAAAGTGCTGGCTAAAGTGCTGGCACAAATGAATTACGGCGGCTGCGTGGCGGCGTGTGGGCTGGCAGGCGGGTTTGCGCTGCCAACGACCGTGATGCCTTTTATTCTGCGTAACGTCCGGTTGCAAGGTGTGGATTCAGTCATGACGCCAGCGGCGCGCCGTGCTGAAGCCTGGAAGCGTCTGGTGGTCGATCTGCCTTCTTCTTTCTATAGCCAAAGCGCGACAGAAATCAGTCTGGCTCAGGCCCCGGAATATGCCGATAAAATCATGAACAACCAAATCCAGGGCCGCACGTTGGTGAAAGTGGCCTAATCTTCAAATTTTCGTGACATATTCGCGTTAATCAGCCGCCTCCATCATGCTTAGGAAAATGCATGATGGAGGATGCCATGAAATCAAAGAAACTGACGGAAGCCGATGTCACGGCAGAATCCGTATTTATGCTCAAGCGCCGCCAGGTGCTAAAGATGCTGGGCATTAGCGCTACCGCACTTTCCCTTCCTTCTGTGGCACACGCCGATTTGCTGAGCTGGTTTAAAGGCAACGATCGTCCACCTGCGCCACCGGGCAAGCCGCTCGAATTTTCCCGTCCTGCTGAATGGCAAAGTAAACTCGCGCTGACACCTGAAGACAAGGTTAGCGGTTACAACAACTTCTATGAGTTTGGCCTCGATAAAGCCGACCCTGCCGCCAATGCAGGAAGCCTGATTACCGACCCGTGGAAGTTGACGATTGATGGCGAAGTGACAAAGCCGATAACGCTCGATCACGACGATTTAACCAAACGCTTCCCGCTGGAGCAGCGAATCTACCGGATGCGCTGCGTTGAAGCCTGGTCGATGGTGGTGCCCTGGATTGGTTTTCCTCTGCATAAACTGCTGGCCCTGGTTGAACCCACCAGCGATGCCAAATTTGTCGCATTCAAAACGATTTATGCGCCTGAACAAATGCCCGGACAAAAAGACCGCTTTATCGGCGGCGGGCTTGCTTATCCTTATGTTGAAGGATTGCGTATAGATGAAGCGATGCATCCGCTGACGCTGTTGACCACTGGCGTGTACGGCAAAGCGCTGCCGCCACAGAATGGGGCGCCCATCCGCCTGACGGTGCCGTGGAAATATGGTTTCAAAGGGATTAAATCGATTGTCAGCATTACTCTGACCAAAGAGCAGCCGCCCTGTACCTGGAATATGGCCGCGCCGAATGAATATGGTTTCTATGCCAACGTGAATCCGCATGTCGATCATCCTCGCTGGTCCCAGGCATCTGAACGCTTCATCGGTTCTGGTGGTGTGCTGGATGTTAAACGCCAGCCAACGCTGTTGTTTAACGGTTACGCGGATCAAGTCGCTTCGCTGTACCGCGGTCTTAATTTACGGGAGTATTTCTGAGTGCGTTTAACGGCAAAACAAATAACGTGGCTGAAGGTTATTCTCCATCTCGCCGCCTTTTTACCCTTTGTCTGGCTGTTTTGGGCAGGGTCACAGGGGTATTTCAGCGCTGACCCTGCCAAGGACATTCAACACTTTACAGGTAGGATGGCTCTGAAACTGCTGCTGGCTACCTTGCTGGTCTCCCCTCTGGCGCGTTACGCTAAACAACCCCTGTTGATACGTACCCGTCGTCTGTTGGGCGTCTGGTGTTTTGCCTGGGCGACGCTGCATCTCACCAGCTACGCCTTGCTGGAACTGGGGATTAACAATCTGGGCCTGCTCGGGCAGGAAGTGGTGAACCGCCCCTATCTGACGTTAGGGTTGATAAGTTGGGTCATTTTGCTGGCCCTGGCGCTCACCTCTTTTCAGTATGCGCAGCGAAAACTGGGTCCACGCTGGCAGAAGTTGCACAACTTCGTTTATCTGGTGGCGATCCTCGCCTCGATTCATTATCTGTGGTCGGTGAAGATCCTCTCACCTCAACCGATTCTGTACGCAATGGCCGCTTTTGTGCTTTTAGCGTGCCGATATAAGAAGTTCCGCATGTGGTGGCGTTAATTCACGATTATGTGCAGTTTCCCGCAGTTCTCCCGCACTACGCCTGACTTTTTCGTTGTCGAGGTTGATTATCTTCCCTGATAAGACCAGTATTTAGCTGCCAAATGCTACGAAATCGTTATAATGTGCGACTTTGGTTTTCCTGACGGGGGTTTTAGGCCTCTGAAAAGGTGACAAGTGCGCATCGAAGGTATATTTTGTTTTTTACCGGAGAATTGCAGGAGATAGCAGCACAATGGCTGACAAGTTACGCATTTTGCTTTTAAACGGACCGAATCTGAATATGCTCGGCACCCGTGAGCCTGAGAAGTATGGCACCCTGACGTTAGCGGAAATAGTTAACCGCCTGACCGCAGAGGCCGACGCTCTGAATGTGTCGCTGGACCATCTGCAATCCAACGCAGAGTACGCGATTATCGACCGTATTCATCAGGCTAAAGACAAGATTGACTATATCCTGATCAATCCGGCCGCTTTCACGCACACCAGCGTGGCGATTCGCGATGCGCTGTTGGCGGTCAGTATCCCGTTTATCGAGATTCATCTGAGCAACGTGCACGCTCGCGAGCCGTTCCGCCATCACTCATATCTCTCTGATATCGCTGCCGGCGTCATCTGCGGATTAGGCGCTGACGGCTATTCATACGCTTTACAGACGGCGGTAAAACGCCTGTCACAATCACACTAAACAAAGAGTACGGAACCCACTCATGGATATTCGTAAGATTAAAAAACTGATCGAGCTGGTTGAAGAATCAGGCATCTCCGAACTGGAAATTTCTGAAGGCGAAGAGTCTGTACGCATCAGCCGTGCAGCGCCAGC
>NZ_JBOFIN010000026.1:0-68214 GCF_051650185.1 Scandinavium sp.
TCGCGGATATGACCGACGCTGGATTTCACCACGTAGTCATTACCCAGATACTTATTGATCGTTTTGGCTTTTGCCGGGGACTCAACGATAACGAGAGCTTTACCCATATTCACCTTTACCTAATTTGATTCTTCCAGGAATACACACCTGTCCAGAAGGAGGTCGTGCATATTTCGCGCTTGAATTCACCTTCCATTGGTGACGAGCCTGATGTAGTGGCGGCGTCAATGGAGTTCAACCCCTTCTCTGTGCCGACCCCAGAAGTCGCTCTCAGAGGAGTGAGTTTGCTGGTCAATACCAACCAGGTGATATAGCACGAAGAATTTTCGGTCGAATGTCAAGCAAATCTGTTGCCAGATTGCAGAAAGCGCACACTGTACCTGATAAAATTCGTTACGCAACCTTATTAGCACGCAAATGCCAATCCCGCCAGCGGGCGCGCCATTGGCATGTCCTTGTGTTTCACAGGGAAAATTTGCCCGTTGCGCGTGCCGGGCGTAGACTAGCGCCACTGTTTTAAAGGAGTCTGATATGCAAGAAACATCCCAACCTATCGATCGTCAATCTCTGCTGGTAGAAGCCAACCGCCTTATTCGCGAACACGATGACACGCTGAAAGGCATCGAAGCGACGGGTGTGGAACAACGCAACGGCGTGCTGGTCTTTAGCGGTGAGTATTATCTTGATGAGCAAGGTTTGCCAACAGCCAAAAGCACCGCGGTATTCAACATGTTCAAATATCTCGCACACCAGCTCTCAGAAAAATATCACCTGATTGACTAAAAAAAAGAGCGAGGATCATTCCTCGCTCTTTTTTATTGCCCTTTTACATCATGGGTTTTTGCCCGCGCTGCCACCAGCGCATCAGCAAATGGTCCGCACTCTCCGCGGCGCTGCCGGTAAAGCGGTCGACCAGTTTTTTACGTTGCAGGTAGCGCACGTTAAGGACATCACGCCCCACCATCAGGCTCAACAGCAGATCGTCGCTGGTACCAATCTCATCGACCAGCCCTTTCTCCAGCGCCTGGCTGCCGTACCAGTGTTCACCCGTCGCCACCGAATCAATGTCCAGCTGCGGACGCATCTGGTGGACAAACGCTTTGAACAGCAGGTGCGTTTCGTTCAGATCTTCGCGGAATTTCTGCCGCCCTTCTTCGGTATTCTCGCCTAACAGCGTCAGCGTGCGTTTGTACTGCCCCGCGGTATGAAGCTCAATGTCGATGTCTTTATTTTTCAGGAAGCGGTTAAAGTTCGGGATCTGTGCTACCACGCCAATCGAGCCGATAATAGCAAACGGCGCAGAGACGATTTTATCGCCCACACACGCCATCATATACCCGCCGCTTGCCGCAACTTTGTCGACAGCAATCGTGATGGGCACCTGTTTGTCACGCAGACGTTGCAGCTGTGATGCCGCCAGACCATAGCCATGCACCACTCCGCCTGGGCTCTCCAGACGAACAACCACCTGGTCCTCCGGCTTGATAACGGCCAGCACTGCCGTCACCTCTTCACGAAGAGAGGCAACTTCATGCGCATCCATACTGCCCTTAAAATCCAGCACCCACACGCGCGGTTTGTCGCCGGACTCGCTCACGCCTTTCTTCGCGTTTGCTTTCGCGGTTTTCGCCTCAAGCTTGTGCTTTTTCTTTTGCGCTTTAAGCCAGAGCTTCTGCTGCGGGCCATCCAACAGCGCCACGCTCATGTCTTCCTGCATCTCTTTATACTGGTCACTCAGATTGGTGATCCGCAGCTCTCCGCGCTGCTTTTTGCGTTGGGTAAGATTCACGATAAGTGTGGCAATCACCGCTATCGCGACTACAACCGTGGCGATTTTCGCCAAAAACAACCCATATTGAGAAAGTAGTTCCACGCTTCCACCTTGAAAAAGAATCACTCGGTTATCGGGCACAGTGTACAACAGCCATTTCAGTGCGTCTTGCGCCGGAATTTTACGTTGCGTACTGGCTTCCTGTTTTTTTTCGCGTCAATGAAATGATTGCAAAATGTTAATTCTGAACAGCCTTTCCGCCTGGCTGATTGTAATAGCCGGTGATTTAAGGCATAAAGCCCAAAAAGAGAATTCCCAGAACAAGAACAGTCACGTAGCTCGCGGCAGAGCTACAGGAGAACGCCCGTGCATTATCAACCGCAACGCGATTTGCTGCAAAATCGTATCATTCTTGTGACAGGTGCCAGCGATGGCATTGGTCGTGAAGCCGCCCTGACCTATGCCCGCTATGGTGCAAGCGTAGTGCTGCTGGGCCGCAATGAAGACAAGCTGCGCAGCGTCGCACAACAGATCCAACAGGAAGGCGGCATTCCCGCTCAGTGGTTTACTCTGGATTTACTGACCTGCACGCCTGAAGCGTGCCAACAGGTGGCGCAGAAAATCAGCATCCATTATCCCCGCCTTGACGGGGTGTTACACAACGCAGGTCTGCTCGGCGATGTTGTGCCCATGGATCAGCAAAACCTGGCCGTATGGCAGGATGTTATGCAGGTCAACGTCAACGGCACCTTTATGCTGACTCAGGCACTCCTTCCTTTATTACTTCAATCCGATGGCGGCTCGCTGGTGTTCACCTCTTCGAGCGTAGGCCAGCAAGGCCGTGCGAATTGGGGTGCCTATGCGGTGTCAAAATTTGCCACTGAAGGCATGATGCAGGTGCTTGCTGAAGAGTATCAGGGTCGTCTGCGCGTCAACTGCATCAATCCGGGAGGCACGCGCACTGGCATGCGGGCCAGCGCGTTTCCAACCGAAGATCCGCAAAAACTGAAAACCCCTGCCGACATCATGCCGCTCTATTTGTGGCTGATGGGCGATGACAGTCGTCGCAAAACCGGCACCACGTTCGATGCCCAACCGGGCCGTAAACCAGGAATTGCACAATGAGTGACGATCGCCATCGCGAGCGCCAGCAGCGTCTGAAAGAGAAAGTGGATGCCCGTATTGAAGAAGCCCAGGACGAGCGAGGCATCATTCTGGTGCTAACCGGCAATGGCAAAGGGAAAACAACCGCGGCATTTGGCACCGCAACACGCGCCGTCGGGCACGGAAAAAAAGTGGGCGTGATCCAGTTTATCAAAGGCGACTGGCCCAACGGGGAACGTAATTTACTCGAACCTCATGGCGTTGAGTTTCAGGTTATGGCGACAGGTTTCACCTGGAACACGCAGGATAAAGCGGGCGACACCGCCGCCTGCATGAAAGTGTGGCAACACGCGAAGCGAATGATGGCCGATGAACACCTGGATCTGGTTGTCCTCGATGAGCTTACCTACATGGTGGCTTATGATTATCTGCCGCTGGAGGAAGTACTGACGGCGTTACGAAATCGCCCTCACCAGCAAACGGTCATTATCACCGGTCGCGGCTGTCATCGTGAGATTCTGGATATGGCGGATACGGTCAGCGAATTGCGCCCTGTGAAGCACGCGTTTGATGCTGGGGTGAAAGCGCAAATCGGCATCGACTACTGAGTTTCTTCCATTAAAAAAGGCCCCGAAGGGCCTTTTTCTTATGAACCGCTGCCGTTGTTTCGGCTGCTGGAGCGGCGAGCCCCACCGCTGCGCGCGGGTTTACCGCTGACCTGCGTATGGCGTTTCACCGCACGGCGAATCTGGTTCGCCTTCATACGACGGCGATCTTTCTCTACCGCGACTTTGGATTCGGTTTCTGGCTTCAGCTCTACCAGCTCGCGCAGATAGTTAGTTTGCGCCAGGTCCAGCTCAGTATAGCCACCGCGAGGCAGGCCTTTTGGCAGGAGAATATCACCGTAACGCACGCGAATCAGGCGGCTAACCTGCACGCCTACCGCTTCCCACAGACGGCGAACTTCACGGTTACGCCCTTCTGTCAGCGTGACGTTATACCACTGGTTAATCCCTTCACCGCCGGTAAATTTGATGGTTTTGAAAGCCGCCGGGCCATCTTCAAGCTGCACGCCGCGTGACAGCTGACGCACTTTGTTGTCATCAATTTCACCGAACACGCGTACTGCGTACTCTCGCTCAACTTCGCGGCTTGGGTGCATCAGACGGTTAGCCAGCTCACCATCGGTGGTAAACAGCAGCAAACCACAGGTGTTCACATCCAGACGGCCTACGGCAATCCAGCGTGCGCCTCGCAGTTTTGGCAGACGGTCAAACACCGTCGGACGCCCTTCCGGATCGCTGCGAGTACACAGCTCACCTTCCGGTTTGTAATAGGCCAGCACGCGGCAAATCTGCTCTACCGACTCTTTGACGGAGATAAGGTGTCCGTCAATACGGATTTTAAGACCAGGAATAACTTCTACGCGATCGCCGAGCGTCGCAATTTTGCCATCGACGCTGACGCGCCCGGCCTGAATCATCGTTTCGATTTCACGGCGGGAGCCGTGGCCAGCACGAGCCAGCACTTTCTGTAATTTCTCGCTCATCGAGCTTCCTTAAGGTGTCGCCTTCCCAGGCGTCGTGGAGAATTCTGGATACCGTATTTCATGGTATTTAGGGCCGCGTAGTATAGCCGTTACCGCGATTACTGGAAAGGCTTCACATCACCGACGCCTTCACGCACCACAACAGGCGCGTCTTCGGTCAGATCGATAACCGTGGTCGGCTGTTGGCCGAGATAGCCGCCGTGAATGACCAAATCGACCACTTTCTCCAGGCGGTCTTTAATCTCTTCCGGATCAGACTCGGTAAACTCGCTGCCCGGTAGCATCAGAGACGTCGACAGCATCGGCTCACCCAGCGCTTCGAGTAACATTTGCGCTATCGGGTTGGACGGCACGCGCATCCCAATGGTTTTACGCTTTTCCTGCAACAGGCGACGCGGAACTTCTTTGGTGCCTTTGAGGATAAAAGTGTAGTTGCCCGGCGTGTTGTTCTTGATCAGACGAAACGCCACGTTATCGACAAACGAGTAGGTCGACAGCTCCGACAGGTCACGGCACATCAGGGTGAAGTTGTGCCCGTCAGGCAAATGACGAATACGACAGATTCGCTCCATCGCGCCTTTGTCTTCAATTTTGCAGCCCAGCGCATAGCCTGAGTCCGTTGGGTAGACGATAACGCCGCCCTTACGCACGATCTCCACGGCCTGGTTTATCAGGCGCTGCTGTGGGTTATCCGGATGAATATAAAAAAACTGACTCATACTTCCCTCTCAATGATCTCTAGCGGCTGTTCCCAGCTCTGCCACACGCCTTCTGCTCCGGCGGGTAGCCACAGTTTGCGACCCAGTTCAATCCACGGACAAGGCTGATGGAAATCAGACCCTTGTGACGCCAGTAATCCATACTGACGCGCATACGCCGCGAGCTGGGCACGTTCGTGGGGAGCCTGCTGGCACTGAGCGACTTCCATCGCGTCGCCGCCACATTCGCTGAAGTGTGCCAGCAATCTTTTCAGCCACTTGGCAGAAAGATTATAGCGCCCGGGATGGGCGATCACCGCCTTGCCACCAGAATGATGAATGACATCAATAGCTTGATCTATTGTACACCACTGCGGCGGAACGTATCCGGTTTTCCCGCGCGCGAGGTATTTTTTGAAAACGTCGGCGATATTGCTGGCTTTGCCTGCCTCAACCAGAAAACGGGCAAAATGACCACGCGTCACCGCCCCGCCGTCTGCCAGCTTCAGCGCGCCTTCCCAGGCCCCAGGGATCTGGGCTTTATCGAGGCGTTCAGCAATCAGCTTCGCTCGTTGTTGACGGCGCTCTGTTTGCCCGGCCAGAAACGCGATCATTGCAGGATGCTCAATATCGATATTCAAACCGACGATATGAATTTCATGATTTTCCCAGACAGTGGAGATCTCCACGCCGGTAATCAAATTCAGCGGCAGGTTGGCGCGGGCAATTTCAGCTCTCGCCGCCGGGATCGCCGCCACGCTGTCGTGGTCGGTAATGGCGAGCGTCCCAACCCGCATGTCTAGCGCACGGTGCACCAGTTCTTCCGGCGTCAGCCGGCCATCTGATGCGGTGGTGTGGCTGTGCAGATCGTAAATCACGGCGTAAGAAGGGTCGCTCAAAATCGCTCCGGGTATCAGTGTAGTCGTATCAAATTTTATCAATGCGGCGCACATCATAGCGCCTGCGACGGATTTTCCGAAATCGCGATGACAGCGAAAAATGAAGGTGGCGAAATCGACGAGTGGCAGCCCAAAACACGTTTCCAAACACTTTCGTAAACGCTGAAACACTTTTTTCACCAAAACTCCCATTCGGCACTTGTCATGCAGCTATGATCAAAAGTGAACTAAGCAATTGTCATGAAAGAGAAAAAAAATGACCCGCTTGTTTAATTTTGGTCAGCTATTGCCTTGCATGATCGCGGTTGCGCTATACCCTAGCCGTCTCTTTTCCCCGTCAGGTGTCCACTCTGACGCGTTAAATTTTGTCTTAACATGGAGCCTTTATGCTGCCTAACCTTACTGGTGAACACGGCGCTCAGGAAAGGCGCTTGCGTGTGCGTCTGCTGTGGTGCAGAGCATTTGCATGCCTCCTCCTGATCTTGTCTGCCGTCCTCTACTGGATGCCGCTCTCTGTCGAACAGACCTCATGGCTGGCGTTTGCCCGTCCGTTGATTTCAGGTGCCCTACTTGGCCTTGCCGTCATCGAGAATGCCCTGTGTCAGTTGCCCTCACTGCGTAAAAGCCGTGTGATGGCAACAGAGGCTGACGGCGAAAAGAAAAAAATCTGGCAACGCCCTGTGCCACCAGGCATCACGCTGTGGTTCCGGCATCTCTGGCAACATGGGCTGACCCTCGCCGCCGCCGTGCTTGCAATAACGATTATTAGCGCGAATTTCTCCGCACAACACGTGCTTGCTCCCCTTACTCGTGGGCAGATCCCGGTAGCCTCACTGCTATTGACAGCCTGCTTTGTTCTGCTGGTTTGCGAGCGCATGCTGAGCTTCCGCCCTTTGCGCCACTGGCCACAGCAGAAAGTCTGTGTTGGGTTGCTGCGAGCACTGCTTAGCGTTTTTCTCATCACCACCCTCGCGCTGGCTCTCGTTAATGCGTTCAGCATTCTGGCGTACTGGACGCTTTATCTGGCAAGCCTGCTGGTGATCGTGGTCGCCGCAGAGTTTTTGATTCGGGCGGTGGCGACAATATGGATTGCTCCTTCACCGGCCAGAAAAACGCCGTTCCTGACCCAAAGCCTGCTCGCTGAGCAGTACCGCTGGCCGCTGCATCCGCTGCTGAGCATTCGCAAAAAAATCGTGCAGCATTTTGGCGTTGATATTGGGCAGATTCAGGCCTTCCGTCTGATCGGCAAAATCTTTGTCCCCGTCGCCTGCGTGATTGCGCTGACAGGCTGGTTGATGAGCGGCATCAGCGAAGTCTCCGTCAGCCAGCGTGGCGTTTATGAGCGTTTTGGTAAACCGACGGAAGTGCTGCTACCCGGCGTGCATGTGGGTCTGCCGTGGCCTTTTGGTCGCGTATTGCCGGTTGATTTCGGTGCCGTCCATGAGCTGGCATTAAGCGAAGCACAGCCTGAAGTGCAACCCTCTTCCGCAACGGTGACCGATCTGATTGAAGGCCCTGCTCCCCAGGAAAGCTGGCGCCTGTGGGACAGCAGCCATAGCACCGATCAGGCACAAGTCATCGCCAGCGCCGTGGGCGATAAGCAAAGCTTCCAGATCGTCAATATGGATATTCGCCTGATCTGGCGCGTAGGCTTGCATGATAACGATGCGCTGAACAGCCTGTATCAAACTGACGATCTGCCGACCACTATCCAGCGCGTTGCCCGTCAGGTGATGACACAGTATTTCTCACATCAACAACTGGATGCGCTGCTGAATGAACAGCGCGCGACCATGGCGACCAAACTCAACCGTGAGATCCAGCAGCGTCTGAACGCGCTCAATACCGGTGTCGAACTGCTCTATACCCGTATCGAATCTATTCATCCCCCAGCAGGTGCAGCAAACGCTTATCACGGCGTACAGGCGGCGCAAATCGCCGCCAATGCCTCAATCGCGCGCGAAAAAGGGTATGCCGCTTCGACAGCCAATGATGCCCAACGAAAAGCGACCACCGCTATTGATGGTGCTCAGGCTTCAGCCAACGAAATGCAGGCCCAGGCTACCGCCTCTTTAACGCGCTACAGCGCGGACTATGAGTCCTGGAAAATCAATCCAGAGGCTTATCTGAATGAGCGACGCTATCAGGCCTACAGCAAGGCGCTGGCAAAAACCCCGTTGCTTATCCTGGACAGCCAACTGAGCACAAACAACGAGTCGGTACTCGATACGCGCCAGTTCGCCCCTTCCTCCCGCCAGAACTAAAAATAAAGGCCTGAGAAAAATGAAAATTCGCTCTATCGCCACCCAGGCGACCACGACAAAAGTTGGAGTGACTCACTCCGGGACAAACCCGAAAGCCCCCAACTTCGCCAGACGAGGTGTTCGTTACGCTGTTGCAGGCCTGCTGGTTCTGCTGGCGCTGCTGACGGCCTGTCTGGTTCAGGTGCATGCAGGCAGTGCCACAGTGATGACCCGTTTCGGCAGCCCTGTGCGTGTGCTGATGGCACCGGGCCTCGGCTGGCGTTTGCCTGCCCCGTTTGAAACGCCGGTTGAAGTCGATTTACGCAGCCGTTCAACGTCAAGCGGCCTTCAGGACGTCGGTACCCGCGACGGCCTGCGCGTGATTGTCCAGGCGTGGGCAATCTGGAAAGTCAGCCCGGACCAGCAGCATGTTCTGCGTTTTATTCGCGCGGTTCAGAACCAGCCAGAAGAAGCGGCGCGTCAGATTCGCACCTTTATCGGCTCTTCACTGGAAACCACCACCAGTAATTATGCGCTCTCCGAAATCGTCAACACGGATGGCTCGAAGGTGAAGATCCCGCAGCTTGAGCAGCAAATTAAAGAGCAGTTGAAAGCCCAGTTGCTGAAAAGCTATGGCATTGAGCTGATTGACGTTGGCATCGAACGCTTAACCCTGCCTGCGGTCACCCTCAACGCTACCGTTGACAGAATGCGTGCAGAGCGTGAAACCATCGCTACCGAGCGCACGGCAGAAGGCAATCGTCAGGCCGCGGATATCCACTCGAAGGCAGATAAAGAAGCGCGTATCACCGAAGCTGACGCTTCAATTAAAGCCGCGACCATCATGGCGCAGGCGCAGCAGGAATCGGCGGCTATTTACGCCAAAGCCTATGCGCTTGATCCTGAGCTCTACAACCTGCTGCGCTCGCTCGATACGCTCAATGACATTGTGAATAAGAGCACGCGAATCGTCGTCAGCACCGATGCGGCGCCGTTTAAAGCGCTGGTCCAGCAACCGACTGATGCGAATAAGGCTGCGCAATGAAAAGGCCATCCGTAACGACCTCCCCATGGGGGCAATCTTATCGCATCGCCTTCTTCGGGCTGTATGCGGCCACGCTGCTTGCGGCACTGGCCTGGCTGTTTTCCAGTTTTCATCAGGTTACGCCAGACAGCCAGGCCGTGGTCTTCCGTTTTGGCAAGCCAATAGCCGTTGAACGTCCGGGCGTGGTCTTTGCCTGGCCTGCGCCAGTGGATAACGTCCAGGTGATCCCAGGCCCGGCTCGCATCCTGCAACATGATGTGCTGCCGCTTCAGCGTAAAGAGCAGCTCAAAACGCTGACTGCCGCGCAGGTGACTGCGGATGCGGGCGCGGGCGCGGGCTATCAGCTCACGGGGGATGCCGGCGTGGTTCAGCTCAACATGCAGGTGTTTTACCGCATTGATAATCCGCTGCGTTATGTCTTACAGCGCCCACATGTGGACGCGCTGATTGATCGTCTCGCACAGCGTGCTTCAACGCTTATCTGTGCCGGTCGCGATCTCGACACCGTACTGGTCGCCCGTCCTGAAACCCAACAGGATGACACCTATGCCGCGCAAGAGCGTTCACGCCTGCGTAGCGACCTGAAGCAGATGATGGACAAAGACTTACAGCAGCTTGCCGGTAGCGATAACGATCCCGGCATTGTGATCGAGCGAGTTGATATCGCCTCTTCGCTGCCAGATGAAGCGGTTGATGCCTTTAACTCGGTGCTGACAGCCAGTCAGCAGGCGGAGAAGAACATCGCGCAGGCACAAAACGAAGCGACACTGCGTTTACAAAAATCCCAGCAGCAGGCTGACCGCGTGATTCAGCAAGCGGAAGCCAGCAGCAGTGAAATGCACGCCAAAGCAGAAGTTGCCACCCAGACCATCACCAAACTGGCACAGGCACGTGCCAGTGGCAGCGATGCCGGGTTACTGCAACGACTGTGGCGTGACCGGATTTCCGCCATTCTTTCTCATGCCGGGCAAGTGCTGACGGTAGCGCCTGAAAATAAAAACCGACTGGTGCTGTCCGGGCCTGACGATCAGGGCATCGATCAGCCTGCATCCAGCGATACAACGGCGTCGTCAGGCAACAGCGTCACGTCGAACTGGGCCTCTTCATCGTCATCCTCGGTGTCGGCCCCGGCCACAACTTCAGCGCCTGCGTCGAATACGCCCGCCTCTCTGTCTGATGTCTTTGGAGATCTGCGATGAGCCATCAATGTAGTCACGGTCACTTTCATCCCAACTTTAGCCAAACGCTGCTGACGCCAGAAGAGCAACGGCGCATGACCGTCCAGTTAACGCTGGCGATGACCACCATTGGGCTGATTTTGCTCAGCCTGTTGTGGCGTACGATTGCGCCACAGCAAAGCGCAATCAGCGATCTGCTGGCAGGCGTGGCGTGGCTTATCGTTGCCGTGCCGGTGTTCCGTGCGGGCTGGCATAGCCTGCGCCACCCAGATTTACACGGCGTAACAGACTTGCTGATTGTGCTGGCAATGCTGGGGGCCTGGGCGCTGGGCGACCTCATCACTGCCGCTCTGTTGCCGGTATTGATGATTTTCGGTCACATTCTGGAAGAACGCAGCGTGATGGGCACGCGTCAGGCGATTGCGGGTTTAACCAAACTGACCCGAAGCAAGACCCGTCGCGTTAATGCCGATGGTTCGCTGGATAGCGTCGATAGCCAGAATATCGTCGTTGGCGATATCGTGGAGATCCGCGCCGGGGATAACGTTCCGGCAGACGGCAAAATTATCAGCGGCTACGCCAGTCTGGATGTTGCCTCAATAACCGGAGAATCGGTGCCACAGGAAGCTGGCCCGGGAAGCCTTGTTTTCGGGGGGTCAATCAACCTCAACGGTTTGCTGCGGATGGAAGTGACCCATACCGGCGATCAGTCCACGCTCGGTAAAGTCATCGCGCTGATGAAAGATGCCGAACAGGCCAAACCGCCGATCACGCGTATGCTGGAGCGCTATGCGTCCCATTACCTGATTCTGGTTCTGCTGATTGCCGCCAGCACCTGGTTTTTAACCTACGACAGCCAGGCAATGTTAGCCGTGCTGGTTGCCGCCTGCCCTTGTGCGCTGGTGCTCTCTGCCCCGGCCACCGCAATGGCAGGAATTGCCGTTGCGGCACGTCACGGCATCCTGATCCGCAATGCCGCCTTCCTCGAAGAGCTTGCGGATGTTGATGCGCTGATCGTCGATAAAACCGGCACGCTGACGCAGGGACGGTTGCAGATGGTGGACGCCATTCTGGCTGCCGGTTGTGATGAGCAACAGGTTATCCAGTTGGCCGCTACCCTCGGTGCAACCAGTAGTCACCCGGTTAGCCATGCGCTTGCAGACTATGCGCCAGCCGATGAGACATTGGGTATTCATGAGGTCGAAGAGCGGCAAGGTATGGGCATTATCGCCCGAACCGATCGCGGCCAGGCGCTTCTCGGGCGCTCGGATTTGTTTGTTGAGCACGGTGTCTCTCCGCTCGCGCTGCCGGAACACGAAGGGCCGCTGGTTGGTGTTGCTCTGGATGGACAGTTCCTCGGCTGGTTGCTGCTCGCGGACACTCTTCGCCCGGAAGCCGCAGAAGCCCTGCGGGAACTCGACACGCTGGGCATTGAAAGAAAAATGCTGCTGACCGGTGACCGCATTGCGGCAGCGCGTAGCGTCGCGGCCTCATTGGGTATTGAAGATGTGGTCGCGCAAGCCCTGCCGTCCACCAAACTGGATGAAGTGCAAAAAGCGGTGCGCGAGGGCTGGCATCCGCTGGTCGTTGGCGACGGCATTAACGATGCGCTGGCGCTGAAAGCGGGTGCTGTCGGCATGGCGATGGGCGCGAACGGGGCGGATATTGCGCTGGTTTCCGCTGACGTGGTGCTGACAGGTAGCGATCTTCGTCGTCTGCCTACCGCGATTCGCCTGAGCCGCCGCTGTCGCAGAACCCTGATGGTGAATGTCTTTATCGGCCTCGGCTGGACCATCTTGATTGTCGCTGCCGCCGCACTCGGTCTTTTAGGTGGCGCAGGCGCGCTGATTGCCGCACTGCTGCATAACCTGAGTACGCTGATGGTACTGGGAAATACCGGGCGGTTGTTGCAGTTTGATGAGACGCATTAATCGTTATAAAGGGATGCATTTTGCATCCCTTTTTCTTTCCAGTTATCCGATGTAATCAGTATCCATGACTTTCTCAAGCCAGGTAACCGGGCTGCCGTTTAATGATTCGGCAATGGCGATATGGGTCATCGCCGTCGTGGAGGTTGCGCCGTGCCAGTGACGAACATCCTCCGGGATCCAGACGATGTCACCCTGATTAATCGTCAGCTTCTCCTCGCCTTCGCGCTGAACCCAGCCTTGCCCGTGGATAACAATCAAGGTCTGCCCGAGCGGATGCGTATGCCAGGCTGTACGCGCCCCGGGTTCAAAGGTGACTGTCGCACCACCGACTCGCGCCGGTGGGGTCGCCTGAAACGGCGCATCGATTCTGACCTGCCCGGTAAAATAGTCTTCCGGGCCTTTCACGGACGGCGTGCTGGCATTGCGTATAATTTTCATCATCTTCTCCGGTTTAGCTTCTGCTTAGTCACACAAGTGTATCGCCAGTGAGTGCTTTGCATTACCCACCCGCATCCCATTGGACTTATGAGCCCTCTTCATTAATCCTGGTTGCTTCCTGCGCTTTTGCCTCTATCTTTCGCTCTTAACCCTAAAAGTAAGATTTCTGCAAACAAGGGTTGACTTTAGGCTCATGGACTAGTTAACTAGTACGCAAGTTCACACGACGAGGTATCTGCGATGACCCACTTTTCCGTTACTCTGCATAGCTGGTGGCGTACTCCCTGATAACGGGCTGTGCGATCGCGTCTGGAGAAGACGAACAGATACCAGGCCCGCCAATGAGCGGGCTTTTTATTGAACCAACACCTTCGAGAGAGACGAGAACGAAAATGCCAACACAAAAACCCGAGCTCGAGCTTCTGACCAGTGATGCTATCTACCGCGAGAACCCGACCGCGCTGTTCCATCAGATTTGTGGGGCTCGCCCGGCAACGCTGCTGCTGGAATCGGCAGATATCGACAGTAAAGATGATCTAAAAAGCCTGCTGCTGGTCGACAGCGCGCTGCGCATTACCGCATTAGGTGACACTGTCACCATTCAGGCGCTGTCGGATAACGGTGCTGCCCTGCTGGATTTGCTGGATAGCGCGCTGCCAGCGGGTATCGATAATCAACACCAGCCTAATGGCCGCATCCTGCGTTTTCCTGCAGTCAGTAATCTGCTGGATGAAGATGCTCGCCTGTGTTCGCTTTCCGTGTTTGATGCTTTCCGCCTGTTGCAGACGCTGGTGACGGTGCCGGTCAATGAGCGCGAAGCCATGTTCTTCGGCGGCCTGTTCGCCTACGATCTGGTAGCCGGTTTTGAAGATCTACCGCATCTGGACAGCGACACCGCCTGCCCGGATTACTGCTTCTATCTGGCAGAAACGCTGCTGGTGATTGACCACCAGACCAAAACCAGCCGCATTCAGGCCAGCCTGTTTACCCCTTCCGACGCGGAAAAACAGCGTCTGACGAAGCGCGTTGAGCAACTGCGTCAGCAGTTGAACGAGCCGCCAATGCCGCTGCCGGTAACCAAAATCGAGCAGATGCAGACGGAAGTGAATCAGAGCGATGATGAATACGGTGCCGTGGTTCGCAAAATGCAGCGGGCGATCCGCGCCGGGGAAATCTTCCAGGTCGTGCCTTCTCGCCGCTTCTCGCTGCCTTGCCCTTCTCCGCTGGCCGCTTATGACGTGCTGAAGAAAAGCAACCCTAGCCCGTACATGTTCTTTATGCAGGACAACGATTTCACGCTGTTTGGTGCATCCCCGGAAAGCTCCCTGAAGTACGACGCCAATAACCGTCAGATTGAAATCTACCCGATTGCCGGAACGCGTCCACGCGGTCGTCGTGCTGATGGCTCTCTGGACCGGGACCTCGACAGCCGGATCGAACTGGAAATGCGTACTGACCACAAAGAGCTGTCAGAGCATCTGATGCTGGTTGACCTGGCGCGTAACGATCTGGCGCGTATCTGTACGCCGGGCAGTCGTTATGTGGCAGACCTCACCAAAGTTGACCGCTACTCCTTCGTGATGCATCTGGTCTCTCGCGTGGTCGGTGAACTGCGTCAGGATCTGGACGTGCTGCACGCCTATCGCGCCTGTATGAACATGGGCACCCTGAGCGGTGCGCCAAAAGTGCGTGCGATGCAGCTTATTGCCGCCGCTGAAGGTAAACGTCGCGGCAGCTACGGCGGCGCGGTCGGCTACTTTACCGCTCACGGCGACCTCGATACCTGCATCGTGATCCGCTCTGCCTTTGTCGAAAACGGCATCGCCACCGTTCAGGCTGGCGCTGGCGTGGTACTGGACTCTGTACCGCAGTCTGAAGCCGACGAAACCCGCAATAAAGCTCGCGCGGTGCTGCGCGCCATTGCTCAGGCCCACCACGCACAGGAGATTTTCTAATGGCTGACATTCTGCTGCTCGATAATATCGACTCATTCACTTACAACCTGGCAGACCAGCTGCGCTCGAACGGCCACAACGTGGTGATTTACCGTAACCACGTTCCGGCTCAGACACTGATTGAACGCATTGGCACCATGGATAACCCTGTGCTGATGCTCTCTCCAGGCCCAGGTGCGCCTTCTGAAGCAGGCTGCATGCCTGAATTACTGACGCGTATGCGCGGTAAACTGCCGATTATTGGCATCTGCCTCGGCCATCAGGCCATTGTTGAGGCCTATGGTGGCTACGTGGGCCAGGCGGGCGAAATCCTGCACGGTAAAGCGTCAAGCATCGAGCATGACGGCCAGGCGATGTTTGCTGGTTTGCCGAATCCCTTGCCGGTGGCGCGTTATCACTCACTGGTCGGCAGCAATATCCCTGCGGGGCTGACTATCAACGCCAGCTTTAACGGCATGGTGATGGCTGTCCGTCATGATGCAGATCGCGTTGTCGGTTTCCAGTTCCACCCGGAATCCATTCTGACCAGCCACGGCGCTCGCCTGCTGGAACAGACCCTCGAATGGGCGCTGAAGAAACTGGAACCTGCCAATACGCTGCAACCGATTCTGGAAAAACTGTATCAGGCTGAGATCCTGACACAGCAGGAAAGCCACCAGCTGTTTTCTGCCGTGGTGCGTGGCGAAGTGAAGCCAGAACAGCTTGCTGCTGCTCTGGTGAGCATGAAAGTCCGTGGTGAGGATCCGCAGGAAATCGCCGGAGCGGCTACCGCGCTTCTGGAAAACGCGGCCCCCTTCCCACGCCCGGACTACCCGTTTGCCGACATCGTCGGAACGGGTGGCGATGGCAGCAACAGCATCAATATTTCAACGGCCAGCGCGTTTGTCGCCGCGGCCTGTGGGCTGAAAGTGGCCAAACACGGCAACCGTAGCGTTTCCAGTAAATCCGGTTCTTCCGATTTGCTGGCTGCATTCGGCATCAATCTGGACATGAACGCCGACAAATCACGTGAAGCGCTGGATGAACTGGGCGTGTGCTTCCTGTTCGCGCCGAAGTATCACACCGGTTTCCGTCACGCGATGCCAGTGCGTCAGCAGCTGAAAACCCGCACGCTGTTTAACGTGCTCGGTCCGCTGATTAACCCGGCCCACCCGCCGCTGGCGCTGATTGGCGTTTACAGCCCGGAACTGGTGTTACCGATTGCCGAAACCCTGCGCGTGCTGGGCTATCAGCGCGCCGCCGTGGTGCACAGCGGCGGCATGGATGAAGTCTCCCTGCATGCGCCAACCGTGGTGGCCGAGCTGAAAGACGGTGAAATTCTGAGCTATCAGCTCACGGCTGACGACTTCGGTCTGACGCCGTATCGCCAGGAACAGCTGGCTGGCGGCACGCCGGAAGAAAACCGTGACATTCTCTCACGCTTGTTACAAGGTAAAGGTGAAGCCGCCCACGAGGCCGCTGTCGCGGTCAACGTCGCCATGTTGATGCGCCTGCACGGCCAGGAAGAGTTGAAAGCTAACGTGCAGCAGGTGCTGGACGTTCTCCACAGTGGTGCCGCCTACGATCGCGTGACCGCATTAGCGGCAAGAGGATAAAAAATGCAGACCGTGTTAGCCAAAATTGTTGCCGATAAACGCATCTGGGTAGAAGCCCGTAAAGCGCAACAGCCGTTAGCCAGTTTCCAGAACGACGTCCAGCCAAGTAAACGCCACTTCTACGATGCCCTTCAGGGTGCCCGTACCGCGTTTATTCTGGAATGCAAAAAAGCGTCGCCGTCCAAAGGCGTGATTCGTGAAGACTTTGACCCGGCGCGTATCGCCGGGGTCTACAAACACTATGCGTCCGCCATCTCCGTGCTGACGGACGAGAAATATTTCCAGGGCAGCTTTGATTTTCTGCCGATTGTCAGCCAGATAGCGCCACAGCCGATTCTGTGCAAAGACTTTATCGTCGATCCGTATCAAATCTACCTGGCGCGCTTCTATCAGGCAGATGCCTGCCTGCTGATGCTCTCCGTGCTGGATGACGAAGAATATCGCCAGCTTTCGGCCGTCGCGCACAGCCTGAGCATGGGCGTGCTGACCGAAGTCAGTAACGAAGAAGAGCTGGAGCGGGCCATCGCCCTTGGCGCGAAAGTGGTCGGGATTAACAACCGTGATCTGCGCGACCTCTCTATCGATCTGAACCGTACTCGCCAGCTGGCACCACGCTTAGGCGCGGGTGTGACGGTTATCAGCGAATCCGGCATTAATACCTACGGCCAGGTTCGCGAACTGAGTCACTTTGCTAACGGCTTCCTGATTGGTTCCGCGATGATGTCGCACGACGATCTCAACGCTGCGGTTCGCCGTGTGCTGCTGGGAGAAAACAAAGTTTGCGGCCTGACTCGCGGTGAAGATGCTAAAGCAGCTTTCGAAG
Source organism: Scandinavium sp. (assembly GCF_051650185.1). Taxonomy (GTDB): domain Bacteria; phylum Pseudomonadota; class Gammaproteobacteria; order Enterobacterales; family Enterobacteriaceae; genus Scandinavium. The sequence continues at coordinate 17,230 of NZ_JBOFIN010000026.1, forward strand.
CGGGAGCCATTTACGGCGGGCTGATTTTTGTGCCGTCCTCCCCTCGCTTTGTTGAGGAAGAGCAAGCTCGTGCCGTGATTGCAAGCGCCCCGCTGAGCTACGTTGGCGTGTTCCGTAATAACGAGATGACCGACGTGGTGGCGAAAGCGGAAAGCCTGAAGCTGGCTGCGGTGCAACTGCACGGCAGCGAAGATCAGGCTTATATCGACGAGCTGCGCAGCCAACTGCCTGAGAAAGTGCAAATCTGGAAAGCGTTGAGTGTGAAAGACACCCTGCCTGCCCGCAACCTGAATCACGTTGAGAGGTACGTCTTCGATAACGGTCAGGGCGGCACGGGCGAGCGCTTCGACTGGTCGCTGCTGAACGGACAAGACTTAAGTAACGTGCTGCTTGCAGGTGGCCTTAGCCCGGATAACTGCGTCGAGGCTGCGAAAAGCGGCTGCGCCGGGCTCGATTTCAATTCAGGTGTAGAGTCTGAACCGGGCATTAAAGATGCCAGCAAACTGGCCTCGGTCTTTCAGACGCTGCGCGCATATTAAGGAAATGGACATGAACACATTACTGAACCCGTACTTTGGCGAATTTGGCGGCATGTACGTGCCGCAAATCCTGATGCCTGCCCTGCGCCAGCTGGAAGAAGCTTTCGTCAGCGCGCAGAAAGATCCAGAATTTCAGGCGCAGTTTACTGATCTGCTGAAAAACTATGCCGGTCGCCCGACCGCGCTGACCAAATGCCAGAACCTGACTGAAGGCACCAAAACCACGCTGTACCTCAAGCGTGAAGATTTACTGCACGGCGGCGCGCACAAAACCAACCAGGTGCTGGGCCAGGCGTTGCTGGCCAAGCGCATGGGCAAAACTGAAATCATCGCGGAAACTGGCGCAGGCCAGCACGGTGTGGCTTCCGCACTCGCTTGTGCCCTGCTCGGCCTGAAATGCCGCATTTATATGGGTGCGAAAGACATAGAGCGTCAGTCGCCAAACGTCTTCCGTATGCGCCTGATGGGAGCTGAAGTGATTGCCGTTCACAGCGGTTCCGCCACCCTGAAAGATGCCTGTAACGAAGCTCTGCGTGACTGGTCTGGCAGCTACGAAACCGCGCACTACATGCTCGGTACTGCGGCTGGCCCACACCCGTTCCCGACCATCGTGCGTGAATTCCAGCGCATGATTGGCGAAGAAACCAAAGTGCAGATTAAGGAGCGTGAAGGCCGTCTGCCTGATGCGGTTATCGCCTGTGTTGGCGGGGGTTCCAACGCCATCGGCATGTTTGCAGACTTCATCGACGAAACCTCGGTTGGCCTGATTGGTGTTGAACCTGCGGGTCACGGTATCGAAACCGGCGAACACGGCGCGCCACTGAAGCACGGGCGTGTCGGCATCTACTTCGGCATGAAATCGCCGATGATGCAGACCGATGAAGGCCAGATTGAGGAGTCTTACTCCATTTCTGCGGGTCTGGATTTCCCATCCGTTGGGCCACAGCACGCCTTCCTGAACAGTATTGGCCGCGCTGAATATGTATCGATTACCGATAACGAAGCGCTGGATGCCTTTAAAGCATTGAGCCGCCATGAAGGGATCATCCCGGCGCTGGAATCTTCCCACGCGCTGGCTCATGCCCTGAAAATGATGCGCGAGAACCCGGACAAAGAGCAGCTGTTGGTGGTTAACCTCTCCGGCCGCGGCGATAAAGACATCTTCACCGTACATGACATCCTGAAAGCACGAGGGGAAATCTGATGGAACGCTATGACAACCTGTTTGCTGAGCTGAAAAACCGCAAGGAAGGCGCGTTTGTCCCCTTCGTCACGCTGGGTGACCCGACCCCTGAACAGTCGCTGAAAATCATCGATACGCTTATCGAAGCCGGGGCTGACGCGCTGGAGCTGGGTATCCCGTTCTCTGATCCGCTGGCTGATGGTCCAACGATTCAGAACGCGACGCTGCGCGCGTTTGCTTCCGGTGTGACGCCAACTCAGTGTTTCGAAATGCTGGCCGCGATTCGCCAGAAGTATCCGACCATTCCTATCGGGCTGCTGATGTACGCCAACCTGGTGTTCAACCGTGGGATTGATAACTTCTACGCGGAATGCGCGCGCGTGGGTGTGGATTCCGTGCTGGTTGCGGATGTGCCAGTGGAAGAGTCTGCGGAATTCCGTCAGGCGGCGATGCGTCATAACGTCGCGCCAATCTTCATCTGCCCGCCAAACGCCGATGACGACCTGCTGCGCCAGATTGCCTCTCATGGTCGCGGCTATACCTACCTCCTTTCCCGTGCGGGCGTGACAGGCGCTGAAAACAAGGCCGCGTTGCCGCTGCATCACCTGATTGAGAAACTGAAGGAGTACCATGCCGCGCCGCCGTTGCAGGGCTTTGGTATTTCCGCGCCGGATCAGGTGAGCGCCTCGATTGGTGCAGGCGCAGCCGGGGCGATCTCCGGTTCAGCGATTGTCAAAATTATCGAGAAAAACGTCGATAATCACCCGGCGATGCTGGCCGAGCTGAAAGCCTTCGTGCAGAGCCTGAAAGCCGCCACTCGCCACGCGTAATCCTCACGCCGTCTGGGCTTCCTCAGGCGGCGTTTTTCCTTTCACACTCTCCGCATATTTGCGCACCAGCCGAAATAACTGCCCGCCCCCGGGATGAGAGCAAAATTGCACCGTGTTTACCGTTGAAGAATAACCACAAAAAAGAAGGGGTTGACGCCACTAATGAGAACTATTATCTTTCTCATTACCGAATAGTTGAGCTAATCACTCAGGTATTCGGTACGACATTGCTCACATTGCTTCCAGTATTATTTGCCCGCACTCGTGCGGGCTTTTTTTTCTGCGTTATTTATTCAGATCTTCATCCGGCCAGTACTTGTAGCCGTTCAACATCGCCTGAGCAGCCAGGCCCTTCTCGGTCATTTCATAGACGCTGACTTTGGACGGCAATGACTGCGTATCTTTCGCCACCGCGCTTGCTGAGGTTCCGGCCCCTGCCCCTTTGTCGTCATATTTTGCCGCCGCGTTCGCATCTGCGCCCACAACATAGCCGTTGGTGATGAATTTATTCAGTGTCTCACGATCGTGGAACACCATCACGGTGCTGAGCTGCTTCACGCCCACGCCGACACCTGCACCACCCTGAGCCATTTTCATATAAGTGTCTTTGCCGCTGCGCGAGTCTTTCACTACGCCGTAGCCGCTACCAAAGCCAAACAGGAAAATCTTGCTGCTGTTGCTGGAAAACACGGCATATCCAGAAGAGTGTGCGATGTCGCTGCGAGCTTCAGGATGCAGGTTGTAGAGCTTGCTCAGCGTATCTGTACGCATTTTTTTAATGGTGGCGCGCTGTTCGTTGGCGGTGTCGCCTTTAGCACTGCACCCGGTAATGGCCAAAGCGGCAACAAGAAAAAGTGATTTATAGTTCATTAGAATGGGTCTGCTTCTGGAAAGAGAAGCGCGCTATTCTAGGCGGAACGGCAGAAGATGCGAGAATTGCACTCTCGCGAAATGTAAGAAATTTATTTTTAAATCATAAAAATAAAATAATGAGCGGCGTGAAACAGCCGCTCAATGAGGCATCAGAAGCGGTAGCCTGCTGAGAACATAAACACCCACGGGTCAAGGCGTGTATGAATAGTCTGACTCTGACCGCCTGCTTTGAATTTCACGTCGGTGTCGATATCCATGTACCAGACGGAGGCGTTAATCAGCCAGTCGCGGTTGATTAAATAATCCACCCCAACCTGCCCCGCTGCGCCCCAGGAATCATCTGCGCTGAGGTCGGACAGACCTTTATCCTTCCCGTTATCGTTGAAGTCGGTGTTAAAGAAAGTGGTGTAGTTGATCCCTGCGCCCACATAAGGACGGACCTTACTGTCGGCCTCAAAGAAGTACCACTGCGCCATCAACGTTGGCGGTAACAGATTCACTGTGGCAAGGGTTCCGGTCGGGCCGGTGCCCACTTTGTTACGGAACGGTGTGGCGGCCAACAGCTCGATACCGATGTTATCGGTCGCCATATAGGTAAAGGTCAACCCCATTTGGGTATTGTTATCGACGGTAAAACTGCCCAGTCCAAGCACATTGTCAGAGCCTTCCGTCGGGCGAACTGTTGCGCTACCGGCACGAATAAAGAACTCACCCGCTTCATGCGCCCAGGCTCCCCCAGAGAGACTGCTTAAAACCAGTGCTGCCACGGCTAACTTTTTCATTTCCACTCCTTCCTTATGGTTTTATCCGCGCGGTGAATATACCCACAAAAGAGTAATAACGATCCAATCGGGATCACATTCAGTCTTGAGATTTAACATTCATTGATCTGGATTAATTTTTGGTTACCAAAGAGAGCCGAATAAATCGCATCCACATCAATTTTCAGCCTTTTGTCTGTTACAAAATCAGCTTCAACGGTGTGATGTTCGGCAAAGATCAGCCAGGCATCGCGCCCGGCACTCCCATCAGAGGTCACTGCGGCTTACCGCCCCTTTACAAAGATATGCTTTTCCATACAGGTGTTGATGCTGCCACTTTGCCGCTGGCTGAGTTACAATTGCCGGCTTAATCACAGCAGGTAAGACTCAAGGAGAGTGCATGTCTATCACGGCAAGTTCTGTTTTCCGTGACACGGGTAATTTTTTTCGTAATCAGTTCGTTACCCTTTTACTGATTGCGTTGTTGTGTGCGTTTATCACGGTGGTACTTGGCCATGCGTTCTCACCCAGCGACGAACAACTCGCCCTTCTGAAAGAAGGCGATAACCTCGCAGGCAGCGCCGGACTGTTTGAGCTGGTGCAAAACATGACGCCTGAGCAGCAGCAAATCCTGCTGCGTGCCTCTGCGGCATCCACGTTTTCCGGGCTGATTGGCAATGCCATTCTGGCAGGTGGCGTGTTGCTGACGATTCAGATGGTGTCAGCAGGCCAGCGTATTAGCGCCCTGCGCGCTATCGGGGCCAGTGCGCCGGTGCTGCCGAAGCTGTTACTGCTGATTTTCATCACCACCTTCCTGGTGCAGATGGGCGTGATGCTGGTGGTGGTGCCGGGTGTGCTGCTCGCTATCGTGCTCGCCTTCGCGCCTGTCATGATGGTGCAGGACAAAATGGGGATCTTCACCTCCATGCGCAGCAGCATGCGTCTGGCGTGGGCTAATATGCGTATGGTGGCTTCACCGGTCATGGGCTGGCTGCTGGCAAAAACGCTGCTGCTGATGTTTGCACCCAACTTTGCCGTGCTGTCGCCAAACGTCGGCGCGGTGGTGGTGAACTGTATCAGTAACCTCATTTCTGCTTTGTTGCTGATCTATTTATTCCGCCTGTATATGCTTATTCGTAACTGATCCCTTTGGCCCGGAGCGTCCGGGCCGCAACTGAATGACGGAAATGATGTATGAAGCAGTTTCTCGATTTTTTACCGCTGGTGGTATTCTTTGTTTTCTACAAACTCTATGACATCTACGCTGCCACCACCGCGTTAATCGTCGCCACCGCCGTAGTGCTTATCTATAGCTGGGTGCGCTACCGCAAAGTTGAAAAAATGGCGTTGATCACTTTTGTGCTGGTCGCCGTCTTTGGCGGGCTGACGCTGTTCTTCCATAACGATGAATTTATCAAATGGAAGGTCACGGTGATTTACGGTCTGTTTGCTGGCGCGCTGCTCGTCAGCCAGTGGATCATGAAGAAACCACTGATTCAGCGCATGCTCGGCAAAGAGCTGACCCTGCCGCAATTTGTCTGGTCGCGCCTGAATATCGCCTGGGCGGTATTCTTTATTCTGTGTGGGCTGGCCAATATCTACATCGCCTTCTGGCTGCCGCAGAATATCTGGGTAAACTTTAAAGTGTTCGGCCTCACCGCGCTGACGCTGGTGTTCACCCTGCTGAGCGGCGTTTACATCTACCGCCACATGCCCCAGGACGACAAGAATGACTGACAGCAGTAACACGCCGGTTGGCGATTTAGTTTTACGCACGCTGGCAATGCCGGCCGATACCAACGCCAATGGGGATATTTTTGGTGGCTGGTTGATGTCGCAAATGGACCTGGGCGGCGCCATCATGGCGAAAGAAATCGCTCAGGGCCGCGTGGTCACCATTCGGGTGGAAGGTATGACGTTCTTGCGCCCTGTCGCCGTGGGGGATGTAGTGTGCTGCTATGCGCGCTGCACGAAACGCGGCAACAGCTCCATCACGGTGAACATCGAAGTGTGGGTGAAGAAAGTCTCGTCTGAGCCGATTGGGCAACGCTACAAGGCGACTGAAGCGCTGTTTATCTACGTCGCCGTAGACAGCGAAGGTAAACCCCGGCCTTTCCCGAAAGTTTGATGCTGTGCTGAAAAAACAAAACCCGGTGATTGCCGGGTTTTGTCGTTTTAGAGGAAGCCTAACAGCTTAAAGAAGAAGTATCCGGCGACAATCACTATCACTGGCAACACATATAACGGGAAGATTTGCAGAAAAATGGTGTGGTGCGGCACCACAATTTTGGCTTCGATTTGTTCTTTGGTCAGCCCTTCCGGCCCTTTCCCTTTCTCCAGAATCATCTGGTCCTGTACCCCTTCCTTCAGAAACTTAGCCTGACGACTCATCCGCGCGCCAGAAGCCTGCAACGCCAGGCCAACGAAGATCAGGACGAAGATAATCCAGAAGCCGATATTGAGGCTGTGGTGAAAATCGGGCAGCGGCGAGTTGTACCAGAAGAAGTTAAGAAATGGCGTGTTGAAGCGAATCATCTCGATCATCACGTGCGCGAAGTCGAGCATGACGGCATCAATCCCTGGCTGCTTCTCGCTGTGTTCAAACATGAATTTGAGCACGGAAATCAGCGTGGAAATCACGGCAGGGATAAAAATAACCCATCCCAAAATGCGTTTCAGTATGGCAATGCGTCCAGCTTGTTGATACGTCATGGTTTCCCCTTGTTCAGACGCGCTTTCTGTTTCGCTGTAAGTCTACCTTTAGTTGTCGCTTTTCGCCTGCGCTTTAAAAGCGTTATGGTGTACGATTAGGCCGAATCTCAGGCCTTTTTACCTCTACAGGAGTTGCCCTATGACAGCCCAGCGTCAAATTCTTGCCGCTATTTTTGATATGGACGGTTTACTGATTGATTCCGAACCGCTGTGGGATCGCGCCGAACTGGACATCATTGCCAGCCTTGGCGTGGACATTTCCCGCCGCAACGAACTCCCGGACACGCTGGGTCTGCGCATCGACATGGTCGTAGAACTGTGGTTTGCCCAGCAGCCGTGGAACGGCCCGAGCCGTGAAGAAGTGACAGACACCATTATCAGCCGTGCTATTTCTCTGGTGGAGGAAGAACGTCCGCTGCTGCCAGGCGTACGTGAAGCGATTGCGCTGTGTAAAGCGCAAGGATTGAAAGTCGGCGTGGCTTCCGCTTCTCCTCTGCACATGCTGGAAAAAGTGCTGACCATGTTTGACCTGCGCGATCAGTTTGATGCGCTGGCTTCCGCCGAGAAACTGCCTTACAGCAAGCCGCATCCTCAGGTTTATCTGGACTGCGCCGCTAAGCTTGGCGTTTCTCCGCTGACCTGTGTGGCACTCGAAGATTCCGTCAATGGGATGATCGCCAGCAAAGCCGCGCGCATGCGCTCCATCGTCGTGCCGGAACATGCAAACTTTGCCGATGCACGCTATGTGCTGGCTGACGTGAAGCTCAGTTCGCTTGAGCAGCTTACCGCCGCGCATCTGCTGGGCTAACACCTTCTCCCGGTAACACCGTTGCCGGGTTTTCCTCTCCTTATCGAGGTTTGCACGATAAAGCAGCGTGTGACAAAGAGTTACACCGTCACCTCTTCCGCCTACTGTACAAAAACCCTATACTGTATGAATCGACAGTTTGACGGGTGTTATCATGACAGCGGAAGGCCACCTGCTCTTTTCTATAGCCTGCGCGGTGTTTGCCAAAAATGCCGAGCTGACACCTGTACTGGCGCAAGGTGACTGGTGGCATATTGTTCCCGCAGCGGTGTTAACCTGCCTGCTGCCGGATATCGACCACCCGAAGTCATTTCTGGGGCAGCGATTAAGCTGGATAGCCAAACCTGTCGCCAGGGCCTTCGGTCATCGGGGCTTTACGCACAGCCTGCTGGCGGTCTTCGCCAGCCTGACGCTGTTTTACCTCAAAGTACCGGAGACCTGGATTGTGCCTGCCGATGCCATTCAGGGCATGGTGCTGGGTTACCTGAGCCATATTCTGGCCGATATGCTTACGCCTGCGGGCGTGCCTCTGCTGTGGCCCTGCCGCTGGCGCTTCCGTTTGCCGATTCTGGCACCTCGTAAAGGCAACCAACTGGAACGCGTCTTGTGCATGGCGTTGTTCGTTTACGCCGTCTGGATGCCCCAATCCATGCCCGAAAACAGCGCGGTTCGCTGGTCATCAAACCTTATCAGCGCCCTGCAATTCCGCTTCGATCGCTTTATAAATCACCAGACTGAACGCTAAACCAGCGATCTTTACTCATTTGGCATAAACCATTCCATTTGGATATAAGCGGCACTTCACACTTCTGCTACTCTTGCGCCATTAAAGTAGGCCTGTTTCTGGGCCTTATAATGACATCAGGAGAAACGGGGATGAACTTTCCATTAATAGCGAACGTGATTGTGTTCGTGGTGTTGCTGTTTGCGCTGGGGCAAACCCGACATAAGCAGTGGAGTCTGGCGAAAAAGGTGCTGCTCGGTCTGGCGATCGGCGTGGTCTTTGGTCTGGCGCTGCAACTCATTTACGGTGCCGATAACCCGGTACTGAAAGACTCTATCCAGTGGTTCAACATTGTTGGCAACGGCTATGTGCAACTGCTGCAGATGATTGTGATGCCGCTGGTCTTCGCCTCGATTCTGAGTGCGGTGGCGCGTCTGCATAACGCTTCTCAGCTGGGTAAAATCAGCTTCCTGACTATCGGCACCTTGCTGTTCACCACGTTGATCTCTGCGCTGGTCGGTGTGCTGGTCACCAACCTGTTTGGCCTGAGCGCTGAAGGTCTGGTTCAGGGGACTGCCGAAACCGCCCGTCTGAACGCGATTCAAAGCACCTATGTTGGCAAAGTCGCTGACCTCAGCGTGCCGCAACTGCTGCTCTCTTTCGTGCCGAAAAACCCGTTTGCCGATCTGACCGGGGCGAACCCGACGTCAATCATCAGCATCGTTATCTTTGCGGCATTCCTGGGTGTGGCTGCGCTCAAATTGCTGAAAGACGATGAGCCGAAAGGCAAGCGCGTGCTGACCGCTATCGACACCCTGCAAGGCTGGGTGATGAAGCTGGTACGTCTGGTGATGCAACTGACCCCTTACGGCGTGCTGGCGCTGATGACCAAAGTGGTTGCCGGTTCTAACCTGCAGGACATCATCAAGCTCGGCGGTTTCGTGGTGGCCTCTTACCTTGGTCTGGCGATCATGTTTGTGGTGCACGGCCTGCTGCTGGGCGCGAACGGCGTCAACCCGCTGAAGTACTTCCGTAAAGTCTGGCCTGTGCTGACCTTCGCCTTTACCAGCCGTTCCAGCGCCGCGTCTATTCCGCTGAACATCGAAGCGCAAACGCGTCGTCTGGGTGTGCCGGAATCTATCGCCAGCTTCTCCGCTTCCTTTGGTGCCACCATTGGTCAGAACGGTTGTGCGGGTCTTTACCCGGCGATGCTGGCGGTGATGGTTGCCCCAACGGTAGGCATTAACCCACTCGACCCGCTGTGGATCGCAACGCTGGTCGGTATTGTCACCGTGAGCTCTGCGGGTGTGGCCGGTGTGGGCGGCGGCGCAACGTTTGCCGCGCTGATCGTGCTGCCTGCAATGGGTCTGCCGGTAACGCTGGTGGCGCTGTTGATTTCCATCGAACCGCTGATTGATATGGGCCGTACTGCGCTTAACGTCAACGGTTCCATGACTGCGGGCACCCTGACCAGCCAGTGGCTGCGCCAGACGGATAAAGACGTGATGAACAGCGAAGACGAAGTCGAGCTGGCGCATCGCTAAGCCCGATTTTGTTTGACACCTGAACGGTGAGCCAGAGCGAATCTGACTCACCGTTTTTTATAATGCGCTCCGGTAGATTCGCTGCGGTCGCCCTACTTTCCCATAAACGATCTCCGCCACAATCTGCTGCTGACTTGCGGCAAATTCCAGATAACGTCTCGCCGTCGTCCGGCTCAGTTTAAGTTCCTGAGCAACGGTTTCTGCGGTGTGGCGCGTCTCATTGTCTTCAAACAAAGCCTGCACCTTGGCCAGCGTCAGCGCGTCGATACCGACGGGCAATTCCTCTCTGGTTTCGCCACGCGCATAAGCGTTGAACATCTGATCAATTTGCCTTTGGCTGGCGCTGGTTGCCGTCGCAAGCATCAGCATTCGCTGCTGGAAACGTTCCAGCGTCTGTTCCAGTCGTTCGTAGGAAAGCGGTTTGACTAGGTAATCAAATACCCCACCGCGTACGGCCTCTGACACGGTGTCCATATCACTTGCCGCCGTAGTGAATACCACGCCACAAGGGTTATGGGCTAGCGCAAGCTCATGCAGCAACGTGATGCCTTCGCCATCGGGCAGATAGTTATCCAGCAGGATCAGCGCCGGTTTAAAGCGCGCAATCATCACCCGCGCCTGGGCCAGATTTCCTGCCAGCCACACTTGCCCGCAGCCGCGAAAATGGCGAATAAACTCGGCGTGCATTTCCGCCAGCGGCGTTTCATCTTCAACGATCAAAATTGTGAGAGGTTGTACCATCGCGTAAAGTCACTTTCGGAATAAAAACGGAAAATAAAGCGCCGCAGGGATCATTGTCTTCCTGGATGATCACGCCGCCACAGCGCGCTACGTAGCTTGAAATCAAATACAGGCCAATACCGTGCTCACCCGCGTCATCCTGCCTGGTGCTCATGCCCTGTTCAAAAATACGGTCACGCAGACCGAACGGGACCCCGCATCCGTGGTCACCGACCTCAATGACAACGTCCTTGCCTTCATCGCTGAGGAAAAGGTCAACGGTTTTATCACTCTGTGGGTTACGCAGGCTGGCTTCGAATGCGTTATCCAGCAGATTACCGACAATGGCGGCAAACTCAGTGCTGTCCAGACCAGACGGAAGCTGCCGCAACTGGCTGCCTTCCACAATGTTCAGGGCGATGCCCAGTTCATTGGCACGCTGCACTTTGCCAAACAGCAAAGCCGCGACCTGCCGATCATCGAAGAAGGCGCGCAACCTGTCGATTAGCGTCTGTTGAGCCTGTGATTCACCTTTCACCATCTCCAGCGCCCGGTCGTACTCTTTCATTTGCAGCAAACCGCTGAGCGTCGCCATCCAGTTAAGATGCTCATGACGCAGCGCCCGCAGCCCTTCTATATACTGTTTCACCTGAGTTAACTGCGCGTTCAGGGTGCTGATTTCATCTTTACTGCGAAAGCTGATTATCGCCCCCAACATCTCATTACCGAAACGGATTGCGCCCCGATTGGCAATCACGCTCAGCCCGTTAAACGTGCACACCACATCCTGGCGCTTTTCGGCAATTTTCTCGGTAAAAAACGCGCAAGGCTGCACGACTTCGCCTATCGGCTGGCCCAGCCATTGTCGCCCCGGTGAACTCAAACCCAGCATCTTGCGGGCGTTTCGGTTAATGGCTGTGATACGCCCTTGAGGATCGACCGCAATCAGCCCTTCAAACACCGAGCCAAACAGTGCCTCCTGCTGGCGCACCACACGGGCAATCTGTCTGGGCTCCATCCCAAGCATTTGATGACGAATATGGCTGGAAAACAGCCACGAGAGCAGCAGCAACATCATCAGGATCAGGACAAAAACCCCGGCTAACGGCAATAAGAAATCGAGTCGCCAGCTGTCTATCTTGCTGACCAGATAGCCCAGCGACACCACGCCAATGACTTTATCGTGTTCATCAAAAATGGGCGTTTTGGCCCGCATCGCCATGCCTATCGACCCTTCGCCGGTGATGAAATAACTTTCGCCTTTTTCCAGCGCACCGGGTTTGTTCCACTGCATCGGGTAGCCGATTTTTTGGGGATTGGGGTGATAAAGCCGGATAGAGTGACTGTCGCCAATGACCACATAATCAAAATCAGAACCGTCCGCCAGTTTATTAACAATAGCTGCCAGTCGTGCGGTGTCTCGCGCTTTTACCGCGGCGACAAGACTGTCGCTGGAGGCAATAATTTTGGCCTGATTCATCGCCATATCACGCACGTGGCGGGTGAGATAATCTCCGAAACTGGCCGAGAGATACTGGCCCAGCACGGTCACTAATAAAGTCGAGATCAGCAGAAGGAGCAAGAATATTCTGAGTGGAAATGCAAGACGGCGGAAAAACACAAATCCCTTTGCCGTTTTTTGACCTGACGTGATCACGCTCTTACCCCAATATTTTACTTTCCCAAAGCTTCAGCAGAATGTAATGGATTTGTTTTTACCGCGTCCAGTTATCGCGGTGAAATTCGTTATGAATTCCACAAATAAAATAAATTAAGAAAATAAACACCACGCAATAAACGCCATTAAGGCGAATAAAGAAAATAAAAACCATTAAGTCCAGTTAAATCAGGCAACCCTTTGTGAAACAAGTCAAAAACAAGCGAGCCAATCAGTCGTACACTCGCCGCGTGATTGAAGGACAACCGATATCACCCATTCAAATGTTATTAATTTGCAAAGAATTATCACCCGTCACGTTGCTTTATACCGCGTGAATAACAGGACGTTCTGAACCATGTTTGCCCAACCCGTATTTGCTCAGGTTAAGCGAGCTGAACATAAAAAAATAGCCGCCATTACGCAGTTTCTGCGTGAAAATGATCTGAGTATTGATACCACGGTAGAAGTTTTTATTACGGTAACCCGTAACGATTGCCTCATCGCCTGCGGCGGTATTGCGGGTAATATTATTAAGTGTGTTGCTATCAGTGAATCTTCTCGCGGTGATGGCCTGGCGCTGACCCTTGCCACAGAATTAATAAATCTGGCTTATGAAAGAAACTGTACACAGTTATTTATTTATACCAAAAGCCACAATGAAGCCCTGTTTAAACAGTGCGGATTTTATACGCTCTCCAGCGTTCCCGGCGTAATGGTGCTAATGGAAAATAGCGCCACTCGCCTGCAACGCTATGCCAGTTATCTCACGACGTTACGCAAGCCAGGGAACAAAATTGGCTGCATCGTAATGAACGCCAATCCCTTCACACGTGGCCATCGCTATCTGATTCAGAAAGCGGCCGCGGAATGTGACTGGCTGCACGTCTTTTTGGTGAAAGAGGATACCTCCCGTTTCCCTTATGAAGACAGGCTGACGCTGGTTCGCGCCGGAACGGCAGATATCCCGAAGCTGACGGTGCATCGCGGCTCAGAATACCTGATCTCTCGTGCCACGTTTCCCTGCTATTTCATCAAAGAGCAGAGTGTTATCAACCACTGTTATACCGAAATTGACCTGCAAATCTTTCGCCAGCATCTGGCCCCGGCGCTGGGCATCACTCACCGTTTTGTCGGGACTGAGCCCTTTTGCACTGTCACTGCAGGCTACAACCACGATATGCGCCAGCGCCTGGCCGATCCTTCCGACGTCGCACCGCCTATTACGCTTGTCGAAATTGAGCGCCTGCAATACCACGGCATCGCGATATCCGCCTCCTGGGTGCGTCGGCTGCTGGTCAAAAAAGATCTGACCACTATCGAACTTTTGGTTCCGGAGCCCACCCGGGCCTATCTGCAACAGATGGTCACTCCGGACAACCCCCTGATTTCTGCATTAGCGACAGGTGAAAAATGAAAATAACCCAAGCAGCCGTTGCCGGCACCCTGGAATCCGGCGATGTGATGATACGAATCGCCCCACTCGATTCACCGGACATCGACCTGCAAATGAGCAGCAGCGTTGAGAAACAGTTTGGTGACGCTATCCGCGCCACGATTTATGAGCTCCTCAGTCGCTACGAAGTGCAAGGCGTTCAACTGATGGTGGACGACAAAGGCGCTCTCGATTGTGTGCTTCGCGCTCGTCTGGAAACCCTGCTCGTGCGTGCCAGCAACGTTACCGCCCTGCCGTGGGAGGAGCGTCCATGAAAACTCGCACTCGTCGCAGCATGCTGTTCATCCCTGGCGCTAACGCCGCAATGGTCAGCAACGCCTTTATCTACGGTGCTGATGCGCTGATGTTTGACCTGGAAGATTCGGTCATTCTGCGGGAAAAAGATGCCGCACGGCGTTTGGTGTATCACGCCCTGCAACATCCGCTTTATCAGGATCGGGAAACCATCGTGCGTGTTAACGCTCTGGATTCTGAGTATGGTCTTGCCGATCTTGAAGCCGTCGTGCGCGGTGGAGTGGACATTGTGCGCCTGCCCAAAACCGACACCGCTCAGGACGTTATCGATATCGAGAACGAAATCACCCGCATTGAAGCCGAGTGCGGCCGCGAAGCAGGAAGCACCGGCCTGCTGGCAGCGATTGAATCGCCGATGGGCATTACTCAGGCGGTGGCCATCGCGCATGCCTCACCGCGCTTAATCGGTATTGCACTGGGCGCTGAAGACTACGTTCGCAACTTACGAACCGAACGCTCAGCCGAAGGCACCGAATTGTTGTTTGCCCGCTGCGCTATTTTACAGGCCGCGCGTGCCGCCGGGATCCAGGCTTTCGACACCGTCTATTCCGATGCCAACAACGATGCCGGTTTCCTGCATGAAGCCGCCCACATCAAGCAACTTGGCTTTGACGGTAAATCGCTGATCAACCCGCGCCAAATTGACCTGTTGCACAACCTCTATGCGCCAACGCAAAAAGAAGTCGATCACGCCCAACTTGTCGTTGACGCCGCCGAAGCTTCTGCGCTTGAAGGCCGCGGCGTGGTGTCGCTGAACGGAAAAATGGTCGACAGCCCGGTGATTGAACGCGCACGCCTGGTGCTCGCCCGAGCAGCACTTTCCGGCCTTCGTGAAGAATAAGGACGCATCATGACTCAGAACTCAAGACTGGCACGCATTACTGCATGGCACGGTCAAACGCCTGCGTATCACGCGGTTTCCAAACTCAACCAACAGACGCAAAAACCACGCGATAAAAAACTCTGCGCCACGCTGGATGAAGCGATTCGCCGATCCGGGTTGCAGGATGGCATGACCATTTCGTTTCACCATGCCTTCCGCAATGGCGATCTGACGCTTAACGCGGTGATGGACGTCATCGCCAGAATGGGCTTTAAAAACCTGACGCTGGCTTCAAGTTCACTTAGCGATTGCCACGCCCCGCTCATCGAACACATCCGCAATAACGTCGTCAGCCGGGTTTATACCTCAGGCCTTCGTGGCCCGTTGGCAGAGGAGATTTCGCGCGGCTTGCTGGCAGAACCGGTACAAATTCACTCTCACGGCGGACGCGTGCATCTGGTGAAGAGCGGCGAGCTGAGCATTGATGTTGCCTTTCTTGGCGTACCCTCCTGCGATCCCTTTGGCAATGCCAACGGTTATACGGGGAAAGCCTGCTGCGGCTCGTTGGGTTATGCCCGGGTCGATGCGGAAAATGCCCGCCAGGTAGTGTTGCTGACAGAGGCATTAGTCCCCTATCCGCACAGCCCTGCCAGCCTGCGCCAGGATCAGGTGGATTTGATTGTCGAGATTGAACATGTCGGTGATGCCGACAAAATTGGTGCGGGTGCGACCCGTATGACCTCCAATCCTCGCGAACTGCTGATTGCCCGCAACGCGGCCAATGTGGTGGTAAATTCGGGTTACTTTAAAGAGGGCTTTTCCCTGCAAACAGGAACCGGCGGCGCATCGCTTGCCGTAACGCGTTTTCTGGAAGACAAAATGCGCCAGCGTGAGATCCATGCCGCATTCGCCCTTGGCGGCATTACCTCCACGATGGTGGATCTGCATGAAAAAGGCCTGATTCATAAGCTTCTCGACGTACAGAGTTTTGATCGCGCCGCAGCAGAATCCCTCGCCCGCAATCCCAATCATATTGAAATCAGCGCCAATGAGTATGCGAATTGGGGTTCCAAAGGCGCTTCTGTTGACAGGCTCGATGTGGTGGTGCTGAGCGCACTCGAAATCGACACACAATTTAACGTCAACGTGCTCACTGGTTCCGATGGTGTGATACGTGGCGCTTCCGGCGGACACTGCGATACCGCCGTGGCTGCTGCGCTGTCGATCATTGTTGCGCCGCTGGTTCGCGGTCGTATTCCAACGTTAGTGGATCAAGTCACCACCTGCGTCACGCCGGGATCGAGTGTCGATATTCTGGTAACCGATCATGGGATTGCAGTGAACCCGGCTCGCCCGGAACTGGCTGAACGCCTGAAAGCCGCCGGGCTGAACGTGGTATCCATTGAGGGGTTACGGGAACGTGCAGAAACACTCACGGGCAAACCAAAAGCCATCGCCTTCACCGACAGAGTCATCGCCGTGGTGCGCTATCGCGACGGATCGGTGATCGATGTCGTCCATCAGGTGAAGGAGTAAAAGATGCCTCTGTATCTGACCTCCTCCAGCAACAACGCCGTGAGCTTAGCCGAACTGCTCGCCAGCCGGGATGCGCGTCAGGCCCGTCAGCAGCTATGGCTGAAAAAATATGTCACTCCGCTGATTTCGTTTACCACGCTGGCTCCGGGGCCTGTTAAAGACAGCGAGCTGACAAGGCGCATTTTCAATCACGGGCTGCGGGCGTTGCGGGAATGTCTTGCTGAGTCAGGCTGGGAAATCAAAAGCCAGCTCTGTCTGGGGCTGCCGACGGGCGCAGAAGGATTGCTGGCCGTGGACGCGCCCGCACAGGCGCTGAAAGCGGCAGCCATCGAACTGGAGCAACACGCTCCGCTGGGCCGATTGTGGGATATCGACATTTTCACAGCACAAGGAAAACTGCTGTCGCGTAGCGCGTTTTCACTTCCCCCGCGCCGTTGCTTGCTCTGTGAACAGGACGCGAGAGTTTGCGCCAGGGAACGGACGCATTCACTCGCTGATTTGCTGAACCGCATGGAGGCGCTGCTGGATGTTGCCGACTGCACAACTTACGCCTGAGGCCACTTTTGCGGATCGGCTCAGCGAACGGGGCTGGCGGGCGATGATCGCCGAGGTCAACCTGTCGCCAAAGCCAGGACTTGTCGATCGCTATAGCTGTGGCGCACACAAAGATATGGCGCTGGACGATTTTTATCGCAGCGCAGAGGCCATTCGCCCGTGGCTGGCCCGTTTTGTGCTTTATGGTGCCGACAGCGCGAACCAGGCTGAAGGTCAGATTCTGCCCGGGTTACGTTTACTGGGTCAGGCCTGTGAAGCCGACATGTTTCGCGCCACCGCAGGCGTGAATACGCATAAAGGCAGCATTTTCTCTTTGGGCCTGTTATGTGCGGCAGCGGGACGCCTTTATCAGCTTCGCCGTCCTCTTTCGCCGCAGGCGCTTTGCTCCACGGTCGCGGCATTCTGTCGCGGGCTGACCACACGCGAATTGCAGACTCACAACCCGCTGCAAACGGCAGGTCAACGGCTGTATCGCCAGTTGGGGCTAACCGGCGCAAGGGGTGAAGCTGAAGCCGGCTTCCCGCTGGTTTTAACGCTCGCCCTGCCTCATTTGCAGTCGTTGCGTGCACAAGGTATCGACCCTGAACTGGCACTGCTCGACACCCTGCTGCTGCTGATGGCCCACAACGCTGACACCAACGTGGCTTCTCGCGGCGGTGAGCAAGGCCTGAACTGGCTGCAACTGCAGGCCAAAATCTGCCTGTCGCAGGGCGGCATTCGTCGCCCTGTCGATCTCCACCGTTTGCATGAATTCGACCAGCACTGCATTGCACGTAATCTCAGCCCCGGCGGCAGCGCCGACCTGCTGATCGTCACGATTTTTTTGAGCGAATACCCACTTATGTTCCAACGTTAAGTTAAAAAATCCTTACTGGAGAATCAGTTATGTCTTTTACAAAAGATAAAACAGGGAAATTGATAGCGCCGCTGCTGGTGATGGCCGCGATGCTTCTGATCCCGGTGCCTGACGGCATGCCGCCGCAGGCGTGGCACTACTTTGCCGTGTTCGTGGCGATGATTGTCGGGATGATCCTTGAGCCGATCCCTGCAACCGCCATCAGCTTTATTGCGGTGACAATTTGCGTCATCGGCAGTGATTACCTGCTGTTTGATGCGAAAGAGCTGGCGAACCCGGCCTTTGATGCCGGAAGAGAGTCGCTGAAATGGGGGCTGGCAGGCTTTTCCAGCACCACCGTGTGGCTGGTCTTCGGCGCGTTTATTTTCGCATTGGGCTACGAAGTGACGGGCCTTGGGCGTCGTATTGCGCTGTTCATGGTCAAATTCATGGGCAAACGCACGCTGACGCTGGGTTATGCCATCGTGATCATCGACATTCTGCTTGCCCCGTTTACTCCGTCGAATACCGCACGTACTGGTGGGACCGTATTCCCGGTGATAAAAAACCTGCCGCCGCTGTTCAAATCTTTCCCTAACGACCCGTCCTCAAAACGCATCGGCGGTTACCTGATGTGGATGATGGTGATCAGTACCAGCATCAGCTCCTCCATGTTCGTTACCGGGGCCGCGCCAAACGTGCTGGGTCTGGAGTTTGTCAGCAAAATCGCTGGCATTCAGATTAGCTGGTTACAGTGGTTTCTGAGCTTCCTGCCCGTGGGGATTATTCTGCTGATCGTGGCCCCGTGGCTCTCTTACGTGCTGTACAAACCGGAAATCACCCACAGTGCCGAGGTGTCTGGCTGGGCGAACGATGCGCTTAAAGAAATGGGCGCACTCACGCGGAAAGAGAAAACACTGATTGGGCTGGTCTTGTTAAGTCTCGGGCTGTGGGTTTTTGGCGGAGAGTATATTGAGGCGACGGCTGTTGGCCTGCTGGCCGTTTCACTGATGCTGGCTTTACATGTGGTGCCGTGGAAAGAAATCACACGCTACAACAGCGCGTGGAACACGCTGGTCAATCTGGCCACGCTGGTCGTGATGGCAAGCGGGCTGACCCGTTCAGGCTTCATCAACTGGTTTGCCACTACCATGAGCACGCATCTGGAGGGCTTCTCCGCCAATACCACGGTAATCGTGCTGGTGCTGGTGTTCTATTTTGCTCACTACCTGTTTGCAAGCCTGTCCGCGCATACCGCAACAATGCTGCCGGTTATCCTCGCGGTGGGTAAAGGTATTCCAGGCGTGCCGATGGAGCATCTGTGTATTTTACTGGTGTTGTCTATCGGGATTATGGGTTGTCTGACCCCGTACGCGACAGGGCCTGGGGTCATCATTTACGGCTGTGGTTACGTGAAGTCAAAAGACTACTGGCGCTTAGGGGCCATTTTTGGCGTGATTTTTATTTCGCTGTTGCTGCTGGTCGGCTGGCCGGTGCTGGCGCTCTGGAGCTAATGTCAGATAACGTCCCCTTCGTGGGGACGTTATTACTCTTCCACTTCGCCTTCCTGACGCATCTGAGCTGCCCAGCGCTGCGCGGATTCCGGCACGCTGAACGCCTGTGAACGCTGAAACCGATTGCCCATCAGCACAAACGCGACATACTTCCCTCTCAGCAGCCAGACATCCCGATAGCCATCGACCTTAGAGGCATGATCGGGCGGCGCCGGTTCCACACGCGGCACATAGCTGATAACAGGACGGGTATTTTGTTGACGCAGCGGTTTCATAAGCGGAAAAGCACCAGAAAACAGAGACAGAAAGAAGCAATGATAGCCGATCCCACTGCCTTGCGTCGCGCCTTGTGTGCGATAACCTGTCGACGACGGAGAAATGCGGGCAAAAAAATGCCGGGTGCTGACAATGACCCGGCCTAACCCCTAACACGATGCCTGCGGGAGGAACGCCGGGCATCAATAAACACAGAATTACACGTCGCGATACGTCCCAAGCCGGTATCCACGCTCTGCTACCGCATATTTCAACGATGGAGAAGTCAGCACATCCAGCTCGGCCAGACGCGGATAGCAATACGCGCTGCCCATAATGGTGTTATCTACCAGCGCCGGGTGACACATCACTTCCAGCGAGCTTTCCTCTGCCTGAGCTGATGTTTCCAGCGTTTGCAGGAATAACGCTTCGCTGATGCTATCGCCATAAAACTCACTGGCAAAACCTGCACTGCTGCGAACGCCCAAATCGTCCAGGCCATCACGCTGTTGCAGGCTGCGGTCGATACGCATCGCCACGCCCTTCGCTTTTGCAAATGCCGCCACAATCGGGAAAATCTGCGGGATCATATGCACGTGATGGTGACTGTCAAAATGGGTCGGCTCACAGCCGAATAAATCCACAAAGCGGTGATACTGGCAGTCGAGCTCGCGGGCAATTTCTTCCAGCGGCAGCGTGTCTTCTTCTGCCATTTGCCAAATCCACTTGCCAAGTTTGCCCTCGCGGGTCAACCCAGGCATTGGTGAAAGTGGCATGCCCAGCGTCAGCACAAAGTGCATACCGACCGCCAGTTCGGGTAAACAGCGGCTCAGCTGAGCCGCGTGTTCGATTTCCGCGCCGTTCACCAGCGCGGTTGTGGAGGTCACCAGACCGTTTTTGCAGGCGTCGACAATCCCGTAGTTTTGCCCTTTACTGAGGCCAAAATCATCCGCATTGACGATTAACACACGTTCCATCTGCCACTCCTTTTACTGCTTGAGGGTTTTCACCGTGTCGGCAAAGTTCGGCAGCCATTTTTCGTGCGCCAGAATCAGCTCACGGGCCAGCACTTCCGCGTCTTTATCAGAGTGAATCAACGGGCTGAGGTTCAGCGCCAGCAGCACATCGTTAAACTCACCGCTCAGTGCCGCATGGCTTGCCGCCACTTCGAAGCCCTTGATGGTATGAATCAGACCCAGCACTTTGTCATCAAAGTGGGTCAGGCGTGGGTGCGGCTTCGCCCCTTCGCTGCCCAGAATACAGGTCATTTCTACAGCCCAGTCCGCCGGGATGTTATCGATGTGGCCGTGGTGCGGTACGTTGACGTAATGCTCAGTCTGCTTGTTGTTGTAGATAGCGTTAATCACTTCGCAAGCGGCATCAGAGTAGTAAGCGCCGCCGCGCTGTTCCAGCTCTTTCGGCTTGATGTTGAGGTCGGGATCTTTATAGAGATCAAACAGCTGTTTCTCAACTTTCTGCACCACCTGCGCACGCGCGCCGCCTTTGTAGTACTCGCCCATTTCGATGGCCAGCATCTCTTTCTGCTTGAAGTAGTACAGCAGATAAGAGCACGGCAGCAAGTTCAGGGAGCGAATCAGGCCTTCGCTGAACGGCATGTCGAAAATGTTCTTCACCGTGTTCGCGGTGAGCTTGCCAGAAGCGACGCCATCAAGCAGTTCTGCGAAACGAGATTCACCATTCACAATCACATCGCGAATGAACACCATGTGGTTCAGGCCGAACAGGTCGATGGACAGATCGTCTTTTTCGGACAGTTTCAGCACGTCAGTAATAAACATTTTCATGCCGACCGGAATGTTACACACGCCGATAAAACGCTTGAAGTTGGTGTGACGATACACCGCCTCCGTCACCATCCCGGCCGGGTTAGTGAAGTTGATGACCCACGCGTCCGGGCAGATTTCCTGCACGTCCTTAATGATGTCAAACACCACCGGAATGGTGCGCAGGCCTTTAAACAGACCGCCTGCACCGTTGGTTTCCTGGCCCAGATAGCCGTGGCTCAGCGGAATACGCTCGTCTTTTTCACGCGCCTGCAGCTGACCCACACGCAGCTGAGTGGTGACAAAGTTGGCATCCTTCAGCGCTTCGCGGCGGTCGAGGGTTTTATGCACCGTCATCGGCACGCCCGATTTCTGCACCATGCGCTCGCACAGGGCGTGAATGATATCGAGCTTCTCCTGCCCGCCTTCAACGTCCACCAGCCACAGCTCGGTGACCGGCAGTTCGTGATAGCGCTTGAGAAAACCTTCCAGTAATTCCGGGGTATAGCTGCTGCCGCCGCCAATGGTCACGACTTTTAATTTCTGGCTCATAACTTTCTCCCTCGTGATCCGCAGCAGGAGGTGTAAAAATCCCTCCACGGGATGCGGATAGCTAAACGAATTCGGTGCGTGCGGCGAACCGCACAGCGTTAATTAATTACGGTGAGCTGTTTTCGATAATTGCTTGGCGTGAATGAGGTCAGCTTCTTGAAGGTCTTAATAAACAGACTCGGACTGCTGTAACCAGACTCATACGCAATATCGGTCACCGAGTAATTGGTAATTTCCAGTTGCTTCATGGCGAAGTTGATGCGGATATCATTAATAATCTGCATCGGTGTTTTGCTGTAATAGCGTTGGGTCGCCCGGGTTAAATACTCCTGAGACTTACCGGATAACGCCACCATATTTTCCAGCGCGCCCTCGCCGAATTTATGTTTATCGTGCATCGCCTCTACGGTGGTTTTCAGCCATTGCGGAATAACATCCTGGGCCTGCTCTTCGCGGAAATGGCGAAGGCGGTTAACCACATAAAAAGAGACAACTTCAATAAACTCGTCAAATTCATTTTCGCGGAAATTGAGTGATGCAATAACCGACTCTATATAGCTGAGAAAGGTACTTTTGACCGAATAGACCTGAGAGGCCACCAGGAAAGCGGGCAGCAGCGGCTGATAATGCTCTTCGAAGAAGCGCTTGCTGATGCCAACGTTCAGGATGCGGGTCGCGCCGAACTCATAGAAGCTCTGGTGGTGTGACCCCATCGGGATAAACACGTAATCCCCGCGCTCCAGCAACACCCGTTTGCCATTGATCTCCTGATAATAGCGCCCGGTCAGTACGAGGGTGAACTCGTAGTAATCATGCTGGTGCAAACCGCTGATGCTTTCCGTTTTGTTGTAGATGAAGACATGAAAATCTTTACCGTTAAACAGCTGTTGTTCAAGCGCGGTACTGATTTCCAGGGTTGTCATCTTAGGTTGCCTCATCGTGAATTCTGCCCGTTATTGTACCTTCTCGTGAAGCTCGATCAATTCGGCAACCAGTTCGCGGGCCAGCATTGAGGTCATAAGATGATCCTGCGCATGAACCAGCACGAGGCTGACCTTCATTTTGCCTTCGCCTTCATCACTTTCGATGAGCTGAGTCTGTACGCGATGCGCTTCGCTCAGGGCTACGCGTGACTGCTCCATGGTGGCTTTTGCGGTAGCGAAATCGCCTTGCTTTGCCTGTTTCAGTGCGGTGTACGCCAGGCTGCGCGCCTGTCCGGAGTTAATGATGAGTCCCATCACCACTTCTTCGAGGTCGTTTTCCTGCACCTCTTCGGCCACAATTTTATCCAGATCGAACATACTCTTTCCCTCTTACGTCTTGCGGAGCGGGAGAGTCCCCCGCTCCGCGTTACCTCAGAATTTCAGTGCGTTAGCAATGTCTTCTTCACTTTCTTGCTCGTCAATGACCGCCTGCGCCTTGTTAGAGACAACCACGAATGGCAGGTAAACCAGAACCGATACCCCGAGGTTGAACAGCGCCAGCAGCAGTGCCGCAATGCTTCCGTTGGTGTTGAAGAATGCGCCCAGACCGGTTGGCATCGTCCACGGTGCCAGGTTAGTGATTGGCGGGATAAGCCCCAGACCGTACGCCGACATGGTGATGGCAGCCAGCAGCGGTTGAATCAGCACGAACGGGATGAACATTACCGGGTTCATGATGATTGGCAGACCAAACAGAATCGGTTCGTTAATCTGGAAGATGCCTGATGGCAGCGCCAGCTTCGCAACCTGGCGGTGATCCGCGCGGCGAGAAGCGATGAAGATGGCGATAATCAGACCCAGAGTTGCACCGGTACCGCCCAGGAAGATGTAGGAGTCCAGCATTGGTTTCGCCCACATGTGGAAGCTCTTACCGGCTGCCAGCGCCGCTTCAACCGAACCGTACTGCTGATAAATCGCGATGTTTTCCAGCGCCCATGGGGTCATGATGCCGTTGTCCAGCGCCGTCAGGGCCAGAGAACCGTGCACGCCGAAGAACCACAGCAGCGAGGTGAAAATCACATACGCCCAGCCAACTACGGCACCCATCGACGCCAGCGGCGTAGAGATAGAGTCCATGATGATCTGGTGGAAGTTGGTCTGCCAGTGGGTCAGCGCCCAGGCGATGATGCCGAAAATAGACAGAATGATGAAGCCCGGGATTACCGCGGAGAACGAGCGGGACACGGAGCCCGGCACGCTGTCAGGCAGTTTAATGACCCAGTTGCGACGGACGATAAAGGTGAACATCTCCGCCACCACCAGACCGATAAGAATACCGGAAATGATGTTTGCGCCACCCAACCAGTTGGCCCCTACCGCATAGGCTTCACCTACGCTGTATGGCGTAACGGTCATAAAGGCAGCGACAGAAAGCAGGCCCGCCGCAAACGGGTCAACTTTACGTTCTTCAGCCAGCGCCATGCCTATAAAAAAAGGCGCCATCAGCGACATAATGCCCAACGTACCGTTGTACACGTTGCCGCCGATGGCTTTAAAACCATTCAGGGTTTCAATGGTGGAAGCATCTAACCTAATACCTAATGAATAGAAGAACGAGCCCTCGCCAAAACTCAAAAAGACGTTATTGATAAGAACAAACATTGCCCCTGCGAGGGTCAATGGCATTAACTTAATAAAGCCGTTTTTAATGGCGTTAACGTGAGGCTGCTTTCCTATTTTAACAGCAAAAGGAAGGAGTACCTTTTCAAGAGAGCTAATAACTTTACTCATAGAAAATACCCTTAAAGGCCGCAACAAACATTACGGCGTTAATGTGTGTGAAATTACTCTTTGACGGGAAGATTTAAATAAATCAAAAGTTACTGCGCTGAAGCTTTCTTAATTGCGGCGACAGCGGCTTTAAGCACACCTAAACCATCGACTTTGCCATACAGAATTGAGTCAATTACTTCTACCGGTTTATTTGGCAGCAGACGCTGAATTTCCGGAAGCATATAAGCGATTTGTGGGCCCAGTAATACAACATCAGCAGCTTCGCCTTTTTCACCCGCCAGGGTTTCAGGGAACGCTTCAATCACTACAGGCACTTCGTACTTCTCAGCTTGCGCGCGCATTTTGGACACCAGCAGAGAGGTGGACATGCCCGCAGAACAGAACAGATAGATGTGTTTCTTTTCCATACTCGCTTCCTCAATTTGTCTTTTGAACCCGCCTCCCGCTGCGTCATCCGCTGTACATCGGGGCCGGGTAATGATGGTAACGAATTGTTACTTTGTGTTTATGGGATTGAGTATACGGCATCAGAAAGCAGCAAGATAATTCCTGGCATAACCAAATTGTCTCTCATTGACCTTCGGTTATGACTACCCTCACATTTTGGCCAAATAATTCGCGCAATTAAATAAGCATGATTTCTCATAAAAAAACCCGACCAGAGGGTCGGGTTTACGTAGAACTCAACAGAATGACTGATTCTGTTACTTCGCTTGCGGGTCGGTGTCGTACTCTGCGCAGGTCTGATAACCGGAATTGATCACGCGGCCGGTGTCATCCAGCGCAACGAAATAGGTTTCAGCTTTACCATCCCGTTGACCCAGGATGTAGGTCTGGCAAGTACCACGAGCGTGAACCATGGTAATTTCAGACGCAGGTTTCCCGGCAATCTGCGCGACCTGTTGACGGGTCATGCCTTTTTTCACGTCTTTTACTACCGGCTGGGTGAACTGATCGGTGGTCCGGTCGTAGGCGGTACAACCCGCCAGCATGGTCAGTACTGCTGCTGCACCTAAAAATCCTGCTACGTTCTTGTTCATATTCCGTCCTCTTTTTTATCAGTGTGTTATAAGCCTGGAATAAAGTGCTATCTTTTTCAACCTGAGGACAAAGATGGCATAACTTTCAGATAAATCTACTTAAACAACGATTTCCTGCTAAATCGCCGCCTTTTAAGGCAGTCAAAACTGTGATCCTTGTCGTTTTGCAGGCAAAGAGGTAGCTTTAACGGATACACGACAACCTTTTTCGGGGAGGGGTAAATGGCTCTGCAACAAGAGATTATCGCGGCACTGGGCGCAAAACCGCAGATTAACAGCGAAGAAGAAATTCGCCGCAGCGTGGATTTTCTGAAGGCCTGGCTGAAAACCTATCCATTTATTAAGTCACTGGTGCTCGGCATCAGCGGCGGTCAGGATTCCACCCTGACCGGCAAGCTGTGCCAGACAGCCATTAATGAATTGCGTAAAGAGAACGGTGACGAAAGCCTGCAGTTTATCGCCGTGCGCCTGCCCTACGGTGTTCAGGCGGATGAACAGGATTGCCAGGATGCCATTGACTTTATCAAGCCGGATCGCGTGCTGACGGTCAATATTAAAGGTGCAGTGCTGGCGAGCGAGCAGGCGCTGCGTGAAGCGGGCATCGAACTGAGCGATTTCGTTCGTGGTAACGAGAAGGCACGCGAACGCATGAAAGCCCAGTACAGCATTGCAGGCATGACCAAAGGCGTTGTCGTCGGTACCGATCATGCCGCAGAAGCTATCACCGGGTTCTTCACCAAATACGGCGACGGCGGCACCGACATCAACCCGATTTTCCGCCTCAATAAGCGCCAGGGAAAACAACTGCTGGCCACATTGGGCTGCCCGGAGCATCTGTACAAGAAAGCCCCAACCGCCGATCTGGAAGATGACCGCCCTTCTCTGCCGGACGAAGCCGCGCTGGGTGTCACCTACGACAACATCGACGATTATCTAGAAGGGAAACACGTCGATGCAGGCACCGCTAAAATCATTGAAGGCTGGTATCTGAAGACCGAGCATAAGCGTCGTCCGCCGATCACCGTTTTCGACGATTTCTGGAAGCGCTGATACGCAACTCTGCCCGGTGGCGCATTCGCTTACCGGGCCTACAAGACACGCCCGGCAATGCGAATGATTTCCCCGGCCCGACCTGCTACACTGTATGCATAACCAGCACCAGGAGTCCTTGTGGCCAGGCGTCTCTCAACGCCGCGTCTCGAATTTGAGGCCGCGGCAATTTATGAATATCCCGAACATCTGCGACCGTCGCTGGAAGCCTTGCCTTCCCTGCCCGGCGTGTACATCTTTCATGGCGAAAGCGAAACGCTGCCGCTCTATATCGGTAAAAGCGTCAATTTGCGCAGCCGCGTGCTCTCTCATCTGAGGACACCGGATGAAGCAGCCATGCTCCGCCAGACGCGTCGCATCACCTGGACCCGCACCGCGGGCGAAGTGGGCGCATTATTACTGGAAGCGAAACTCATCAAGGAACAGCAGCCGCTGTTCAATAAGCGCCTGCGCCGCAATCGTCAGCTTTGTTCGCTGTTGATGGACGGCACTCAGCCTCAGGTCGTCTATGCCAAAGATATCGATTTTTCGCAGCAACCGGGTTTATACGGCCTGTTCGCCAACCGTCGTGCGGCGCTGGAAGCGTTAAAGAGTGCCGCCGACGAACATCAGCTTTGTTATGGGTTACTGGGGCTTGAGGCGGTAACGAAAGGACGAGGATGTTTTCGTTCAGCCTTACGTCGTTGCGCTGGCGCATGCTGCGGGAAAGAAAGCGTTGAAGCTCATCAGCAACGGCTACTGGCCGCACTTGCCCGCCTGCAGCTGGTGTGCTGGCCGTGGCAAGGCGCGATAGCCCTCAAAGAACAGGCTGATGACCTGACCGACTACCACATTATTCACAACTGGCTGTGGCTGGGCTCTGTCAATACGCTGAGTGAAGCCCGTGCGCTGACTCAGTTACCCGCAGGGTTCGATCACGACGGCTATAAAATTCTCTGCAAACCGCTGTTATCCGGCGAGGCTGAGATTATCGATCTGCTGACTGGCGGGTAACGGGAAGCCGGGCTGCCAGCTGATTTCGCTGTAAAGAATTTGCCCTTCATCTTTCAGCAAACGCAGTGTGTGGCGGCCTTCCTGCCAGCACGCGCCCTGATCGGCCGTCAGCAGTTTATCGCCAAGCTGCCAGGCTCCGCTCAGCACGAACACCATCCCGCCGCGAGTCCCAAAAGTCGTAAAGGTGCGATCGGCCACGCGCACGCTTGCCTGGCAGCGGTCGCGCCGGGTCATGATGTTTAAATCCATCGACATCTGCCCTTCGGTAAGTTGCGCGCGCACCGTTTGCTCACCGGCGAAGCTAAAAGGCTGGAAGCGCTTCAGGGTGTGGCGAAACGCCGTCCCGCCATCAAGCATCACTTCGCCGCCTTCCAGCAGGGTTATCACTCTGTCTACCCCAGGGAAAGCGGAAAACTCCCCGTTACCGGCGATGGAAGCGATACTGGCGCGCCAGTTGAAATCGCGCGTCGCAGGCGGAAAGCAGCACAGCTCGCGCGTTTCACCTGCGCCATTCTTCCACAAACTGACCGGCATCTTGCGGATATCAAAGTATTCCATCATCACTCCTGAACGACGACCTGGGCGACTTTAAGGTGCCGCCTCGTTGATTATCAGTTTTTCACCACAGACGGATTATCGGCAGGGATCGACGATAGCCTTAGCGTCTTTGCTTTCGAACGCAGCAAAAAGCGGCTAACGGCCTGATATCCGGTAGAAAAGAGTCAATGGGTGATAGCAGGAGAATACCGGGAATCGGGCAACTGGCAAGAGGGAGAAAAAGAAAAACCGCCGGTCCTGCCCACATCGGTTAACAGCGTGTGGGCAAGACCGGCGGTCTTTAAGACGTTGCGACTGAATTATTCAGCAGCGGGAGCCATTTTACCGTCCATTGTGTGACGTTCTGTCAGACGCTTCTCAAAATTGGCATTAAATTGTTTTTTCTGTTCCGGGGTCAGAATGTTGTAAATCTTGTTCTGAGTTTCCATACGGGAGAGCGCCATGGCTTTGTGCTGCGCTTCCATTTTGTTCACCATCTCTTCGGCTTTTGCTTTGTCGAAGGTGTCGCTGGCAATCAGGCTGTGCATCGCACGGCGGTCATCCTGAGAAGGACGCTGCATCTTGCCGCGCTGTTCTTTCATGATGTCGCGAATCTGGGTTTTCTGCGCGTCGGTCAGGTTCAGGCCTTTGAACATCATGTCGTGATGCATACCCGGCTTGCCTTTGTGGTGCATCATCGGCGCGTTGTCGGTGGTGGTGGCCGCAGTGGTGTCCGCAGCATGAGCGAAGTTAGCAGCGCCCAGCGCCAGGGTAGAGGCAATAATCAGAGAAGTCAGCTTTTTCATAATACGTTCCTTACTTTCAGTTATTTTTTACGGCGCATTGCCGTGTTGACGAGATTAACTTTACGGGGTTGAACGTCAATGAGTCAGAGCAAACGTAAAACACTGAAAGTATAAAAGCGACGTTTTAACCAATTATGAAGAAAATAAGGATAAAGTGTGGAGTGTTGCGATGAAATATTAGTAAGCAGCTGTTCTGGAAGGAATTATGAAGAAGTCTACACCACGCCTGTTTAATTTAAAAGCATTAACCAGGAATACTCTGTAAAATTTTCAGTCAACACGTTCTGTTCAACAAAAAAAGAAAAGAGGCAGTCATCAATCACCGTCTCCTCTTTTGTCTTTTACGCTTCGCGCACTAACATTAATCCCGCTCGTAAACCCGGCGCGACATCAGGATTAGGGAAAAGGACATATTCCTGATCATGCCCGACTTTCCAGCGAGTCTCCCCTTCTTCTGCGAGCAGTGTGCCTCGCTCGAACGGCGTGAAGTTCAGCGTCTGCGCTGACATATGCAGTCTGAAGCTGTCATCATGGCGAGTTATCTGCTGCGCCACCCGGTACTTCACCGGCAGCGGTGCAGAAGCTGTCTCCCCTTGCAGCAGGCTGGTAAGCGCACTTTGCGTAGCCGCAAACTGACTCAAATCGTTCTCACCAAACGGCAGCGCCTTGCCCAGTTCCAGCGTACAGGCGAGCGCGTTAAAACGTTCCGTACTGAAATGGGTAAAGGTGCCGCCAGGGCTTTTATGGAACACCAGCGCTTCCAGTCCGGCAGCGCCCAGCCAGTGCAAAAAGTCTTCATCCCAGGGCGCTTCTCGCTGAGGTAACACACCAAATCGCACGTGATGCGAGCCACGAATAGCGGTGTGCATATCCAGATGCCAGCGTAGAGAATCCAGCGGCTGCCAGAACTGCCCCAATGCAGTTTCAAGCCTGGCTGCCCTCGCTGTTTCCAGCGACGGCACAAACTCATGCCAGCGTCCGCCAAACATCCGGTTCATGTCGCTGTGCAGATAGCGTTTGTTCTCTACCAGCGCGGGCGGATTACCCAAAACCAGCAGCATTCGCCAGCGCAAAGTAATCTGCCCGGCAAACAGCGCTTTGAGCAGCAAATCCACCATCTCCACAGGTGCGGTTTCGTTGCCATGGATCCCCGCAGAAAGCACCAGCGCCTGTGAGCATTCGTCGAACGGCGTCAGCTCCAGAATGCCGATATCGTGCCACTGCCAGTGGAACTGCGCTGTCTCGCCGCGGGTTTGCTGTGGCTTTTCGCCGGTCAGCGTCAGCGCCAGAAACGACTGCATGGTGCCTCCTTTACTGCTGGAACGGATAAACCGAGCCCAGACCAAGAATTTGCGTAAGCGTGTCCAGCGCTTCTCGCCCCTCGCGCAGCAGCTGCGGATCGGCCAGATCGGCTTGAATCAGGCGGTCACGGTAGTATTTGTCAACCCAGGTATTCAGCGTGTCGAACAGCGAGTCATTCATCAGCACAGCCGGATTCACCGCCTTCAGTTCATGCTCGTTCAGCACCACCCGCAGCCGCAGGCAGGCCGGGCCGCCGCCATTCGCCATGCTTTCGCGCAGGTCGAAGACTTTCAGTTCGTTGATCGGGTTATCCTGCGCCAGCACATCGTTCAGGTATGACCAAACGCCCGGATGTTCCTGCGACTCTTTCGGCAGCACCAGCATCATGCTGCCATCCGGCTTGCTCAGTAGCTGGCTGTTAAACAGATACGTCGCGACTGCATCATTAACGGACACTCGCGCGGTCGGCACTTCCACAGGCGTAAACCCCGTGATGCGTTCACGTAGCTGAGCATACAGTTGCGGCTGATTCAGGAAAGCCTGCTGGTGACAGAAGAGCACCTGACGGTTGCTGACCGCAATCACGTCGTTATGAAACACGCCCTGATCGATAACCGCCGGGTTTTGCTGGGCGAAGATAATCTGCTGAGGATTCACCTGATTCAGCCGCGCTACGGCCTGGCTGGCTTCAAGCGTCTGGCGAGCAGGATAGCGCTGCGGTTGATGATGGCCGCCCTCTTCGCGCCCATACACGAACAGCTGCACGCCAGGCTGACCGTATTCGCCACCAAGACGGTTATGGTTGGCTGCGCCTTCATCGCCGAACATCGCCACCTGAGGCAGCGCGCCATGCACGGCGAAGTTTTGCTCATTGGCGAAAATGGCGCGCAGCACCGCTTCGGTGGTTGGCGCTTCGCTGGCACGGTGGAATTTGTTGTTCAGGTTCGCCACCGTCAGATGCACTTTGCCGTCCAGCGCATCGGCTGACGGGCAAACTGTCGCCGCATTCGCCACCCACATCGAGGAGGCAGAGCTCACGGCAGAAAGCAGCTGCGGTGCCTGTGTGGCGGCTTTCTCGACCACCTGTTCATCGCTGCCGCTAAAGCCAATCTGGCGTAAAAGCGGCACATTCGGGCGCTCCTGCGGCGGCAGAACGGCCTGCTGATAGCCGAGATCGGCCAGGGCTTTCATTTTCAGCAAACCCTGCTTCGCCGCCAGCTGCGGATTTGACACGCGGAATCGGTGTTTTGTCGACGCCTCATTGCCGAACGACAGCCCGGCGTAATGGTGCGTTAAGCCAGGCAGACCATCAAAATTCACTTCCCAGGCTTTCATGATGACACCTCAGTGGAAAAATCAAGCCCAGGGTTGAGCGTGCCCGGCAGCGTCAATGCAGAAGATTCAAGGCTCGCCATCGGCCACGCACAATAATCAGCGGCATACCAGGCACCAGGACGATGGTTACCCGAAGCGCCCACGCCGCCAAACGGCGCGGTACTGGCTGCTCCTGTCAACGGTTTGTTCCAGTTGACGATCCCGGCGCGGGCCTCCAGCAGCAGCTGATCGAATTTTTCGCGCTCAGCTGAGATCAGCCCACAGGACAGGCCATAACGAGTGTTATTCGCCATCGAAATGGCCTCATCAAAGCTGTCATAGCGCCAGACGCACAGCAATGGGCCGAACACTTCTTCATCCGCCACGTTTGTCGCCTTGCTCATGTCCAGAATACCCGGCGTGACTAGCGAGGTACCGGCTTCCAGCAAACGAGGCTCCAGCAGCGTCACTGCGCCATTCGCCACATGCTGCTCCCACGCGCTACGCACATTTTTCGCTGCCTGTTCAGAGACCAGCCCGCCGATAAATGGCTGAGGTTCTGCATTCCAGCTGCCCGGAATAATACGGCGGCTGACTTCCACCAGACGCTTCAGGAAGGCATCCCCCACGTCGCCACGTTTCACCAGCAGACGACGCGCACAGGTACAACGCTGCCCGGCGGTGATAAAGGCCGACTGAATCGTCAGATGCACCGCCGCATCGAGATCCTGCGGTTCATCAACGATCAGCGGATTATTACCGCCCATCTCCAGCGCCAGGATTTTTTGTGGCTGCCCGGCAAGCTGACGATGTAGCGTAAAGCCAGTATTCGAGCTGCCGGTAAACAGCAGGCCGTCGAGATCGCTTTGCGCACTGAGCGCTTCACCCACAGCGCGACCACCCTGCACCAGGTTCAGCACGCCCGCTGGCAAACCAGCCTGCTCCCACAGTTTCACGACAGCTTCACCGCTCAGCGGCGTTAATTCGCTCGGCTTGAACACCACGGTGTTCCCCGCCAGCAGCGCAGGCACGATATGACCGTTCGGCAGATGCCCCGGGAAGTTATAGGGGCCAAACACCGCCAGCACCCCATGAGGACGGTGACGCAGCGTTGCCGCACCGTCTGGCATCGCGGTTTCCTGCTCGCCGGTGCGGCTGTGATAAGCCTTCACGGAAATGGCGATTTTGTTGATCATCGCGCCAATTTCTGTCGCCGCTTCCCAGCGCGGTTTACCGGTTTCGCGGGCAATGATTTCCGTCAGCGTTTCTTTATTGGCTTCCAGCAAACCGGCAAATTTTTCGGCAATCGCCTGACGAGCGCTGAAAGGCTGCTTTGCCCATCCGGCAAAGGCGCTGCGAGCTGCTCGCACTGCTTGCGCGACCTGTTCAGCATCAGCGTCATTTCCCTGCCACACCGCTTCGTGAGTAACAGGATTGTTTTTGCTGCGGGCTTCAGCACGCCCGGTGACCCAGTCGCCATTGATCCATAAACTCATGCTTTTTTCTCCTCCGGGCAAAGACGCACCAGCCGGACGCGGTCACCCGCGTGGCACTTCAGGGCATCTAATTGTTTGGCGCTTAACAGCAGTTTTTCCGTGTGGGGATCGGCCTGAACCAGCATCGCGCGATAGTTGCCGTATTGTTCATTTGCCACCAGACAGGTCGGCAGCTCACCCGGCGCAGGCTGGCCTTCGCCCACTTCCACCAGGCGGCTTTTACGGATTGCCCGCACGCGATCGACATCGCATTCAAGCGTTGGCCCGCCGTCGAAGATGTCGACATAGTTACGATAGCGGAAGCCCTCTTTTTCCAGTACCGCACGCGCTGGCGCGGTTTGAGGATGGACTTCACCAATCACCGCCCGCCCTTCCGGCGTCAGGAAATCGGTATAAATCGGGTGCTTCGGCATCAGCTCAGCGATGAACGCTTTTTGCCCTGTGCCGCACAGGTAATCCGCACGGGCAAACGGCATGGAAAAGAAACGCTGACCCAGGCTTTCCCAGAACGGAGAATAGCCATGGTCGTCGATAACGCCGCGCATTTCTGCCACCACTTTGTCGTTAAAGCGATCGCGGAAGGCCGCCATAAACAGGAAACGAGATTTCGACAGCAGATACCCGTTGCCTTCTTTACGCCACGCCGGGTCAAGG
Source organism: Scandinavium sp. (assembly GCF_051650185.1). Classification (GTDB taxonomy): domain Bacteria; phylum Pseudomonadota; class Gammaproteobacteria; order Enterobacterales; family Enterobacteriaceae; genus Scandinavium. Next base: position 51,094 of record NZ_JBOFIN010000026.1, read on the forward strand.
AACAGCGTGCAGAGCTCGCTGCTGCCGGTGTGATCGTTACTCAGAAACAGCGTCGGCAGTGCGTTATAAACATTCAGCTCTTTTGACGCATGCACCAGCGTGCCGACGCGATAGTTGTACCAGGGATCGTGTAGCCCTACAGCGACTTCGATGGCGCAAATCCCCGCCACGCTGCCGGTCTCGGTATCTTCCAGCACAAAAACGTAGCCCTGATCGCCTTTCGGCAGGCTGCCATTCCAGGTGTTAATCGAGCGCTCAATACGCGCCGAGAGCGTTGCTTCATCCGCTGGCAGCGACGTCAGGCCGCCGCCGGTTTTCCCTGCCAGAGTCATCAGGCCGGACAAATCCTCACGTCCGACCGGGCGGATGACCATCATGATGTCACCCCGGCGACAAAGCTTTCGCAGGTTTTGGCGAAACGGTCGAGGCCCGCGTTCACTTCTTCTTCACTGATGATCAGCGCTGGCGCGAAGCGCACCACGTTTGCCCCGGCGATCAACACCATCAGGCCATGTTCGGCGGCAAGCTGGCTGATTTGTTTCGCTTTCCCGGCGTACTCCGCCTTCAGCACACAGCCGATCAACAGCCCCATGCCGCGAATGTCGTCGAACAGGCCGACTTTGTTATTGATGGCAGTCAAACGCTCGGTGAACCACTGGTGGCGCTGTTTTACCCCGTTCAGGACGTCATGGGTGTTAATGCTCGCCAGTACTTCATTTGCTACAGCGCATGCCAGCGGGTTACCGCCATACGTGGTGCCATGGGTGCCAACCGTCATCACGCTGGCAAATTCATTGCGCGTTAACAGTGCGCCAATCGGGAAGCCGCCGCCCAGCGCTTTAGCGGTAGACAGCACATCAGGCGTGACACTGTAACGCATATAGGCATAGAGTTCGCCCGTACGGCCTACACCTGTCTGCACTTCATCGAAGATCAGCAGCGCATTGTGCTGGTCGCACAAAGCTCGCAGTTCTTGCAGGAAGGCTGGCGTTGCTGGCACCACGCCGCCTTCACCCTGAATCGGCTCGACAATCACCGCGCAGGTATCGTCGTTAATCAGCGCACGCGCAGAGTCGATGTCGTTGTAAATCGCATGCTGGATTTGCGGCGGCAGCGGCGCAAAATCCTGAGAATAAGAAGGCTGTCCGCCCGCGCTGACGGTAAACAGCGTCCGTCCGTGAAACGCATTTTTGAACGCCACGATGCCGCTTTTCTGCGGGCCGAATTTGTCATGAGCGTATTTACGCGCCAGCTTCAGCGCCGCTTCGTTGGCTTCCGCCCCGGAGTTACAGAAAAACACTTTCTCGGCGAACGTGGCATCAATCAGTTGTTTTGCCAGCTTCAGCACCGGTTCGTTGGTGTAGCCGTTCCCGGTGTGCCAGAACTTGCCCGCTTGCTCAGTCAACGCGCGAACCATCACCGGGTGCGCATGACCCAGCGCGTTCACGGCAATACCGCCCGCAAAATCAATGTACTCTTTGCCCTGCTGGTCCCACAGGCGCGAGCCTTCCCCACGTACCGGAATAAAAGGCGCCGGGGCGTAAACCGGCATCATCCAATCGTCAAAATTTCCACGCGATACTGACTGATTCATAGCAACCTCTTCCGGTAAACATAAAGTTATTGTGTTGTTAATAAAAATGAGCGTTTGTGCTGTAAATGTATATTGCAGACATCGTGCCAGCCAGCCACAAAACTGCATAAACGGAAGATGACAACTAAATATCAATAACTTACAACCTAACGCTATTCACACAAAATGCATAAAAAGTGAATAAATACGAAACAAAGCGCCATTAGCAGCATTAATAATCGCAACGTTATGCATTAGTAAAACTTAATTCACGATCTGTGATCGCCTGCGAGATTTATCGTAAACCTGCGCACTAAAACGGAGCACAATGCGCCAAAAAAGCGCATTTCACCGCCAGTTTGTCAGGGCGATCGCCCTGCACTACGCTCAATCAGTGTGCAAAACAGCCTGACAATCGAGGAACCCTATGCGTCATTATGATTCTGTGCTGATAGGCGCGGGCCAGGCGGCCCCGTCGCTGGCGGTTGAACTGGCTTCTCGCGGGGAGCAGGTGGCGATTATCGAAGGCAATTTCTATGGCGGCACCTGCGTAAATTTTGGCTGTACGCCGACCAAAACCCTGCGCAAATCTGCCCGCATTGCTCATCTGGCGCGACGTGCCGCAGAATTTGGTGTGATCACAGGGCACGTTAGCGTGGACTTTTCGGCCGCCGTTAAGCGAATGCGCGAACGCGTTGAGAGTTCACGAGCAGGTTTGACGCAGTGGCTGGAAGGCACGCAAAACCTGGACATGTTCCACGGCTGGGGCAGCTTTAAGGGCCGCGACGGCGAGCGTTTTCTGCTGGAAGTGAACGGTGAAACGCTGAGTGCAGCGCAGGTTTATCTCAATACCGGCACCCGAGCGTATATTCCAGCGCTACCGGGCATCGACAGCGTGCCCTGGCTGGACAATGCCAGCCTGCTGGCACTGGAAAGCTCTCCTTCGCATCTGTTAATTGTCGGTGCCAGCTATATCGGGCTGGAACTTGGGCAGATTTATCGCCGTTTGGGCGCTGAAGTGACCATTATTCATCGTGCGGGTCGAGTAGCCGAGCGGGAAGATCACGATGTGAGCGAAGCCATCGCCGAAGTGTTATCTGCGGAAGGCATCACCTTTCATTTCAATGCCTCGGTCACTGGCCTCTCCTCTGAAAATGGCGGCGTAAAAGCCACGCTCAGCGATGGCGCTGTGCTTACCGGCAGCCATATTCTGTTTGCTACCGGGCGCGTACCCAATTCTGACAGACTCAATCTTGCTGCCGTCAGTGTCGAAACGGATTCACGAGGATTTATCCGCACCGATGCGCATTTCAATACCAACGTGCCGGGAATAAAAGCGCTCGGCGACATCAATGGACGCGGCGCTTTTACCCATACCAGCTATCACGATTACCAGATTGTGTCGGCGGCAATCGAAGCCCAAACGCCCGTGGGCCAGTGGCAGGACGCGGATCAGCGTGTGATTTCCTATGCCATGTTTACCGACCCGCCCCTCGGGCGCACCGGCATTACGCTTGAGCAGGCTAAAAAGCTGGTCGCTGACGGCAGGCAAATTCTGGTGGCTAACTTCCGTATGGCAGATGTCAGCCGGGCCAAAGAAGAAAGTGAAACAGCCGGGATGATTCGCCTGATTGTTGATGCCGAAAGTGAACGTTTTCTGGGTGCCACGTTTCTGGGTGTCGGCGGTGACGAGATTATTGCGGTTATCACCAATTACATGGCGACGGGCGCGAGCTATCGGTTAATGCTTCAGGCGCTGCCCGTGCACCCCACCGTGGCGGAGTTTTTACCGACCATTCTCTCGCGCTTGAGCCCCCTTTCTGCCGGGTAAGAAAAGCATCACAGGCTGTGGCGCCGTCCACAGCCTGCCTCATTCATGAATCATTCTGATTAACCTTAGCGAATTACCCCCTCTAATCGCATTAATCGCTCTGCGTTAAGCTCTCAGCATTCCCAAAGAAGGATTACGCGATGCAAACAGTTACCCTGAATAACGGTATTCATATGCCCCTGCTGGGCTTTGGTGTGTTTCAGATGACAGATGCCGCCGAATGCGAGCGTGCGGTGATTGAGGCCATCGAAACCGGCTATCGCCTGATTGATACGGCGGCGTCTTATCAGAATGAAACTCAGGTCGGCAACGCGCTTAAACAAAGCGGGCTGCCACGCGATGAGCTTTTCGTCACCACCAAGCTGTGGCTTCAGGACACCAATTATGAAGGCGCGAAAGCGCAGTTCGAGCGTTCGCTCAACCGACTACAGCTGGACTACGTCGACCTTTATTTGATTCACCAGCCGTACGGTGATGTCCATGGCGCCTGGCGTGCAATGGAAGAACTCCAGCAGGCCGGGAAAATTCGCGCCATTGGCGTCAGTAATTTTCACCCCGACCGCCTGGCCGATTTGATCGCTTTCAACACCATTACGCCAGCGGTGAATCAGATAGAAGTGAACCCGTTCAATCAGCAATTGCAGGCGGTGCCGTGGATGCAAAGCCGGGGCATTCAGCCAGAAGCCTGGGCTCCGTTCGCTGAAGGGAAAAACGGCCTGTTTGATCATCCCGTATTAACCGCCATCGGTCAGAAATACGGTAAAAGCGTGGGCCAGGTTGTTCTGCGCTGGGTCTTCCAGCGCGGCATTGTGTCGCTGGCGAAAACCGTTCGTAAAGCGCGAATGGAGGAAAACATCAACATCCTCGATTTCGAGCTCACGCCCGACGAAATGCTGCACATTACCGCCCTTGATACCGCCACCAGCGCATTCTTCGATCACCGCGACCCGGCCAAAGTGGAATGGCTGACCGGCCGCAAGCTTGACGTGTGATCCGCAACTTAAGAGGCAAACAAATGCAAAAACGTGTACTCGGCCAATCCGGCCTTGAGGTTTCCGCTTTAGGCCTGGGCTGTATGGGGCTCAGCTTCGGCTACGGCCCGGCGACAGACACCCGTCAGGCCATTGAACTCATCCGTTCTGCGGTTGAACGCGGCGTGACGTTCTTTGATACCGCTGAAGTCTATGGCCCGTATCTCAATGAAGAGGTTGTCGGCGAAGCGTTAAAACCGTTTCGCGGTCGCGTGGTGATTGCCACCAAGTTTGGCTTCACCTTCGGGGATGACAACAAACAGCAGATCCTGAACAGCCGCCCGGAGCATATCCGTAAAGCGGTGGAAGGCTCATTGCGCCGCCTGAAAACGGACGTGATTGATTTGCTGTATCAACACCGCGTCGACCCGGACGTGCCGATTGAAGACGTCGCCGGGACGGTGAAGCAGCTTATCGACGAAGGCAAAGTGAAACACTTCGGCCTGTCTGAGGCTGGCGCGCAGACGATTCGTCGTGCCCACGCCGTTCAGCCCGTCACGGCGTTGCAAAGCGAATACTCGATGTGGTGGCGCGAGCCTGAGCAAGAGATTCTGCCATTGCTTGAAGAGCTGGGAATTGGCTTCGTGCCCTTCAGCCCGCTAGGCAAAGGCTTCTTAACCGGCGCGATTACCTCAGGCACCACGTTTGGCGCTGATGACTTCCGCAGCAAGGTTCCCCGCTTCGCTGCCGAAGCCATTGAGGCAAATGAGAAACTGGTCGCACTGCTGGGCGAGATTGCCGCAGAAAAAGGCGTGACGCCGGCGCAAATCGCGCTGGCCTGGCTGCTGGCGCAAAAACCGTGGATTGTGCCGATCCCGGGTACCACCAAACTTCACCGTCTGGACGAAAACCTGGGGGCAACCCCTATCAGCTTTACTCGGGATGAGCTGCGCCGCATCACTCAGGCGCTGGAAAGCGTGAAAGTAGTCGGCGAGCGTTACCCGGCAGCCATGCAGGCGCGAGTCGGTCGCTAACCTCTGACGGGTTTATGGTTCGCCATAAGCCCGTTATTCCGTATGACGTAAAGCCTCAATCAACAGCGCAAATGCCGCCGGATGCTGTTTGCGGCTCGGATAATAAAGATAGTAACCGGGGAACGTCGGGCACCACTCGTCCAGCACCTGCACCAGTTCCCCGCTTTTTATGTGCTCCGCGACGGTATCTTCCGGCACGCTCGCCAGGCCAAAACCTGACATGACCGCATCAATTCTTTCCGACAGTAAATTCAGCGTTAACTGCCCTTCCACCCGCACGCGCAGTGGTTTGCCGTCGCGTTCAAATTCCCAGTGATAAAGCCCGCCCGCCGTCGGTAAGCGCATATTGATGCAGCGATGGTGCTGAAGATCGTGCGGCGTAACAGGCGCAGGATTGTCAGCAAAATAGCCCGGCGAACCGACGACCACCATTCGCATGTCCGGCCCAATTTTTACCGCAATCATATCTTTGTCGACACTCTCGCCAAGGCGAACGCCTGCATCGAAGCGCCCTTCGACGATATCGACAAAGCCGTTATCCGCAATCAGCTCAACGTTGATCTGCGGGTACTGTTTCAGAAAGGGTTTTAGCTTCGGCCAGACAAGGCTACGAGCGGAATGCTCCCCGGCGGATAACCGAATATTTCCAGAAGCGGTGCCGTTCATCTGTAACAGCGCTTCAAGCTCCTGTTCCAGATCGGCAATGCGCGGTTCAAGGCAGGCCATGATCCGCTCCCCGGCCTCTGTCGGCGCAACGCTGCGTGTTGTACGAGTCAGCAGACGCAGGTTCAGACGCTCCTCCAGAGCCTTAACCGCATGGCTAAGCGCAGACTGAGAAACGCCCAGTTTGCTGGCCGCTTTGGTAAAACTCCGCTCTCTGGCCACCACCAAAAAAATCTGCAGTTCGTTGAAGTTCTCTTTTAGCACCGTGCATCCTTTATCAAGTCAGGTCAGATGACCTTACTTCGCGACATTGGGGGACAGTATAAGCTTAAAGGTTGCTGGGCTTGAAATTCTGCGGGGTGGTGGTGAGGGGTAAGAGGGAATGCGGCTTATCGCTGAACTCTGCCCCTGGATTTTTTGTAGGGCCACTTTGTGCCAGGAGCGGAAGTTATCTACTTCCTTCCAGATCAATAAATTTGATCGAAAAAGAAGCTTGTTAATATTTAGATAGCAGTAAAAAACCAGGGCATGGTTATTATTTATATGTTTTTAAAGAATTCTTCCATGTCTTCCATTTCATGACTTACAATCTCAGTAACACCAGGTATTAATGGAAATAAATGGTTTCTTCTATCTTGTTCAAAGAAGAATTTTAGCAACGCTTCACAAGATTTAACGTACTTACCAATATCAGTAGATAGTAATTCTGAAAGCACCTGAGAGGTAGAGCTAGATTTACTATGAATTATCTCATTTCTTAACTCCTCTAATTTTTTAAAATGCCCCCAGAATGGTTTTTTTGCAGGAGAAACGCAGTGATAAATATCTGGGAGCATTTTAGAAACTTTTTCTGTAGTAGATACCCATCTTTCAATACCTAGTTTGTCATAAACTTCAACAACCCCGATTTTGTTTGAAGGTTTCTTATAAATATAATCATCTGGGATGGCTGAGTTACACATCGCTTCTATAGCTTTGTAGCTGAATACTATTGCCTTTTGAACTTCTTCTAGGTAATCATAAATTTCAATAACATCCTTTTCATAAAAATTTTTGTTTTTATCTTTTCCTATTTTTTGAACGATTGACTTTCTAAGTTCTTGTGCCTTTTTAAGTGAGCCATTGGCAATGTGCATTGATAATGATATTTCATTTGGTCTAGATAAAGATATTTTTTTATTTTCTATTTTGGCGCTTATAGACTCTTGTAATATCACGCACTTGTCTTGCTTCACATCTACACACACCACAGGTGTATTTGAACGAAATATGAAGTTTATTTTCTGCTTATCATTGGATGTTTGAGACCAATTATCAATACTGTATGAGATTATATAATCAGAACCAACTTTGAGCGCTCTTGATTTATCACTCATAATACCCTCTGCTATAGATAATAATAAGGTTTAGCACATCTTAGCATTGATAGTTCAAGCATACGAAAGGTTTATACAAAGACTTCAGAGTGTTAATAATGGCTTTATCAGTTGTGATATGAATTGCGGATTTCCGCTTCTCGCTCTGAGCTGCCCTTAAACACCAGCCCCTTCCCTCACCACCTCCAACAACACCACCTAAAGCCAGCCGCCAGAAATTCTGCTACCATCCCTGCATCATTCACCCTGCAAAGTGGCTGCGACTATGAAATTTGTTTCTTTTAATATCAACGGCCTGCGCGCCCGTCCTCATCAGCTGGAAGCGATCGTTGAAAAGCATCAACCTGACGTGATTGGCCTTCAGGAGACCAAAGTTCACGACGACATGTTCCCGCTCGAAGATGTCGCTAAGCTCGGTTACAACGTCTTCTACCACGGTCAGAAAGGCCATTACGGCGTGGCGCTGTTAACTAAAGAGACGCCGATTGCCGTGCGCCGTGGTTTTCCGGGCGATGATGAAGAAGCGCAGCGTCGCATCATCATGGCGGAAGTGCCTTCCCCGTTTGGTAACCTTACCGTGATTAACGGCTACTTCCCGCAGGGCGAAAGCCGCGACCATCCCGTGAAGTTTCCGGCAAAAACAAGGTTTTATCAGGATTTGCAGGACTATCTCACAGGCGAGCTGAAAAAAGAGAACCCGGTGCTGATCATGGGCGATATGAATATCAGCCCTACAGATCTGGACATTGGCATCGGCGAGGACAACCGTAAGCGCTGGTTGCGCACGGGCAAATGCTCCTTCCTTCCGGAAGAGCGTGAGTGGATGGAGCGCCTGCTCGGCTGGGGTCTGGTGGACACCTTCCGTCACGCGAACCCGGAAACGCAGGATAAATTCTCGTGGTTTGACTATCGCTCCAAAGGCTTTGACGACAACCGCGGCCTGCGCATAGACCTGCTGCTGGCAAGCCAGGGGCTGGCACCGCACTGCATCGAAACCGGCATCGACTACGAGATCCGCAGTATGGAAAAACCGTCAGATCACGCACCGGTCTGGGCGACCTTTAAGGGCTAACGTCCAATAAAGCACTTAACGGTCGGCATCACCCTGATGCTAATTTAACGCAATACAGGCCGCCAGCGTCGCCAGCTACACTGGCTTCTCTGACAGGCCTGTAGCTGTCGATCTCCCGACGTCTGCCGGGCCACCTTCATCAAGTAAAGGAGTACGTATGCGCCGTGTGCGTTATGGGATCTTTTTCGCCGGGCTGCTTGCCAGCAGCTCATTGCTCGCCAACACCTCGTGGCAGCAAACCGAAGCGCAGGCGCGCGGGCAAACCGTCTGGTTTAATGCCTGGGGCGGCGATCAGGCGGTGAATCGCTATCTCGACTGGGTCAGTGGGGAAGTGAAACGCGGTTACGACATTACTCTGCGCATTGTGCACATTGCCGACGCTGCCGATACGGTGAAACGCATTCAGACAGAAGCTAAAGCAGGCCGCACGCACAACGGTTCAGTCGATTTGCTGTGGGTCAACGGGGAAAACTTCAGAACCCTGAAAGAGGCGAATCTGCTGAAAACGGGCTGGGCCGAGCAGCTGCCAAACTGGCGCTATGTTGATTTGCAAAAACCGGTGCGGGAAGATTTTTCCGTGCCGACTGACGGCGCTGAATCACCATGGGGAAGTGCACAACTAACCTTTATCGCCCGTCGCGAGCAAACGCCACAGCCGCCGCTTTCCGCCGCAGATTTACTCAGTTTTGCCGCCGCTCATCCAGGCTCCATGACCTACCCTCGCCCGCCTGATTTCACCGCCACGGCGTTTCTGGAACAGCTTCTGCTGGTGCTCACCACGCAGCCTGATGCGCTGAAGCAGCCGCCGGATCCTGCAACCTTTGCCGAAGTGGCTGCCCCGCTGTGGGCGTATCTGGATAAACTGCATCCACAGCTTTGGCGTAAAGGCACAGATTTCCCGGCATCACCCGCCAAAATGGATGCCATGCTCGCCAATGGCACTTTGCGGCTTTCTCTGACGTTTAACCCCATGCACGCCGCGCAAAAAGTTGCGAGCGGCGAATTGCCGAAAGACAGCTACAGCTTTGGCTTCCGTAAAGGCATGATCGGCAACGTTCATTTCGTCACGATCCCGGCAAACGCCCGCTCCCCGCAGGCTGCACAGGTGGTGGCTAACTTCCTGCTTTCCCCCGCGGCTCAACAGCGTAAAGCTGATGCTGCTATATGGGGAGATCCGACGGTGTTAGATATGCAAAAGCTCCCTGAGCCCTGGCCTGAAGTCACCTCAGAACAAATGCCAGCCGTACTGGCTGAGCCACATGCTGCCTGGGTCAGCGCGCTGGAGCAGGAATGGCTGCGCCGTTACGGTACGCACTGATTTCCCTGCTGTGGGCAGCAATGGCGCTGATCTACCTGCCGTTGCTGCCTACGCTCGGCCAGCTTGTGCAACCGGCCTTTTCGCTGGCTGACTGGCAAACGCTGCTTCAAGATACGCAACTGCCGCAGGCGCTGCTGGCAACCCTTGTCTCCACGCTGATTGCCGTGGGTGGCGCGCTGCTGATTGCACTCTCCGTGGTCGCAGCGCTCTGGCTTTCCCAGCGCTGGCAGCGTCTTGCCTCCCAGCTTCCTCTGTTGCTCGCCGTGCCGCATGTTGCCTTTGTCACCGCCGCCCTCCTGCTTTTTGCTGAAGGCGGCTGGCTGTTTCACCTGTTCCCCACGCTGACGCCGTTTATCGATCGCTATGGCATCGGGCTTGGCCTGACGCTGGCCTTCAAAGAGAGCGTGTTTTTGCTGTGGACGCTCTATGCCTTACTCAGCGGCAAACGGCTCACGCAGCAGAGTCTGGTGTTACGCGCTCAGGGTTACGGGCGCTGGCAGATTCTGGCCTGGCTGGTGTTGCCGCAGCTGATGCCACAATTACGTATCGTGCTACTGGCTACAACAGCGTGGACGCTTTCGGCGGTCGATGTGGCAATTATTCTTGGGCCGGGAAATCCGCCGACGCTGGCGGTTCTTGCCTGGCAGTGGCTTTCGCAGGGTGATGCACAACAGCAAACTCAGGGGACTCTGGCTTGCCTGCTTTTGCTATTAATCCTGGCGGCGATGGTTTTGGCTGCCAGGCTGGTCTGGTGGCTGTTTCGTCGAAACATTCCTGATTTTCAGGGCGTTCGCGACCCTGCTTCTCATGCTCTTGTGGGTCGTACGTTTGCGTGGCTGCTGCCGCTCTCTGGCCTGTTCTGTGTCCTGACGCTCGCGCTGCTTTCTCGCCCGGACGGTGTCGAAGTGACAAGCCTGTTCAACAGCCTCTGGCTGGCGCTCAGCGCTTCACTGTTGGCGGCGATGCTCAGCTTGCTGTGGCTTGAATATGGCCCGAAGCGTTTTACAGCCTGGATTTGGTTCCCCCTGGTGCTCCCCGCGCTGCCGCTGGTTGCCGGGCAATATCAGCTGGCGTTATGGAGCTGGCAGGATGGCGAGGCATTGACCGTTCTCTGGGGGCACTTGTTGTGGGTGGTGCCCTGGACGCTGTTTATCCTGCATCCTGCCTGGCACCGGCTCGACCCGCGAATGTTGCTCGTCGCTCGCACGCTCGGCTGGGGGCAATGGCGCTGCTTCTGGGTAGTGAAATGCCCTCTTCTGCTGCGCCCGGTTCTTGGCGCGGTCGCGGTCGGGTTTTCGGTGAGTATTGCGCAATATCTGCCGACCGTCTGGCTGGGTGCCGGACGAATCACTACCCTTACCACTGACGCCGTGGCGCTAAGCAGCGGTGGCAGCACGACTTTACTGGCGACTCAGGCGTTGTGGCAACTGCTGCTGCCGGGCCTGTTTTTCGGGGCGATCGCCCTGCTGCTCAGGCTGACAGGCCATTACCGACAAGGACTGCGTTGATGTTAATCGTTAAAAACCTGACCCTCACCTGCGCTAACTCGCCGTTACTTCGTGTCGTAACCTTTCAGGTTGAGAAAGGCGAAGTGTTGACGCTAATGGGCGATTCCGGCAGCGGGAAATCCACCTTGTTTTCGTGGATGGTCGGTGCATTGCCTGAAGCTTTTCAGGCTTCAGGGGAACTCTGGCTGGAGGATAAGCGCCTCGATGGGCTGCCAACAGAAACCCGGCGCGTCGGCATTCTGTTCCAGGACGCATTGCTGTTCGATCACTTTAACGTTGGGCAAAACCTGCTGCTCGCCCTTCCGGCGTCAGTAGCGCGTCAGGAAAGGCGGCTAAAAGTGGAGGCCGCGCTGGAAAGCGCCGGGTTGGAAGGTTTTTACTCCCGCGACCCGGCTACGCTATCCGGTGGACAACGTGCCCGCGTTGCGTTGCTGCGTTCGCTGTTAGCTCAGCCCGATGCTTTGCTGCTTGATGAGCCGTTCAGTGGCCTCGATGCAGCGCTTCGCGATAGCTTCCGCGCTTTCGTTTTTAGCCAGATTCGCCAGCAGAATATTCCCGCCGTGCTGGTCACTCACGACGTGGCAGATATCCCGCCAGAGGGGCGCTGTCTGCAGCTTGAAAGCTGGCGCTAATCTGTTTCAGCGCAAGGTTTTTCTCACTTTGGAGGTTCAGAATGGCGCTTCTTTTCACTCTTGTCGGGCAATTCGATGAAACGTGTTTCTCAACTGACCGCGCTGGCCCTGCTGATCGGGCTCTCTTCCTCTGCTTCCTTTGCCGCTGATAAGGCTTCGACCTTGACGCTAAGCGAACTGCAACAGCAACACGGTGTCGCCATTGATACGCGCCAGAGCGCGTTTTATAACGGCTGGCCGCAAGCACTCAATGGCCCTGAAGGTCATGAGCCTTCTGCGCTCAACCTGTCGGCAACCTGGCTTTCAGCGATGAACGACGAACAGCTGGCCGCCTGGATCAAACAACACCCGTTGCAGCCTGCCACGCCTGTCGCGCTGTACGGTGCACCCCAGGATAACGAAGCCGTTGCGGCACGCCTGAAAAAAGCCGGAATGACTCACGTCAGTCTGCTGAGCGATGCCTTACAACAGCCCGAAAGATTGCAAAAACTGCCGCACTTTGAACAGCTGGTTTACCCACAATGGCTGCACGATTTGCAACAGCAAAAGGTGGTGACCGCCGCTCCGGAAGGTGACTGGAAAGTGTTTGAAGCAGCCTGGGGCGCGCCAAAACTCTATCTGCTGAGCCACATTCCGGGTGCCGGGTACATCGACACCAACGAGGTGGAAAGCGAGCCGCTGTGGAATAAAGTCCCGGACGACAAGCTGAAGGCATTCATGGCAAAACAAGGCATCCGTCATGACACCACGGTTATCCTTTACGGTCGTGATGTCTACGCGGCGGCTCGTGTGGCGCAAATCCTGCTGTATGCTGGCGTGAAAGATGTTCGGCTGCTGGATGGCGGCTGGAAAACCTGGTCAGATGCCGGTTTACCTGTTGAGCGCGGCGTACCCGGCAAAATCACTCCCGCCCCTGACTTTGGTGCGCCGATCCCAGGCCAGCCACAGCTGATGCTGAACGAGCAACAGGCTCGTGGCTTGCTGCATCGTCAGGATGCATCGCTGGTCAGCATTCGTTCATGGCCGGAATTTATCGGCACCACCAGCGGCTACAGCTACATCAAGCCAAAAGGTGAGATTGCGGGCGCTCGCTGGGGCCACGCTGGCAGCGACTCCACGCACATGGAAGACTTCCATAATCCTGATGGCACCATGCGCACTGCCGATGACATCGCGGCGATGTGGAAAGCCTGGAATATCCTGCCGTCACAGCAGGTGTCGTTCTACTGCGGCACCGGCTGGCGTGCTTCCGAAACGTTTATGTACGCCCGTGCCATGGGCTGGCAGAACATTTCGGTGTACGACGGCGGCTGGTATGAGTGGAGCCAGAACCCGAAAAACCCGGTTAGCCGTGGCGAGCGCGGGCCGGATAGTTCGAGGTAATGAATTCATGCCCGGCGGCGGCTATGCCTTGCCGGGCCTGCAGCGGCCAGCACCCGTAGGCCGGGCAAGCGTTAGTGCCGCCCGGCATGTTTTAAAGTCTGATAGCCGCTCCAGATCCGCGTCAGCGTCGTCAGCCAACACAACGCGCCAAAAATGCCTGCCAGCCACGCAAAATACTGTGGGAACAGGCAGCACAGCACGAAGAGTAAAATCGTCTCCGTCCCTTCCGTTAAGCCGCCCAGATAGTAAAACGACTTGTGCGCATAGCCCGGATTATCAATCTGATGTTTTGCCGTCAGCGCCGCAAAAGCCAGAAAGCTGCTGCCGGTGCCGATAAACGCAAACAGCAGCCAGCCGCCCGCCACCGCATTCGTCTGGGGATCGGCGAGAATAAACCCGAACGGCACCAGCGCGTAAAACAGAAAATCGAGCGAGATATCGAGAAACCCGCCTGCATCCGTCAGCCCTCGGCGGCGTGCCAGCGCGCCATCCAGCCCATCCAGCAGGCGGTTGAGCACAATAGCCACCAGCGCCGGAAGGTACCAGCCTGACGCCAGAAACGGCAGCGCCAGCACGCCGATGCCAAAACCTGTTAGCGTCACACCGTCTGCCGAAATGCCCTGCTGCTCCAGCTTTGCAGCCAGGCGATTGAGGAGCGGTTTCAGGCGTGGATGCACATGGCGGTCAAGCATGGGGTTTCCTTTCACTGCTGCATAATCCCTGAGAAGGAATGTCCAGCGCGGCGTTAAATCGGGCAGACAAGTTCTGGAAAGCCACCAGCGCGGTCAGTTCGCAAATCTGATCGTCGCTATAGCAGTTTTTGAGCTCACTTTTTTGCGCATCACTGATAGCGGGCGGCGTGGCGGTCATCGCATCGGCATAAGCTAACGCAGCACGCTCGGCCTCACTGAACAGCGTGGAATCCTGCCACTGCGCGACGGCCTGCACTTTCTCCAGAGCATTGCAGCGTTGCGCCAGCCGCAGCGTGTTTGCATCAATGCAAAAGGCACAATGACACTGCTGCGATACCCGAGTCATCAGCATTGCCCGGAGCTCAGGCGACAGGCGCGCTTTTTTGCGCTCCAGCCAGCCCAAAAACAATGCCATCAGCCAGAACAGGCGTGGCATACGCCCCCACCAGCGCGTGGGATACAGCACCTCGCCATAATGTTTTATTTGCATCTTCGTGATGGGCGACAGCGAAGCCGGTATGTTGCTGAGCGGCGGTACCCAGGACTGAGGATTTTTCACTCTAAAACTCCTGCAGATCTTCAGATTTATCAATGGCAGAGATAGTATGGCACGCCGTCACCAGGAACCTTGACCTCTATGCTGAAAACGATTGATGTTGTCGCTGCCATTCTCGAAAAAAATGGATTCATTCTGCTGGCCCAGCGGCCACCTCACGCCGATCAGGCGGGCATGTGGGAGTTTCCCGGCGGAAAAGTGGAAGCAGGTGAAACGCAGCCCGAAGCGTTAATTCGCGAGCTACGTGAAGAACTGGGGATTGAAGCTTTACCTGCTGAGTATGTCGCCAGCCATCAGCGGGAGGTGTCCGGGCGAATCATTCACCTGCACGCCTGGCATGTGCCGGAATTCAGCGGCGAGCTGACCGCGCACGAGCACAGCCAGCTTGAATGGGTGCAGCCGGAACAGGCGTTTGGCTATGCGCTCGCGCCAGCGGACATTCCACTGCTGGAAGCCTTTATTGCCTTACGCGACGCCAGACCAGAGGATTCGTGCTGAGGGTTTTGTCATCGCGCTGACATTGCAGTAACACCCCTTCGGCCTTGATAACCGCGCCTTCCGAGTAGTTGGCGTTCTCATAAATGCAGCACTGGCTACAAGGCTGCCCACGCTGTCCGCTACTGCTGAACACTTCAGGTGGGACGCTCACTTCCACATCCGGGCGAATACGCTGATCGGCCTGCACGCCGCCCGCCATCAGCACCAGCAAACCAGCCATCAGAGTTCTTTTCATCGTCATTCCTTTTTTCGGGTTTCAGCTAACAGTATCGGCTCAGGACGTGCTTTTCTTAAATTTTAGCCATCATCTCTTTTTGTTATGACAGCCGCCCGGTTATAAATTTTCCCTTCTTCTCACGATTTTTCCTTGCCTGCCGCCTCGTCTGCGGTGATAGTCGAAAAAAACGCCTTAAACACAACAACCGCATCAACATCATACCGTTAACACCATAAGAGGAACTTATCGTAATGGAATCGACACTCTCTCTGGAAAACTTTCTGCAACGCGTACAGCTGCGTGACCCGCATCAGCCGGAATTTGCACAAGCTGTGCGCGAGGTCATGTCCACGCTTTGGCCTTTCCTTGACGCCAACCCTCGCTACCGTGAGATGTCTCTGCTGGAGCGTCTGGTCGAACCGGAGCGCGTCATCCAGTTCCGCGTGACCTGGGTTGACGATCGCAATCAGGTGCAGGTCAACCGCGCCTGGCGTGTCCAGTTCAGTTCAGCGATTGGCCCTTATAAAGGGGGAATGCGTTTCCACCCTTCCGTTAACCTGTCGATCCTGAAATTCCTCGGCTTCGAGCAGACCTTCAAAAACGCCCTCACCACCCTGCCCATGGGCGGCGGTAAAGGCGGCAGCGATTTCGATCCGAAAGGCAAAAGCGAAGGCGAAATCATGCGTTTCTGCCAGGCACTGATGAGCGAGCTGTATCGCCACCTCGGCGCAGACACCGACGTGCCTGCCGGCGATATCGGCGTGGGCGCTCGTGAAGTCGGCTTTATGGCTGGCATGATGAAAAAGCTCTCCAACAACACCGCCTGCGTGTTCACCGGAAAAGGCCTGTCGTTTGGCGGCAGCCTGATTCGCCCGGAAGCCACAGGTTACGGGCTTATCTATTTCACCGATGCGATGCTCAAACGCCATGGCCTGGGTTTTGAGGGTATGCGCGTGGCAGTGTCTGGCTCCGGCAACGTGGCGCAATATGCGATTGAGAAAGCCATGGCGCTGGGCGCTCGCGTGGTTACCGCTTCTGATTCCAGTGGTACCGTGGTCGACGAAGCAGGCTTTACGCCTGAAAAACTGGCTCGTCTGGAAGAGATTAAAACCAGCCGCGACGGACGTGTTGCCGATTACGCCCGAGAGTTTGGTCTGCAATACCTGGAAGGCCAGCAGCCGTGGTCAGTACCTGTTGATATCGCCCTGCCGTGCGCGACCCAGAACGAACTGGACGTTGAAGCGGCACGCACGCTTATCGCCAACGGCGTGAAAGCCGTGGCGGAAGGTGCCAACATGCCAACCACCATCGCCGCAACGGATTTGTTCCTCGAAGCAGGCGTTCTGTTTGCCCCAGGCAAAGCGGCGAATGCGGGCGGCGTGGCGACGTCTGGCCTTGAAATGGCGCAGAACGCGGCGCGTATGGGCTGGAAAGCGGAGAAAGTTGATGCCCGTCTGCATCACATCATGCTGGATATCCATCAGGCGTGCGTGGAGTACGGTGGCGAAGCCAGACAGACGCATTATGTACGCGGCGCGAACATTGCTGGATTTGTCAAAGTCGCCGATGCGATGCTGGCTCAGGGTGTGATTTAAGCTGATTGCATGAAGTGCTGCCTGATGCCCTCTCCCCGCCCCTCTCCCACAGGGAGAGGGAGCAAACGGCTTTGTTGAATAAATCGAACTTTTGCTGAGTTGAAGGATCAGATCACGCATCCTCCCGATAACGAAGACCGTTCCGTGGCAAAGCAAAAGTTCAAAATTACCAACTGGCCCACCTACAACAAAGCTCTCATCA